>NZ_JBFBIP010000002.1:530009-607820 GCF_040685655.1 Microbispora sp. NPDC088329
GGCGCGACCGGACCCACAGGACTGACAGGACCGACCGGCGACACCGGCGCGACCGGACCCACAGGACCAACCGGAGCAACCGGAGCAACCGGAGCCACGGGCGCGACCGGACCGACAGGAGCCACCGGCGCGACCGGACCTACGGGCGACACGGGAGCCACCGGACCCACCGGAGCCATCGGCGCGACAGGACCCACGGGACCCACAGGACCAACCGGGCCGACCGGGCCGACCGGCGCAACCGGGCCCACGGGGCCGACGGGCGCAACCGGACCTACTGGACCCACCGGCGCGACAGGACCGACAGGAGCCACGGGACCGACAGGACCGACGGGCGCGACCGGACCGACAGGCGCAACCGGACCGACTGGACCCACCGGGCCGACCGGGCCGACAGGACCAACCGGAGCCACGGGCGCGACAGGACCCACGGGACCGACAGGACCCACGGGCGCATTCGGCCCCACGGGACCCACCGGGCCCACGGGCGCGACCGGACCGACAGGAGCCACGGGGCCGACAGGGCCCACCGGGCCGGCGGTGAGTAATAGCACGGTGGTCAACGACGTCAACGAGTTCATCGGGCTCGTGCAACCCGGCGGGGTGCTATTGATCCGTGATCCTCGGACGGCGCCGCCATGGCACAACCTGACAACGCTGGCCGGTTATCCCGCGGGCGTGGTTGACGTGTCCCTGTCCAGCCAGAACACCGTGGTTCATGTGACGGTCAACACGTCGACCGGTGGCGTATTTCAGACCACCTGTACGGTTCAGCCCACTCCGGGCACCAGTGGCAACCCCGCCTGGCCGGGCAACTGCACCGCGTTCATCAACGTCACTCCACCGCTGTAGGTCCGAGCGCGACCTTGAGTGCTTCGGCCTGTGCGGCAGAAGCGCAGGCCGGCGGGATAGTCGTGGTTCGCCATCCCTGTCCTCACCGGAGCGGGCTCGTACCTGCGGTGGGGACAGCGGCCCGCTCCGGTCTGGGCGGCGCACACGGTCACGTTCTCAGTCGATGAACAGTGGGTTAGGCCGGGCGGCGTCCTTGTTCGCTGCCCGGCCTGCATTCGGTGGTCGAAGGCCCGCCGTACGCCCTGAAGGATGACGGGCGATCAAAGGGCGTCGGCGGGGGCGGCGCGCAGGCGGCTGTGCCTGAGCCAGACCGGCCAGGAGTCCTGCCAGTAGCTCCAGCCGTTGGTCGCCTCCAGTCTGCGTGGCGTGCCCTCGACGATGATCGGGTCGCCGATCAGGGTGTTGTTCTTGAACCACTTGGCGTTCTCCGGGCTGACGTTCACGCAGCCGTGGCTGACGTTCGAGTTGCCCTGGTCGCCGACGGACCACGGGGCGCCGTGGACGTACTCGCCGGTGTTGGAGATGCGGACGCTGTTGTACACGGTCGTCTCGTAGTAGCCGGCCTGCCCCGGCGAGGCGTCCGGCGAGGTCATGACCGTGACGTCCTCCCTGGACATCGCCACGTGGATGCCGCTGGTGGTGTGGTGGCGGAGCACGTCGCCCATACCCGCGCTGATCGGCATGTTCTTGATCTGCTTGCCGTCCCGCTCGATCTTCATGTGGTGGGTCTGGGTGTTGGCCACGCTGATCTGCGAGCGGCCGATCTCGAAGTCCCGGACGTAGTCCTGCTTGCCGTACATGCCCTCGCCGCCCCTGGTTCCGGCCAGGCGTGCGGTGACGCGGACCTTCGTGTACGTCGGCCAGTACTTCTCGGGGCGGAAGACCACGTTCTTGTCGTCGAGCCAGTGCCAGGCGCCCTCGATGGGCTTGGACGCCTGCAGGATCAGGTTGCGCTCGACGGACACGCGGTCGGTGATCGGCTTGTCGAAGGTGATGATGATCGGCATGCCGACGCCGACCGTCAGGCCGGTGTCCTGTTTGTTGGGCAGCAGGGTGGAGATGCCGAAGGTCTTGGCGGCCGGTTTCGTCGCGAAGCGGACGGTCCTGGTGGTCGAACCGCCGGAGCCCGCGGCCGCCGCCTCGACGCTGTAGGCCGTTCCCGGGGCCATCGGGCGCTCGCTGCGCCACTGAGTGCGGTCGGGGCTGAACACCCCCGCCACGGTCCGTCCGGCGGCCTTCACGGCCACATGAGTCAGCTTGCCGTTCGCCGTGCCGATCAGGATCGGAAGCTCGGGCGGCAGATCGGCGGCGCCGTCGAGCGGACTGATGCTGATGGCCGTTCCGGACCCGCGATCGTCGTCCCGCCCACCTGACGTGGAACACCCGGCAACCACCACGAGAAGGGCCAGCGCCCCCGCACCAGCACGCACGTTCGTCCCCCTAGCGTCGCTTTCCGGGGGTTATTCCCAGGTGACTTACCGTTCGGGCAGCCTGGGGACCGCGTGGCGGCAAAGAACGCGAACGGCCGGTCGGCGAGATCGCCGACCGGCCGTCCGATGGGGTTCACGTGATCAGTGCGAGAAGTTGCCCCGGTAGTACTGGAACACGAACCCGATCATGCTCATGACCGTGCAGAACAGGCCGATGAAGAACAGCCACCAGCCGACCGCGAAGCCGAAGAAGGTCAGCGCGGCCGACAGGCACACGAACAACGGCCACCAGCTGTGCGGGCTGTAGAAGCCGATCTCGCCCGCGCCGTCGCTGATCTCGGCCTCCTTGTTGTCCTCCGGCTGGTCGCCGATGCGACGCGCGGTGAACAGCAGGTAGTAACCGATCATGAAGGCCAGGCCGACGGAGATCGCCATGGCCGTGGTGCCGGTCGGCTCCTTGGACCAGAACCAGTAGACCACGTCCGCGGCGGCGAAGAAGATGCCGCAGAGCAGGAACATCCATCCCTGGATCTTCATCGGGACTCCTCCACCAGCTCAGGCTTGGCGGTGATGTGCGGGTACTTGAGGTCGAACGCCGGACGCTCGGACCGGATGCGCGGCAGCGACAGGAAGTTGTGCCGCGGCGGCGGGCAGGAGGTCGCCCACTCGAGCGAGCCGCCGAAGCCCCACGGGTCGTCCACGGTGACCTTGGGCGCCTTCCGCCACGTCACCCAGACGTTGTAGAAGAACGGCAGCGTGGACAGGCCCAGCAGGAGCGCGCCGGCCGAGGAGACCATGTTCAGGTCGGTGAAACCGTCGGTCGCCGAGTAGTCGGCGTAACGCCGGGGGAAGCCGATGACGCCCAGCCAGTGCTGCACCAGGAAGGTCAGGTGGAAGCCGAAGAACAGCAGCCAGAAGTGAAGCTTGCCGATCTTGTCGTTGAGCATCTTGCCGGTGAACTTCGGCCACCAGAAGTAGAACCCGGCGAACATCGCGAACACCACGGTGCCGAAGACCACGTAGTGGAAGTGGGCCACGACGAAGTAGGTGTCGCTGATGTGGAAGTCCAGCGGGGGCGACGCCAGGATGACGCCGGTGAGACCACCGAACAGGAAGGTCACCAGGAAGCCCACCGCGAACAGCATCGGCGACTCGAACGACAGATGACCCCGCCACATCGTGCCGATCCAGTTGAAGAACTTCACACCGGTCGGCACCGCGATCAGGAACGTCATGAACGAGAAGAACGGCAGTAGCACCTGTCCGGTGACGAACATGTGGTGCGCCCAGACGGTGACCGACAGGCCCGCGATGGCGATGGTCGCGCCGACCAGGCCGACGTACCCGAAGATCGGCTTACGGCTGAAGACCGGAAGGATCTCGGTGATGATGCCGAAGAACGGCAGCGCGATGATGTAGACCTCGGGGTGCCCGAAGAACCAGAACAGGTGCTGCCACAGCATCGCCCCGCCCGTGGGCGAGTCGAAGATGTGCGCGCCCAGCTTGCGGTCGGCCTCCAGAGCGAGCAGCGCGGCCGCCAGCACCGGGAAGGCCAGCAGCACCAGGATGCTGGTCAGCAGGATGTTCCAGGTGAAGATCGGCATCCGGAACATCGTCATGCCGGGGGCGCGCATGGTGAGGATCGTGGTGATGAAGTTCACCGCGCCGAGGATCGTGCCGAGGCCGGACAGGGCCAGGCCCATGACCCACAGGTCGCTGCCGAGGCCGGGCGAGGTGACCGCGTTCGACAGCGGCGCGTACGCGGTCCAGCCGAACGACGCGGACCCGTTCGGGGTGAAGAAGCCGGAGACGGCGATCGTGCTGCCGAACAGGTAGAGCCAGTAGCTCACCATGTTCAGCCGGGGGAACGCCACGTCGGGGGCGCCGATCTGCAGCGGCATCAGCTCGTTGGCGAAGCCGGCGAACAGCGGCGTCGCGAACATGAGCAGCATGATCGTGCCGTGCATCGTGAACAGCTGGTTGAACTGCTCGTTGGACACGACCTGCAGCCCCGGCTGCGCGAGCTCGGCCCGCATCACCAGCGCCATGAGGCCGCCGATGAGGAAGAACACGAACGACGTGATCAGGTAAAGGTGCCCGATCACCTTGTGGTCGGTCGAGGACAGCCACTTGGCGATGACCGTCCCCTTGCGGTACGGCCGTACGGAGACGCCGACCGGTTCCTGGATGGCGGTCACTGCGCACTCCCCGCCTGGCTCTTGATGTACTGGTCGAACTCGGCCTGCGGGACGAGCTTCACGGAGAACAGCATCTTGCTGTGGTCGGTGCCGCAGAGCTCGGCGCATCGGCCGATGAAGACGCCCGTCTTGTCAAGCGTCGTGATCTGGAAGTGGTTGTGCACGTTGCCCGGGAAGACGTCCTGCTTGAACAGGAACGCCGGCACCCAGAACGAGTGGATGACGTCGGGCGAGTGCAGGTCGAACTGCACCTGGGTGTTGACCGGGAGCACGAGCTGCGGGCCCTGCGGGTTCTCCGCGCTCTGCTTGCTGAGGTCCACCGGCACGCCCGCGACCACGGCCTTCTGGCCCTGGTATTCGGTCGTGAAGCGCCAGCTCCACTGGTAACCCTCGACGGCGACCTTGACCGGGGCGGCCTTGGTGATCCGCGTGATCTCGGTCTCGTCACGGGCCGTGAAGTAGAAGAAGACCGCCACCATGATGACCGGGACCACCGTGTAGAGGATCTCGATCGGCAGGTTGTAGCGCACCTGCGGAGGCAGCTGATCGGGGCTGTTCTTCTTCTTGCGGTGGAAGATGCACGCCCAAAGGATCAGTCCCCAGACGACCACACCGGTGGCGAGAGCCGCGATCCAGCTCCCGTTCCAGAGCGTCTGAACGATGCCGGCCTGCTTGGTGACACCTTCCGGCATGCCCCCACGGGACCACTGATCGATCGCCTGGTTGCTACACGCCGTCCCGGACGCCACCAGCAGCGCCACGGCGGCGGCTCCGGGCAACCGGCGGCGTGCCCACGGTCGCCGTGTCGTACGGCGGGTCGGACTCACGGATCGCCTACCCCACAGATGAAGCCCAAGGGTTCCTCCCCTGGGCGGTTTTTCCAATTGACCCTTGGGTGAGACCGGCGCCAACGTTCTGGCCGGTCTGCCCTTTACTTGGTTGAGTTCACGCTGGGGGACACATTAGCGCGGACCGGCGCCGCCCCTCTGAGCAGCCCCCGTTAATGTCCTAACTGTGGCCTACCTCGACGCGGCTTCGACCGAGCCTCTCCATCCCGCGGCCCGTGACGCCTTGCTGGCGGCGATCGACGCAGGTTGGGCCGATCCCGCCCGCCTGTACGGCACGGCGCGCCGCGCCCAGATGTTACTGGAGCGCGCGAGGGCGGAGGTAGCCGAACTGATCGGCGCCCGGCCCGACGAGGTGTCGTTCACCACGTCGGGAACGCAGGCCGTCCACCTGGGGGTGCTCGGGACGCTGGCCGGCCGCCGCAGGGCGGGGACGCGCCTGGTGGCGGGCGCCGTCGAACACTCCAGCGTCCTGCACGCGGGCGCCCTCCACGAGCGCGCGGGCGGCGAGGTGGAACTCGTGGGCGTGAGCCGTACGGGCCGGGTGGACGCGGGCGCGTTCGCCGAGGCCGTCGCGCGGCCCGGCACGGCCCTGGCGTGCCTGCAGACCGCCAACCACGAGGTCGGGACGCTCCAGCCGGTCGAGGAGGCGGCGCGGGCCTGCCGGGAGGCGGGCGTGCCGCTGCTGGTCGACGCCGCTCAGTCGGCGGGCCGGCTGCCGGTCCCCGAGGGCTGGTCGGTCCTCACCGCCAGTGCCCACAAATGGGGCGGCCCGGCCGGGGTGGGCGTGCTGGCGGTGCGCAAGGGCGTGCGCTGGCGCTCGCCCCTGCCCGAGGACGAGCGGGAGCGGCGGCGCGTGCCGGGGTTCGAGAACGTGCCCGCGATCGTGGCCGCCGCCGCGGCGCTGCGCGCCCGGGCCGAGGAGGCGGAGGCCGAGGGGCGACGGCTGTCGGCCCTGGTCGATCGGATCCGCGCCGAGGTGCCCCGCCTGGTGCCCGACGTGGAGGTCGTCGGCGACCCCGCCATGCGGTTGCCGCACATCGTGACGTTCTCCTGCCTGTACGTCGAGGGCGAGGCGCTGCTGACGGAGCTCGACAAGTCCGGTTTCGCCGTCTCGTCCGGCAGCTCCTGCACGGCGAGTACGCTTCGTCCATCGCACGTTCTGGAGGCAATGGGCGTGCTTACGCATGGGAACGTGCGGGTATCGCTGCCCCGTGGCGCGTCCGAGGACGACATCGATCGCTTCCTCGCGGTGCTCCCGGACATCGTGCGGCGGATCAGGTCGAGCTTGGGGGTGCACTGATGTGGCGCAGACGGACGGGCGGCGGCGCCAGGCGCTCATCGGAGACGGCTCGGGAAACGGCCCGGGAGGCGGCGCAGGACGGGCCCGCCGAGCCGGTACGGCCGGCTGAGCAGCCCGCGCTGACGATCGACGCTCTGGGCCGCAAGTGCCCGATCCCGATCATCATGCTGGCCGAGCGGATCAACCAGGTGGCGACGGGCGGCGTCGTGGCCGTGCTGGCCGACGACCCCGCCGCGTTCACCGACGTTCCGGCCTGGTGCCGGTTGAAGTCACACGAGCACGTGGGGAGCTACGAGCTGCCGCAGGGCGGCTGGTCCATCCACGTGCGCCGCAACTACTGAGAGCCGGTCTCAGGCGTGGTGGCAGCGGGCGTGCGCGCCCACCTCGTCGGCCGCCTCGGAGCCGTACGCCGCCGCGAACCGCTCCAGGAAGACCCGCTGGCTCAGCTCGTACTCCTGGCAGCCGACCCGCTCCAGCACGTGGGTGGCGGTGAGGTTGCCGACCTGGCCGCAGCGCTCCAGGGACAGTCCCCACGCGAGGCCGGCGAGGAACCCGGCACGGAAGGCGTCCCCGACGCCGGTCGGGTCGGCCTTGCCCAGCTCGGGCGCCGGCGGGATGTGCAGCGGCGGCTCGCCCTTGCGGTCGATCCTGGCGCCCTTGGGGCCGAGGGTGGTCACCCGGACGCCGACCCGGTCGAGGATCTCCTCGTCCGACCAGCCGGTCTTCTGCCCGATGAGCCCCAGCTCGTAGTCGTTGCTGAACAGGTACGCCGCGCCCTCGACCAGCTGGCGGATCTCCTCGCCGGGCATGCGGGCGAGCTGCTGCGACGGGTCGGCGGCGAACGGGATGCCCCGCCGGCGCGCCTCGTCGGTGTGCCGCAGCATGGCGGCCGGGTCGTTGGGGCTGATCAGGACCAGGTCGAGCCCGCCGAAACGCTCGGCGACCGGGCCCAGCTCGATCTCCCTCGCCTCGGCCATCGCACCGGTGTAGAACGAGGCGATCTGGTTGTGGTCCTCGTCCGTGGTGCACAGGAACCGCGCGGTGTGGCGCAGTTCGGAGATGTGAACCGAGTCGCAGTCGACGCCGTGGCGCTCCAGCCAGGAGCGGTAGTCGGCGAAGTCGGTGCCGACGGCGCCGACGAGGATCGGGGCGAGCCCGAGGCAGCCCATGCCGAAGGCGATGTTGGCCGCGCATCCGCCACGGCGGATCTGCAGATCGTCGACGAGGAACGACAACGACACCCGGTCGAGCTGCTCGGCGATGAGCTGGTCGCCGAAGCGGCCGGGGAACGTCATCAGATGGTCGGTGGCGATGGAGCCGGTGACGGCGATGCGCACGGGGTCATTCTCCTCGTTGTCAGCATCAGGGAGACGGGGGGCAGGGATGGTGGTGATCCCGCCGAACCCACTGAGCGTACCGTCTCGGAACATGACGACGCCCCGCACGAAAGAATCCGTGCGGGGCGCTGCGTGCACGTCGCGCCGGGGGCGCTCCGGGCGTCGCCGGACGCGCGCCCGCCGTCGATCGCGGCGCTCGGCAGTTGCGCCGTTCGTCAGTTGAACGAGTCGCCGCAGGCGCACGATCCCGTCGCGTTGGGGTTGTCGATGGTGAAGCCCTGCTTCTCGATGGTGTCCACGAAGTCGACCGTGGCCCCGATGAGGTACGGCGCGCTCATCCGGTCGGTGACGACGTTCACGCCGCCGAAGGTGGAGACCACGTCGCCGTCCATCGACCGGTCGTCGAAGAAGAGCTGATAACGCAGGCCGGAACAGCCACCCGGCTGGACGGCCACCCGAAGCTGCAGCCCTTCCTCGCCCTGCTGCTCGAGCAGGCTCTTGACCTTGGCGGCGGCCGCGTCAGTCAGGATCAGGCCCTGCTGAGTGGTCTCGCTGCTCTCAACCGTCATGTGCTGACTCCCGCGTCTGCGCCAACCGCCCATCGGGGCGGTCGATTGGTTCCGACGTCCTACCTAGACGCTACCAACACCCGTGCGGCCCTACACATTCCATGTTCCGTTCCCCACCGGCAACCTCGCGACGAACCACGCGGCGCGTTGTGTAATGATTAGTCGTCAGTTAGACGATAAGTCCCCGAGGGGGTGTGGTCGTGACGATCACCGAGACCGGCCTTCCGCTCTTCATCCTCGGCCAGGGCACCGACCCGCACAGCGAACGCGGCGTCGACTGCCCGGGCGAGCTGCCTCCCGCGTCCGACCCGACCCTCGTGGAGCGCGCCCGCGCGGCCAAGGAGCGGCTGGGCGACCGGCTGTTCGTGCTCGGTCACCACTACCAGCGTGACGAGGTCATCCAGTTCGCCGACGTGACCGGCGACTCGTTCAAGCTGGCCCGCGAGGCCGCCGCCCGGCCCGAGGCCGAGTACATCGTGTTCTGCGGCGTCCACTTCATGGCCGAGTCGGCCGACATTCTGACCAGTGACACGCAGAAGGTGGTGCTCCCCGACCTGGCCGCCGGCTGCTCGATGGCCGACATGGCGACGTTCACCCAGGTCGAGGACTGCTGGGACGCCCTGGAGGACGCCGGCATCGCCGACCGGGTGGTGCCGATCACCTACATGAACTCCAGCGCGGACATCAAGGCGTTCTGCGGACGGCACGGCGGCGCCGTGTGCACCTCCTCCAACGCCCGGCGCGCCCTCGACTGGGCCTTCGAACAGGGCGAGAAGGTGCTGTTCCTGCCCGACCAGCACCTGGGCCGCAACACCGCGGTGCTGGAGATGGGGCTGTCGCTCGACGACTGCGTGGTCTACAACCCGCACCGCCCGAACGGCGGCCTCACCCGCGAACAGCTCGAGAACGCGAAGATGATCCTGTGGAAGGGCCACTGCTCGGTCCACGGGCGTTTCTCCGCCGCGTGCGTGGACGAGGTGCGGGCCCGTATCCCCGGGGTGAACGTGCTCGTGCACCCCGAGTGCCGCCACGAGGTGGTGACCAAGGCGGACTTCGTCGGCTCGACCGAGTACATCATCAAGAAGCTCGACGAGGCCCCGGCCGGGTCCGCCTGGGCCGTCGGCACCGAGCTCAACCTGGTGCGCCGGCTGGCGAACCGGTTCTCCGACAAAACCATCACGTTCCTCGACAAGACCGTGTGCTACTGCTCGACGATGAACCGCATCGACCTGCCGCACCTGGTCTGGGCCCTGGAGTCGCTGGCCTCGGGCGAGGTCGTCAACCAGATCACGGTCGACGCGGACACCACCCACTGGGCCAAGGTCGCCCTCGACCGCATGCTCGCCCTGCCGTGACACCCGGGCGGGCGGCCACCCGGCTCGATCCGGGTGGCCGCCCGGCGGGCCGGGTGTGATCGGCTCAGGTGATCCGGGCGCGCTCGCGCCAGAACCGCAGCAGTTCGTCGTCGCCCCGGACCGCGTCGGGCTCGCGCCGGTTCCACAGCGTCAGCATGAGGTCCCCGGCCGTCGGCGCGCTCACGGTGACGTCGGCCGGGCCTTCGGACCTCTCGTAGGTGAATCCCGTGTGGGTCAGCCGGACGAGCCAGGCCCGGCCCGTGCCGGTCCGCCAGGCGATCGCCTCCCCGTCGCGTCTCAGCTCGGCGACGAGCGGCTGCCATCGAACGTACGGGAGCACGTCGAAGAACTCCTCCACGCCGTCGGCCGCGACGTCCTCGTCGATCCGGGGGGCGATGCCGAGGGCGATCTCGGCGTCCGCGCGGTGGACGACGGTCTCGTGGAGCTGACGGCGGGACCAGAACCGGGCGTGCCGGTCCCCCGCCCATCCCCACATCTCGGTGTCCGGGTCGCGTCCCTTCAACGCGTCCGTGAGCAGGACGCCTCCCGCCTCCAGCCAGCCGGCGGCCTCGGCGAAGTCCTCGGGAAAGCCGTGGTCCATGGCCTCGCGGTCGTACCGGCGCGGCGCGGCGTCGCGCACCATCGCGGCCGCCCACCGGTGGACGGCCCCCGTGTGCTCGACCAAGGCGCGCAGATCCCAGCCGGGGCAGGTGGGGACGGGGATGGTCGCCTCCCGGCCCCGTACGGCCTCGGCCATCCGGCCGATCTCCGCGGCCGCGGCTTCGGTGTAGCGCAGGTGGGTCCACAAGGTCATGCAGGCTCCCTCAACGATCAGAGGCCGGGGGCGCCCCAGACGGGGAACCAGCTCGCCAGCTCGGGTTCGATCTTCAGCTCGCGTTCCAGGACACCACGCACCTGCAGTTCCAGCGCGTTGTCGCGGCGTGGTTCGCCGGCGGGGGCGAAGGGGTAGAACGTTCCGCGCTTGTAGAGGTACACGATCGCCAGCTTCCGGTGCGAGGGATCGGCGAAGGTGACGAGCGAGCACAGCAGCGACGGGCCGAACCCGGCCGACTCCAGTGACGAGTTGGCGGCGTGCAGGTCGGTCACGAGCCCGGCCACGTCCGGGTTGCGCACCTGCAGCCAGGTGTAGCCGTAGGAGTCCCGGGAGACCTCGACCCTGCCCATCAGGGCCTCGATGTCCTGTTCGAGCCGGGCGAAGGCGCCGCCCTCGGCGGCGCGGAAGCACACCGCGCCGGTGCCCGCCGGGGCGAAGCCGGTGGCGGCCTGCAGCGTGACGGCGGCGGACGGCAGGGCGAACAGCGCGTCCAGGTCGGGCCTGGCCGGCTTGGAACGGCCGAGCAGGGCGTCGAACCAGCCCATCAGCGTGTCCCCGGCATCAGCGGCACCCTCATCAGCGCCCCAGCGCCGCGGAGATCCTGGACAGCTGCTCCAGCCTGCGCTCCAGCGGCGGGTGGGTCGACAGCAGCGAGGCGACGCTCTGGCCCGACAGGGCGGGCGCGAAGAAGAACGCGTTGAACGGCTGGGCCTCCCGCAGGTCCCTGGTCGGGATCCTGCCGATGTCACCGCTGATCTTGACCAGGGCGCTGGCCAGGGCGCTCGGCTGCTGCGTCAGCAGTGCGCCCGCGCGGTCGGCGGCCAGTTCGCGGTAGCGCGACAGTGCCCGCGTCAGCAGGAAGCTGACGGCGTAGACCAGGCCGGAGACCGCGAAGATGATCAGCCCGATCGGGGGGCCGTTGTCGTTCCTCCGGCCGCCCAGGCCGGTGTAGAGCGCGAAGCGCGTCATCAGGCCGGCCACGACCCCCAGGAACGAGGCGATCGTCATCACCGCCACGTCCCGGTGGGCCACGTGGGACATCTCGTGGGCCAGCACTCCTTCGAGCTCCCGCGCGTCGAGCCTGCGCAGGATGCCGGTGGTCACGCAGACCACCGAGTTCTTCTGGTTGCGACCGGTGGCGAACGCGTTCGGCATGTCCGAGTCGGCGATCGCCACCCGCGGCTTCGGCATCCCCGCCATCGCGCTCAGCCGGTCGATGATCCCGTGCAGCTCGGGGGCCTCCTGCGGCGAGACCTCCCGTCCGTGCATCGCGAACAGCGCGATCTTGTCGGACAGGAAGTACTGCGCCAGCAGGAGGACCCCGGCGATCACGAGCACGGTGACCGCCCGCACACCCACCGCGACCAGGACGGCCACGAACGCGACATAGAGCAGCCCGAGCAGGAACATCGTCACGGTCATCCGGACGCTGAGGCCGCGATCAGGGGCGAACCGCGTGGAGGCCATCAGCCAGGGATGAGCCCGGTGTCCCCGAGCATCTCCCGCACTTCCTCGATCGAGGCGTCGGCCGGCGGCAGGATCAGCTCGGACGGCTCGAGCGAGTCGTCCGGCAGGGCCTTGCCGACGTGACGCACCTTGTCGAGGAGCGCGTGCAGCTTCGTGCGGAAGTCGTTCTCGTCGCCCGACTCGATCGCGGCTTCCAGCTCGCCGTCGAGCTCGTTGAGGACGTCGATGTCGGCGGCGCCGATCTCGACCTGTCCCTCACCCATGATTCTGACGATCACAGTCCCTCCCCCGGCTGGCGCAGCTGCTGCGTGTGCTGCGGGCTGGACGGCGCGGCCTGGCCCTGCTGCTGGCCGGGCTCGATCGCGCTCCTGGGCGCCGGGCCCTGGCCGAGCTCGGCCTTCATCTTGGCGAGCTCCAGCTCGATGTCCGAGCCGGCGCCCATGCGGTCGAGCTCCGCCTGGATGTCGTCGCGCTGCCCGGTGAAGTCGTCCAGGGCGCCGCTGGCCAGCAACTCGTCGATCGCGCCCGCGCGCGCCTGCATCTGCGCGGTCTTGTCCTCGGCCCGCTGGATGGCCAGGCCGACGTCGCCCATCTCCTCCGAGATGCCGGAGAACGCCTCGTTGATCCTCGTCTGGGCCTCGGCCGCCGTGTAGGTGGCCTTGATGGTCTCCTTCTTCGTACGGAAGGAGTCGACCTTGGCCTGGAGCCGCTGACTGGCGAGGGTGAGCTTCTCCTCCTCGCCCTGCAGGTTGCTGTACTGGATGCGCAGGTCGGCGATCTGGGCGTTGAGGCCGTTGCGGCGGGTCAGCGCCTCGCGGGCCAGATCCTCGCGCCCGGCCGACAGGGCCTGCCTGCTCTGGTTCTCCAGCTTCGTGGCCTGCCCTTCGAGCTGGTTGATCTGCAGCTCCACCCGCTTGCGGCTGGTGGCCACGTCGGCCACGCCCCGGCGGACCTTCTGCAGCAGCTCAAGCTGGCGCTGATAGGAGTAGTCCAGCGTCTCTCGCGGATCCTCCATCTTGTCCAGGGCCTTGTTGGCCTTGGACTTGAAGATCATGGAAAGTCTCTTCATCACGCTCATGCGCGTCGGCCGTCCCCTTCTCCAAGGTTGTGCGTGGGTGATCCCAGCCGTCTCAAGCCCCTTGTCAGGCGGCGTAACCGCCTGGGTTCACCCTACGCATAACGCGCGAGGGCGTCACTAAGTTGCACTCCCGGTAGGCTGGGCGACGTGTTCCGACGTCGCACTCAGACCTCAGCGGAGGACTCCCCCGTCCCTGTAGAGGATCCTAAGCCCCAAGGCACCCCGGGGAAGGGCCGTCCCACCCCGAAGCGGCGCGAGGCGCAGGGCCGCCGCCGCTCCCCGGTGACCGCCCCGGCCAACCGCAAGGAGGCCTACCGCCAGGCGCGCGAGCGCGACAAGGCGCTGCGCGCCAAGCAGCGCGAGGCCATGCTGCGCGGCGACGAGCGGGCGCTCCCGGCGCGCGACCGCGGCCCCGTGCGCAAGTTCGCGCGCGACTGGGTGGACTCGCGGCGGCTGCCGGGGCAGTATTTCCTGCCCGTCGTGTTCGTCATCATGCTGTTGTCGATGGTGCCGTTCCCGATTCCGGTCCGCTCGGTCGTCATGCTGGCCTACACGCTGTCGCTGCCGATCGTGATGGTGCTCGTGCTGGCCAGCTCGTTCTACGTGGCGACGAGGGTCAAGAAGGACGCGGCGGCGAGATTCCCGGGCGAGGACCTCAAGGGCATCGGCTTCTACGCGGCGATGCGCTCGTCCCAGATGCGCCGCCTGCGCTTCCCCAAGCCCACGGTCCTGCCCGGCGGCATCCCGGTCGCGCTCAAGGACACGGCCGGCGCCAAGAGGTGATCCACACGGCCGTCTGACCTCGGGCGCCTCACTCCCACTCCAGCACGCCCTCGCGCACCACGGGGACCGACCCGCCCACCGGGCCGCCCTCGGCGAGGGCGTCCGCCGTGGCCTTGAGCAGCGCGTGGTACGACGACCACTCGTCCTCGAAGTACGGCGTCTCCCAGTCCGCCGACCCCACGCCGCCGGTGGCGGAGTTCGTCACGAGGTAGTCGCCGAAGTCGGAGGAGTAGGCGAAGGGGATACCTCCGCCCATCTCGCATGCCTCGGGCCAGGAGGAGACGATCCCCCGCGCGCCCATGATCGCGTGATACGGCGGAAGCTGGAACGCCGCCGAGCCGCGGGCGCCGTTGTGGCGCAGCAGCGAGGCCCGCAGCGAGTCGGGGATGGGCGTCCCCAGCCGCGCCTCGGCCTTCGCCACCAGCCGGGGGCTCGCCGGGCCGTTCAGCGACGCGTACGTCCGGGGCGCGTGCGTCTTGAGCCATCTCTCGATGCGCCGCCACTGCCGGTTCACCGCGGTCGTCACGCGGCGCGAGATCGGCCGTACGACGGGAGTCGTCGATGCCTTCCGGACCTCGCACGCGGGAGCGGAGGACGGTGCCGGCTCCGGGGGCGCGGCCCCCGCGCCCCCGGAATCGGCGCCCGCGGGATCGGCGGACGGCGCGGAGTCAGGCGCCACCGGGCAACCGGCCGCGAGGCAGGGCCCT
The DNA here is from genome assembly GCF_040685655.1 of Microbispora sp. NPDC088329. Taxonomy (NCBI): domain Bacteria; kingdom Bacillati; phylum Actinomycetota; class Actinomycetes; order Streptosporangiales; family Streptosporangiaceae; genus Microbispora; species Microbispora sp. NPDC088329. The sequence goes on from NZ_JBFBIP010000002.1 coordinate 544,769, forward strand.
GCGGAGTCTCCCACGTACACCGTCCAGCCGAACGACGCCTCGGGCGCCGGGCCGAACACGGAGTCGTCCAGTATCTGCGCGCCGATGGCCAGCAGGCCGAGCGCCGCGGCCGCCACCACCCAGCGGCGCGGCACGATCCCGCGCGGCCGCTCGCCCCTGGGAAGCCCGGCGAGGAGACGAGCGATCGGCGCGCCGCCCTCCGGCCGGTCGTACCTCTCGAGGTCCTCCGCCGTGGGCCACCCGAGCACGGGCTCGGGGCCGCGCCCGGCCGGCTCCGGCACGGTCTCCCGCCGCCGGTCCGCGCGCGGAGCGGACGGCACCGGCACGGCGACGCGGCGCCGGCGAACCGCGATGACCAGCCCGGCGGCGACACCGGCGGCCAGCGCGACGGCCAGGGCCAGTCGTACAGGGCGAGAGATGATCAACCGGCGCACGCCGGGCACCCTACCGCGAACCACCCGAAGGGCTTGTCCCGGCGTGATGACCTAGGGTCAGAGGCATGGAATACCGTCATCTTGGCCGCAGTGGCCTCATGGTCAGCGAGATCAGCTACGGCAACTGGATCACCCATGGGTCCCAGGTGGAGGAGGACGCCGCCGTCGAGTGCGTCCGGGCGGCTCTCGACGAGGGCGTCACGACCTTCGACACCGCCGACGTCTACGCCGGAACCAGGGCCGAGGAGGTCCTCGGCCGGGCGCTGAAGGGCGTACGCCGCGAGTCGCTGGAGATCTTCACCAAGGTCTACTGGCCCACGGGTGAGGGCAAGAACGACCGCGGTCTGTCCCGCAAGCACATCGTTGAGTCGATCAACGGGTCGCTCCGCCGGCTCCAGACCGACTACGTCGACCTCTACCAGGCACACCGCTTCGACGTCGAGACGCCGCTGGAGGAGACCCTGCGCGCCTTCGACGACCTCGTCCGGCAGGGCAAGGTGCTGTACGTCGGCGTGAGCGAGTGGACGGCCGACCAGATCGCCCGGGCGCTCAAGATCGCCGACGAGATGGGGTTCGACCGCCTGGTGTCGAACCAGCCGCAGTACTCGATGCTCTGGCGGGTCATCGAGGCCGAGGTCGTGCCGCTGTGCGAGAAGGAGGGCCTGGGCCAGATCGTCTGGTCGCCGATCGCGCAGGGCGTGCTGACCGGCAAGTACCAGCCCGGCCAGCCGCCGCCGGCCGGGTCCCGCGCCACCGACCCCAGCGGCTCCGGCTTCATCAGCCGGCTGCTGGAGGACGACGTGCTGCGCCGGGTGCAGGACCTCAAGCCGATCGCGGCCGACCTCGGGCTCACGATGGCCCAGCTCGCCGTGGCGTGGGTGCTGCAGAACCCCAACGTGTCGTCGGCCATCGTCGGGGCCACCAAGCCCGAGCAGGTGCGCGACAACGTCAAGGCCTCGGGCGTGAAGCTCGACGCCGAGGTGCTCAAGAAGATCGACGACGTGCTCGGTGCGGTCGTCGAGCGCGACCCGGCCAAGACCGTCAGCCCGTCCGCCCGTCCCTGATCCCGGCTCCGGTCCTGCCGATCGGCGGGGCCGGCCGGGGGTGGCGGGGGCGCGACCGCGCCCGTCGTGGTCGCGCCCCCGCCGGGACCGGGCCGCGGGCGGTCATTCGGCGCGCAGCGACATCCCCGAGTATTCGACCCGCTCGTCCTCCATGAGCGAGACCTGCTCGACACCGGACTCGAGCAGCTCGCGCCAGCTCTCCCCCAGCCACGACTCCGCGTCCGACTGGCTGGAGAAGATCTCCCGCGGCAGCGGCCGGTCCGTGACCTCGCCGCCGTTCGCGTCCTCGTAACGCCACCGCCAAATCATCCGCACCCGCTCCTTCGGTTCCTCGCCGTCCCGCGCCGGGGCTCACGCCCGGGCCGGTACGGCACAAAGACCGTGCAGCCGGACCCTATCCTCTCTGCCCGGACGTTCACTCCCCCTGGCCGCCCCCTCCCGATGCGGGGGCCCGGCGACGACACGGACGTGGAAAGGCAACGGCATGAAGATCCGTCTGGAGGGGACCGCGGGCCCGGAGGGCTGGCCCGTCCCCGGCTGCCCCTGTGCGTCCTGCGGCCGGCTCGCCCCCGGCCACCGCCGCCCGGTTTCCGTCGTCGTCGACGACGGCGTACGGCTCCCGGACCCTGCAGCGGGACCGGCGCGGGGCGGGGCGGCGCCCGCGGGTGCGCCGGGACGGCCGCCCCGGCCGCGGGACCCCCTCCCCGGCGGGCATGTGATCCGCCACACCGCCGACGGCTGCGAGGTCACCGGACCCGACGGCGGCCGCCTGCTGTACGCCGTGGGGCCGGCCACCGGCTCCCCCGAGCCGGACGCGGGCGCGCCCTTCGACGTGGTGCTCATGGACCTGCCCGACCGGCCGGAGCGGCTGGGCGACCTGCGTCGTCGCGGGCGCGTCACACCTGCCACCCGGATCATCGCGCTGCACCTCGATCACCGTGTCCCGGCCGAGAGCGAGCTGGCCCGCAGGCTCGGCTTCTGGGGCGCGGCGGCCGTACCCGACGGGACCGTCGTGGAGACGGCGAGCGCGCAGGCGGTGCTCCGGGCGCAGCCACGCCGGACGCTGCTGCTGGGCGGGTCACGCTCCGGCAAGTCCGAGGAGGCCGAGCTCCGCCTGGCCGCCGAATCCGAGGTCACCTACGTCGCCACCGGTCCCTCGGGCGGGGACGACCCGGCCTGGCTCGCCCGCGTACGGGCGCACCGCGTACGGCGCCCGGCGCACTGGCGGACCATGGAGACGACCGACCTCGTGACCGTCCTGTCCGGCGGCCGGGGGACGTTCCTCGTCGACGGGCTCGGCACCTGGCTGGCCGCCGTGTTCGACGAGTGCGCCGCATGGCCGGACGACACGCGTCCGGACGACCACCGCCCGGCCCTCGACCGGGTGGCGGAGCGGTGCGACGCCCTGGTGGCCGCCTGGCGCGGCACCCGCGCCCGGGTGGTGGCGGTCAGCGACGAGGTGGGCCTCGGGGTCATCCCCGCCACTCCCGCAGGGCGGCTGTTCCGTGACGCGCTCGGCCGCCTCAACCAGGCACTCGCCCGCGAGTCGGAGGACGCCGCCCTTGTGGTCGCTGGCCGGGTCGTCCCGCTGCCCCTCTGAGAACTACGATCTTCCCCTGTGCCCGACGAACCTCGGATAAGCGGCCTCGGCGCGGCCTGGCGGCTCGCGGTCGGGACCTTCACGGTCCTCCCCGTGCGGCCGGTGGAGGTCGATCGTGCCGTGGCGGGACGCGCCATGGCGCTGGCGCCCTTCGTCGGGCTGCTGCCCGGCCTGATCTCCGCCGTGGTGCTCGTGGCCGCCGGTGCGGTGTCGGGCTCGCCGCTGATCGGCGCCGTCCTCGCGGTGGCGGCGCTGGCCTGGCTGACGCGGGCCCTGCACCTTGACGGCCTCGCGGACCTCGCCGACGGGCTCGGCAGCGGCAAGCCGGCCGACGGGGCGCTGGACGTGATGAAGCGCTCCGACATCGGCCCGTTCGGGGTCGTCACCGTCGTGATCGCTCTGTTCGCCCAGGTGGCCGCGCTGTCACGGGACGACTCCGTCGCCTGGGTCGCGCTGGTGACGGCCGTCGCGACCGGCAGGCTGGCGGTCACCTGGGCCTGCCGCGAGGGCGTGCCCGCCGCCCGGCCCACCGGCCTCGGCGCGCTCGTCGCCGGCACCGTACGGCGGGGCGTCGCGATCGGGGCCACCCTCGCGACGGCCGCGTTGATCGCGGCGCTCGCACTCGTCGCGGCCGACGGCCCCCCGGTCCTGCGCACCCCGGATCTCGGCGGGTCCGAGGTCGCGGTGGACGCCGGAGCAGCGCTCGATCCGGCGAGTTACTTCGGCGGCCTCTACACCGACTACGGCTATCCCGACCGGGCCTTGTCTCCCGGAGAGGTCTACGAGTGGGCCGCCGACGCGGGGGTGCGGCCCGCCGGCTTGCTGCACCGCCTGTCGGACGATCCGTACCTGATCACGGCGGCCGGGCTGCTGCTGGCGATGGCCGCCGGGCTGGGGGCGGCCGCGCTGCTGCGCCGCCGGGCCGTACGGCGGCTGGGCGGCGTCACGGGCGACGTGCTCGGCGCCCTGGTGGAGACGGCCACGACGGTCACGCTGCTGTCCGCCGTCCTGCTGCTGTGACGCCCGCGTGACGTGCGCGTCAGCGCGGCGCGGTGACGGGGCGGAGGCGGTGGACGAGGAGGGCGACGACCGCGAGCAGCACCCAGCCGACGACCCCGGTGATCCCGGCGAGCGCCGGGTTGGGCGGGGCCGCGGCGTCGCCGAGGAGCAGTGCCAGGCCCGTCGTGGCGTTCACCGAGGCGTGCGCGACGACCGCGGGCCACACGCTGCGCGAGCGCAGCCGCACCCAGCCGAGCAGCGCGCCGAAGATCACACAGAAGCCGATGAACACCGGCGCGGCCCAGGCGCCGAGCGCCGGGTAGTTGTACCCCTTGAGCGTGAGCGGAGCGTGCCACAACCCCCAGATCACCCCGGACAGCACCAGCGCCGGCCACACCCGGGCGGGCCGCCACTCGCCCGGGCCGCTCTCCCCCGCTACGGGGCCCGGCGAAACCGGCGCGTGGCCCGGCGACACCGTCCCGTGGCCGGGTGAGACCGCCGGGTCGCCGAGCAGGCGCGGCAGCAGCCAGCCCCGCCAGCCCCACTCCTCCCCGAATGCGGGGATCGCGTTGAGGAACGGGGCGATCAGCACGGCCTGCACGGCCTGCACGACGTACAGGACCCGCGGGTCCAGCGGCACCCGGCCGAGGGCCGCGCCCAGTTGCGCGCGGTACAGGCTCAGCCCGGCGGCATCGAGGCGCGCGACGCCCGCGGCGGCGCTGGCCAGGAGGGCGACGGCCACGAGGAGCGGCACGCCGAGCAGGGCCGCCGCCAGGAGCGCGACGGTCCTGCCCCGCTTCGGGCCGAACGTGAGACCGGTCGCCCACGCGAACTGCCTCGCCGTCGTGGCGCGCCGCCGGGTGAACCGCACAGCGAGTACGCCCAGGGAGGGCGTGAACATGATCACGATGCCGAGGAGCTGGAAGGCGGGCGTGCCCAACCGCACGGCTCCCGTCCAGACGGGCAGCGCGATCAGCCAGGAGGCCCCGAACGCGACGAGGAGGAAGAGCCAGACATCGGCGTGGCGCCGGATCACGGTCATCACCTTCCGACGAAGGGGCGACGGCGGGCGACAAGGGCGTTGATCAGGGCGGCGCCCGCGGCGGCGTCGTCCACCGTGATCGCCAGCTCGCCGCCGGAGGTGTACCGGACGACCAGGCACTCGCCACCGCGAATCATGATGGTGGCGTGTCCGGGAAGGCCGCGATAACCCCAGCCGCCCACCTGGCCCGGGTACCGCTCCTCCGCCCAGGCCCGCTCCACGCGGTCGAGCCGCACCCTGCGTGAGGGCCACCGCAGCGGGCCGGCCGACACGGTCAGCGCCTCCGGCACGACCCGCACCGAGACCGACGACAGCATCACACCGACCACGGCCGTCACCGCGAACGGCACGACGGCGCCCCAGCCGATGGACGACCGGCCGGTCAGGGTCAGCCCCGCGATCGACGCCCCGGCGGCGAGTGCCACGAGCACGAGCCAGGTCGCCCATGACGCGCTGGCGGTGGAGACCCACACCTGCCGCTTCCGCGGATCGAGGTCGATGAGGGGTCCCGTCCGCGGCGGCGCCGGGGAAACGTCCGGCCCGCGGCGGCCAGCGAGCCGGCCCAGCGCCCCGAGTGCCATCGGCGCGACGACGACCATGGCGACCTGCCAGGTCATGCCCGCCGCCCGGGTCCAGTGGCCGCGATCGAGGTTGGCCGCGATCGTGAAGGCCTGGATGAGGACCATGAACCCGCCCGCCCAGGCCAGCCCGGCGCAGGCCCAGGCGCGCGGCGCCCGGCGGGCCAGCGTGCGGGCCCGCGCCGCGACGCCTGCGCAAAGCCCCGCGACGACGGCCCACAACACGACCGGAAAGAGGACGAAGGCCCCGAATGTCATGGAGCCGTCGGGCCGCCCCGACGCCCCCCAGTGAGTGGCCAGCGGGTCCGGCAGCCGGTCGGCGAACGCCAGCGGCACCGCGACGAGCACGGCGGCGACCAGGACGGCCCAGGCCGCGGAGGCCAGCAGGAATCGGGTGCGGAAGCCGGTCACGGCGTCGTGCTGGGGGCCGGTCATGCCATCTCCTCGCTGATGTCCTTGATGAGGGCGACGACCTCGTCCGCGCTGACGCCGTACTCGGCCGCCTCATCCAGCAGCTCTCGCGCACGCGCCCTGAGCACCTCACGCCCGTCGGGCCGTCGCAGCACCGACACGCCTCGCCCGCGGCGGAACTCCAGCAGGCCCTCGTCCCGCAGGTCGCGCAGCGAGCGCAGCACCGTGTTCGCGTTGACGCCCAGCGCCCGGGCCAGATCGCGGGCCGGCGGCAGCCGGTCGCCCGGAGCGACGTCACCGGCCCCGATCGCGCGCCTGATGGCGGCGGCCACCTGTTCGTGCAGGGGCCGCGGATCGTTGAGGTCGAGTGTGAGCAACATAGTGCTATTCACATTAGCACTATGCCCCCGGAAGGTCCGAATGGAGCTACTTTCATTGGCATCATCCGGCGCGCCGATAGGTGGGATGAACCCTCGTTTATGCGTAGCCGAGTGAGCCCAGCTAGCATCGGCTCACGTGACCACAGTGCGCATAAACGCATCTGACGCGGTCTCCATCGAGACCGGTGCTCTCATAATCGGCGTCCACACGACCCCGGAGGGTCCGCGCCCGGCCCCCGGAGGCGAAGGCCTCGACCAGGCCCTGGACGGACGACTCGCCGAGATCCTCACCACCATGGGGTTCAGCGGCAAGGCCGAGGAAGTGGCGAAGTTCCCGACTTTCGGAGCGCTACCCGCACCCGTCGCCGTCGCCGTGGGCCTCGGCGACGCGCCGCAGGACGGCCCAGAGGACGGCCCAGAGAACGGCTACGACCTGGAGACCCTGCGCCGCGCGGCCGGGGCGGCCGTCCGCTCCCTCGCCGGTACGGCGTCCGCGGCGCTCGCGCTGCCCGCCCGTACGGCCGCCGAGGCGGAGGCCGTGGCGCTGGGCGGCCTGCTGGGCGCCTACGACTTCACGCGGTACCGCACGGGTGGTGACCGCAAGCAGCCGGTCGGGGAGCTGACCGTCCTGTCCGGCGCGGCCGGGGCCGAGGAGGCCCTCGCGCACGCGGCCACGCTCGCCGACGCGGTCACCCTCGTCCGCGACCTGGTGAACACGCCGCCCTCGGACCTGTGGCCCGCGCGTTTCGCCGAGATCGCCCAGAAGACGGGCGGCGAGGCCGGTCTGTCGGTCGAGGTGCTGGACGAGACCAGGCTCAAGGAGGACGGCTACGGCGGCATCATCGGCGTCGGCCAGGGCTCGGTCAATCCGCCGCGTCTGGTCCGCGTGGCCTACAGCCACCCCGAGGCCACCCGGAAGGTCGCCTTCGTCGGCAAGGGCATCACCTTCGACTCCGGCGGCCTGTCGCTCAAGCCCTCCGCCTCCATGGACTGGATGAAGTCCGACATGGGCGGCGCGGGAGCCGTGTTCGGCGCGCTCGTCGCGATCGCCCGGCTGGGCCTGCGCGTCAACGCGGTCGGCTACCTCTGCCTGGCCGAGAACATGCCCTCGGGCAGCGCCCAGCGCCCCTCCGACGTCCTGCACACCTACAGCGGCAAGACCGTCGAGGTGCTCGACACCGACGCCGAGGGCCGCCTGGTGCTGATCGACGGCATCGCCCGCGCCGCCGAGGACGAGCCCGACGTGATCATCGACGTCGCCACCCTGACCGGCGCCCAGATCGTGGCGCTCGGGTGGCGTACGGCCGGCGTGATGGCCAACGACGACGATCTGCGCGAGGAGATCGTCCGCATCGCCGGGGAGCAGGGCGAGGGCGCCTGGGGCATGCCGCTGCCCGCCGAGCTGCGCAAGGGGCTCGACTCCGCGGTCGCCGACATCGCCAACCTCCAGCCCGAGCGGTGGGGCAGCATGCTCGCCGCGGGCATCTTCCTGCGCGAGTTCGTCCCCGAAGGCGTCCCGTGGGCGCACGTGGACATGGCCGGGCCCGCGTTCAACAAGGCCGAGCCGCACGGCTACACGCCCAAGGGCGGCACCGGCGCGCTGACCCGCACGCTCGTCGCCGTCGCCGAGCGCTACGCGGGGAACGGCACGTCCGCGCAGGCTGTTTAAACAGGAAGACGGCTCCGCCGCGGCGGGCCCGCGGGCACGGGGCGGGGCCACGAACTTCCGGGACAAGTGAAAAGATGCTGCCGGGTCCATCCGGCGGTGCGAATACGACCAAGGAGCATTCCAGTGGCTGATGGCAGCGGCCCCTACGACATCGTCGTCCTAGGTGGCGGTAGCGGTGGTTACGCCTGTGCCCTGCGGGCGGCCGAGCTCGGCATGAACGTCGTCCTCATCGAGAAGGACAAGGTCGGGGGCACCTGCCTGCACCGCGGCTGCATCCCCACCAAGGCGCTGCTGCACGCGGCCGAGCTCGCCGACCAGGCTCGCGAGGGCGAGTCGTTCGGCGTCCGCACCCGGCTGGAGGGCATCGACGTCCCCGGCGTCCACGCGTACAAGGACAAGGTGATCGGGGGCCTGTACAAGGGCCTGGCCGGCCTCATCAAGAGCAAGAAGATCACCGTGGTCGAGGGCGAGGGCCGCCTGGCCGGCCCGGGCCGCGTCGTGGTCGGCGACCAGGTGTACGAGGGCCGCAACGTCGTGCTGGCGACCGGTTCCGTGCCGAAGTCGCTGCCCGGCCTGGACATCGACGGCGAGAAGGTGATCAGCAGCGACCACGCGCTGGTCCTCGACCGGGTCCCGTCCTCGGTCGTCATCCTGGGCGGCGGCGTGATCGGCGTCGAGTTCGCCAGCGTGTGGCGCTCGTTCGGCGCCGAGGTCACGATCGTCGAGGCGCTGCCGCACCTGCTGCCGCTGGAGGACGAGTCCAGCTCCAAGCTGCTGGAGCGCGCCTTCCGCCGCCGCGGCATCAAGTACGAGCTGGGCGCCAGGTTCGAGAGCGTCAAGACCACCGACACCGGGGTCGTCGTCTCCCTGGAGAACGGCAAGACCCTCGACGCCGAGATCATGCTGGTCGCCGTCGGCCGCGGCCCGGTCTCGGCCGGCCTCGGCTACGAGGAGAACGGCGTCACGATGGAGCGCGGCTACGTGCTCGTCAACGAGTTCTGCCAGACCAGCGTGCCGGGCGTCTACGCCGTGGGCGACCTGATCCCCACGCTGCAGCTCGCCCACGTCGGCTTCGCCGAGGGCATCCTGGTCGCCGAGCACATCGCCGGCCTGAACCCGGTGCCGATCGACTACGACGGCGTGCCCCGCATCACCTACTCCGAGCCCGAGGTCGCGTCGGTGGGCATCGCCACGTCGGTCGCCCGCGAGCGCGGTCACGACGTCGTCGAGCTGAACTACAACCTCGCCGGCAACGGCAGGAGCAAGATCCTGCAGACCCAGGGCGAGGTCAAGGTCGTCGCCGAGCGCGACGGCCGCGTGCTCGGCGTCCACATGGTCGGCAGCCGGGTGGGCGAGCTGATCGCCGAGGCCCAGCTGATCTTCAACTGGGAGGCCACGGCCACCGACGTCGCCCAGCTCATCCACCCGCACCCGACCCAGTCCGAGGCCCTCGGCGAGGCGATGCTGGCCCTGGCCGGCAAGCCGCTGCACGTCCACAACTGAAGCCCTCCTAGCGAACGCGAGAGAAGACACACCATGCCGGTCTCCGTAACCATGCCCCAGCTCGGCGAGAGCGTTACCGAGGGCACCGTCACCCGCTGGCTGAAGAAGGAAGGCGACCGCGTCGAGGCCGACGAGCCGCTCCTCGAGGTGTCGACCGACAAGGTCGACACCGAGATCCCTTCGCCGTCCGCGGGTTACCTCACCAAGATCATCGTTGCCGAGGACGAGACGGTCGAGGTCGGCGCCGAGCTCGCCCTGATCGACTCCGAGGCGGGCGCCGCTCCGGCCGCCGCCGAGCCCGCGGCTCCCGCCCCGCAGCCCGAGCCCGAGCCGGAGCCCGCCCCGGCCCCCGCGCAGGCGGCGGCGCCCGAGCCCGCGCCGATCTCGTCGATCCCGCAGCCCGCGCCCGCCGTGGTGACGCCGCAGCCGGCGCCCCAGGCGCCCGCCCAGGCTCCGCAGGCTCCGGCTCAGCAGGCTCCGCAGCCGCAGGCGCCCGCCCCGGCCGCGCAGCCGAGCGAGCCGACCCCGCTGCCGTCCGGCGAGAGCCCGTACGTCACGCCGCTGGTCCGCAAGCTCGCCGCCGAGCACGGCGTCGACCTCGACGCGCTGACCGGCACCGGCGTCGGCGGCCGGATCCGCAAGCAGGACGTCATCGAGGCCGCCCGGGTGCAGCGTGAGCAGGCCGCCGCCGCTGCCGCCGCTCCGGCTGCCCCGCAGGCGGCGCCCGCCGCCCCGGCCCAGGCGCCCACCGCCCCGGCCGCCGCCGCGCCCGCCGCGTCGGAGGTGCGGGTGGACACCACGTTGCGCGGCCGTACGGAAAAGATGTCGCGCCTGCGGCAGACCATCGCCAAGCGCATGGTGGAGTCGCTGCAGGTCTCGGCCCAGCTCACCACCGTGGTCGAGGTCGACGTCACCCGCATCGCGCAGCTCCGCAACCGGGCCAAGGACGACTTCCAGCGGCGCGAGGGCGTGAAGCTGTCGTTCATGCCGTTCTTCGCGCTGGCCGCGGTCGAGGCGCTCAAGCAGCACCCGAAGCTGAACGCCACGATCAACAGCGAGACCAACGAGGTCACCTACTTCGACGTCGAGCACCTCGGCTTCGCGACCGACACCGAGCGCGGCCTGCTCGTCCCGGTGATCAAGAACGCGGGCGACCTCAACATCGCCGGGCTCGCCCGTAAGATCGCCGACCTCGCCGAGCGCACCCGCACCAACAAGGTGAGCCCGGACGAGATCACCGGCGGCACGTTCACGCTCACCAACACCGGCAGCCGGGGCGCGCTGTTCGACACGCCGATCCTCAACCAGCCGCAGGTCGGCATGCTGGGCACCGGCGCGGTCGTCAAGCGCCCGGTCGTCGTGGACACGCCGGAGGGCGAGGTCATCGCGGTCCGCTCTATGGTGTACCTCGCGCTCAGCTACGACCACCGCCTGGTGGACGGCGCCGACGCGGCCCGTTTCCTCACGACGATCAAGCACCGTCTCGAGGAGGGCCGCTTCGAGGCCCAGCTCGGCCTGGCGTAGCCGTACGCCCGGGGCCGGCGTGAGCCGTACGCCCCGACGCCGTTGGGCCGTCCCGCACGTCGCGGGGCGGCCCTCGGCGTTTTCCGGCAGGTCCACGGCACAGCCAGGCGGTCCATCGAGCCGGCGCAGCCGGACGGCACAGTCCGCCCTCCTGCGGGGCGTGCGCCGGCGGCGGGAGCGACGTCCCGGGTTTCCTGCCGCGCGGCTCGATCAGCGCGCCCGTCGCGCGGTGAAACCGCTCCCCGCGTGGTAGTGAACTGTGCGTGGAGACGATGACGGCAGTGGTGACGGGCTCTTCTGGACTGCTCGGAACGGCCCTGGTCGGCGCGCTGCGCGCCGACGGGCACGAGGTGCGCCGGCTTGTACGGCGCACGCCCGCCGGGCCCGACGAGCGCTTCTGGGACCCGGCGAACGGGATACTCGATCCGGCGGCGCTGGAGGGCGCGGACGCCGTCGTCCACCTGGCCGGGGCCGGGATCGGCGACCGCCGGTGGTCCGAGGCGTACAAGCGTGACCTGGTGGACAGCCGCGTCGGCGGCACGCGCACCCTCGCCGAGGCGCTGGCCCGGGCGGAGGGGGGACCACGGGTGCTGCTGTCCTCCTCCGCGGTCGGCTTCTACGGCGACACCGGCGACCGGGAGGTGGACGAGTCGGCGCCGCCGGGCCGGGGCTTCCTCGCCGATCTGGTGCGCGGCTGGGAGACGGCCACCGAGCCCGCCGGGGAGGCGGGCGTGCGGGTGACGCTGCTGCGCAGCGGCATGGTGCTCACCGGCCGGGGCGGCGCGCTCGCCCGGATGCTGCCGATCTTCAAGATGGGCGCGGGCGCCGTGCTCGGCAGCGGCAGGCAGTACGTCTCGTGGATCTCGCTGCCCGACTGGGTCGGCGCGGTGCGCTTCCTGCTCGCCCGCGAACTGGCCGGGCCGGTGAACCTCACGGCTCCCGAGCCGGTGACCAACGCCGACTACACCGCCGCGCTCGCCAGGGCGCTGAAGCGTCCGACGATGCCGGTCCCGGCCCCGCGGTTCGCGCTGCGCCTGGCGCTCGGGGAGTTCGCCGACGAGGCCCTGCTCGCCGGGCAGCGGGTGCTCCCCCGGCGGCTACTCGACGCAGGTCACCGGTTCGCCCATCCCACCATCGGCGAGGCTTTGGCCGCCGTACTCTGAAGAGTCATTCGATCCGGGAACGGGAGTGGTGGGGCATGAGCCGCATCGGGCAGTCGCACATCGTCGCCATCGGAGGCGGATCATTCCGGCAGACGGAGCGGTACGGGTTCGTCGAGCCGACCGCGCTGCTGCGCTACGTCCTCGACCTGACCGGGCAGGACCGGCCCAAGCTCGGCCTGCTCGCCACCGCCACCGGCGACGACGCCGACTGGCTGCTCAAGATGTACGGCGCGTTCGCCCGCTGGGACGTCGAGGTGAGCCACCTGACGGTCTTCCCGATGCCGAACGTCGAGGACCCCCGCGAGTGGATCCTGGAGCAGGACGCGATCTACGTGAGCGGCGGCAGCGTCGCCAACCTCGCCGCGCTGTGGCGGCTGCACGGCCTGGACGAGGCGTTCGCCGAGGCGTGGCGGGCCGGGATCGTGCTGTCCGGGCAGAGCGCCGGCGCGCTGTGCTGGCACGTCGGCGGCAACACCGACTCGTTCGGGCCGCGGCTGCGCCCCTGGGCCGAGGGTCTGGCCCTGCTTCCCCACTCCTGCGGCGTCCACTACAACTCCGACCCGCAGCGGCGGGCGCTGCTGCACGAGTCGGTCGCGTCGGGCGAGCTGCCCGAGGGGTACGCCGCCGACGAGGGCGTGGCGCTGCACTACGTGGGCACCGAGTTCATCCAGGCCGTGACCATCGATCCCGAGGGGTACGCCTACCGGATCGAACGGGACGGTCCCGCGGTCAAGGAGCTGCGTATCGAGCCCCGGCTGCTGACCTCTACGCTGTGACCGTGAAGGGCGATGGGAATGTGAAGGGCGTGGCCATCGTCCGCCTGGGGGTCGACGTACCGTACGAGCAGGCCTGGACCCTGCAGCGGCGGCTGCACACCCGGCGGGCGGCCGACGAGATCTCCGACCTGTGCCTCATGCTGGAACACGCCCCCGTCTACACGGCGGGCAAGCGGACGCTGCCGCACGAGCGGCCGGTCGACGGCACGCCGGTCATCGACGTGGACCGGGGCGGGAAGATCACCTGGCATGGTCCGGGTCAGCTCGTCTGCTACCCCATCATCCGCATCGGCGACGTGGTCTCCTACGTCCGTTCCCTGGAGGAGGTCCTGATCCAGGTCTGCGCCGACTTCGGGCTGACGGCGCGGCGGGTCGAGGGCCGCGGCGGGGTGTGGGTGCCCGGCGATCCCGGGCACGGGCTGCCCGACCGCAGGATCGGCACGATCGGCATCAGGGTCTCCGGCGGGGTCACCATGCACGGCTTCGCGCTCAACTGCGTCAACGACCTGAGCTGGTACACCCGCATCACCGGTGACGACGCCGGCGTCACGTCGCTGTCGGCCGAGACCGGACGCCGCATCACGGTCGACGAGGTCATCCCGTTCGCCGGCAAGCGCCTCGCCGAGGCACTCGGCCAGGAGCCGTACGACCTGTACGAGGAGGACCTCACCTGACGGGCGGGCCGCCTCGCGCCCGCCGCCGCCGTCCGTGCGGCGCCTTCCCACAACCGCGGGACACGGCTACACGCCGCGGCCCTTGCGGCGGATCTTGATCTGGCGCATGTCGGTCACCGCGATCCGCAGGATCTCGTACGGATGCCCGTGCGCGTCCAGCGCGGCCATCGCCCCCAGCGCGGCCTCGTCCTCGCCGTCGTCCGGGCCCGCGGGCACCTGGCAGCGGAAGGTGAAGGCGGACACGCTCGCGTCGTGGGTGAACGAGCCGTCCTCGGTGTAGGCGGCGCCGCCCGCCGCCATCACGGCGGCCCGGCCCGCGTCGTCGAGGCCCCCGAACTTCCCTCTGATCGTCACTCTGAACACGTTGATCCCTCTCGTACGGCGTAGGTGCGGACGCGCTCGCCCAGGAGGCCCTCGGCGACGTCGAGCAACTCCAGCACGGCGGCCGCGATGGCGTCCGGGCTCTCCCCCGCCGCCGTACGCCGCCCGATCTCGGCGTACACCAGCGAGTGGAGGCAGCCGATGTGCCAGGCGACCACGCGCGGCAGCGGATCGCCGGCGTCCGCGCCGGTCTCCTCGGCCAGGGTGACCGCCAGCGCCTCGGTCATCTGACGGCCGAGGTCCTCCAGCCGGGCGGTCAGTGTGGGGGCGGCCCGCATCATCTCCAGGACACGCCCGAATCCCGCGCTCAGCCCGACGCTGCGGTCGCGCCCGTGGATCTCCCGGCGCAGGTGCTCCAGCACCGCGACGGCCGCCGGCTGCCCCGGCGGCCGTTCCCGCACGATGTCGGCCAGCCGCCGCGGCGACGCCTCCTCGGGCGGGAGGACCAGGTCCTCCTTGGCCTCGAAGTAGTTGTAGACGGTGTTGACCGAGACCTCGGCGGCCTGCGCGACCTCCGCCATCGTGACGTTGTCGAAGCCGCGCTCCACGAACAGCCCGACCGCCACCTCGGCGATGCGCTGCCGGGTCTGCCGCTTCTTGCGCTCTCGCAGTCCCTCGGCCATTCCTGCACTCTAATGCAAAGTTGCAGCCCATTGCATTTTTCGGGTCTCGCCGAGCGGCACGGCCTCGGACATACTCGCGGCGTGCCCTCCTTCTCACCCCCCGACGAAGTCCGCGCCGATTCGCTCCCCCCTGACGCCAGGAGGCGGTTTCTGCGATTACGGGGCCGGCGGCTGGACAGGCCCGGCTGGACGGCCGCCAGGCTGCTCTCCTTCGCCCTGGCTGCCGTCGTCCACGCGGTGACCGCCGCCATCCTGGCGGGTGCCGTCCTCGTCGTCGCCGGCTGGCACGGCAGCGTGATCGGCTGGCTGCTCGGCGGCGTGCTCGCCGCCATCGCGATAGTGACCAGGCCCAGGGCCGTCCGGCTCCCGGACGGCGCGGAAGAGGTCACCCGGGCGGAGGCGCCGGCCCTGTTCGACGTGGCCGGCCGGATCGCCGGCGCGGTCGGAGCGGAGCCCCCCGCCGCGATCTACCTGCACGACCGCCTCTTCCGGTGCGCACACCTGCGGACCAGGGTGGGGGGCGGGCCAGGGGGCGGCGTATCGGGCGGCGTATCGAGCAGGGTGCGGCGGCGGCCCGTGCTGCTCGTCGGCCTCCCACTGCTGCTCACCCTGACGCCGCGCGAGCGGGCGGGCATGCTCGGCGCGGAGCTCGCGCGCGACGTCAGCGGCGACCCCGGGCGCGGCCTGCTCGTCCCGGCGGCGCTCGTCACCACGGGCAAGTGGCGGCACGCCCTGATGGACATGCGGGTGGACCGGTTCCCCGACTTCGGCGACCCCCTGCTGGCGCACCACGGCGGACCGGGGGGCAGGATGGCGTCGCAGGCGATCGGCAAGGTCGCCGGGTGGGTGCTGGTGTGGCCGCTCCTGCTGGCCGAGCTCGCGTTGCGCCGGCTCGTCTCCGCGCAGGCACAACACGCCGTCCACTACGCGGACCAGGTCGCGGCCCGCGCCGTCTCGTCGCGCGCCGTCGTCGAATACCTCGACGCGCTCACCATGGCGGAAAGCCGCCTCACTCCGGTCATGGCCGCGGCCAGGCGCGGGGAGACGGCCGAGGAGATCCGCCGCGCCGTGCTCTCCGGCGACGCCGGCCGCGAACTGATCACCGCACGGCGGGAGGACTCCCTCGCCGGGCAGGGCGCCTGGCAGGCGGAGCCCCCGGCGGCGCTGCGGGCCGTCCTCCTCGAATCCGCCGGCGTCGGCGACGGCCCGGTGAGTCTCGGCCCCGGCGAGTCGGACCGGATCGACGCCGAGCTGTCCCGTCACCTCGCCCGCGCGGTGCGGGAGCTGTCCCACGGCACCTGATCGCCGGGCCGGAAATCGCGCCCTCACGCGTGAGGTTCCCCACGTCGCCGCCGCCTCCGGCGCGAGAGGCCAGAGGGCCGGGCTTCCTCCGGAGGTTCCGGTGAAAGCAGGTAATAAGCTGGGTTTGTGAACGAGCGTTCCGACAGGCACGCAGGCCCGCGTACGGCGCCGGGCCCCGTGTTCCCGCTCGGACCCCGGGCCCGCGGACCGCTGCCGCGGAGTGCTGCGAAGGAAGTCGAATGACCGTCGCTCCTGAAGGCCGAAAGCTCCTCCGCCTGGAGGTGCGCAACAGCCAGACCCCCATCGAGAAGAAGCCGCCGTGGATCAAGACGCGGCTGCGCAACGGCCCCAACTACAACGAGATCAAGTCGTTGGTGAAGGGCGCGGGGCTGCACACCGTGTGCCAGGAAGCGGGCTGTCCCAACATCTCCGAATGCTGGGAGGACCGCGAGGCGACCTTCCTCATCGGCGGCGACCAGTGCACCCGGCGGTGCGACTTCTGCCAGATCGACACCGGCAAGCCGGCGGAGTACGACAGGGACGAACCGCGCCGGGTCGCCGAGTCGGTGCTCCAGATGGGCCTGCGCTACGCCACGGTGACCGGCGTCGCCCGTGACGACCTGCCCGACGGCGGCTCCTGGCTGTACGCGGAGACCGCCCGGCAGATCCACGAGATGGTGCCCGGCTGCGGCGTCGAGCTGCTGGTGCCGGACTTCAACGGCGACCACGGCCAGCTCGAAGAGGTCTTCTCCAGCCGGCCCGAGGTCTTCGCGCACAACATCGAGACCGTGCCCCGGATCTTCAAGCGGATCCGGCCCGCGTTCCGGTACGAGCGCTCGCTGCAGGTCATCAGCATGGCCCGCGAGGCCGGGCTGGTCACCAAGTCGAACCTCATCCTCGGCATGGGCGAGGAACGGGAGGAGGTCACCCAGGCGCTGCGCGACCTCCACGAGGCCGGATGCGACCTGGTGACGATCACCCAGTATCTGCGCCCGACCCCCCGCCACCACCCCGTGGACCGCTGGGTCAAGCCCGAGGAGTTCGTGGAGTTCCAGCGGGAGGCCGAGGAGATCGGTTTCGCCGGTGTCATGTCCGGTCCGCTGGTGCGCTCGTCCTACCGGGCCGGCCGTCTGTACCAGCAGGCCGTCGCCGCCCGCGTGGGCGAGTCTCGTTTTCATTAAGTCAGCTCGGCGTTTGTATCCTTCACACCATGGCGAAAGACGCAGCGGCTCCGGGACGCCTCAAGCAGCTCCGGATGGTCGCAAAGATCATTCAGCAGGCAAACCCCAAGGGCATGCCGATCGTCTACGCGTCGGCTCTGGCAACGCTCGTCCTGTTCGTCGTCATCGGCGTGATCTTCAGCTGGACGTGGATCGTGTTCGGCGTCTTCGCCGCCGTACTGGTCGGGATGATCGTCTTCAGCCGCTTCGCGCAGAGGTCGCAGTACTCGATGCTCCACGGCCAGCCGGGGGCGACGTACGCGATCCTGCAGAGCCTGCGCGGCACCTGGTACGTCGAGGAGAAGCCGGTCGCGGTCAACCGCGACCAGGACCTCGTCTTCCGGGTCGTCGGATACCCCGGGGTCATCCTGGTCTCCGAGGGCCCGCCGAACCGGGTGCAGCGCATGCTCGTCGCGGAGAAGAAGCGTGTCCAGCGAGTGGCGATCGACGTGCCCGTGTACGACGTCCAGTGCGGTGACGCCGAGGGCCAGGTCCCCCTGGCCAAGCTTCAGCGGCACATGATGAAGCTGCCCCGCAACCTCAAGAAGGGCGCGGTGTCCGAGGTCAACAACCGGATGCGCGCGCTCACCCCGGCCGTTCCGATGCCGAAGGGCCCCATCCCCAAGGGCGCCCGCATGCCGCGCGGCCCCAAGATGCGCTGACGACGTTGGACCTCGTGGGAAGGCGGCCGGTCTCCCGGTCGCAGACCTCCCGGGCCAACCGGGGCTGGTGGGACGGCGCGGCCGACGAGTATCAGGCCGAGCACGGCGGGTTCCTCCGCGACGACGGCTTCGTGTGGTGCCCGGAAGGGCTGGACGAGGCCGAGGCCCGGCTGCTCGGCGACGTGGCCGGGCGCCGGGTCCTCGAAATCGGCTGCGGCGCCGGCCAGTGCGGCCGATGGCTGCTGGGGCGGGGCGCGGCGGCCGTCGGCGTCGACCTGTCCCACCGGCAGCTGCAGCACTCCCGGCGGATCGACATGTCCGCCGGGGTGCGGTTGCCCGTCGTCCAGGCCGACGCCGAGACGCTGCCGTTCGCGGACCGGTCGTTCGACCTCGCGTGCTCGGCCTACGGAGCGCTGCCGTTCGTCGCCGACGCCGGGGCGGTCCTGGCCGAGGTGCGCCGGGTGCTGCGCCCGGGCGGTCGGTTCGTGTTCTCCGTCAGCCACCCCGTCCGGTGGGCCTTCCCCGACGATCCGGGCCCGCGCGGCCTGACCGCCGACCGCCCCTATTTCGACCGGTCGCCGTACGTGGAGTTCGGCGAGGACGGCGAGCCGTCCTACGTGGAGCACCACCGGACGATGGGCGACTGGGTGGGCCTGATCGCCGCCTCCGGCCTCGTGCTGACCGGCCTGACCGAGCCGGAGTGGCCGCCGGGCCACGACCGTGCGTGGGGCGGCTGGAGTCCGCTGCGCGGCCGCCTGCTGCCCGGCACGGCGATCTTCCAGTGCGTCAGGGCCGCGTCGTAGTCCGGCGTCAGGCGAAGTAACGCAGCCAGACGTACACCCAGGCCATCGTGATGCTGAGCGCGGTGACGAGGACGCCGTACTTGGTGAACTGCCAGAAGCCGATGCGGTGGCCGGTCCGGGCGGCGATGCCGACGGCCACGACGTTGGCGCTCGCCGCCACCGCGGTGCCGTTGCCGCTGAAGTCGGCCCCCAGGGCGAAGGACCACCACAGCGCCTGCCCGGTCCGCGCGTCCGGGACCTGCGCGACCATCTCCTCGACGACGGGCACCATCGTGGCGACATAGGGGATGTTGTCGAAGAACGCGCCGAGCACGCCGGACCCGAACAGCAGCGCCGTGGCCGCGAGGAAGTGGTCGTCGCCGAGCGCGCCGACGGCCCAGCCGCCGATCGTCGCGATGACACCCGTGTTCACCAGCCCGGCGACCATGACGAACAGGCCCATGAAGAAGACCAGGGTGCCCCACTCGACCTCGCGCAGGACATCCTGCACGTCGGCGCGGGACACCAGCAGCATCACCCCCGCGCCCACCAGGGCGACGATCGACGGCTCCACGTGCACCACGGAGTGCAGGCAGAACCCCGCGACGACCCCGCCGAGGACGATCAGGCACCGCGCGAGCAGGCGCGGGTCGGTGATCGCCCGTCGCTCCTGCAACGCCATCACCGCGGCCACGCGATCCGGGTCGTAGCGGAACGACCCACGGAACAGCACCCGGGTGAGCAGCACGAACACGACGAAGATGACGACCACGATCGGTGCCATGTGGACCAGGAAGTCGTTGAACGTCAGCCCGGCACGGCTGCCGATGATGATGTTGGGCGGGTCGCCGATGAGCGTCGCCGCGCCGCCGATGTTGGACGCGAGGACCTCGGCGATCAGGTACGGCTGGGCGGGGATGCGCAGCCGGTCGCAGACGACCACGGTGACCGGTGCGACGAGCATGATCGTGGTGACGTTGTCGAGAAACGGCGAGGCGATCGCGGTGATGACCATCAGCATGATCATCAGCCGGTACGGCCGGCCCTTGGACTTCTTCGCCGCCCAGATCGCGAGGTAGTCGAAGACCCCTGTGTGCTTGACGACACCGACTATGATCATCATGCCGAGCAGCAGGAAGACGACGTTCCAGTCGATGCCGGCGGTCTCGGAGAAGAACACCTCGTCGCCCGGGATCAGCCCCAGCACGGCCATCGCGCCGGCGGCGACGAGGACCACCTTGACCTTGTGCACCTTCTCCGAGGCGATGAAGGCGAAAGCCGTCAGGAAGATCGTGAAGGATGCGACGGCGCTCACGTACGGTGTCCCGGAGGTCCGGGGGTGAGCGCGCGTCGTACGGACTTCCGGCACGGCGTGCCGGGGTGAAGGCGCCGCGACGACGGCGGCATGGCGGAGCGGTGAATGATCGAACCTCCGGATCACGGACATGTCGCGTGACGCGACGCGGCGGAAGGGACGAGGACGGCACCCGAAAGGACGGCTGCCGAAAAGCGCGGGGCGGCCCCGCGGCTCCCGCGGCGGGGGTCAGTCGCCCGGCGGGACCAGCGCCAGACTGGTGAGCAGTCGCTCCAGCGTGATCGCCCCGGCCAGGGTGCCGTCGCGGCCGACGACCGCGGCGATGGGGCTGCGCAGCCGGGTCATGAGGGCGGCCACTTCGAGCAGGGTCGCGTCGAGGGGCACCGTCACCGGTCTGGGCGGCTGGGGCGGCAGGCAGTCTCCCACCGTTATGCCGGCCAGCTCCTGCCAGAAGCGGTCGGCGTGGGCCTCGTCGATCGCCCGGGCCAGGGCCGGGTCCTCCTGATAGGCCCCGGGAACCGCGAGACGCAGGACCTGGGTGCCGGGAAGCACCCATCCCGGCCGTCTCCCGGCGTCCACCACGATCAATCCGGGCATCCGGTTCAGCACCATGATCCGTACGGCCCGGGCGACGGGGTCGTGGACGGTCACCGTCGGCAGGTTCACGACGACGTCGCGCGCTTGCATCAGATCACCACATCTGTCGGAAGGTCGGACTGTGTGCGGCATGGTCACCGAGCCGCCTCGGTGAACTCGGCGAAGCGGCGTTCGAGACGGGCGAGCCGATCGAGGACGGGCCCGCTGTGCAGGATGTCGGCGAGCTGATCGGCCTCGCGCTGCTCCAGGGTGATCGCCTGGAGCGGCGTGTCGGGCTTCGCGGGGTCGTAGACGAGGAGCCGGCGACGGCCGGACTTCTCCACGAGCACGCCGAAGCGCCGGCCGTCGCGGGTGACGCACTGGTACACGGCGGCGACGCCGGGCAGGGTGACGCGGGTCACGTCCATCTCAGGTGCCTCCGATCGGTGACAGGCCGGGATCAGGGCCGGTTCCGCGCCTCTTCCGCGCGGGTCGCGACGCCCGCCGGCCACAGCGGACGAGCCGTCGCTGTCTGTGCTCCAGTCTTCGAGACGGCCGTGGGCCACCACCATCGGGTCGGGCACCCATATCAGGAGAGGTAAGACATGTAGGGACACCCAGAAGATGGGAGGCACCCCACATGGACACCTCCGTACGAGAACGAGCAGGCTGTCAGCCGTGAAGGAGCGCACCGACCGGCGGACCGGCCGGCCGCCGAGGAAGTCGCGGCACCCGGCCCGGGCCCTGTTCTGGCGACTGTTCGCGATCAACGGCCTGGTCTTCACCGTCGGGACGTTCGTGCTCGCGCTCTCCCCGGCCACGGTGTCCTCACCGGTCCTGCTGACCGAGATCCCGGTCCTGACCGTGGGGCTGGCTCTGATCATCACGGCCAACGCGCTGCTGATCCGCAAGAGCCTGGCCCCGCTCGACGCGCTCACCACCCTCATGCGGCGGGTCGACCTGCTGAGGGCGGGTGACCGGCTCACCGACAGCGGCAACGGCGATCTAGCCCAGCTGATCGGCACGTTCAACGAGATGCTCGAACGTCTCGAAGCCGAGCGCAGCGCCAGCAGCGCGTACGCGCTGGCCGCGCAGGAGGGGGAACGACGGCGGATCGCACGCGAGCTGCACGACGAGATCGGCCAGAGCCTCACCGTGGCGCTGCTGGGGCTCAAGCGCGTCGTCGACCGGGCGCCGGAGGATCTCCGGGATGAGCTGTGCTCCGCCCAGGAGACGGTCCGGGCCAGCCTGGACGAGGTGCGGCAGGTGGCGAGACGGCTGCGGCCCGGGGTCCTGGAGGACCTCGGGCTGCACAGTGCGCTGAGCGCGCTCAGCAGCGACTTCTCGCAGGCGAGCGGGATACCGGTCACCCGTGAGGTCGACACCGGCCTGCCCGCCCTCAGCGGAGAGGTCGAGCTCGTCCTCTACCGGATCGCACAGGAGGGGCTGACGAACGTGGCCAGGCACTCGCACGCCCGCCATGTGGAGTTGTCACTCAGGCAGGAGAGGGGACAGGTCATGCTGCGCATCAGCGACGACGGGCGCGGAGGCGCGCGCAAGGAGGGCGCCGGGATCCGCGGAATGCGCGAGCGCGCCCTTCTCATCGGCGCCCGGCTGACCGTCGACTCCCCGCCCGGCGGCGGCACGGACGTGCGCCTGGTCATACCCCCCGCACGCGGTTGAGGAGAGCTGAGCCGTGGAGAGCCGCACGACCCGCATCCTGCTGGCGGACGATCACGCGCTGGTCCGCCGCGGGCTGCGGCTGATCCTCGACGCGGAACCCGATCTCATGGTGGTCGCGGAGGCCGCCGACGGGGCCGAGGCGGTCGAGGCCGCCCGCTCCGAGGAGATCGACCTCGCCATCCTGGACATCGCGATGCCCCGCATGACCGGGATCCAGGCGGCACGCGAGATCTCACGGCGCGCACCCGGCATCCGCATACTGATCCTGTCGATGTACGACAACGAGCAGTATTTCTTCGAGGCGCTCAAGGCCGGCGCCTCCGGTTACGTGCTCAAGTCGGTCGCCGACCAGGACCTCCTGGAGGCCTGCCGGGCGGCGATGCGCGGAGAGCCCTTCCTCTACCCCGGCGCGGTCACCGCCCTCATCCGCGACTACCTGCAGCGTGCCCGGCAGGGTGAGCGCATGCCGGACAGCATCCTGACGCCGAGAGAGGAGGAGATCGTCAAACTCATCGCCGAGGGCAACTCCGCCAAGGAGATCGCGGAGACGCTCTTCATCAGCGTGAAGACGGTCGACAGGCACCGCGCGAACATCCTGCAGAAGCTGGGCATGCGCGACCGGCTCGAACTGACCCGCTACGCCATCCGCGCCGGTCTCGTCGAACCATGATCCCGGCCGCCCCGCGGGCCCGGGCGACCGGCGCCGCGTGGTCCGGTTCCGGTGGTCCGGTCAGAGGTCGACCACGACCGTTCCGCTCGCGCGGTCGTGCAGGCCGCGCCGATCGCGGTCCCAGATGAGCGCGGGCACGGCGAGGCACAGCAGCAGCGTGCGGACCAGCACGCCGAAGAAGCTCGGCCGCCCGCCGTCGAGCCCGGCCACGCGGATGCCGAACAGACGCATCCCCAGCGTCATGCCGATCGTGCCGACCAGCAGGACGTACTCCGCGGCGAAGATCCCGAGACCGACCGAGGCGACGTCGTTGCCCTGAAAGCGCAGCAGGCCCCCGGCGATGGCCCAGGTGCACAGCAGCCAGTCGACGACGACGGCGCCGATCCTGCGCCCCCACCCCGCGACCGATCCGGGGCCCTGCTCGGGCAGGCCGAGGCGCTGCCCCGGGTATCCGAGATCCACCCCGGCGGCCCGCGGGCCCCCCATCCAGGTCTGCGTCCATCGCGGCTGCCGGTCACTCATGGTTTCCCAGCGTATCGGGGAGGGGCACCGGTCTGGCGTCCGCCCGCGAAGCCGGACATCATGGGCAGGCCATCGCATGAAATCCCGGTTATCGTGAATCGTTCCGACATGAACGCTTTGGAGGGAACCGTGCGGCCGGCGGACCCGGATGACATCGACGCGCGCTTCGAGGCGCTGGTCGCGCAGTTCGACGAGGACGAGATCCGGCGGATGACCGCGGCGGCCGAGTCGGACTCGTTCACGCCGGGCCGGCGCCGCCGCCCGGCCGTGCTGGTCGCGATCGCGGGCCTGATCGTGCTCGTGGGGCTCGTCGTCACCATGCGGCCGGACGTCCTGGACAAGCTCCGCATCGCCCGCTCCCCCGCGGGAAACGAGGACCTGATCGTCTCCGGCCCGGTGATCGCCCGGCAGGCGCCCGTGACGACGCCGATCCCCGACGGCGAGGAGGGCCTGTTCGACCACGGCCCCGTCCCGGCTCCGCCCGCCGGCCTCTTCGCCGGCACTCCCGCCGCCGGCTACGCCGACGGGGAGCAGGGGCTGGTCATGCCCGCGGCGCGCGCCCTCGGCGGGCTCACGCGGGAGGAGGTCGGCCGGGCCCTGTCACGCGTACGGCGACTGCTGTCGGCCGCGCACCTCGACCCCGCGACGGTGCGGGGCGAGCGCCCCGAGGAGTTCATCCGCCTGCTGCATCCCCGGCAGCGCGAGGCGTTCCTGCGCCGCCTCGGCGACAGCGGCCCTTCCGGCACCCGGTCCTGGCTGTTCAGCCTCGCCCCGGGCACGGCCGAACCGGCCGGGGACGTCGTGAAGGTCTCCGGCGAGACGACGATCTCCAAGAGGGCCGGCGGAGGCGTCACGATCGAGGCGGACTACCTGTTCGTCCATCCGGTCAGCCGCCCCGGCGCCCCCTCGACGGTGACGAGGATCGTCGAGCACCACAGGAACGAGTTCAGCGCATACCGGGAGGACGGCGGGCTCGTCGTCTGGCTGGCCGCGGACAAATCGGCGGTCTTCGGCGCGAATTGCACCGAGGGCGACGGATTCGTTCACCCGCGGTTTCCCGACGATCCGCAAGGATCGCGGCCGTCCGGCGAGCCCGCCGATCCCTACGACCGCGCCTCCGGCCTCTCCGGAGAAACGCGCTGCCCGGCCGCGTTAGGGTCCTGACCTGCGAGAAGGCCGTACGATGGAGCCCGGGGAACGGCGGGCCGACGTTATCGCCGCGCCTGCGTGGGTAGCGCTTTCCCTTAACACGCGCGAAACAGTCGAGACACGGGGCGGAAACGGCACCGGCCTACCTTCGGCATGCTGGCCCATGCCCCTGGGAGGTTCGAGAGTGTTCAACTCAGCCGATGACGTCCTCAAGTTCATCCGGGACGAGGGTGTGCAGTTCGTCGACGTCAGGTTCACCGACCTGCCGGGGACGACGCACCACTTCACCTTCCCGGCCGAGAACTTCGGCCCGGAAGTCTTCACCGACGGCCTGATGTTCGACGGCTCGTCGATCCGCGGGTTCCAGGCGATCCACGAGTCGGACATGCTGCTGCTGCCCGACCCCACGACGGCGGTGCTGGACTCGTTCCGGCAGCACAAGACGTTGAACATCAACTTCTTCGTGCACGACCCGCTGACCGGCGAGGCCTACAGTCGCGACCCGCGCAACGTGGCCCGCAAGGCCGAGGAGTTTCTCAAGGGCACCGGCATCGCCGACACCGTCTACTTCGGTCCCGAGGCCGAGTTCTACATCTTCGACGACGTCCGCTTCGAGACGAGGCAGAACGCCGGCTACTACTTCATCGACTCGATCGAGGGCGCCTGGAACACCGGCAAGGCGTCCGAGGGCGGCAACCTGGGCTACAAGCCGCGCTACAAGGGCGGCTACTTCCCGGTCCCGCCGATGGACCACTTCACCGACCTGCGCTCGCAGATGGTCCGCAACCTCATCGACGCCGGCGTCGACGTCGAGATCCAGCACCACGAGGTGGGCACCGCCGGCCAGGCCGAGATCGACTTCCGGTTCGGCACGCTGCTGAAGACCGCCGACAACCTGATGCTGTACAAGTACATCGTCAAGAGCACGGCCATCCAGGCGGGCCGTACGGTCACGTTCATGCCCAAGCCGATCTTCGGTGACAACGGCTCCGGCATGCACTGCCACCAGTCCCTCTGGAAGGACGGCGAGCCGCTGTTCTACGACGAGGTCGGCTACGCCGGCCTGTCGGACATGGCGCGTTACTACATCGGCGGCCTGCTCAAGCACGCCCCGTCGCTGCTGGCCTTCACCAACCCGACGGTGAACTCCTACCACCGCCTGGTGCCCGGCTACGAGGCCCCGGTCAACCTCGTCTACTCCCAGCGCAACCGGTCGGCCTGCATCCGCATCCCGATCACGGGCTCGAACCCGAAGGCCAAGCGCATCGAGTTCCGCGTGCCGGACCCGTCCTGCAACCCGTACTTCGCCTTCGCCGCCATGCTCATGGCCGGCATCGACGGCATCCGCAACAAGATCGAGCCGCCGGAGCCGGTCGACAAGGACCTGTACGAGCTGCCGCCTGAGGAGGCCCGCAACATCCCGCAGGTGCCGGGTTCGCTGGAGGAGGTGCTCCAAGCGCTGGAGGCCGACCACGACTACCTGCTGGAGGGCGGCGTGTTCACGCCGGACCTCATCGAGACGTGGATCTCCTACAAGCGCGAGAACGAGGTCGACGCCATCCGCCTCCGCCCGCACCCGCACGAGTTCGAGCTCTACTACGACGTGTGATCGGCGACCGCGTGGCGTCAGCGCCCGAGACGATCAGGAGCGACGCGAGGTAGTGCCGCAAGTCGTGGAAGCGGAAAGCCCGTGGGAAGGTCCTGCACCTTGCCGCGGGCTTTCCGCATCGCGCGCTCAGGCTTCCGGGGACCGACTTGCGCGCCGTTGTCGTCGCACAACGGGAAAACGGACGCGCGGCAAGGGCATGAGCAGTGTCAGGCTGTCCGGGTGACCTCAGCCGAGATAACCCTCATCCGTGCCGCCGCAGCTCGAAACAACGCCGATTGGTGTGCCTCGGTCTGCCGGTCTCATGGCATTGCGAACAGCTTCGGCGAAACGGCCTGGCGCAGTGCCTGTCGCACGCCGCCGTACTATCCCGACGTTGTCACCTTGCGCCCCGACGCAGTGCCGGCCGACTTCCTGTCCGAGATCGACACGGCCTCGGCCGGGTGTTCGATCAAGGACAGTTTCTCCGCTCTCGACCTCACAGTGGACGGCTTCGTCGAATTCTTCACCGCCCAGTGGGTGTACCGCGAAGCAGGGCTCCCCGGACCGGCAACGCCGCCCCTGCCTGTCGAACGGGTCTCCACGGCCGCCCGGCTTCGCGACTGGCAGGCCGTCTGGCACGGCGGTGACCCGGCCCCGGATGTCTTCCGGCCAGCGCTGCTGGACGACCCGTCCGTGCTGGTGCTCGCCCTTCACGACGGCGAGGACCTCCGCGGGGGTGTCGTCTTGAACCGCAGCTCCGGGCTGGTCGGCCTCTCCAACCTCTTCGTCGCCGACAGCAGTGACATTGCCGCGGCCTGGTCATCAGCGATCACCGCAGCTGCCGACCACTTCGCGGGCCTTCCCCTGGTCGGCTACGAGCGTGGTGACCATCTCACGCACGCGCTCGCCAGCGGCTTCAGCGCGATCGGTCAACTCCGCATCTGGGTGGCGAGCGGACACATCAACGACGAAATCTAGGGCCAGCGGAAGGCATCACCCGACAGCGAGACGTCGTCCATCACCCGATGTCGCACACCTGAGGGGAGGCCCCTGGTCCTGCCGATAGTTGGTGAATTGCCGCTTCGCAGTGACAGCCGAAGGTGGGTGGCGTTGTCCGTAGCGCTCTGTACGGCATCCCTAAGTCGCCGACCTCGTGGACCTTCGAGCATCGGCCCGCTGCCGCTCCGCGGCGGGGTCGAGGCGGACGGGATGGGGCGAGGGTTGCGGCGTGGTGGCGAACTCTCCGGCCGGCTACGTAGCGGCGATCTGGATGAGCGCGATCGCGTTGCCTTCGGGGTCGGTCACTGTGGCCTTACGCCCGGCGTCACCGACCGTCTCGATGTCGCCGCTTCGGATGCCCCGCGCGTCCAGTTCGGCCACCGCTTGGTCGAGATCGGACACCGAGATGGTGACCAGGCTCCGGCCGGCGCGTCCGGCGTCCTCGATGACGTACAGCCACGCGGTGTCGGCGACTCGCCACATGACCTCATTGTCGGCCACGACGACATCGGCGGCCCTGCCGAACAACCGGGCGTACCATTCGACAGCGCCGGGGAAGGCTTCGACCGCTACTGCCGCGAAGAGTGTTTCCATCGTCATGGGTGCACCCTGCCAGAGGAATCGCGCTGCCAGAGGAATCGCGACGTTGCCGATCTTGCCGTGCGCGTTCACCGTGATGGTCGGCCGAGCATCTTCCCTGAAGATTTCCACCTGTCGTCGAACTCGGACAGGCCGCCAACAGGAGCGCGAACGACAGCGACTTGAGCGGGTTCGGGTGCCGTTATGGGCATCGCCGCACCCCAGGACTGGATATCGGTTCTGACGCCGCTCCTGCTGACGGGCTTTTCTGCCCCTGGGTGCTCCAACAGAACCGGAACTCGGACATCACGATCTTCAGTGGTGCCGCAGCGTAGCATTTCGACAGGCGAGCACGAACAGGCGGGCTCGTGAGGCCCCCGATCGGGCGGTGCGCTGATGGATCTCTCCGGTCTCGAGAGCCTGCGTCTGGCCGCGGTCACCGCGGCCCTGTTCACTCACGAATCCGACGCTCCCGAACTCCTGCACGTATGGCTCCACCTTGAGACGACGACCGTCGTGGTCCGCGACACCGCCGACTGGGCTCTGCGCGTCACGCCGGACCAGCCGGGAGAGAGCTACATCATGGAGGAGCTCGGCAGCCGTGTGGACATCGTGCCCGCCCCCGCCGAGGTGCCCTTCGTCCGGCATGTCGGCGAGCGGCTCGTCCGGGTGACAAAGGGCTTCGACACGGAGGATCCCGCCCAGTGGGTGAAGGCGGAGTTCGTCTTCGAAACGGGACGCGTCATCGCGGCAGCCTTCGGAGGCGACCTCCACCTGCGTCACGGACTGCGGTGACGGCGAGGCCGGCACGAACCGACCTGGAATCACCGGCAGGTGCCGCTTACTCCACGCGAAGAGCCCACGGCAGCGTGACCGTTTACAGGCCCGGGGGATGCGTGGACAACCAGTCCCACAGGCCGGTCAGCGTTCGGGGGTCGAGCGCGCTGTCGGGGGTCACCCTGGTGTTGTATCCGACGCAAGGGCGGGGGTTCTGCGCAGCAGAAGGGTGAGGGCGCCGGTGGCGGTGAGCAGGAGCACGGCGAGTGCGACCACGCCCGGCCACCCGGCGTCCGTCCAGGCGCGGCCCGCGAGGCTGCCGAAGACGGAGGACCCGAGGTAGTAGGTGAACAGGTAGAGCGACGCGGCCTGACCCGTGGACACTCCGCCCGCGTACGCCCGAGCCGGGACCCATCCGCTGGCCACCCCGTGGACGGCGAAGAAGCCCACGGTGAGGAGCGCGAGCCCGACGACCACGACCGGCAGTGAGGACGACAGCGTGACCAGGGCGCCGGCGACGGCCAGGAGACAGCCGAGCGGCGTCACATTCCGGCGCCCGTAGCCGTCGGCCAGCCGGCCGAACACCGCGGAGCTCACCGAGCCGAGGGGATAGACGAGGAACATCAGGCCGGCGGCTCCCACGCCAAGGTGGAACGGCGCGCCCGCGAGCCGGAAGCCCAGGGTGTTGAACACCGCGACCAGTGCCCCCATCGAGCAGCCGCCGATGCCGTACAACGCGAGCAGCCCGCGGTCCGACACCGCGCGCAGGCTCCCGCGGAGCAGGGCACGGACGCCCGCCGGGGCCGCGGTGAAGCGCCGGGAGGCCGGCAGCAGCACGCGTACGGTCAGGGCGCACAGCAGACCGAGCACGGCGGCCGCGGCCAGGGCCCACCGCCAGCCCGCGGCCTGGGCGACCCCGCCGGTCAGGAGGCGACCGGCCATCCCGCCGAGCGCCGTGCCGCCGACGTACAGACCGGCGGCGCGGGCGTGCGTGGACGGGTGCAGCTCCTCACGCAGGTAGGCGGTGGCCACGGCGGGAAGCCCTGCCAATGTGACGCCCTGGAGTGACCGCAGGACCATGAGCGCCGGCCAGCCGGGCGCCAGCGCGCACGCCGCCGCGACGACGGCGGACGCCGTCAGCGACAGATGAATCAGCCGGGTACGTCCGACGACGTCGGACAGGGGGCCGGCCACCAGCAGCGCGACGCCGAGCCCGAGCGTGGTGAGCGACACGCTCAGCGTGCTCTCCGCGGTGGACAGCCCGAACTGCGCGGCGAGCTCGGGCAGGATCGCCTGCGTGCTGTACAGCAGCGCGAAGGTCGCCACCCCGGCCGCGAACAGCGCGACGACGACGCGCCGATACCCGGCGGTCCCCGGCAGGTGTCCGTCCACGGCAGAGGTCTCAAGAACAGCGGTCACCCCAACGACTGTGCGCTTCCTGCCGCTATGCGTCTAATGCCACAAACCGCCGGTTTCGATACGCATTGCGTATGATGGCGGACATGCTGCTCCGGGACCTGTCCTGGCTGGTCGCCCTCGCCGACCACCAGCACGTGACCGACACCGCCGCCGTCCTCCGCACCAGCCAGCCGACGCTCTCCCGCGCCCTCGCCCGGGTGGAGGCCGAGCTCGGCACCCGGGTGTTCGAGCGTGCGCCGGACGGCGTCCACCTGACGCCGAACGGGAGACTCGTGGTGACGGCCGCACGCGACCTCACGGCGCGCTACGAGCAGTTGCTGGCCGATCTGGGGAGGCTGCTCGACCCGGACAGCGGCGTGGTGCGCCTGGCCTTCCTCGACTCCATCGCCACCTCTCTCGTCCCGCGGCTGTTGCGCTCCTTCCACGAGCACGCTCCCCGGATGCGCATCCTGCTGCGCCAGGAACCCGCGCACGAGATCGTCCAGGACCTGCGCACCGGGGCCGCCGACCTCGCGATCACCTCCCCGCGTCCCCCCGGAGAATTCGGCTGGCATCCCCTGCAGGAGGAGCGGCTGGTGCTCGTCGTGCCGCCGAGCCACCGGCTACGCGACCGGGAGGAGGTGGAGCTCCGGGAGCTGGCGGACGAGGAACTCGTCACCACTCCGGTCGGCTTCGGCTACCGCGTCCTGGTCGACGCGCTGCTGCGCGACGCCGGGGTGTCCCCGGCGGTCTCCTTCGAGAGCCAGGACCTCGCGACCATCGAGGGCCTGGTCGCCGCCGGGCTGGGCGTGGCCATCGTCCCGGAACCCTTCGCGGGCCAGTCCGGCACCGTCGGCGTCAGGATCGCGGCGCAGGCCGCCCGCCGCACCATCGGCCTCACCTGGCGTACGGACCACGTCCTGGCCGCCCCCGCCACCCGCTTCCGGGACTTCGTCATGACGCCCGCTCCAAGCTGATCCCATCCGCCGAGCCCGGGGTCGCGCGGCAGCCCGAGGAGGCCGAAGCCCGGCCGCTAGCGGCCGCGAATCTCTGGGATTCCAGGTCGCTGCGGAGGCTGGTCGGCCAGGATTCGAGAATGGCCGGCAACGGGACGCACAGGGGTTGGTGGTGGGGGTTGGCGCTCACCACGCCGATGGCCGCGGCTTATGCCCTGACCGTTGTCGCCATGGCCCGCCCCGGCGGCAGCTTCGTGCTGTTTCTGGTGATCGTGCCTGCGTGGTTCCTGTCCGGGCTGATGTGGCTGGTGCTCCTCTTCTACCGTGACTACAGACGCAGTCGCTGGGCCCTCGTGCCGCCCCTCGCCGGAGTCCTCACCCTCGCGCTGGTGGGCTTCGGCATCCCCATGAAGCTGGCCTTTCTGGTCTCCGAACCGGCCCTCGCCCGCTACGCGCGGTCGCTGCCGGAAGACGAGCGCTGGGCGAGCGTGCAGGAACGCGTCGGACTGTTCTCCATCAACGGCGTCCGGCGATGGAACGGCGTCACGCACCTTCGTGTGGCCGACGCGGGCGGCATGCTGGAGGAGTGCGGTTTCGCCTACCTGCCGGGCGGTGACGCGCGCGTTCTCGACGTCTCCAGCGCCGAGCGGCTGTCGGGCGGCTGGTACGCGGTCTGCCTCGACTTCGACTGACACCGGGCGCCGGATGCTCCCAGGATCCCGTTCAGGATTCGCTCTCGTCCGTACGCAGGAACTCGGGGCGGGAGCGGTGCCAGTCCGGGGCGTCCAGCGCGTTGAGCGCCGAGACGATCCGCTTCTCCTCGTAGACGAAGTGCGTCTCCATGAGCGCGGCCACACTGTCCAGCTCACGGCGCACCTCGGCGGGGTCCGCCGCCTGGTCCAGGGCGCCGACAAGGGCCTGGAGCCGCCGGAGGGAGTCCTCCACCAGGCGGTGGTCGCGGCGCAGTTCCTCCAGCACGGGGCGCAACTCGGGGAACCGCCGGGCGAGCTCGGGGAACGCGCCGTCGTCCTCACCGGTGTGGTGACGGTTCAGCGCGGAGCAGAAGGCCAGGCAGTGGGCCCGAAGTTCGCGGGGCCGGGTGCCGGCCAGATGGGCGTCGATGCTCTCGCGCAGCTCCGCGAGCTCCTCGCGGAGCCAGATGTGTACGTCGATCAGTTGGTTGCCGAACGCCACCAGGCGTCCATGCGATGTCGTCAAGGTCATCCCTTGTACCGGCGCCTCCATGCCCTCGGCGGCCTGTTTGCCGGGTGCACCGCGACGCTGGTGAAGGATCTATCACCCCGCCGGTCGACGGGTCAACGGTGCGGCTCCCGGCGGTAGCGGACCTCGGTCAGCGGGAAGCCGTCCGACTCGTCCCGCTGTACGGCGCCGTCGGGGCGCCAGCCGCCGCGCTCGTAAAACCGCCGCGCGCGGCTGTTCCCGTCGACGACCCAGAGAATGGCCTGCTCATACCCGGCGGCGGCGAGGCTGTGCAGCGCGGCGGCCATGAGACGCCCGCCGATCCCGGCGCCCCACACCTCGGGCATCAGGTAGATCGCCGAGACCTCCCCCACCGAGGCGGGGTCGACGTCCTCGTCCCGTCCGGGGCCGAGCGAGGCGAACCCGGCGACGGCGCCGTCCGTCTCCGCCACGAGCACCTCCGTACGCCGCGGTGAGGACTCCCCCAGCAGCCGTTCCCAGACAGGCAGGCGCATGGCCGGGGTGAGCCGGTCGAGATATGCCTGGGGCATGAGCCCCGGATAGGCGGCCTGCCACGACCGCACATGGACGGCGGCGATCGCCTCCGCGTCCGCCGGTTCGGCGCGTCTGATAACCATGCGCACTCCATATCCGCCTGCGCTGCCGCGCCCCCGTTATACACCTCACTACCACCCGCGAACCGGATCGATATTCACAAAAAGGCTTCCGGTGGACTTTTGTGTGGCCTAACCTCGTCGCCCGTGAAACTCGCCGAGATCGCGCTCGCCGGTTCGGTGGCATTGGGGCTCGTCCCGGCCGTCTCCGGCACGGCCGCCGCCCATCCGATCAAGAGCAGGACCCTCACGGACGACCGCCTGTAGGGCGCGGGACCGTTGCCGGCCACCGGCTGCCGGGAAAGGCCGGTGAAGAAGGCGGACGCGAGGTCCGCCAAGGTCTATCTGAACGAGGTACTGAACTGTCTCAACCGCGCCTGGACCGCTGAACTGAAGCAGACGGGCCTGAAGCAGTCCCGGGTGAAGCTCACGTACGCCACCAGGCCGCCGGCGAAGTTCTGCGGCTCGAAGTGGCGCGATTTGGACGCCTACTACTGCGACGCGTCGCGCACCATCCTGATCGTGCTTTCCAAGGACCTCCTGGAGGAGCCGGGGGATCTCCACCTGTTCAACCTGCCGGCGTCCAAGTACGGGGAGCACGTGCAGAACGTCACCGGCATCTACCGGGCCTGGTTCAACGTCGACTACCGGAGCAAGGCCGAACTCCACGAGCAGACCCGGCGAGACAGCCTGCAGAGCTACTGCTTCGCCGGAGCCTCCCTGCGAAGCTTCTGGAAGTCCTTCCGGCGTGACCGCGAGGACTGGGACGACCTGCTCTACTATCTGCGCGGCTGGGCGAGCAAGTACGACGGGAACAGGCAGTCGCTCACCTACTGGATCAACGAGTGATTCACGTCCGGCGACCCGGGGGCCTGCAACACGTGGACCGCCCCGTCCTCGAAGGTGGCGTGACGCCGCCGTCGGCTGACGGGCCCGGGCGGCCTAGACGATCTCGAGGTTGGCCATCATGCCCATGTCCTCGTGTTCGGCGTTGTGGCAGTGGAAGAGGTAGCGGCCGCGATAGCCGTCGAACCGGGTGATGGTCGAACGGCAGGCCGCCGATGAGCCAGCCGTGGCCCGCGTGCATCCGCCCGGCGCGGAAGGCGAAATCGCGCACCCTGACGGCGTCCGAGCGCCGCCATGCCGGCAGGTCGGTGGACAGGGCGCGGGGGACGCGGCTGTCGTCGGCGGCCCTGCGCGCGACCCGGAAGGCCATCACGTCGCGGGTGCGGCCGGAGCCGAGCCGGTTGACCACCCTGACGAGGCCGCCGATCGGGACGCCGGAGAAGTCGACGACGATGTCGTAGCGTTCCGCGGGCGCGATCGGCAGCAGCGTGTGGACGACCGGGACGGCGAGGAGTCCCTGGTCGGCGCCGATCTGGACGAGGTCGAGGCGGCGCCCGTCGTCGGTGACCGCTTCGAGTTCGTAGTGGCGGGCGTTGGACGCGTTGAGGATGCGCAGCCGATGGCGGGCCGCGTCGGCCTCGTGCACGGGCCACGGCGCGCCGTTGACCAGGATGACGTCGCCGAGGACCCCGGCCAGGTAAGGCTCGCGGACACCGGGCCGTACACGCAGGGTGGGATCGAGGGCGGGATAGGAGAGGCCGCCGCCGGCGGCGAACGCCCGGTCGGCGATCATGAGGGGCAGCTCGCGCGGCCCGGCGGGCAGGCCGAGGGCGTCCTCGGCGTCGTCGCGCACGATGTGCAGCCCGGCCAGGCCCCGCCAGATCGCGGGGGCGGTGCAGAAGGCATGGAGTCGACGCGGCTGTTCGACGAGGCCGTGGGTGTGGCCATGCCGCTCGATCACCCGCTCGCGGGCCGCACGTCCGTGAGCATCGACGAACTCGCCGGGCAGCCATTCGTCACCGCCCGCAAGGGGCACTGGCTGCGCCGGCTGCTCGACCGGCTCTTCGCCGCACGAGGTCTCACCCCCAAGATCGTCTGCGAGAGCGACGAGCACATCGCCATCGCGGAGCTGATCGGCGCGGGCCTCGGCATCGGCCTGGTCCCCGGCTTCGCGCGCCGCGGCGACCCGTCTGCTCCCGTCGTCTGGGTCGCCGTCGACAGCCCCGACTGCCGTCGCACGGTCACCCTGTACTGGGGCGCCGACAGCCACCTGTCGACCGCCGCCCGGCTGATGCGCACCACGATCACCGGCTGGGACTGGATCACCGGCGAACCCCGCGAGACACACCGCTGATCAGTTGCCGGGCATCCCCGCCTGCGGGGATGCAGGCGTCGCGGCCCCATGAGTAAAGAAGGGCCATCCGCGGGACCTGACATTTCCGGGTGCTGTCCGGTCGAATCAGCGAGAGACACCGAATCGAAGGGACGGGCAGCGATGCCTACGCAACGCGAGGAAGACGAAGCCATCATCAGGCGGCAGATCGGCAGGATCGTCGAAGGGATCCGGGCCAAGGATCTCGAAGGCATGAAGCGGCTCTACGCCACGGACGTCGTGTCCTTCGACGTCGAGCCTCCGCTGCAGCATGTGGGGATCGACGCGAAACTGAAGAACTGGGAGAACGCGTTCGCGTTCTTCCAGGATGTGGATTACGAGGTTCGCGACCTGACCCTCACCGTGGGCGATGACGTCGCGTTCGGTCACTGCTTCGGCCGGCTCAGCGGCACGCTGAGGAACGGGACGGCGACGAGCGGCATGTGGGTCCGGGGCACTTTCTGCTTCCGGAAGACCGACGGCGATTGGCTGATCGCGCACGACCAGGTTTCGGTGCCGCTCGACATGTCGAGCGGCAGAGGAGTCACCGACCTCGAGCCCTGACGGGTCGCGGAAGGACGCCGCGGGCGGTGCCACCCACTTCGCCGATCACCCGCCGGTGCCGTGGTAGGTCCACATCTCGGCGAGCAGGCCGTCCTCGACGCGGATGAGCCAGACCAGCGGGGTTCCGTCCGCGTCCTGGCCACGGCCGGCGTTCCCGACGACGGCCACCAGGTCGCCCTCGCCGAGGACGGCGTCGATCCGGAACCGGAGGTCCGGGCGGGCGCCGCGGATCCGCTCGACCGCCTCCCGAACGCCCTGCGGCCCGGCCACCTCCGGATGCGCGTGATCCACCCAGTCCGGGCTCAGGATCTCCTCGGCCGCCGAGGCGTCGCCGGTGTTCCACATCTCGAAATAGCGCGTCGCGAGCCGCCGGGAAGAGCGCGACCGGTCGTCGTTCACGGTGTTCATCTCACATCCAAGGTCCGTACGGGTGACAGGAACAGCAGGAGCGGCCACAGCAGGGTCGCGCCGCCCAGGATGAGCAGGGCCGGGCGCGGGCCGATCCAGGTGCCCAGAGCGCCGGCCAGGAGCGGCCCGAGCGGCAGCAGTCCCGCCTGCAGGAAGTGGGTGGAGCCGTTCATCCGGCCGAGCATGCCGGGCGGGCACAGCAGCTGGCGCGCCGTCTGGGCCGCGGTCGTCTGGACCATCCCGGCGGCCGTCAGGAAGGTGAAGACCAGCCCGACGGTCCACTGGCCGGCCAGGCCGGGCGGCACGAGGGGGGTGACCAGCTCGAAGGGGGCCGACAGCAGGGCGCCGAGGACGATCACGCGGCCCATGCCGAGCCGGGCCGTCACCCGCCCGGCCACCATGCTCCCGGCGACCCCGCCGACGAGGCTCAGGCCGTAGACGAGCCCGGCCGCCCGGGCGCTCCAGTCCAGCTCCCGCACGACGTACAGCAGCCACACGGAGCTGATCCCGCGCAGCAGCACGGCGCTGACCGCCCCGGAGAGGGCGAGCACGCGCAGCACCGGCTGGGCGAGCACGAACCGCAGCCCTTCGGCGATCTCGCCGAGGAAGCGCCCGCGGTGCGGGGTGCGCTCGGGCTTCGGCTCCCGCAGGCGCATCGACGCCAGGGCCGCGGCGCTCACGGCGTACGAGAGGGCGTCCGCGGCGACCGCGCGGGCGGCGCCGACCAGCCCCACCAGGACGCCTCCGACGCTCGGCCCGGCCATCTCGGCCAGGCCGCGCGCGGTGTTCATCGTGGCGTTGGCGTCGGTGAGCCGGTCCCCGCCGAGCAGCACCGGCGTCAGGCTGCCCGCCGCGGTGGCGAAGACCACGCCCAGCGCGCCGACGACCAGGGTGACCCCGTAGAGCTGGGCCATCGTGACCCGGCCCGCCACGGCGGCGACCGGCACCGACGCCATGACCAGCGCGCGTCCGGCGTCGCAGGCGATCATGAGCCGACGCCTGCGGTGGCGGTCGGCCAGCACGCCGGCCGGCAGCGAGACGAGCAGCGCCGGCAACGTGCTCATGGCCCCCAGCAGCGCCACCTCGAACGTGGTGGCGTGCAGCACGGCGACCGCGACCATCGGCAGGGCGATCCAGCTGATCTGCGAGCCGAACAGGCTCACCGTGTGGCCGCTCCACAGCAGCATGAAGTCCCGGTGCCGCCACAGCGACCCGGCCGGCCCTCGCCCTCGCACCCGGCTGACCGTACGCACGCGGATCCGGCCGCCGCAACCGGATATCGCCGTCGCGGCCCCCGATGTCCGGGCGGGCGTGTCAGGAGGGGGTGGAGCCGGAGGCCCGGGTGCGCAGGCCGCTCAGGCGGCGCAGGATGTCCCACCAGAACGGCGCGCCGAACAACAGAGCGACCAGGGTGATGAGGAATCCCGGCCAGTGGCCGGGCGCTGTGACACGCCGCCACCAGTCCCCTCCGTGCCAGGCCCACGCCGGCCCGCCGGACCCGTCCATCGTGACGCTCACCGGAGCGTGCGTGAAGATCTTCACGAACGCCGGGGTGCTCAGCACGTCGGTGACGCACGCGTACGTGTCCCGACCCGGCTCGCACTGCTCACGCAGCGGCTCCAGCGCCTCGGGGCCCGACTGGCCGAACGCGGACACCGCGCCGCGGTAGGCGTTGTCGCGCAACAGGGTCTTGCCGTACTCCAGGGAGTCCATGCTGAACACCAGCGTCACGACGAGCCCGAGCGCGACGATGACCCAGCGGACGTAGCGGCGGTAGAGCAGGCTGAGCCTTTCCATCTCGCCGTCGAACCAGTCCTCGACGCCGCGGCGGAACGCCTCCAGATCGTGGCTCGCCCTGTCCCACACGGCCTTGAGCGGGCGGGAGAAGGGGCTCTTGAGCGCGTCGAGGTCCCGCATGAGCACCTCCACACCGCCGTGCTCGGTGGCGATCTCCATGACGGCGACGGCGAAGCGCGCGGGCGGGATGTCGGCGATGCTCGTCCTTCCGCGCTTGGCGTGGTCGATCTCCTGCAGCCGTTCGTGCAGCAGTTCGGCCATCGACTTGCCCTCGCCCGGCGGCAGCACACCCTCGGCGCGGTCCGCCGTGACGACGGCGGTCTCCACCGGATCGGCCTGTGCCGCGGGGTGAGCGGGGTCCGCCGGCTGCCCGGCCGTCATCGGTCCGGCGGCCATCTGCTCGGCGGCCATCTGCTCGGCGGCCACGGACCCGGCCGCGGCGGCGAGCGGCGGGCTCTCCACCGGCGGCGGCTGACGGCTGAAGGCGGGCCGCGGATCCCGGCCGAACGGCAGCCGCGCGAACACGCCCATCACACTGGCCGGCAGGCGCGAGCGGCCCTCCTCCGCCGCCTGCGTCAGCGGCGTCCGCGCCTTGCGCCCGAGCCTCTTGAGCGCGTCCAGGACGCGGTCGAGCCGCGAGGTCCCGTCCGCCGTCTCCGCGCCGTCGAGGGTGTCACGCAGGTACGCCCACAGAAACTTGCTGCGGATTCCGAGCAGCCTGACGATGCCCTCGTTGATGCCGCTGACGAGAAGCGACAACAACAGGAAGGCCAGGATCAGCCCGATGGCCAGATCGGCGTAATACGAGATCAAAGAGATCACCCGTACCGTTGATACAGCGTCACCCTTCGCGAGGGCAACGCTTTCCGCGACCTCCGATATATCGATCGAAATTCCACGACTTCAATTCGATCAAGCGGCCTCGGCGCGCCGGGGCGAACGGATAAGATCAATTAAAACCGCCTCCCCTCTTGGAGTACGGCATGGCCGACGACGCGCCTGCGAAGCTCAACATCTCGGTGCCGCATCCCGCCCGGGTGTACGACTACTGGCTGGGCGGCAAGGACAACTTCGAGGCCGACCGCAAGGTCGCCGAAGCCGTGATCACCGCCTCCCCCGGCATCGTCGAGGGCGTCCGGGACAACCGCGCGTTCCTGGGCCGTGCCGTACGGTTCCTCGCGGAGCAGGGCATCACCCAGTTCCTGGACATCGGCACCGGCATCCCGACCCAGAACAACACCCACGAGGTCGCGCAGGCCGTGAACCCCGCGGCCAAGGTCGTCTACGTCGACAACGATCCCATCGTGATGGTCCACGCCCGCGCGCTGCTGCGGAGCACGGCGGAGGGCAGGACCGCCTACGTCGAGGCCGATCTCCGCGACCCGGACGCCGTACTCAAGCACCCGGACACGCTGGCGACGCTCGACTTCGAGCAGCCGATCGGCCTGGTGATCGTGGGCACGCTGATGTACATCAAGGACGAGGACGACCCGTTCGGCGTCGTCAAGCGCTACACCGACGCGCTCGTGCCCGGCAGCTACCTCGCCGTCTCCCACGTCACCGACGACTTCGCCCCCGAGAGCCTGAGGGCCTTCGCCGAGGCGTACAACGCCGGGTCCGTACCGCTCGTCCTGCGGACCGGCGCCGAGATCAGCCGGTTCTTCGAGGGCTTCGAGCTCGTGGAACCCGGCCTGGCCGCGCTCGGCGAGTGGCGTCCGGACCCCGACGACGCCCCTCTCCCGGCCGACCACGTGCACGGCGCGTACGGAGTCGTGGGCAGGAAGCTCTGACCCTCCGGGCCCGGGCCCGTGGTCGGCCCTCGGTAGAAGTGGTCAGTCCTCGTAGAAGACGCGCTCCACCACGGTCCTGGCCCGCCGGGTCGCGCGCCGGTAGTCCTCGACGAAGTCCTCGGTGCCCTCCGGCGGGTAGCCGAGCGCCCGCGCCAGCAGCACGCGCTCCTTGACGGGGGTCGGGATGCTGTCGGCCGCCCGCCCGCGCACCAGCATGATGGCGTCGCGGATGCGCGAGGCGAACAGCCACGCCTGCGCGAGCACCTCCTCGTCGGCCGGATCGAGCAGGCCCTCCCCCGCCGCCGCGCGCAGCGCGTCCAGGGTGCGCGTCGTGCGCAGCGCCGGTACGGCTCCCGCGTGCCGCAGCTGGATGAGCTGGGCCACCCACTCGACGTCGCTCAGCCCGCCCCTGCCGAGCTTGGTGTGCAGGGCGGGGTCGGCGCCGCGCGGCAGCCGCTCGGCCTCCATGCGCGCCTTGAGCTTGCGGATCTCCCGTACGGCGTCGGCGGAGATGCCCTCGGCCCGGTAGCGCAGCGGGTCGACGAGCGCGACGAACTCGCGGCCGAGTTCGGCGTCGCCGGCGCAGAACCTGGCCCGCAACAGCGCCTGGGCCTCCCAGTGCGAGGACCAGCGGTCGTAGTAGGCCCGGTAGGAGGCGATCGTGCGCACGAGCGGCCCCTGCCTGCCCTCCGGCCGCAGGCCCGCGTCGAGCTGCAGCGGCGGGTCGGGGGCGGGCAGCGCGAGCAGCCTGCGCGTCTCCTCTGCCACGGCGTGCGCGGCGTCGGTCGCGTCCCGCTCGGCCACCCCCGGCAGCGGCGCGTGCACGAACATCACGTCGGCGTCGCTGGCGTAGGAGCTCTCCAGGCCGCCCAGCCGGCCCATGGCGATCACGGCCATCCGGGTCGGGAACGGAGCCCGCCGCTCCAGCGTGACCTTGTTGATCGCCGTGTCCAGCGCCGCCTGGATCGTGACGTCGTTCAGCGACGAAAGCGCCTGGCCGACCGCCTCGATGTCGATCAGCCCGGACAGGTCGGCGCAGGCCGTACGCAGCAGTTCCCTGCGACGCAGCGCCCGGACGGCGGCGACGGCGTTTTCGGCGCTCTCCGCGTGGCGGCCCACCGCGGCGGCGGCCTCGGCGGCGAGCGTCGCGGGCGGCCGTACGGCCAGCTCGGCGGGCGAGCCCAGCATCGCGACGGCCTCGGGGGCGTGCAGCAGCAGCCCGGTGACGTACTTGCTGGTGCCGAGCAGGTGGGCGAGGCGCTCGGCGACGGCGGTCTCGTCGCGCAACAGGCGCAGATACCACGGCGTGGTGCCGAGCTTGTCGCTCACCTGGCGGAAGCCGAGCAGGCCGGCGTCGGGGTCGGGGGCGTCGGCGAACCAGCCGAGCATGACCGGCAGCAGCGTCCGCTGGATGGCCGCCCGGCGGGAGACGCCGCTGGTGAGCGCGGCGATGTGTCGCAGCGCGCCCTCGGGGTCGGCGTATCCGAGCGCCTGCAGCCGCGCGGTGGCGGCGGCCGTGGACAGGCGGGCCTCGGTTTCGGGCAGGCGGGCGACGGCCTGCAGCAGCGGCCGGTAGAACAGCTTCTCGTGGAGCCGCCGCGCCTCCAGCGCGTGCCGCTTCCAGACGGTGGTGAACGCCCCGACGGGGTCGGTCGTCATGCCCAGCCCCCGGCCGAGCCGCCGCAGGTCGGCGGTGTCCGACGGCACCACGTGGGTGCGGCGCAGCCGGTGCAGCTGGAGCATGTGCTCGACCTGGCGCAGGAAGGTGTAGGCCTCTGCGAGCGCCTTGGCGTCGTCGCGCCCGACGTAGCCGCCCCTGGAGAGGGCGGCAAGGGCCGAGAGCGTGGCCCGGCGGCGCAGCAGCGGGTCGGAGCGGCCGTGCACGAGCTGGAGGAGCTGGACGGCGAACTCGATGTCCCGCAGCCCGCCCGGCCCGAGCTTGATCTGCCGGTCGGCCTCGCCCGCGGCCACGTGCGCCTCCACCCGGCGGCGCATCGCCTGCACGTCCTCCACGAAGTTGGGCCGGGCGGCGGCCTGCCAGACCAGTTCGTTGACCGCCGCGACGTACTCCTGGCCGAGTTCCAGGTCGCCGGCTACCGGGCGCGCCTTGAGCAGCGCCTGGAACTCCCAGGTCTTCGCCCACCGCCGGTAATAGGTCAGGTGGCTCTCCAGACTGCGCACGAGCGGGCCCATCTTGCCCTCGGGGCGCAGGTTGGCGTCCACCTCCCACAGCGCACCCTCCGGGGTGCTCGCCGAACAGGCCCTCATCATGCTTTGCGCGAGGCGCGTGGCGGTCTGCAGCGCCTTGGTCTCGTCCGCGCCTTCCCTGGGCTCGGCCACGAACACGACGTCGACGTCGGAGATGTAGTTCAGCTCGCGGGCGCCGCATTTGCCCATGCCGATGACGGCCAGCCGTACGTCGCCCGCGTCGGCCACCTCGGCCCTGGCGATCGCGAGGGCGGCCTCCAGCGCGGCCGAGGCGAGATCGGCCAGCGCGGCGGCGACCTCGGCCAGGGTGCACTCGCCGGTCACGTCGCGCGTGGCCAGGTGCAGCAGACGGGTTCGATAGGCGACGCGCAGCGCCTCCAGTGCCGGGCCCGACGTGCCCGGCCCGGCGGTGACCCCTTCGGCCACGGGCTCGGCCGTGCCGGGGTCCGCCCCGACCGCGAGGAGCATCTCCTCGCGCAGCTCGGCGACGGTGGGCCACCGCGTCCACTGGATCGACGGCAGGCACTCCGGGTGCCGTACGACGTGCTCGCCGAGCGCCGCGCTGAGCCCGGAGACGCCGAGCAGCCTGCGGCGCAGGTCCGGGTCGGCGCGGAACGCCCCGAGCACGCTCGGGTCCCGCTCGACCACCCGGCTGAGCGTGGTGAGCGCCAGATCCGGGTCGGCGGCCCTCACGAGGTCGTCGAGCAGCGCGAAGTCGCCGACCGCCTCCGGGCCGAGCTCGTCGAGCAGCCGTTCGGCCCGCGCACCGTCGGCGAATCCGAGCGCCGCCAGGCGCCCTGCCGTCGTCTGTATCCGAGGCGCGGCGTTCACCGATCCTTCCTCCACTCCGACGTCGATCACGTCGGCCCCCCGAGACGAACCTTCCCAGTAACCGTACACATGGGACGGAAGCCTCCTCGCAGAGATCGGCTCATCCGGCGGGCCGATCCTCATGGACACCCGCACCACGGGCGCCCCCACCTTGGATGTCGCGGCTCGGCACGTGACCGGGCTCAGCGCACACGCTAATCCTGCGCGCCGCGCGCGTCCTTAGCGGTTTCTCTGCGTAATCGGCTCATCACGCGTTTTCCCCGCGCGCGCTCCCGTCATGTCGGTCGATGTCAGCCCACGTCAGCGCGGGGCGAGCTGGGCCGCGAACGCCTCGGCCAGCGGCTTCCAGGTGCGCTCGAGCTCGTCTCCGGCCGCCTCGACCTGCGCGTTCAGCTCCTCGGCCCGCTCGGGCGGCAGTTCACCGCCGCCGGTCCAGGAGGCGAAGATCGCCGCAGTGGCCTCGGGGTGGAACTGCACGGCCCAGGCCCGGTCGCCGAGCCGGTACGCCTGGTTGGCGTACCTCGCGCCGGTGGCCAGCCGTACGGCGCCCGCGGGCAGGGTGGTCATGGCGTCGTGGTGATACTGGACCGCCCGGACCGGGCCGGGCGGCAGCGCCGACAGCAGCGGGTCGGCGGCGGCCTCGGGCAGCGGCTCGATCTCCCCCAGGCCGATCTCCAGGCCCGCGTCGCCGCGCTCGACGGTGCCGCCGCAGGCCATCGTCATGAGCTGGGCGCCGAGGCAGATGCCGAGCGTCGGCACGCCCTCGTCCACGGCGCGGGCGATCAGGCCCCTGGTGGCCGGCAGCCAGCCGTACCCCTCGTCGTCCCAGGCCGCCGCGGAGCCGCCGAGGACCAGCAGCCCGAGGGCGGCACGCTCGGGCACCGGCTCCCCCTTGTACGGCCGGACGACGTCGACCTCGACTCCGGC
This sequence comes from Microbispora sp. NPDC088329, assembly GCF_040685655.1. NCBI lineage: Bacteria > Bacillati > Actinomycetota > Actinomycetes > Streptosporangiales > Streptosporangiaceae > Microbispora > Microbispora sp. NPDC088329. The sequence goes on from NZ_JBFBIP010000002.1 coordinate 588,325, forward strand.
GGCCTCCAGCCATCCGGCGAAAAAGCCCAGGCCGGCGTCGGCTTCGTGCTCGATGACGATCAGACGTTCACGCATATTGGAGAGCTTAAAGACACATATCGGGACAGGCGATATCCGAGAGGGCCGTATCGTACAGTCCGAACCATGAACATCGATGAGGTCGCCGTCCCCGGCGGACGGCTGCGGATCGCCCGGTTCGGTGACGGTCCCCGCCTGATCATCGCGGCGCACGGCATCACCGCCTCCCTCATGGCGTGGGGGGCGGTGGCCGAGGCGCTGCCCCCCGGCTGGTCGCTGATCGCCGTGGACCTGCGCGGGCGCGGCCACAGCGCCGATCTGCCCGGCCCGTACGGCCTGGACCGGCACGCCGAGGACCTGGAACGAGTGGCCGGGCACGTCGGCGCGGACGGCACGAGCGTGCTCACCGGGCACTCGATGGGCGCCTACGTCGCGGCCCTGCACGGCGCGCGGCGCCGCTACGCCCGGGTGGTGCTCGTGGACGGCGGACTGCCGCTGCCGCTGCCGCCCGGCGCCGACCCCGACGAGGTGCTGGAGGCGACGCTCGGCCCGGCCATCGTCAGGCTCTCCCAGACCTATCCGAGCGTGGACGCCTACCTCGACTTCTTCCGCGCCCATCCCGCGCTCGCCGACGACTGGTCGCCGCTCGTCGAGGAGTACGTCCGCTACGACGCCACCGGACCGGACGGCGCCGTCCGCTCACGCGCCCGAGAGGACGCCGTACGGCAGGACGGCCGCTGGCTGCTCACCGAGCACGAGGCGATCATGACGGCGCTCACGGCGATCGAGCCGGCGCCGCTCCTGCTCCGGGCGCCGCGAGGGCTGCTGAACCAGGACGTCGGGATGCTCCCGGACGACCTCACCGCGCGGTGGGCGGCGGACCTGCCCGGCCTGCGCGACGAGGTCGTGCCTGACTGCAACCATTACACGATCCTGTTCGACCCCCGCTGCGCCGCAGTCGTGGCCGCCCGCCTCACCGGGTGAGCGCTCCTGAGGCCGCAGGCCGCGCCGCCGGACACCGCGCCGCCGGACACCGCGTCCGCGCGACGCGGGCCGGCCTCCGCGTCACTGGCGAGGCAGGATCCAGGTCGCCTTGGCGGCGGCGACGAGCGTGCCGTCCACCTCGTAGACCGCGCTCGTGCCGAACAGCTTGCGTCCGTCACGACCCTCTGCCCGCGCCACTACCGAATAACGGCCCATCGGGTAGACCCGGCGGAACACCTGCCCGGTCAGCCGCCCCAGCAGCGGGGGCTGAATGGGCCGCCGATCCGGGAAGCTGCGGTAGTGCGCCCACCCCGTGGCGCAGTCCAGCGCCGCCCAGACGATCGAGTCGGGGACCACGCCCTGCTCGTCGGTCACGTTGAACGGCACCCGCCAGCCGGCGGCCACGAGCTCGGTGCCCTCCGCGGAGTTCTCCACGGGGTCCTTCACCGGGCCGGGGAAGATCCGCAGCCCGTCGCCCGGCTCACGCAGGCCGCAGGCGAAGCAGCCCGCGATGGCGTGGCCGTTCCTGCCGGGGAAGCCCGCCTCCGCGCGGGCCGCGTCGGTGAACCGCACGAACGGCGGAGGCGTCAGTGTCTCCGCGACGGGGATCGCCTCGACGAGATGGCCCTCGCCCTGGTTCAGGACGACGGCGTTGCCGACGTGTTCGACCAGCAGGGCGGTCTCCAGCGGGACCGGTTTGCGAAGGGTGACCTCCACCGGCGAGTCGTGACCGCCTCCGGTCAGCGTCCCTGCGAGGGTGCCCGAGATCCACCCGCCGTTGGCGGTGCCCTCGGGTCCCCGAAAACGCTTCGGTACGGTCAGAACGGTCTGCAGCCCCGCAGCCGCCGTCATATGGCCCACGCCCTCCCTGAGTCACGTCTTGGCACGGCTCGCCCGTAGAAGTCGTAACAAGTGAGCCGATAGTACTGTTCCGGTGTAGGGATCAGCCAAACAGACGAGAGTGTCAGGAAGATTTGCAACCTGTAACGCCGCGGTGACGGAGTGATCCCGATCAGAGCACGGGCAGGTAGCGGCCGAGCTCGTACTCGGTCACCTGGCGGCGGTAATCCTGCCACTCCGCGCGCTTGTTGCGCAGGAAGAAGTCGAAGACGTGCTCGCCCAGCGTCTCGGCGACCAGTTCGCTGTGCTCCATCGCCGCGATCGCCTCGTCCAGCGACTGGGGCAGCGGCTGGATGCCGAGCGCCCGCCGCTCGGCGCTGGTCAGCGCCCACACGTCGTCCTCGGCTCCCGGCGGCATCTCGTACCCCTCCTCGATGCCCTTGAGCCCCGCGGCCAGGATGACGGCGAAGGCGAGGTAGGGGTTGCAGGAGGAGTCGACCGACCGGAACTCGATGCGGGTCGAGCCGCCCTTGTGCGGCTTGTACATCGGCACGCGCACGAGCGCGGAACGGTTGTTGTGCCCCCAGCAGATGTACGCGGGGGCCTCCCCGCCGGCCCCGGCGATCGCCTCGGCGCCGCCCCACAGCCGCTTGTAGGAGTTGACCCACTGGTTGCACACGGCGGTGATCTCCGCGGCGTGCCGGAGCAGGCCGCCGATGAACGACCGGCCGATCTTGGACAGCTGGTAGTCGGCACCCGGCTCGTAGAAGGCGTTGCGGTCGCCCTCGAACAGCGACATGTGCGTGTGCATGCCGGACCCGGGGTAGTCGGTGAACGGCTTGGGCATGAACGAGGCCCACACGCCCTGCTCCAGCGCCACCTCCTTCATGACCAGCCGGAACGTCGTGATGTTGTCGGCCGTGGTCAGCGCGTCGGCGTAGCGCAGGTCGATCTCCTGCTGGCCCGGCGCGCCCTCGTGGTGGCTGTACTCCACCGAGATGCCCATCGACTCCAGCATCATGATCGCGTTGCGGCGGAAGTCGTGCCCCGCGCTGTGCGGCGTGTGGTCGAAGTAGCCGCCGTCGTCGATCGGCTGGGGCCTGTCGCCCTTCTCCGGCCGGTTGCGCAGCAGGAAGAACTCCACCTCGGGGTGGGTGTAGAACGTGAAGCCCATGTCGGCCGCCTTGGCCAGCGTCCGCTTGAGCACGAAGCGCGGGTCGGCGTGCGACGGGGAGCCGTCCGGCATCAGGATGTCGCAGAACATGCGGGCGGCGCCCGGCGACTCGCTGCGCCACGGCAGGATCTGGAACGTCGACGGGTCGGGCTTGGCCAGCATGTCCGACTCGTAGACCCGCGAGAAGCCCTCGATGGCCGAGCCGTCGAAGCCGATGCCCTCGGCGAAAGCGCCCTCCAGTTCGGCCGGCGCTATCGCCACCGACTTCAGGAAGCCGAGCACGTCGGTGAACCACAGCCGGATGAACCGGATGTCTCGCTCTTCGAGCGTGCGGAGGACGAATTCCTGCTGGCGGTCCAAGGCGTACCTCACGGAGTCACAGGTCTGGTCGGCTACCAGTCTGCCTCCTGAGTGTTTCACAAGGGTTACGAGGGGGTGTGAGCCGATGGTCCTGCGGATCACCACGGATGCGGGACGGCGACGGCGCCCGGACAGACGGGTGAAAACAGTGACGCAGATCACAGCGAACAAAACTCCCGGACGGGGCGTCGTTGCTGTTGATCCGGCGTTGATCGGGTGTCGACCCGCGCGCCCTACGGTCCCTGCATGCCCGTGCACAATCCGAAGGAGCCCCCGTCCGTGGCACCACCGCTGCTCGACACCGCGGAATCCCGGCCCGGCCCCTCGGATGAGCCGGCGCCCGCGGCTCCCGGCACCGTGACCGGCCCGCGGGACCACCCTTCCGGCGCGTCCGGCGCGCCCGGCCCGGCGCCGGGGGCGGACATCGAGGACGGCGTCGCGGATCCGGCGCGCCCGGCCGGGCGGCTCCGGCGGCTGCGGGGGCTCGACTGGCCGGGCCGGGTGCGCGTGCTCGGGCCGGCCGTCGCGGTGGCGATCGCGGGAGTGGCGGTCTGCCTGGAGCTGGCCGACATCTGGGTGACCGCCCAGTTGCCGGACGCCCCCTACACGCCGCTGCCGTTCGCGCCCGAGGACGTGGCGGGCACCACGTTCCCGATCTTCGGCGCGCTGCTGGTGATCTCGCGCCCCCGGCTGCTGCTCGGCTGGCTGCTGTGCCTGGGCGGCCTCGGCTCGGCCGCCAACATCCTCACCGCCAACACGGCGACGCTGCTCGTCCACAACGGCGGGCATCCGCTGGTCCACCCGCTCTGGGTGTTCGCCGACGGCGTGTGGAACCTCACGACGTACGCGCTCGGGGTGCTGCTGCCGCTGCTGTATCCCACCGGGCGCATTCTCTCGAAGCGGTGGTGCGTGCCCGGGGGCGTGACCGCCACGGCGCTCGCCCTCGACTGGCTGTGCTCGCTGATCGCCCCGTCGAGCGTGCGCACCGGGCACAACGCGCTGGAGGTGGCGGCCTTCACGCCGTACTACCAGGAAACCCGGCAGGTGCTGCACACGGTCGTCGCGGTGGGCATGGCGCTGGCGTTCTCCTCGCTCGTCGTCCGCTTCACCCGGGCCGACGGGATCGAGCGCCGCCAGATCCTGTGGCCGCTGGTGGCCTTCGCCGGTCTGGTCGTCCCCTGGGTGATCGGCTACCCGGTCTGGTGGCTGGCCTCACTCACCCTCCCCCTGGTGCCGGCCGCGATCGCGGTCGCCGTGCTGCGCTACCGGTTGTACGGCATCGACACGCTGATCAGCAGGACGCTCGTCGGTGCGGGCCTGGTCGGCGTCGTGGCCGCCGTCTACGTGCTCGCCGGGGCGGGCTCCAGCCTGATCCTGTCCGGCGTCGACCGGTTCGCCGGTCTGGGCGCGGCCCTGTTCGCCGGGGCGTTCTTCCATCCCATCCGCGCAGGCCTGCAGCGCCTCGTGGACCGCGCGCTGTACGGCACGGGCGGCGATCCGCTCGCGCTCGCCGCCGGGCTGCGGCGGCGGCTGCAGCACGCCGACCCCGCGCACGCCCTGATGGCCGCCCTGGAGGTGCTGCGCGAGGGCCTGTCGGTCACGGGCATCGCGGTGGAGATCGACGGGACCGTCACGACGAGCGGACGACCCGATCCCGTGGCGCGGGAGATGCCCCTGGTCTGGCACGGCGAGCCGGTCGGGCGCCTGCTCATCGGCCCGCCGGGCGGGCGCCGCTTCCCCGCCGCCCACGACGAGCGTGTGATCGCGGTGCTCGCGCCGTACGTCGCCGACGCCGCCCACACGGTGTCGCTCACCACCGCGCTGCAGCGCTCGCGCGAGCGCATCCTGACGGCCAGGGAGGAGGAGCGGCGGCGGCTGCGCCGTGACCTGCACGACGGGCTCGGGCAGACGCTGGCCTCGATGGCGATGGCGATCAACATGGCGCGCCACACCCTGGAGCGGTCCCCCGAGACGGCCGACGCCCTGCTGCGGGACCTGCGCGAGGGCATGAACAGCGTCACCTCCGACGTCCGCCAGCTCGTGTACGGCCTGCGTCCTCCCGCGCTCGACGATCTCGGGCTGGCGGAAGCCGTACGGGCCCTGGCCGAGGAGACGCGCCCCGGCCTGGCCGCCGGCGAGGAGTCGGTGGCCGAGGTCGAGGTGGCCGGGGACATGTCCGGGCTGCCCGCCGCCGTGGAGGTGGCGGCCTACCGGATCGTGCAGGAGGCGCTGACCAACGTGCGCAAGCACGCGCGGGCCCGGCGCGTGCGGGTGATCCTGCACAGGAACGGCGAGCTGCGGGTGACCGTGGCCGACGACGGCGTGGGGCTCCCGCCGGGCCGCAGATCGGGCGTGGGGATGAGCTCGATGGCCGAGCGGGCGGCCGAGCTGGGCGGCACCTGCTCCGTCACCTCCGGACCCGGTCGCGGTACGACCGTCACGGCCCGGCTGCCCGCCCCGCCCGGCCTCGCCGATCAGCAGACGGCGGCGAGCGACTCGCCGACGGGTGTCCGCCGGTAGAGCACCTCGCGGCCGAGCCGCCGCCGCGCCACCAGGCCCGCGCCGGACAGCACGGCGAGGTGCTGGCTGACCGCGCCCGGCGTGAGGCCGAGCCGCCGGGCGAGCCCGGTGGTCGAGCCGGGCTCGGCCAGCGCGGTGAGCACCTGAGCCCGGGTGCGGCCGATGAGCGCGGCCAGCGCCTCGGGGGTGCAGGGCGTGCCGTCCGACCACAGCGTCCCGACGCCCCGCGCCGGGTAGCACAGCATCGGCGGGTACGGCTCGTACATCACCCAGACGTCCGGCCAGGAAAAGGCGCTCGGCACGAGGACGAGGCCGTCCCCGCCGAGGTCGCCGTCATAGTCGCAGTTCTTGGCCGTGACGAGGCGGTCGCCGCGCCAGGCGACGCCCGGGTGCAGGTCGGCGAACAGCTCGCGCACTCCCCCGGCCGCCAGCGTGCGGGCGCGCCACATGACGTCGGCCTCCAGCAGCGCGCGGACCCCGGGCCAGAACTCCTCGAACGCGACCGTCCAGTACTCCCGCAACTGGCCGGCCACCCGCCGCACGCCCTCCGCCGGGTCGTCGGCGAACCGCCGCAGCGCCGCGGGATCGGGCGTCTGCACCCAGACCATCTGCTCGTACGCCGTGGCGGGCCGCGTGGCGCGCACCCGCTCCAGCTCGGCGGCGAAGTCCGGCAGCGGGGTGTCGGGCGGCGGGGTGAGGAAGTCGGGTACGTAGCCGTTCACCGGAACGAGCGCGAACAGATCCCTGAGATCCACCTCACGCAGGCGGGGCCGTACGGCCCGCAGCCACGGCAGGTGCAGCGAGTGGCGGCCGGGGGCGCGCAGCACCCGGAGGCTGGCGACCAGCTCCCACATCGGGGAGAACGCGAAGCGCAGCCGCGCCACGTCGTCGGGCGTGAACCGCCACTCCACCGCCACGACCACTCCCCCATCTTTTAGCCAAGCCTAAAAGATTGGCACGGCGAGTCCCGATTGTCCAAGGGTGGACGCCGTGACCACAGTGATCAGCAAACCGGGCTTCGTCCAGTCGAAGGTCGGCGGCCTGCCCCGTCCGTTCTGGGTGTTGTTCGGCGGATCGTTCGTCAACCGGCTCGGCACGATGGTGGAGCCGTTCATCGGCATCTACCTCACGCAGGCGCGCGGCGTCTCCCTGGCCACCGCCGGGCTGGTCATGACGATGTTCGGCGTGGGATCGCTGCTGTCGCAGCCGGTCGCCGGATGGCTGGCCGACCGCCTCGGGCGCCGGGTCACGCTCACCGGCGGCATGGTCGCCACGGCCGTCACCATGGTCGCGCTCGGCTACACGACCAGCGTGCCGGGACTCGTCGTGGGGATGCTCGTGCTGGGGGTCGTGGTGGACGCCTACCGCCCGGCGTCGCAGGCGATCGTCGCCGACCTGGTGCCGCCGGAGGACCGGCCCCGGGCGTTCGGGCTGCTGTTCTGGGCCATCAACCTCGGGTTCTCGGTCGCGATGGTGGCCGGCGGCTGGCTCGCCCGTTCGGGCTTCACAGTGCTGTTCTGGGTGGACGCCGTCACCTGCCTGATCTTCGGCCTCCTCGTGTGGCGGGCGATCCCCGAGACCCGCCCGGCCCGCGAGGACGCCGAGCCCGGCCGGTTCGCCGACGTGCTGCGCGACCGGCTCATGCTGGCCTTCGTGCTGACCAATCTGGCGTACGCGCTGGTCTACCTGCAGGGGTACACCACGCTGCCCCTCGCCATGACCGGGCAAGGGCTGTCCACGAGCGCGTACGGCATGGCGATGGCGGTCAACGGCCTGCTGATCGTGGTCGTGCAGCCGCTCACGAACTCGTGGCTGGCCAGGTTCGACCCGTCCAGGGTGCTCGCGGCCGGGTTCGCGCTCGTCGGGCTCGGGTTCGCGCTGACCTCTCTGGTGTCGTCGGCGGCCGGGCACGCGGCGACCGTGGCCGTCTGGACGCTCGGCGAGGTGCTCACGGCCGGGATCCCGGGGGCGATCGTCGCGGCGCTCGCGCCGCCCCACCTGCGCGGGCGTTACTCGGGCCTGTACGGCATGGCCTGGTCGGCCGGCACCCTGCTCGCGCCCCTGGTGGGCACCCGGCTGCTGGCCGCCGCCCCCGGGCTGGTGTGGCCCCTGTTCGGCGGCCTCGGCCTGCTCGCGGCGGCGGGCCAGCTCCTCATCGGCCGCGCCGTCCGCCGCCGCGCCGCCCGGACGGCGTAGGCCCGCGGAGACGTACGCGCTTGCCGTTTCCTGGTCAGAGCGGAACCGGACAGGACATAATCCATCACAGGATGGACGAGAACCCCCCAGCCTTTCCCGCGCGGGCGGTGGCCTGGGCGACGGCGGCCGTGGCACTGGTCCTGACCCTGCTGGGGGTGCTGGTCCAGGTCCGGATCCCCGCGCAATGGCAGCCGCGCCCCCCGTTGACGCCGGATTTCGGCGTCGCGCTCACGTTCCCGGTCACGGGAGCGTTCCTGGTCTCCCAGCGGCCCCGGCTCAGCCTGGCGTGGCTGATGTGCGGGGGCGGCCTGCTGGCCTCGGCCAACGTCGCCTTCACCGCGCTCTCCTTCTACTGGGCCTCTTCGGGCGAGATGGGGGCGGCCAACGCGGGCCGGGCGATCGCCGTCGTGTCCTGGGCCGTGGCGGGCCTGATGCTGGCGATCCTGCTGCCGCTCTGCTCGCCCACCGGCCGGCTCCCCTCCCGCCGCTGGCGCTGGGTGGTCGTGCTGGCCGTCGCCGCCAGCGTCGCCGAGGCCGCCCTGGGCGTGCTGAGGCCCGACCCCGACCCCGCCGCGTACGCCTGGCCCGAGGTCATCCACAACCCGCTGGAAGTCAGGGCCCTCGTCCCCGTCTACACGACCGCGATGACGGTTCTCGCTCACGCGATCCGGGTCTGCGTCGTCGCCGCGCTCGCCTCGCTCGTGCTGCGGCTGCGGCGTGCCGACCCGGTGACGCGGCGGCAGATCGCCTGGCCGCTCACCGCCTTCGCCGGATATGTCGTGTGGTTCCTGATGGGCGAGTCGATGTGGCTTCCCGCGACGCTGTGGACGGCGCTCATCCCGTTCACGATCCTCTTCGCGGTGCTGCGTTACCGGCTGTACGGCATCGACACGGTGATCAGCCGGACGTTCGTCACCGCCGGGCTGCTGGGCATGGTCGGCGCCGTCTACTTCGGGGTCGGAGGGGTCTCCAGCCTGGTCGTCTCCGGATATCACCAGGTGGCCGGGCTCGCGGCGGCGCTGTTCGCCGGCGGGTTCTTCCAGCCGCTGCGCCGCGCCCTGCAGCGCGTGGTCGACCGCGCGCTGTACGGCCGGGTGGGCGACCCCGCGCTGCTCGCCGAGCGGCTGACGCAGGAGGTGCGGCGGGCCGACCCCGCCGACGCGCTGGCCTCGGTGGTGACGGTCGTGCGCGAGGGCCTGGCCGTGGACGGCGTCGCCGTCGAGATCGCCGACGGCAGGCCGCGGTACGTCGAGAGCGGCCAGATCGGGCCGTCACCCCGCGAGGTGCCGCTGGTCTGGCACGGCGAGCCGGTGGGCCGGCTGCTCGTGGGCCCGCCGGGGGCCCGGCGGTTCGCCGCCGCCCACGACGAGCGGGTGCTCGCCACGCTCCTCCCCTACGTGGCCGACGTCGCCCACGCCGTGCGGATGGCCGCCGACCTCCAGCGCTCGCGCGAACGCATCCTCGCCGCCCGCGAGGAGGAGCGCAGGCGGCTGCGCCGCGACCTGCACGACGGGCTCGGCCAGACGCTCGGGGCGATGGCGATGACGATCAACATCGCGCGTCACAGCCTGGAGCGGTCCCCGGAGACGGCGGACAACCTGCTGCGCGACCTGCGGGTCGGCATGGACGCGGTGGCCGGCGACATCCGCGAGCTCGTGTACGGCCTGCGGCCCCCGGCCCTCGACGACCTGGGGCTGGCGGGTGCCGTACGAGCGCTGGCGGAGGAGACCCTGCCCGCGGGCGCGGACGGCGTCGAGGACGTCTCGGTGCGGGTGGACGGCGACCTGGCCGGGCTGCCCGCCGCCGTCGAGGTCGCGGTGTACCGCATCGTGCAGGAGGCGCTCAACAACGTGCGCCGCCACGCGCGGGCCACGCGCGCCGAGGTCCGCGTGACGCGTTCCCCCGCCGGGAACGGCGGCGGCGAACTGCGGGTGACGGTCGCCGACGACGGCATCGGCCCGCCCGCCCGGCTCCGTGCGGGGGTGGGCATGTCCTCGATGCGCGAGCGCGCGGCGGAGCTGGGCGGAAGCTGCGTGGTCACCGCCCCGGAGACCGGCGGCACGGTCGTCGAGGCCCGGTTCCCGCTCACCGCCTGAGCCCGCGCCGTCCGGCTCGTGACCCAACCGAGAGGCGGCAGGAACGCCCTGGGGAGTCACTGGCTCTACGCTTACCGTGCGATGGTGACTTTTCGTGCTCTTGGGCCGTTCGAGGCGATTGCCGATGGTGAGACGCTCGACCTGGGCGGCCAGCGGCAACAGGCCGTGCTCGCCCGGTTGCTCGTGGCCGGAGGGCGTGCCGTACCGGTGAGCGTGCTGATCGACGAGCTGTGGCCCGGCGAGCCGCCCGCCCAGGCGCTGTCCACCGTCCAGGGATACGTCTCCCGGCTGCGGCGGGCGCTCGAACCCGCCCGCGCGCCGCGCGAGGAGGCCAGCGTCCTGGTGTCCGCTCCCCCCGGCTACGCGCTGCGGGCGGACGTGGAGGACGTGGACTCCTGGCACTTCGAGCACCTGGTCAAGAGCGACCACGACGGCCCGGCCGCGACCCTGCAGCGGATGGAGACGGCCCTCTCCCTGTGGCGCGGGCCCGCCCTCGCCGAGTTCCAGGAGCTGGTCTGGGCGCACAGCGAGGCCACACGGCTGGACGAGTTGCGCCTGCTGGCCGTGGAGCGCCGCGCGGACGCCGCGCTGCGGCTGGGCCGCACCGGCCCGATGATCCCCGATCTGGAGGCACACGCCTCGGCGCACCCGCTGCGGGAGGAGGCCTGGCGCCTGCTCGCGTTCGCGCTCTACCGCGCCGGTCGGCAGGGTGACGCGCTCGGCGCGCTGCGGCGGGCCCGGGAGGCGCTGCGCGACGAACTCGGGCTCGACCTCGGCCCCACCCTGCAGCGTCTGGAGCAGGACATCCTCGTCCAGGCGAAGCATCTGGACGCTCCCGACCCGGCCGCGGCCGGATCGGTCTCCGCTCCCGCGCCGAACGCGCGGAACGCACCGGCTGCGCCGAGCGGGCCGAACGGGCCGTCCGCGTGGGGAGAGGCGTCCGCGCCGGAAGGGGCGGCGATCGCCGCGGCGGCCCTGCGCGTGCTCATCGCCGACGATCAGGCGCTGGTGCGCACCGGTCTCAAGGTGATCCTGGACAGCGAGCCGGGGCTCGACCTCGTCGGAGAGGCGGAGAACGGCGAGCAGGCGATCGCGCTCGTCCAGTCGGCACGGCCCGACGTGGTGCTCATGGACATCCAGATGCCGCGATTGGACGGCCTGGCGGCGGCCCGGAGGATCCTCACGGCCGAGGCGCCGCCGAAAGTGATCATGATGACCACCTTCGGCACCGACGAGAACCTCTACGCCGCGCTGCGGGCAGGCGTGAGCGGCTTCGTGCTGAAGACCTCCGCCCCCGAGCAGCTCATCGCGGCGATCCGGGCCGCGGTCGAAGGCGACGCGCTGATCGACCCGGCGGTCACCACGCACCTCATCGCGGCCTTCGCCGGGCGGCGCGACCCGGCGGCGCCGGAGGGCCTGTCCGACTCCGACATCGACCTGATCAAACTCGTCGCCCGAGGTTTCACCAACCGGCAGATCGCGATGACGCTCGCCGTGCCGGAGCGGGAGATCGCCGACGAGGTCACGGCCCTGCTGCACGACCTCGGCCTGGTCGACCGCGCCCAGCTCGTGGTCCTGGCGTACGAAAGAGGGCTGGTCAGCCCGGGATCGCCCGGCACCTGACCCTTATCGTCGCTTTGACGACAAATAATCGGACACCTTAGGGTGGGACCGTGGCTCAACTGCGTATCGCTCTCGCCCAGACCAATCCGGTCGTCGGTGACATCGCCGGCAACGCCGACATGCTCGTCGAGTGGACCCGCAGGGCCGCCGAGCGCGGCGCGCACCTCGTGGTGTTCCCCGAGATGTTCCTGACCGGCTACCCCGCCGAGGACCTGGTGCTCCGCTCGTCGTTCGTCGAGGCGTCGGTCACGGCTCTGTCGAAGGCGGCCACACGGCTCGCCGACGAGGGGCTCGGGGACCTCCCCGTGGTGGTGGGCTACCTCGACCGGGCCGACCTCGCCCCGCGCGTGGGACAGCCCAAGGGCGCCCCGCTCGACGCGGTCGCCCTGCTCCACGAGGGCCAGGTGATGACGAAGTCGGCCAAGCATCACCTGCCGAACTACGGGGTGTTCGACGAGTACCGCTACTTCGTGCGCGGCGACCGCCTGCCGATCTTCCGCCTGCACGGGGTGGACGTCGCCGTGGCCGTGTGCGAGGACCTGTGGCAGGACGGCGGCCCCGTCTCGGTGGTCGCCGAGGCCGGCGCCGGCCTGCTCGTCGTTCCCAACGGCTCGCCGTACGAGACGAACAAGGACGACGTGCGGCTGGAGCTGTGCGCGCGGAGGGCGCGCGAGGCGGGCTGCGCGCTCGCGTACGTCAACATGGTCGGCGGCCAGGACGAGCTGGTCTTCGACGGCGACTCGCTCGTCGTGGACGCCTCCGGTGAGCTGGTCGCCCGCGCGCCGCAGTTCGAGGAGGACCTGTTCGTCACCGACCTGGAGCTCCCGGAGGGCACGGGCGAGCTCGGCGAGTCCCGCCACGACGCGCACGACGGGACCGTCATCACGGCCGAGCGGGTGCTGCTGTCGGCCGCGCCGGTCGAGCCGTACGAGGCCGAGGCGCCGGTCGTCGCCGCGCGGCTGGACGACCTGGCGGAGATCTATCAGGCGCTCGTGCTCGGCGTGCGCGACTACGTGCGCAAGAACGGCTTCCGGTCGGTCATCCTCGGCCTGTCGGGCGGCATCGACTCCGCCCTCGTCGCCACGATCGCCGCCGACGCCGTCGGGCCCGAGCGGGTCCACGTCGTGCTGATGCCCTCGCGTTACTCCTCGGACCACTCGATCACCGACGCCGAGGAGCTGGTGCGCCGCCAGGGGGTCAACTCCCAGGTCGTCCCGATCGCCGACATCGTCGCGGCGTTCGAGAAGGAGGTCGAGCTGCACGGCCTGGCGGCCGAGAACCTGCAGGCCCGCGTGCGCGGCATGCTGCTGATGAGCCTGTCGAACGAGCACGGCCACCTGGTGCTGACCACCGGCAACAAGAGCGAGCTGGCCACCGGCTACTCCACCCTGTACGGCGACTCCGCGGGCGGGTTCGCCCCGATCAAGGACGTGCTCAAGAGCGTGGTCTGGAAGCTCGCGGAGTGGCGCAACGCCCAGCCGGGGCAGCCCCCGATCCCGGAGAACTCGATCACCAAGGAACCGAGCGCGGAGCTGCGGCCCGACCAGCGCGACACCGACTCGCTCCCGCCGTACGAGGTGCTCGACCGGCTGCTGCGCGACTACGTGGAGCGAGACATGGGCCGCGACGAGCTGGTCGCCGCCGGTCACGATCCCGAGCTGGTCACACAGATCATCCGCCTGGTGGACCTCGCCGAGTACAAGCGCCGCCAGTACCCGCCGGGTCCGAAGATCACGCCCAAGAACTTCGGCCGCGACCGCCGCCTGCCCATCACCACCCGCTGGCGCGAGCGCCTCTAGTGCTCCGGTGACACTGGGATCACGGCCTGGACCTGCGCTGGTGGTGGGTCAAAATGATCTACGGGCGTGGCGCCTGGGGCTACTGCCGCCAGCCGGCCGAGGGCGGGGGGTGGTAGACGGCCTCCTCACAGCTGTCGGCCTCACTGATCTGAGGGCGGGCGTTCGACGACAGCGGCGATGAGAACAGGTAGACGAAGCACCGCGCCTTCACCGGCGTCGTCGGCGTGGTCCGCACCACCACCCGGATCTGGCTCGCACTTCGACCCGCGTGCCACGGGAAGCCCCGGGTGGCGCTGTTGATTTCCGCGTCGGTGAGCGTGCCGTCACGGCTGCCCTCGTACAGTGCCTCACCGACGAGGACCGCCTGACGGTCCATCGCCGCTCGGTCTCGCTCCATCAGCTCCGTCCGATGGGACTTCAGGGCCAAAGTCCACCATATGACCAAGCCGACCGCGCCGAGGGCCGCCGCGACCACTGTCGCGACGACACCCGTCAGAAGCCAGAAAAGGCAGGATTTTCGCGTCCCACCTCGATCGTTGTAGTCGGGCAACTCAGCTCGCCTACGCGCTCTTGTCGCCGAGAGAGTCCTGCTTCATCACGATGGCCACGATGGCACAGCCGGATGTGCGGCGCGCGGGCTTGACGCAGGAACGCCGTGACCGGTGCCGGGCAGGGCCCGGCACCGGTCAGGGGGTCGTTGGAGACGGCCTCGTCGGCAGACGGCCGTGCGTCCTCGCGTCCATGCCCGCCAGTGGTACCCGGATCCCACCGAGACGCGGGCCGGCGCCTTGCGCCGCTCCGCGACCCGCGGGGGCCTGTCAGAGGCCGTGGTGAGCCTGTGACGGCTCACGGCTCGGAGGTGAAGGGCCGCATCACCGTGCGGTGCAGACCCGGGTCACGGCTCGGGGGTGGAGGAACGGATCACGGCTCGGCGATGGAGACCCGCGTCACGGCTCGGGGGTGGAGACCCGGGTCACGGCTCGGCGATGGAGGGCCGGGAGCGGAAGCCCTTGAGCGCCTCGTCGATGATCCGCTCCGGGAGGTCGGCCTGGGAGGCGTCGGCGTGGGACCACTTCGTGAGCCAGATCATCGCCCCGCTGAGGAGCGCCAGCGCCATGTCCACGTCGAGGTCCGCTCGCAGTTCCCCGGTTTCCATGCCACGCCGCAGGACGGCCGCCACCACCGCCCTGCGCGGCTCCACGGCCAGCTGGCGGAACCGCTCTGCCAGCCGGGGGTGCCGTTCGGAGTCGCTCATGGCGATGTTCATGATGCAGCGGGTGCGGTGGTGGCGGGTTTCCTCCTGGATCACCCGGAGATAGGTCACCAGGTCGTCGCGCACGGTGCCGCCCTGCGGCAGCGGGATCGGCGGCTTGAGTGTCGCCAGGGCGTCCACCACCAGGTCCTCCTTGTTGGACCACCGGCGGTAAATCGTGGTCTTCCCGACACCGGCGCGGCTGGCGATCGACTCGATGGACAGCTCCGAAACTCCGATGCCCTCACCGAGCAGTTCGAGAGTCGCCTCGATGATCGACCTGTCCGCCTTCTCGCTGCGCGGGCGGCCCGCCGGGCGGGCCGCCCCCTCAGCCGTCTGCTGCGTCTTCATGGCAGGTTCACACTACCGCTGCTTCCTTTTCGGTTTCAGCCCTGGTGACGGCGGCGTCCACCGAGGCCTTGCCCGGCATCCAGCGGGCCACCACGACGGTGCCGACGAGGGCCACGATGGCCGAGCCGAGGGCCGCCCAGTGGACGCCGGTGACGAACGCGGCGTTCGCGGCGTCGAGCAGGCTCGCCCCCCGCGCGCCCAGGTGGCCGGCGACGCCGGCGGCACCGGAGATGGACTCGGTCACGACGTGGCGGAGCTGCTCCGGCAGGGCCGTGACCTTGTCCTCCATGTCGCTGCGGTAGCTGGCGGACAGGACCGCGCCGAGGATGGCGATGCCCAGTGTGCCGCCGACCTGCCGGACGACGTTGCTCATCGAGGAGCCCACACCGGCCTTCTCGCGTGGCAGCGCGTTCATGATGGCCGTGGTCGCCGGGGGCATGATGTTGGCCATCGCCGCACCCTGGACGAAGCCGAGGGCCAGCAGGATCCAGATCGGGGTGTCCACCTGCACGAATGCGTAGCACGCCAGGGCCAGCGTGATGACGAGCATCGCGACCGTGCCGACGGCCCTGGCGCCGTACTTCTGCACCATGCGCGCGCTCTGCGGTGCGAAGATCAGCTGAGCGGCCGCGAACGGCAGCACGAGCGCCCCCGACTGCAGCGGCGAGTAGCCCCGGACGATCTGCCAGTAGAAGGCCAGGAAGAACATCACGCCCATGGCCGCGAAGAACACGAGGCCGACGGTGGCGATCGCGGTGGAGAAGCCGGCGTTGCGGAAGTTACGCACGTCGAACGCGGGGTGGTCGATGCGGCTCTCGTACCAGACGAAGGCGGCGAGGATCGCCAGACCCAGCAGCGACGGCACGATGACCGAGATGTCGGCGACGGTGCCGAGGTCGCTGATCCGGACGATGCCGTAAACGAGGCTGATCAGGCCGAGGATGGACAGCAGCACGCCGACGGGGTCGAGACCGGTCTTGTTCGGGTCCTTCGAGTCGGGCACGATCGTGGCGATCAGCGCGAGGCCGACGAGCACGATGGGCACGTTGACGAGGAAGACCGAACCCCACCAGAAGTGCTCGAGCAGCACGCCCCCCGTGATCGGGCCGATCGCCACGGCGATGCCGACGCCGCCGGCCCAGATGCCGATCGCCTTGCCCCGCTCGTGGATCGGGAAGACGTTCGAGATGACCGCCAGCGTGGCCGGCATGATGGCGGCGCCGCCGAGGCCCATCAGGGCCCTCGCCGCGATGAGCTGCATCGGGTCCTGGGCGTACGCGCTGGCCAGGGACGCCAGCCCGAACAGGACCATGCCGGCCATGAGCATCCGCTTGCGCCCATAGCGGTCGCCCAGCACCCCGAAGGTGAACAACAGGCCGGCGAACACCAGCGTGTAGGAGTTCATCGCCCATTCGAGCTGGCTCTGGGTCGCGCCCAGGCCGTGAACGGGATCGGCGATCGTCTTGATCGCCACGTTGAGGATGGTGTTGTCGAGAACGACGGCCAGCAGGCTGAACACCATCACGCCGAGGACCTGCCAGCGGCGTGGGTGACCTGTATGAGCGTCTGTTTGAGCTTCCAAGGAGTCCCCCATGATTTCGCTACGCGTGAGTTTCGCAACGCAAGCGTAGCGCTCTTCCATTCCGATACGCAACGGGACCGTTTCATAATCCATCCGGCGCCGCCGCACCCGCCGGCCAGCTGGACGAGATCGCTCGGCCGGGCGCCGGCCCGCACACCGCTCGTCTCAGACGCGCGTCCGCCCCGGCACGCCCCCGAGCGCCGGGGCGCACGACATCTCGCGCGGCGTCTCGCACGGCCATCCGGAGCGGGCGGCGCACGGCGTCTCGCGCGGCGGTCCCGGGGAACGGCCGCACGCACCCCCTGTACATCCGCGCGGGGGCCGGTTCTATTCCCGGCCCGGGCGGAAACGATTCCCCCCGCCCGGCCCGGTCCTCCTCCCTACTCCACGGCGGGAGCGGGCAGGGGCGCCGTAGCGGCCGGAGCACCGCGCCAGACCAGGGCGGCGAACATGGCCAGCGCGAGGCCGACCGCTCCGGACACGGCGAAGGCCCAGGCGGGGCCGTGGGCGTCCAGGAGCCCCCCGGCCAGGGGTCCGGCCAGGGCTCCCCCGATCGTCAGCGACGTGCCGTGCAGGCCCATCGCCTCGCCCCGCGCCGCCGCCGGGACGCGCCGGTTGACGGCGTCAACGGTCGACGACAGCGCCGGCGCGCACAGCAGCCCGCCCGGCGCCAGCGCCAGGCAGAGCCAGCCCCAGCCCCCGCCGACCAGGCCCACGGGCGCGGTCAGCACCGCCAGGCCGCCCGCGAGCACCGCGGGTGACAGCCCCCGGGGCAGCCCGCCGTACACGAACCCCCCGACGAGCGAGAACGCGCACCACAGCGCGATGACCAGGCCCGTCCAGGCGGTCGCGCCGCCGGCCTTGAGCATCGCCACGACGCTCAGCTCGGTCGCGGTGAGCACGAAGGTCAGCCCGGACACCAGGCAGAGCAGCGCGAGCAGGCCGGGCCGCAGCCACTGCCGCCGGGGGACGGCGCCCTCGTGCCCCGCGTCCTCCTCGGCCGACCGCGTGGGCGGGTTGAGCAGGTACAGCGCCACCCCCGAGCCCACCAGGCCCACGGCCACGCCGTACATCGTCGCGGTGCTGCCGAACGCCGTCACGCTCGCGACGGCGAGGGCGGGCCCGACCATGTACGACAACTCCACGCCCATCGAGTCGAGGGCGAAACCGGTCTGGTGGTTCTCCACGGGCACCATCGCGGCCACGCACTGCCGGATGGCCCCGAACACCGGCTGGCTGAACAGCCCTCCGATCAGCGCGCCCGGCAGCAGCACGGCGTACGGCATCGCCGGCGCGGCGCACCACAGGCACAGCTGCACGGCGGTCGTCACGGCCAGCACCGGCCGCAGCCCGCGGCGGTCGACGAAGCGGCCCACGAGCGGCGAGCCGACCGCGGCGCCCGCCATCGAGGCGGTGCCGACCAGACCCGCCTGGAGAAAGCCCAGGTGCTGGCTGTTGACCACGTGCAGGGTCAGGGTCATTCCGGTGCCGGTGAGGGGGATTCTCGCGATCATGCCGACCAGCAGCAGCGCCCGCACGCCCGGCAGGGCGAGCACCCGCCGGTAACGATCAAAAACCATTGTGGTTCCTTACCTCCGCACGGCATTGTGCCGGGCGCCTCCGACAATCGCGCGGCCGGGTCGGCTCATTCGTCCCATTCGTCCCAGCCGTCGCAGGGCCGGATTACGCCGCCCGTCCGGGGTGTTCCACGCCATGTCGGCATGCAATGATCTGACTGTCCGGGGACGCCACAGGGGCGCCACGAGGCCTGGAGGTAGCCATGTCCTCTGTTTCCGTCGTGTCCGAACCCGCCCTCTACGGCGGGGCCGCAGGGCGCAGGGTCACCGTCCGCGACATCGCCGCGGCCAAGGAGCGCCACGAGAAGTGGCCGATGGTGACGGCGTACGACGCCATGACAGCGCGGGTGTTCGACGAGGCGGGCATCCCGGTGATGCTCGTGGGCGACTCCGCCGCCATGGTCGTCTACGGGTACGACTCCACGCTGCCCGTCACGGTCGACGACCTCATCCCGCTCACCGCGGCGGTCGTACGCGGCTCGTCGCGGGCGATGGTCGTGGCCGACCTGCCGTTCGGCTCCTACCAGGCCTCGCCCCAGCAGGCCCTGGAGACCGCGGCCCGCTTCATGAAGGAGGCCGGCGCGCACGCCGTCAAGCTGGAGGGCGGCCGCCGGGTCCTCCCGCAGGTCGAGCTGCTCGTGTCGGCCGGCATCCCGGTCGTGGCCCACCTCGGCCTGACCCCGCAGTCGGTCAACGCCTTCGGCGGCTACCGGGTGCAGGGCCGCGGCCAGGCGGGTGACGAGCTCATGGCCGACGCCAAGGCGCTGGAGCACGCGGGCGCCTTCGCCGTCGTGCTCGAATGCGTGCCCGCCGACCTCGCCCAGCGGGTCACCACGTCGCTGAGCGTCCCCACGATCGGGATCGGCGCGGGTCCCCACACCGACGCGCAGGTCCTCGTCTGGCAGGACCTGATGGGCCTCACCCCGCAGCCCGCGAAGTTCGTGAAGAAGTACTCCGACCTGGCCGGCGAGATGGACCGGGCGATCCGCGCGTACGCCGACGAGGTCGTCTCCGGTGTCTTCCCCCGGCCCGAGCCGGGATGTTCCAGAAGGGCATTTCCGGCAGGGCGAGCATTCCGAAGGCCCGCGGACTCGGCAGAGCCCGTACGGGCCGGGGCAAGGGCC
>NZ_JBFBIP010000003.1:0-603557 GCF_040685655.1 Microbispora sp. NPDC088329
CCCGCGGCCAAGCTCTGCTACAACGACTACAACATCGACAACTGGTCCTGGGCCAAGACGCAGGGCGTCTACAACATGGTCAAGGACTTCAAGCAGCGCGGCGTGCCCATCGACTGCGTCGGCCTGCAGTCGCACTTCAACAGCGGCAGCCCCTACCCGGGCAACTACCGCACCACCCTGCAGAACTTCGCCGCCCTCGGCGTGGACGTGGCCATCACCGAGCTGGACATCCAGGGCGCCTCGGCCACGACCTACGCCAACGTGGTCAACGACTGCCTGGCCGTCCCGAGGTGCGTCGGCATCACCGTGTGGGGCGTACGCGACAGCGACTCCTGGCGCTCGGGCGACACCCCGCTGCTGTTCGACGGCAACGGCAACAAGAAGGCCGCCTACACCTCGGTGCTGAACGCCCTCAACGCCGCCACCCCGAACACCTCGCCCAGCCCCACCCCACCGGTCAGCCCGAGCCCGAACCCGCCGGTCAGCCCGAGTCCCACCCCGCCGGTGAGCCCGTCGCCCGAGAACTCGCCGGAGCCGGGCGGATGCAGTGCGACGATCCGTACGGTGAACTCCTGGCCGGGCGGATTCCAGTCCGAGGTCACGGTCCGCGCCGGCGGCTCGGCGGTCAGCGGCTGGACGGTGAACTGGAGCTGGTCCGGCTCCCCGTCCATCACCCAGTTGTGGGGCGGTCTCAAGTCCGGATCCGGCGCCTCGGTCTCCGTGCGCAACGAGTCGTGGAACGGCACGCTGGCCGCCAACGGCACCACCACCTTCGGCTTCGTCGCCAACGGCAGCGCGGAGACGCCGACCCTGACGTGCGGCGCCTCCTGACCGGTGGAACCGCGATGACGCGCTCCTGACCAGGAGGAGCGTGCAGGGGCACCCCCGCCACCCGCGGGGGTGCCCCGCAGGCGAGACCGCGACCGGCGGCGGCCGGTTCGCGGGCCGCGGCCGTTCTCCGGCCTGTGCCGCCTGTGCGGCACCTCCGCCACGATCGCGACCGCCGGCCCGTCCGGTCCACCGCGCTTCACACGAACCCGTTCTGCCACGCTTTCCGGGCATCTCTCCGAACCCGGTCAGGTCGTCGATCTCCAGCGGGATACTGGAAGTCCCGTACGTGTCCCCGCCCCCCGGAGAGTCATGCCCCAGCCGCTGGAGCCGAGCGACCCCGAACGCCTGGGCTCCTACCGCATCACCGGCAGGATCGGCGAGGGAGGACAGGGCGTCGTCTATCTCGGCGAGTCGGAATCGGGCGAGCTCGTCGCCGTCAAGCTCTTCCACGCGCGGCTCGGCCGGGACGCCGCGGCCCTCGAGAGCTTCTCCCGCGAGGTGGCGGTCGCCCGCCGAGTGGCCCGGTTCTGCACGGCCCAGGTGCTGGAGTCCGGCATGGAGGGCGGCCGGCCGTACATCGTGAGCGAGTACGTCCAGGGGCCCGCGCTGAACCAGGTGGTGGCCGCGCGGGGGCCGTTGTCGGGCGGCGCGCTCGAACGGCTCGCCATCGCCACGGCCACCGCTCTGGTCTCCCTGCACGACGCCGGGGTCCTCCACCGGGACTTCAAGCCGCAGAACGTGCTCATCGGACCGGACGGGCCGCGGGTCATCGACTTCGGGATCTCCCGTGCCCTCGCCGCCACGAGCACGATGACCAGCCAGGTCGTCGGAACGCCCGCCTACATGGCGCCCGAGCAGTTCACCGCGGGCGAGCTCGGTTTCGCCATCGACGTGTTCGCCTGGGCGTCCACCATCGCGTTCGCCGCCACCGGCCGCGCGCCGTTCGGCGCCGACGCGATCCCCGCCATCATCAACAGGATCCTGCACCGGGAACCCGACCTGGAGGGGATAGAGGCGCCGCTGCGCGACCTGCTCGCCGGGTGCCTCGCCAAGGACCCGGGACGGCGCCCGACCGCCCGGGAGATCCTCGACCGCCTCGTCCGTCCACATCACGATCCGCGGGCCGCGGCGGCGCCGGTCGCACCCGCCGGTCCGCCGGGGTCGTCCCGCGGGCCGGGCCCGGTCACCGTGCCGGGTGGCGGCCGGCGCCGCCGGGTCCGGGCGGCGGTCGCCGCGGTGGTCGTGGCGGTGGCGGTCACGGCGGCCGCCGCCGTGGCGCTGCTGCCGTCCGTGCGTCTGCCGTCCGGGGGGAGCGGCGCCGCCGCGACGGAGCGAGCGGCGGCGGCGGGCACGGCCCCTGCCGCCTCCCCGGCCGCCGACGACGCCTCCGTTCCGTCGGGTGCCCCGTCGCCCACCGCCGCCTCGCGATCCGCGTCGCCCGCCTCCTCGCACCGGCCGCGGGTGAGCCGGTCCACGGCCAGGCCGGACACCACCCGGCCGGCCCCGACGAGGACGGTCACCGCACGGCCGACCGTCCGCCGCTCGAAGACGACCGCGCCGGTCCCGGCGGACTCTCCGGCGTCGAAGCCGGCGAAGCCCTCGCCCACGCCGGCCAGGCGGCTCGCGGAGCTGGGCCCCGGACACTTCACCGACTACTGCGTGAGCCTCGGCTGGGAGTGGGTCGAATACCGCGAGACGCCCACGCCCGGCGCGTACTGCGTCAAGCGGAAGGGCGACACGATGTATCTCAGCCAGGGGCAGCGTGACGCCGGCTGCCGCTGGCGATACCACGACCAGCGGGCCTTCCACCGGTTCAAGGGCAAGTCGAACTACTGCTACACGTACCGCTGACCGCCGGGCCGTGTTCCTTCGCCCACCGGGGCAGACCGGGCCCGCCTCGCGTATCGCCGGAGCGCACGAGTAGTGATGACGAGGAGATCGGGGTAGAAGGTTCCGCCATGCGTGTCCTCATTCGCCGGGTCCTCCCGACCGTCGTCATCGCGGTCATGACGGCCGGGTGTGCGGGGCAGGGCCCGCGGCTGCTCCTCGACGAAGACCCCGACACGGGCGATACCGCCTCGATCGGCGTCATCCTGCCCGACACCGTGGCCCACCGGCCCTACTCCCTGGGAGGCTGGGTGATGTGCCTTGACCGGCTCGGTTCGGTCACCATCGACAAGGTCGACCTGATCAGACCGAGCGGCGGCATCGTCCTGCAGGCGTTCTCCTCCCGGCTGCAGAGCCGCACGCGTGCCATGCTCGGCGAGGAAGAACGGCCTCTGACCGAGCTCGGCTTCCCGGCCCGCAGTCCCGCCGTCACAACGCCCTGCGGCGACAGGGACCACGACGGACTCCTCACGGAGCTGGGCCTGCAGTACGGGAAAACCGGCGACGCCACCGCGCGAGCCGGGGGCGTCCGCGTCTTCTACACCTCCGCCGGTCGTCAGCGCACGGTCGACCTGGACTTGGACGTGCGGCTCTGCGCCCCGGACGACATGCGTACGAAGCAGTGCAGGGACATGTACGAGGAGCTTCGCAGCTCGGGCGACGACGACGAGTAGCCGCCCCGGCGCCCGCCTCGACGGCTGCCAGGAGCCCCGTCCTCCTCGCAATGCCGGGCGCGCGGGAGGAGGCAGACCGATCTCCGCAGGCGCACCGATTTCGTGATCACGGTGTGTTTGCGCCGGTCGGACGGGGGTATGCGGCTGCGCGACCGGGAGGCGAGGCTCATGACTGATCGCCTGTTTTCGGATCGCCGGGACGCGGGCCGGGTGCTCGCGGGACTCCTCAACCACTACCGCGGGCTGCCCGGCGTCGTCGTTCTCGGTCTGCCGCGCGGCGGCGTGCCGGTGGCGTACGAGGTGGCGACCGCGCTGGGCCATCCGCTCGACCTGTTCCTGGTGCGTAAGCTCGGCACGCCCGGGCGCGAGGAGCTCGCGATGGGAGCGATCGCCGGTGGCGGAGTGATCGTGCTCGACGAGGACGTCGTGCGCGGGCTCGGCCTCCGGTCCGACACCGTCCGGCAGGTCGCCGAACGGGAGGCCCGCGAGCTGGCGAGGCGGGAGCGGAGCTACCGGGGTGACACGCCGGCCACGGATCTGCGCGGCAAGATCGTCATCGTGGTCGACGACGGCCTCGCGACCGGGGCGAGCATGCGCGCCGCCGTCCGCGGGGTCCGGCGGCGGGAGCCGGCCCGGATCGTGGTCGCCGTGCCCGCCGCGCCCGAGTCCACCTGCCAGGAGCTGTCCGCTCTGGTGGACGAGGTCGTCTGCGCGACCACGCCCACGCCGTTCTTCTCGGTGGGGGAGTCGTATTGGCACTTCACCCAGACCGCCGACGAGGAGGTGCGCAGACTCCTCCGCGCGGCGGCCTCGGCGCGGGCCGGAGCCCCGCCCGCCAGGACCGACCTCGCGATCCTCCGCTCGGTGCTCGCGCCCGCGCAGGACGGCGTCCCGCCGGACGAGGTGCTGTTCGACATCGTCGGCGACGCGCGGTTCGTGCTCATCGGCGAGGCGTCGCACGGCACCCACGAGTTCTACGCCGCGCGTGCCCGGATGACGCGGCGGCTCATCGAGGACAAGGGCTTCGTCGCCGTGGCGGTGGAGGCCGACTGGCCCGACGCGTACCGGGTGAACCGGTACGTCCGTGGGCGCGGCGACGACGCGACCGCCGAGGAGGCGCTGCGCGGCTTCCAGCGCTTCCCCGCGTGGATGTGGCGGAACGCGGACGTGCTGGAGTTCGCCGGGTGGCTGCGCGAGCACAACGAGCGGCTCGGCGAGCGGGCGCGGGCCGGGTTCTACGGGCTCGACCTCTACAGCCTGCACCGGTCGGCCGACGAGGTCGTCGCGTACCTGGAGGAGGTGGACCCGGGCGCGGCGGAACGGGCCCGCGAACGCTACTCCTGTTTCGACCACAGCGACGGAGACGACGGGCAGGCGTACGGCTTCGCCGCGGCCTTCGGCGCCGGGGAGTCGTGCGAGCGGCGGGTGATCGACCAGCTCGTCGACCTCCAGCGCAACGCGCTGCGCTACCAGCGGGCACAGGGACTGCTCGGCGAGGACGAGTTCTTCCACGCCGAGCGGAACGCCGCGGTGGTGGCGGCCGCGGAGCGGTACTACCGCACGATGTTCGGCGGCCGGGTGTCGTCGTGGAACCTGCGCGACCGGCACATGGCCGACACCCTGTTCGCGCTGGCCGAGCACCTCGGCTGGCAGCGCGGCGAGCCGGCGAGGATCGTGGTGTGGGCGCACAACTCCCATCTCGGCGACGCGCGGGCGACGGAGATGGGCGCGCGCGGCGAACTCAACCTCGGCCGGCTGGTGCGCGAGCACAACCCGGAGGACTGCCGGCTCATCGGCTTCACCACCTACACCGGCACCGTCACGGCGGCCGACGACTGGGGCCGCCCGGCCGAGCGGAAGAACGTGCGACCGGCGCTGCCCGGCTCGGTCGAGGAGCTGTTCCACGAGGTCGGGCACAAGGAGTTCGTGGTCGACCTCGCGCGTGCGGCCGGCGCGGCCGACCTGCTGCGCAGGGCGCTGCTCGAACGGGCCATCGGCGTCGTCTACCGTCCCGGCACGGAGCGGCAGAGCCACTACTTCCAGACCCGCCTGCCCGACCAGTTCGACGCGGTGATCCACATCGACGAGACCGGCGCGCTGGAGCCGCTGGAGCGTACGGCCCGCTGGGAGCGCGGAGAGGTCCCCGAGACCTACCCGGTGGCGGTCTGAGACCTGGACGGCGGGGGCGGAGGAGCGACGGCACGCGGAGCGACTCCTTCCGGCCGGAGAACCTGTTCCCGAGGTCCCCTGTGTGGTGGCCGTGCGGCCGGCTCGGCGAACGCCAGGGGCCGGTCGCCTCGACCGGCCCCTTGACGCGGCGCCGGGAGCGATTTGCCGGACCGGCAACACGATTCGCGGCGGCGCCACGGTCCGGCGCATGATCCTCACAGGAACCACCAGGAACTTTGGAGGATCGATGGCGCAGCCCGCTCCCGCCGCGGCGGTCACACATCGTCTGGTCTCGTCTCCCGCCGGTCGCATCCACGTGGTGGAGCAGGGCTCCGGACCGCTGGTGCTGCTGGTGCACGGGTTTCCCGAGTCCTGGTATTCGTGGCGTCACCAACTGCCGGTGCTGGCCGCGGCCGGTTACCGGGCCGTCGCCCTGGACGTCAGGGGTTATGGCCGCTCCTCCAAGCCCGGGGACGTGGCCGCGTACCGGATGCTGGAGCTGGTCGAGGACAACGTCGCGGTCGTGCACGCCCTGGGCGAGCGGACCGCGGTGATCGTGGGCCACGACTGGGGCGCGACCATCGCCGCGAACTCCGCCCTCGTGAGGCCCGAGGTCTTCCGCGCGGTCGGTCTGCTGAGCGTGCCGTACGCTCCGCGCGGCGGGCCGCGGCCCAGCGAGGTGTTCGCGCGGATGGGCGGGGAGGAGGAGTTCTATGTCGGCTACTTCCAGGAGCCCGGCCGGGCCGAGAGCGAGATCGAGCCGGACGTCCGCGGCTGGCTCGCCGGCTTCTACGCCGCCCTGTCCGCCGACACCATGCCCTCCGCCGGTGCCCCGGACCCGCACTTCGTGTCCCGGGGCGGAAGGCTGCGCGACCGCTTCCCCTCCGGCCGGCCGCCCGCCTGGCTCGGCGCGGACGATCTCGACACGTACGCGGCGGAGTTCGAACGGACCGGCATGACCGGGGCGCTGAACCGCTACCGGAACATGGACCGGGACTGGGAGGACCTCGCCGGTTTCGACGGTGCCCCCATCACACAGCCGTCGCTGTTCATCGGCGGCGCGCTGGACGCCTCCACCACCTGGATGGCGGACGCCGTCGCGGCCTACCCGGTCACGCTGCCGGGCCTGGTCTCCTCGCGCGTACTCGACGGCTGCGGCCACTGGATCCAGCAGGAACGCCGAGACGAGGTCAACGACATCCTGACCGGCTGGCTCGCCTCCCTGCACGCGTGAATGGGCCGCCTGAAACGGCGAACGTCCGGGCCGGCCCGTGTGGGCCGGCCCGGACGTCATGTCATGCTCAGACCAGGTCGAACCGGTCGAGGTTCATCACCTTGTCCCACGCCTTGACGAAGTCCTGCACGAACTTCTCCTTGGCGTCGTCGCTGGCGTAGACCTCCGCGACCGCGCGCAGCTCGGAGTTCGCCCCGAAGACGAGGTCGGCCCGGCTGCCGGTCCACTTGACCTCGCCCGTGGCGGCGTCGCGGCCCTCGAACGTGCTCTGGTCCTCCGAGGTCGACTTCCACTCCGTGCCCAGGTCGAGCAGGTTGACGAAGAAGTCGTTGGTCAGGACCTCGGGGGTCTCGGTGAAGACGCCGAGCTTCGACTGCTGGTGGTTGGCGCCCAGGACGCGCAGGCCGCCGACGAGGACCGTCATCTCCGGGGCGCTGAGGTTCAGCAGGTTCGCCCGGTCGACCAGCAGGTATTCGGCCGGCAGGCGGTTGCCCTTCCCGTAGTAGTTGCGGAACCCGTCGACGGTCGGCTCGAGCGCGGCGAACGACTCGACGTCCGTCTGCTCCTGCGACGCGTCCACGCGGCCCGGCGTGAAGGGGACCTCCACGTCGACGCCCGCGTCCTTGGCGGCCTTCTCGACGGCGGCGCACCCGGCGAGCACGATCACGTCGGCGAGGGAGACCTGCTTGCCACCGGTCTGGGCGGCGTTGAACGACTGCTGGACGCCCTCCAGGGTGCGCAGCACGGTCGCGAGCTGGTCGGGGTCGTTGACCTCCCACCCGATCTGCGGCTGCAGGCGGACGCGCGCGCCGTTGGCGCCGCCGCGCTTGTCGCTGCCGCGGAAGGACGCGGCCGAGGCCCACGCGGTGGACACGAGCTGGGACACCGACAGGCCCGAGGCGAGGATCTGGTCCTTGAGGGCGGCGATGTCGGCGGCGTCGACGAGCTCGTACGTCCGCTCCGGCAGCGGGTCCTGCCACAGGAGCACCTCGGAGGGGACCTCCGGGCCGAGGTAGCGCGCGACCGGGCCCATGTCGCGGTGGGTCAGCTTGAACCACGCGCGGGCGAAGGCGTCCGCGAACTCGTCGGGGTTCTCGAGGAAGCGCCGCGAGATCTGCTCGTAGATCGGGTCGAACCGGAGCGCGAGGTCGGTCGTCAGCATCGTCGGGGCGTGACGCTTCGACGGGTCGTGGGCGTCGGGGACGGTGCCCGCCCCGGCGCCGTCCTTCGGCCGCCACTGGTTGGCGCCGGCGGGGCTCTTGAACAGCTCCCACTCGTAGCCGAAGAGGACCTCGAAGAAGGTGTTGTCCCACGTGGTCGGGGTGGGCGTCCAGATGACCTCGAGACCGCTGGTGATCGTGTCGCCGCCCTTGCCGGTGCCGTAGCTGTTCTTCCAGCCCAGGCCCTGCTGCTCGATGGGGGCGGCCTCGGGGTCGGGGCCGACGTTGTCGGCGGGACCCGCGCCGTGGGTCTTGCCGAAGGTGTGACCACCCGCGATCAGGGCGACGGTCTCCTCGTCGTTCATCGCCATGCGGCGGAACGTCTCACGGATGTCGCGGGCCGCGGCGATCGGGTCCGGGTTGCCGTTCGGGCCCTCCGGGTTGACGTAGATGAGGCCCATCTGGACCGCGGCGAGCGGGTTCTCCAGCTCACGGTCGCCGCTGTAGCGCTCGTCGCCGAGCCAGGTGGTCTCCGGGCCCCAGTAGACGTCGTCGTCGGGCTCCCAGGCGTCCACCCGGCCGCCGGCGAAGCCGAAGGTCTTGAAGCCCATCGACTCCAGGGCGACGTTGCCGGTGAGGATCAGGAGGTCGGCCCAGGAGATCTTCTTGCCGTACTTCTTCTTGACCGGCCACAGCAGGCGGCGGGCCTTGTCGAGGTTCCCGTTGTCCGGCCAGCTGTTGAGCGGGGCGAAGCGCTGCTGGCCCGAGCCGGCGCCGCCGCGGCCGTCGCTGATGCGGTAGGTGCCCGCGCTGTGCCACGCCATCCGGATCATGAGCGGGCCGTAGTGGCCGAAGTCGGCGGGCCACCAGTCCTGCGAGGTCGTCAGCACCTCCGCGATGTCCCGCTTGACCGCCGCGAGGTCGAGGGACGAGAACGCCTCGGCGTAGTCGAAGTCCTCACCGAGGGGGTTGGCCACGGCGGGGTTCTTGGCGAGGATCTTCAGGTTGAGGCGCTCCGGCCACCACTGGTGGTTGGCGCTGCCCTGAGTCGGATGCGGGGCGCGCGTGTGCGCGACCGGGCAGCCGCCTTCGCCCTCCGTCTTCGGGTCGACAACGATTGCGTCGTGGTTCTCAGTCAAGGCAATCCTTCTGCACTAGGCGGATCATGGGGCTCAGGTAGTGCGGGCGTTCGAACAGCCGGGGCACAGGCCCCAGTAGATGACGTCGGCCTCGTCGATCGTGAAGCCGTGGTCGTCGGACGCGGTCAGGCACGGCGCCTCGCCGACCGAACAGTCGACGTCGGCGACGAGACCACACGATCGGCACACGACGTGGTGGTGGTTGTCGCCGACGCGGCCCTCGTACCTGGCCGGGCTGCCGGCCGGTTCGAGGCGGCGTACGAGTCCCGCCGCGGTGAGGGCGTGGAGAGCCTCATACACGGCTTGCAGGGAGACATGGCCCACGCGATCGCGCACCCCGGAGGCGATCGTCTCGACGTCGAGGTGGTCACCGCTGCGGACGGTCTCGAGCAGTGCGACGCGGGCGGCCGTCACTCGCAGGCCGGCCCCGCGCAGTTCCTCGGCGGTGGTCGGGGTCCTGGGCGCGATCATGGCGTTCACCATACAGTCATAAACACGATTGATTCAAGAGAGTGAATGAACCAATCTTATGGCCGCCTCAGGTAACGACCGTCCGGCTCGCGGCGGTCCGGCGTGCCGCGCCCGGGTAGATCCTCCCGTCGGCTTGCGCAAAAGCCGGTCGAGGTGCCGCCTCCGGCGTACGCGTGAGGGTACCTACGCACCAGTCCGCGGTTCTCGGAAAGGGGAATCCCCCCATGTCCACAACGATCAAGCACCACCCGCACACGGAACACGATCATCATCATGGGGCCGAATGCGGCCATGTCGCGGTTCCGCACGGCGACCACGTGGACTACGTCCACGACGGCCACCTGCACCGGGTTCACGAGAACCATGTCGACGAATGCGAGGTGAGCGGGCACGTCGTCCACGACGCGCACGACCACGAGCACGGGCCGGGGTGCGGGCACGTGGCCGTGCCGCACGGCGACCACGTCGACTACATCCACGACGGGCACCACCACATGCACCACGACGGTCACTGGGATGACCACTAGGCGGACACCCTCCGGCCGGGGCTTCCCCGCGGGGAGCGGACGACGCGGCCGGGGTTCGCGGCACCGCCTGCCGTTCGGGCGGGGCAGTGCAGGCTGAGCCGTGCCATGCGGTCCCCACCTGCGGGGATAGGGTGGGTGCAGGGGTCGGAGGATGCGTGATCTGCTGAGGGAGTCGCGCCGCCCCCACCGCGTGCGCGAGCATCCGTACGCCCCCTGGTTCGCGGTCGGCGCGGTGTGCATCGGCGCGTTCATGGGACAGCTGGACGCGAGCATCGTCACCCTGGCCTTCCCGGCGCTGGAACGGGAGTTCGGCGCTTCGCTGGCGGCCGTGCAGTGGGTGTCCCTGGGCTATCTGCTGGTGCTGGTCGCGTTGCTGGCCGGGGCCGGAAGGCTCGCCGACGTGGCCGGCCGCAAGCTGGTCTACCTCTACGGCTTCGTCGTGTTCACCGCCGCCTCGGCCGCCTGCGGGCTGGCGCCGTCCCTGGCGGTGCTGGTGGCCGGCCAGCTGGTGCAGGCGGCGGGCGCGGCGATGCTCCAGGCCAACAGTGTGGCCCTGGTCGTGTCGAGCGTCCCCCGGGCGCGGATGCGGACCGGCCTGGGCATGCAGGCGGCGGCCCAGGCACTCGGCCTGGCCCTGGGGCCTGCCCTCGGCGGAGTGCTGGTCGCCACGGCGGGATGGCGGTGGGTGTTCTGGATCAACGTGCCGGTCGGCTGCGCGGCCGTGATCGCCGGACGTTACCTGCTGCCGCGCACGCGGCAACGGGGGAGGGGCGGCCGCTTCGACTGGCCGGGACTGGTCCTGCTCGCGGCCTCCACCAGTGCCCTGCTGCTCGCCGCCTCCGTGCTCTCGGGCCTGGACCTGCCGTCCTGGTCGGTGCCCGTTCTGCTCACCGCCGCCGCCGGGGCCGCGATCGGCTTCTGGCGGTGGGAGGCGGGGGTCCCGTCCGCTCTCATCGACACCGTCCTGCTCCGCGGCCGCGTCGTCACGGCGGGGCTCGCCGGAGCGCTGGGCGGCTACCTGGTGCTGTTCGGCCCGCTGGTGTCGATCCCGCAGGTCCTCGTGGCCGGTGGGACCGGCGAGCTGGTCGCCGGCCTGGTCCTGACGGCGCTGCCCGGGGGCTTCGCGGCGAGCGCCCTGATGGGCGACCACCTGTTGCCCCGTGTCTGGGACGACCGGCGCAGGTGCGTCGTCGGCGCCGTGGCGGCGGCCGCCGGCTGCGCGCTGCTGGCCGCGGATCCCGCCGCCGAGGGCTGGGCCGGGG
Organism: Microbispora sp. NPDC088329; assembly: GCF_040685655.1. Lineage (NCBI taxonomy): Bacteria > Bacillati > Actinomycetota > Actinomycetes > Streptosporangiales > Streptosporangiaceae > Microbispora > Microbispora sp. NPDC088329. Next base: position 11,355 of record NZ_JBFBIP010000003.1, read on the forward strand.
CCTGCCTGGCGCTGACAGGCGCCGGTCTCGGCCTGTTCGTGCCCGCCAACAACACCGCCGTCATGGCCGCCGTCCCCGAACGGGTGTCGGCCACAGCCGGCGGCATGGTGAACATGGCCCGGGGCATCGGCACGGCGCTCGGCATCGCCGCGGTGACCCTGGCCCTGCATCTCGCGGGAGTCTCCCACGAGGCGGGCGGCCGCGCCGCGGCGGCCATCCTGGCGGCAGTGGCGCTGCTCGCCGCCCTCACCGCTTCGAGCCGGGTGGTGGGGCCGGGGGGCGGCCCCTACCCTGGTCGGTCATGACGATCGTGCGAAGGGGCCCGCGTGAGCGCTGAGGATGTGGCGGCCCGGCTCCGGGAGATCTGCCTGAGCCTGCCGGAGGCCGTGGAGAAGCCGTTCGGGGGCCACACCGCGCCCTCGTACCGCGTCGGCGACAGGTTGTTCGCGATGACCGGTGAGGACGGGCGGTCGCTGACGTTCAAGGCCGGGCCGGGGGTGCAGGAGGCACTCGTGACCTCGGATCCGGAGCGTTTCTTCGTCCCGCCGTACGTCGGCCGCAACGGCTGGGTGGGCGCGCGCCTGGACGCCGAGCAGGACTGGGACGAGATCGCCGGGCTGATCGAGGACAGCTACCGGCTGATCGCGCCGAAACGCCTGGTCCGGCTCCTCGGCGAACCGCCGGCGAACGCCTGACCATCGGCGACCCCGCACCGGGCTCGGCGTCCGGGGCGGCCCGTGTCACCGCACCCTCGTACGCGCGTCTGGCCCGTGCTGCCGCGCCTGCCCGCACTGTGGCATCGGCTATGGTCAGTTTCCCTTCGCGGCGCGGCCGAGACGGAAGGCCGAGATGAGGAAGAAGACGCCGCCGGGGATGGCGTACCCCGCCGCGTTGATCAGCGTCGGGCTGTCCGCGGAGGCGCCGACGACGAACGACGCGCCGGCGAGTACGGAGATGCCGCCGCTGATGATCATCGGCCACTGGCCGCCCATCGTGCGGCGAGTGACACCGACGATCAGCTGGACCAGTCCGGCCACGACCGCCCAGGCACCCCACACCCGCAGCACCGCCGGGATACCGGACGCGCAGGCGACGGCCACGCCGACGGCGGTGATCAGACTGACCACGATGTTCACGTACAGCAGGGCGGGTGATCCGGTGGTGCGCGACGCGCGGGCGTCGGCGATGGCGGCGGCCACGTCGAACAGCGGGTAGAGCACGAGCAGAGTGACCGCGAGCGCACCCAGGTTCGAGGCGGTCGTGAACATCACGAGGGCCCAGACGATGGCGAACGCGAACCGGACGAAGTACAGCCGCCGCAGTGCGGACACGGTTGCGGACATACCGGGCGAAGCGGTGATAGTGCTCATGGTGATCCTTTCGGTGGATGAGCGATGCGGAAAGCGGTTCAGCGCGGCTCGCGGTCGGTTCTCTCGATGCGACGCCCCTGGTCACGCCGGCCATTGATGCGTACGTCAGCACGACGAGCCGCTGCCGGGCCGTCTTAGCTAGACCGATCGTTCTGTCTTGGGCACAGCATGGCAACCTGTCGCGCAGACTGTCAAGACCGAACGTTCTATCCGCTAAGGTGGTGGTATGCCCAGCCAATCCGAAGGCCGGCCGTCCGAAGCGCGGTCCCGGCTGCTCACCACGGCCACCCGGCTCTTCTACGCGGAGGGCATCCATGCCGTCGGCATCGATCGCATCGTCGCCGAAGCGCAGGTGACGCGGGCCACTCTCTACCGGCACTTCCCGGGCAAGGAAGACCTCGTCCTCGCCTATCTGGACGAGGTCGACCGAGCCATTCGGGGTCAGGCGGACGAGGCCGTCGCCGCCGGACTACCGGCCGCCGGCACCATCCGGGCCCTCAGCGAGTCCATCGCCCAGGGCATCCGGTCCCCCGGCTTCCGGGGATGCGCCTTCCTCAACGCCGCCGCCGAGTATCCCGACCCGGAGTCGCCGGTGCACAAGGCCGTGCTCGCCCACCGCCACTGGTTCCTGGAAACCGTCACGGAACTGCTCGCGAGGATCCAGGAGACCGGCGCCGAGCCCGCTGCCCGCCACTTCGTGATGATGCGCGACGGCGCCATGGCCGCCGGTTGCCTGTTCGACCCGGTGCTGGTCTGCGAGACCTTCCTTCGCGGGGTCGAGAGGCTCCTGCAGGTCCATGCCGCCACCGACTACGACGGACCGGAGGGCGCCTGAAGCCGCAGGCCTCCGCTCAGGAGCGGCCGAGCCCTGCCCGCGGGCGCCGGCCGGACGGCGCGGCGGCGGTGTTTCCCTCAGGCCGGTGTCTCACAGCGGCGGGTAGGCGTTGGTGAGAAGTTCCTGGAACTGCGCCTCGAACCACTGCCCCGCCGCCGGGGCGTCCGGGAGCGCCCCGCCGGGCACGTTTCCGTTGTTCACCTGGAGGTATGCGGGGTCGCACATCGGGTCGTGCCGGGTGCCGTCCGGAGCCGTGACGTTCACGCTGGAGCCGTCGGAGACACCCGGCGGCTTGATCCAGGCGTACGCGTCGATGCCGGAGGCGGGGATGGCACGGGGTCGCTCGCCGAGCCCGGCGCCGGCCTGGTTGCACCAGTTGCCGACGCTGTGGCGGCGGTCCGTGCGGGATTCGTCCACGAACCGGTTCACGTCGCCGACGGTGCTGGTGTGGACCGGGCGGCGCCGGCCACCCCAGCCGTTGCGCGAGGTGTCGATCACCATGCCGATGTCGGAAGCGAAGCCGGCCGCGATGAGCCGCTGCCGGAACGCCTGGGCGAACGAGAGCTCGTCCACGTAATCGTTCCCGGCGACCCATCGTGAGGTCTTCACCGGCAGGCCCATGTGGGTGTTGTAGTACGGCTCGACCAGGGCGCCGTAGCCGGCGACGTTCACCGTGAAGCCGTGCACGGGTGAAGGCGCTCCTCCGGCCGCGCCCACGATGCTCGCGAGCAGGCCGGCGGCCCGGCCGAAGTTGTCCGGATGGCCGACGACGCCGTGATGGGAGGCGTCGAGGTAGACGTACACGTTGGGGATGGCGAGCAGCCGGTTCACCGCGTACCGCAGCGCCTCGGGGTAGGCGCCGCTCGCCTGTACGGCGGCGCAGCGGCTGGTGATGGCGGGCGCGAGCAGACCGGGCAGGAAGTCGGGCTCGACGATCGCCACGATGCGCAGCCGCTGGTAGGCCGGGTCGGCCAGGATCCCGGCGATCGGGTCGACGTACTCGTTCCGGTAGCGGTTCAGGCCGTCGGACGCCAGGCTGAAGTCCCCGTTGGACACCAGGTGGGTGCAGTTGCGGTCCGGCAGGTCGTTCAGCACGATCTGGATCGTGAGCGGCCCCGAGCCGCCGGCCTGCAGGACGGCCTGGTTCAGATGCGCGCGCAGCCCGGGGAAGGAGGCGGTTCCTTCGATGGAGGAAACCCGGTCGAGCCAGACACCGGTCGAACTGGTCGCCACCGGCGCCCCGCCGGGCTGGGCCCTGGCCCACGCGTACCACCAGGGATCGACGTAGCCGCGGGCGGCCACGTAGGGATTGTCGACGCGGGCGTCCGCCGTCGCCGGGACGGACGTGAGGACCGGCAGGAGGATCGCCGCCGCGATCGTCGCCATGAGACGCGTTCCCAGACGCATCGCCACGCCGTGCCTCCTCGTCCGGTGACGTGTGAGTGACTTCGTCACCACGCACGATCCACTCGCCGGGCGGGCTCGTACAGCGTTGGATCGGACCGTCCGCCGCGCGCGGGTGAGCGCCCGGGAGCGGTCACCCGTTCTGATCTCGGCGAACGTCCGCGCCGCCCGATGCCGCCGCGTCCCGCCTCATGAAAGCTTCACGCGTGGCGGCGTGCCGTCCTCAGGATGGCACCGGTCCTCATGGCATCGGTCCTCATGGCATCGGGGCGGCCGGCTTCGTGACGCGGGCGCCGGTCATGACGAGGCCCAGGCAGACCAGGGCCACGGCGGCCACCGCCGTCAGCATGACCGGATAGGAGAGCCACGCCGACAGGGTCGCCAGCACGGTGGGGAGCAGGAAGCCCGCGTAGGCGAGCGTGTAGTAGACACCGGTCAGGCCGGCCAGGTCGTCCGGGCCGGCCATGCGCTGGATCTCCAGCAGCCCGGACACCACGGCGATGCCGTAGCCGGCCCCCAGGGCGGACGCCGCGACGGCCGCGAGCCACGGCGACAGCAGCACCGCGTTCGCCGCGCACAGCGCCGCGCCGAGGAGCATCACCGCCATCGCCGCCACCGGAGCCCGTCCGGCGCGCGATCCGGCCTCGCCCTGCAACCTCCTGGCCACGGGCTGCACGGCCGCCCCCGTGCCCAGGGTCAGCACGGTCAGTCCGGTCGCGTACGCGAGTCCCCAGTCACCGACACGGAAGCCGACCAGCTGGGGCATGACCGCGTACGCGAGTCCGGCCGCGCCGAACACCCACGGCGCCATCGGCAGGACCACGAGCCGGAACCGCTTGCGTGCCGGTGCGGGGACACGCAGATCGTTCACCAGCGTCGCGAGGAGCCGCCGGACCGAACCCGTCCCGTGTGAGAGCGGCGGCCGTGTCTCGGGCACCCGCAGAAGCAGCACGGGTATCGCCACGGTGAGCAGAAGGTGGACGGCGTACGGGCTCACCATGGGCCACGGCCCCCACTGGGCCAGCACCCCCGCGACACCGGCGCCGAGCCCGAATCCGGCCGTCTGGCACAGTGCGGCGCGGCGTGCGGCGAGCCCGCCGTCCGCCCCGGCCGACAGCTCCTTCACCCAGCTGCTGCCCACCGACATGGCGATGCCGACCGCGAGGCCGGTGATCAGCCTGCCCGCGTAGATGGGCCAGGCGCTCTGCCCGCCGAAGCAGAGCACCAGGCTCGCCACGGCGGAGGCGACGGCGCCGGCCACGAGCACGGGACGTCGCCCGCGCCGGTCGGAGACGGGCCCGGCGAGCAGGAGCCCCGGCACGAGCCCGACGACGTACGCGCCGAGGAAGGCGTCGACGCTGAGCGTGGAGTAGCCGCCCAGCCGGCGGTACATCAGCAGCAGCGGGGTGAACTGGTTGCCGCCCCAGCCACAGGCGAACATCGCGACGGCGACGGCCAGCCAGGAGTCTGACGTGTGTGCGGAGGCAGGCGGCGAGACGGCCTGCTGGGTTTCGTGCATGGGGAGGGTCGGACCTTCACAGGGATCGTGCGTGAGGAGGACGCGTCTCAGCGGTCGTCGCGGCCCGCCGTGTACGGCGAGCCGTGTGTCGCGGTGAGATGACCGAGCAGGGCCGAGGCGAAGGCGGCGGCGTCGCCGCCGAGGAGGTGCTCGAGGAGGGCCTCGTGCTCGTCGGCCAGCAGGGACAGCCGCTCGGGCCGCGGGCGCAGCGCGGAGATGCTCATCCGCCGCTGCCTGTCGCCGAGCGTGGCGTAGAACCGGCCGGCCAGCCGGTTTCCGGACGCTTCGACGATGCAGCGGTGGAACGACTCGTCCGCCTCGGCGAATCCGCCGATGTCCGCGGCCTCGGCCAGGGCCCGCTGACGCCGCAGCAGCTCTCGCATCTTCGTGTGGTGTTCATCCGGCAGGCCGTCTCGCGCGATGCGCTCCGCGGCGGACCGTTCGAGCGCCAGCCGCAGCTCCAGCACGTCCGCCGCCTCTCCCGGCGGCACCGGCACCACCACCGCGCCGCGCTTGGGGTGAAGCGCCAGCAGCTCCTCCGACTCCAGCCGCAGGAAGGCCTCCCGGACAGGCGTCCTGCTCACGCGTACCCGCTCGGCGATCTCACCCTCGCTGATGAGGCTGCCGCCCGGCAGCTCGCCGGAGAGGATCAGCTCCTTGGTCACGGCGTACGCGGTGTGGGCGGCGGACGGGCGTTTCGCGGGATCGGCCATGTGAGGAGCCTAGCAGTATGGATACAAGCTTGTATCTATGGGGGTGTGCGCCGGGCGGACGCGCCGCGGACGGTCCCCGTTCCCGGCGTCCGGCCCCGCACCGGCCAGGGCGGCGCGGTGACGGGGTCCTCCGGAGAAGTTAGGCTTACCTAAGAATCTGACGAAGGGATTTCCGATGGCGACGACCGAACCGGCGCGGCGCACGCCCCCCGTGACCACGGGCGTGGTGGTGCGTACCGAGCGGCTGACCCCGCACATGATCCGCGTGGTGCTCGGCGGTGAGGGGCTCGCCGGGTTCGGTGCGGGCGAGTTCACCGACCACTACGTGAAGCTGCTGTTCCCGCTGCCGGGAGTGGCCTACCCGGAGCCGTTCGACATGGCCGTGATCCGTGCCGAGCTGCCGCGCGACCAGTGGCCGAAGACGCGGACCTACACCGTGCGGGCCTGGGACCCGGGTGCGCGGGAGCTGACCGTCGACTTCGTCTACCACGGCGACGAGGGACTGGCCGGCCCCTGGGCGCTGCGGGCCCGGCCGGGTGACGTGATCCGTTTCCTGGGCCCCGGCGGGGCGTACGCGCCGAGCGCGGAGGCGGACTGGCACCTGCTGGCAGGGGACGAGAGCGCTCTTCCGGCGATCGGCGCCGCCCTGGAGCGGCTCCCGGCCGGGGCCCCCGCCCGGGTGTTCCTGGAGGTGGAGGACCCGGAGGAGGAGCAGAAGCTGCCGACGGAGGGCGACGCGGAGATCGTGTGGCTGCACCGCCGAGGCGGGCAGGTGGGCGAGGCGCTGGTGCGGGCGGTGCGGGAGCTGGAGTTCCCCGCGGGCGTCGTGCACGCCTTCGTCCACGGTGAGGCGAACTTCGTCAAGGAGTTGCGGCGATACCTGCGCGTGGAACGCGGCCTTCCCCTGGAGCAGCTGTCGATCTCCGGCTACTGGCGGCGGGGCCGTGACGAGGACGGCTGGCAGTCCTCCAAGCGGGAGTGGAACCGCGGCATCGAGGAGGAGGAGTCCGCCGCCCTCGGCGGCTGACCCGGGGCGTCCGCGCCGGCCCGCCGGGTGCGGGCCGTTTTAGATCCCCGTTATGCGCTCGCGGCTATGGTGACGCCCGACGATGTCTCGGTGAGCGTTCTCGGGAGTGCTCATGTCACAGCGGAAGGTGAAGCGCATGCGCGCCGCCATGCGGCGCGAGGAGGCCAGACGGCGCGAGGAGCGCAGGCGGCTGGTGCGCAGGATCACGTACGCCGCCGCCGCCGTCGTGGCGGTGGTGGCCGTGGCGACCGGGGTGCTGGTGTTCACCTCTGTCGGCGCGACGAACACGGCCACGCCTGCGGCGAACACCTCGCCGCCGGCGTCGACGGCGGGACCCGTCAAACCCTCGGCCACGCCGTCCGCGCCCGCGTCGCCCGCGTCGACGTCCGCCGGCGCGTCGCCCGAGGCGACGGCGTCCAGCCGCTGACGGGGCCCGGAGGGCCGGGTCGGGCACGGTGGCCGGCCGGCGGTTCACCCCGGCAGGACGGGGTCCGCCGTGCCCGGCCTATCCGACGACCCCGGAAACGCTGGGCGGCCAGATGCCGACGTTCAGGAGCCGGTGCGCGTAGAAGTAGGCCACGAGCTGACTGCGGTTGCTGCAGGCGAACTGGACGAGCAGCTTGCTGATCCGCTCCGCCACGGTGTATCGGCTCAGGTGCATCTCACGGGCGATCCTCGTCGTCGTGTAGCCCCTGGCCAGCATGACGATCAGCCATCTGTCGCGATCATTTATCAGGCCGTCGGAAACAGGGTCCATGTGCAGTCCCGGGTCGGATCGCCGTTCGATGAAAGAGAACCTGGTCGGGTCCCTTTGCGGCGACCCTAGAAAGGGGCGCTTAACGATCGGTATGGCCTGACCATGGCCCCGGTTACGGCCCTCCCGGCCGCGTCGGTAGCCCACGTTTGTGGGGTTGTGTTACCTGCTCGTCCCCGGCTCATACTCGACCTGCGACGCGTTACGGCGAGGCCGGGGACGAGCGGAGAGCCGCTCACATCGCTCAGGAGCACACCGACAGCGGGAGGGCGAAGTGAAGGGCAGGCTGTGTTGCGAGATGTCGTGACGGCCGTGGGGCTGACCAAACGCTATCGGGGCAGCGAGAAACCGGCCGTGGACGGCGTCTCCTTCGAGATCGCCCGGGGAGAGACCGTCGGACTCCTGGGCCCCAACGGCGCCGGCAAGACGACACTGATCAAGATGATCTGCGGAGTCACCACCCCCACCTCCGGTGAGATCCGGGTCTTCGACGCCGATCCGGTGCGCCAGCCCGTCCTCGCGAAGAGCGGCATCGGCGCGATGCACCAGACCGGCCCGTTCGACATGATGCTGCCGGCGCTCGACAATTTGCGGATCGCCGCCCGGTTCCGTGGGCTGCGGTGGCGCGACGTGCGGCCGTGGGCGTCGGAGGTGGCCGACTTCCTCGGCCTCACCGGTGCGATGCAGCGCCTGGTCTTCCAGATGTCGGGTGGTCAGCGGCAGCGGTTGCAACTGGTTCGGGCGCTGCTCACCATCCCGCAGTTGCTCATCCTCGACGAGCCCTCCGCCGGCCTGGACGTCGCGGGACGGCGCCATATCGAGCGCTTCGTGACGTGGCTGCGCGAGGAGCACGGCGTGACCGTGCTGTGGACCAGCCACCACATCGACGAACTCGAGCGCAACAGCCAGCGCGTCCTGGTCGTCGACCGGGGCAAGGTGCTGCGCTTCGCCAAGCCGCGCGAACTCGTGGAGGAGTTCGGCAGCACCCACCTGCTGGTGACCGTCGAGGACCCCGCCTCGGGCGCCCTGGTGGCCGCCTGGGCGGAGTCCGCCGGGCTCAGGGCGAAGGCCGAGGACGACGAGGTGCGCATCGACGACGCGAACGTGCGGGACGTGCTGCCGGAGTTGTCCCGATACTGTCAGGACCACGGGATCGCGATCACCGGAGTGTCGACGGCCGTGGACTCGCTCGAGGAGGTCTTCCTCCGGATGACCGGGAACGAGGGGTGACGATGGCCGCCGGGCTGCACTTCCACACCGCGCCCCCCGCCCGCACCGCGAGGGCGGCGGACCTGTCCGCGGTGCTCTACCGGGAGTACGCGCTGCTCGCCCGCAACCGGGTCTACCTCATCCTCGGCCTGACGCCGATGCTGGTGTACCTGCTGCTCGTGAACACCTCGCTGAGCAACCTCGTCAGGGTCGTCGACTACAAGGGCGTCAGCGTCGGGTTCGCGGTCTTCCTGCTCCCCATGACGCTGGCGATGTCGGTCGTCAGCGCGGCGGGCACGTCCGCCATGGCCGTGTTCCAGGAGGAGATGAGCGGGGTGGCCACGCAGCTGTGGTCCTACCCCATGCGCAGGTCGCGCTTCCTGCTCGGCAAGATGATCGCCGGAGTGTCGCTCGTGCTGGGGCAGACCCTGCTGGGCCTCGCCGTCGCGGCGATCATGTTCGACCTCCCGTTCGGCGCGGAGAACTGGCTCGGGCTGCTGACGGCGCTCACGCTGTCGGCCCTGGCGCTCAACGGGCTGTACCTGGCGGCCGCGATCACGATCACGGACTACCAGGCCTTCATGGTGCTGTCGAACGTGTCGATGCCCGTTCTCGTCTTCAGCGCCCCCTCGATGTACACCACCGAGAGCATGCCCACCGTGCTGCAGTGGATCTCCGTGGTCAACCCGCTGACGTACGCCATCAACGGCATGCGGGACGCCGCGGTCTTCGGCTTCGGCGAGGCATGGGTGGACCTGCTCGTGCTCGCGGTCATGGCGGCCGTCGGCTACGCCGTGGGCGGACGGGCCCTGCTCAAGCGCGCCGGCAACATCTGACCCCACCACCTGGGCCCGCAACAACCGAGCCGGCCACATCTGAGCCCGCCGGCTCGATCCCGGCACCTCACCTCGGCATCACTTCGGCAGTCACTTCGTTCAGGGCAAGGGGACGATGCGGACAGACACCTCCTCCCACTCATGGATCCTCTCCCTTTCCGACCAGTCGAAGGTCCGGTTGCCGGGGACGGACCGGGCCAGGGACCCGGCCGCCTCGCTGGAGATGGCCGGCCGTGCGGCGCGCAGAGCCGGCGTCACCCGGGTCGCGGACATCACGATGCTCGACACGATCGGCATCCCGACGTTCCAGGCGATACGGCCCACCGCCCGGACCCTCGCCGTCTCCCAGGGGAAGGGCGCCACCCCCGACCTGGCGAAGCTGTCCGCCATGATGGAGGCCATAGAGCTCTGGCACGCGGAGCAGCCCATGCGGCCGGTCACCACGGCCTCTCCCCGCGAGGTGGCCGGGGAACTGGGCTACGACGTCCACGCTCTGCCGCTGTGCACGCCGGCCCTGCTGCACGACGGCCTGCCGGTGGACTGGGTCGCCGCCAGGTCGCTCGCCGACGGGTCGCGGTGCCTCGTCCCGAGGGACGTGGTGGAGTTCACCCTCATCCGCAGGACGGGCTGGAACCCGCCGGCGTTCTTCTCCTCGACCAACGGCTTGGCCAGCGGGAACACGCGGGCGGAGGCCGTCCTGCACGCGTTGTACGAGGTGATCGAGCGGGACGCGGTGACGGCCTTCGTCACCGGCGGCGACCCGGGCGTACAGGTCGACCCGCGCTCGCTCGGGTCGCCGGTCGTCGACGACCTGTGCGTGACGATGGAGCGGGCCGGGATCCGCCTGGAGGCGAGGTCCCTCACCTCCCCGACCGGGCTGCCGTGCTTCGTCGCCCGGATCACCTGCGACGACTATCCTCCGCCGTTCATGGGCTTCGGCTGCCACCTGAGCTCGGAGATCGCGCTCAGCCGCGCCCTCACCGAGGCCGCGCAGGCCAGGCTGGGCTACGTCTCGGGCGCGCGCGACGACCTGCGGCCCGACATCCAGGACGACCTGGGCGCCAAGCGCCGGCCGGAGCCGGTGGGGGAGGCCGGTGCGCCGATATCGCCCATGCACGCGCACGAGAGCCTGGGCGACGACCTGGAGGACGTGGTGAAGCGGGCCGCGGTCGCCTTCTGCCACGCACCCCTCGTCGTCGACCTGACGAGGGAGGACGTCGGAGTTCCCGTTGTCAGGGTGCTGGCGCCGGGGAGCCGCGTCTGCGCGGAGATCTTCTGATGAGCAGGGGTTTCCCGATGAGCGGGGCTTTCCGGAGAGTGAGGGTGTCCTGATGAGCTCGCACAACGTGGTCGTCTACGCCGGCCCGACGATCTCCCGTCACGAGGTCCTGAGCGTCGTGCCGCATGCGCGGGTGCGGCCGCCCGTGGCCCGGGGCGACCTCCTCGCCGAGACCTGGAGGCCCGGCGACACCGCCGTCATCATCGACGGCTACTACCGCGAACGGCTGTCGGTGGGCCACAAGGAGATCCTCTGGCTGCTCGACGAGGGCGTGCGCGTCGTCGGGGCGGCCAGCATGGGCGCGTTGCGCGCGGCGGAGCTGAGCCCGTACGGAATGAGCGGCGCCGGGACCGTCTTCGACATGTACGCGCTCGGCGAGGTCGACGGCGACGACGAGGTCGCCGTGGTGCACGGACCGGCCGACCGCGGATACCCCGCCGGGACGGCGGCGCTGGTCAACATCCGGTACGGCTGTCGCGAGGGCGCGCGGACCGGCCGGATCCCGGCGGCGGCCGGGGAGCGGATCGTGCGGGCCGCGAAGGCGCTGCCCTTCATGCGGCGGACCTGGCGCGAGCTGGACGCGGCGGTGGACTCCGGCGACCGCCCCTTCCTCGCGACGCTGGAGCGGCTGATCGGCACGGGCGAGTGGGACGTCAAGCGGCTGGACGCGATGGCGGCGCTGCGGGCGGTCGGCGAGCGCCCCGGCGAGAGGTCCGGCGAGAGGCCTGGCGAGAGGTCCGCGGACTGGGCGGCCGGCACGGTGCTGACGGGGATCACCCACTACGAGGCGCTCAAATGGCGGTCGAGGCGTGAGTACGCGCCGGGCAGGTGGATGACCGACCTCGACGTCGTGAACGCCGGGCGGTTGTTCGGCGACGACTATCCCCGCCTGCACGAGGAGGCGCTGACCGGCCTGCTGACGGATTTCGCCGCGGCGGAAGGCCTCGGCCTGGAGGCGTACGCCCGCGCGAGGCTCGGGGTCGCCGAGCCCGCCGCCCTGCCGCCCGTCCTCGCGTCGTGGCTCACGGAAACGGAGCTCGCCGTTCTGCCGGCCGCCGACCGGCTCCGGCTGGTCATGGTGCGGGTCTGGCCGAGCTGGCAGTCGGAAGACTGGAGGCCGGTCGTCCTGGAACGGGTCAGGGAGTCGGACGACTGGCGCGAGTGGTCCGAGATCGTCGCCCGCGCCGACGAGGCCGCGGAGCGGACCCGCGGCAGGCTCGCCGTCCCGCCGCCGGAGATCTGCGCGAAGATCTTCCTCCGCCACTGGCACCGCGAGGGGACCCCGGCGAAGGTCGAGCTGGCCCGGCGGGGCTTCACCGGCATGCAGGAGCTGGGACACACCGTCAGGAGGTTCTTCGCCCTCGACGTCCAGAACGCGCGTGCCGCCGAGCGGCGAGCGCGACCATGAGCGGAGCGGCGAGCCGGCGAGTGAGTGGAGCGGTGGGCCGGGGGACGAGGCCGCCCGCGTGGCGAATGAGGAGGGGAGCGCGACCATGAGTGGAGAGGCGAGCGCGACCATGAGCACGGGAGCCGCCGACGCCGGCTGGGTGCGCCCCGGCGGACGGCCATGTCCGGAAGCGCCGGCGCGTCCCGTGAGAAGAGGGGCATGACCGCGACCACGCTCGAGCAGCCGTTCGACCCGGCGGCCGCGCGGCATCGTACGAACCCCCACCCGTTGTTCCACCGCATGCGCGAGCACGCGCCGGTCTACCGGTACGTGAGCCCGGCGAGCGGCCGGGTGCTGTGGTATCTGACGCGGTACGCCGACGTGCAGCGCGCGCTGCTCGACCCGGACGTCGGGCGCCAGCTCGACCGGCTGCCCCCCGATCTCGCCGCGCCGCACCGCCGGGCGGAGAGCCGTGACCCGCTGGCCATGCTGCGGCGCAACGTGTTCCATCTCGATCCGCCCGACCACACCCGCATACGCCGGCTGATGGCGCCGGCCTTCGGCGCCCGTACGGTGGCCGTGCTGGAGCGGCACGTCCATCGGGTCGCCGGCGAGCTGGTGGACGGCATGGCGGCCGCCGGAGGCGAGGCCGACCTGATCGGGGACCTGGCGCTGCCGCTGCCGATTTTGGTCGTCGCCGAGCTGCTCGGCCTGCCCTTCGAGGACCGCGCCCGGCTGCGCGGGTGGAGCGACGAGATCGTGGGCAGCGGAGACCCGCTCCGGGTGCGCCGCGCCGGCGTCGAGTTCATGGCGTACGCGAACGAGAGGATCGACGAGCGGCGGGCGCATCCGGGGGAGGACCTGCTGTCCCGGCTCGCCGAGGCCGAGCGGGCGGGCGCGATCGGCCGCGTCGAACTGGTCTCCAGCGTGTTCCAGCTGTTGCTCGCCGGGGACGAGACGACGGTCAACCTGATCGGGAACGGCGTGCTGGAGCTGCTGCGGCACCCCCGCGAGCTGGAGCGGCTGCGCGCGCGCCCGGAGCTGATCGGTTCGATGGTCGAGGAGGCGCTGCGGTACAACGGCCCGGTCGGGCACTCCCGGCCGCTGTACGCCCTCGCCGACGTCGAGATCGGCGGGACCGTGATCCCCCGCGGGGACATCGTGGTGCCGGTGCTGCTGGCGGCCAACCGCGACCCGGCGGTCTTTCCCCGGCCGGACGTCTTCGACATCGGCCGCAACCCGAACCGCCACCTGGGCTTCGGTCACGGCGCCCACTTCTGTCTCGGCGCGGCGCTGGCGCGGCTGCAGGCCGCCGCCGCCGTCGGCGCGCTGGTGCGCCGCTTTCCCGGGATCGCCCTGGCGGTCGACCCCGCCGGCCTGGAGTGGACGCCTGACCTGTTCCTGCACGGCGTACGCCGCCTGCCGCTGCGGCTGCGCGCTCACCAGACACCCGTCGGACGCCGAGAGGAACCGGCCAATGAGTGACCGATCGCCGAGTGAGCGACCGCCGAGCGACCGGCCACGAGGCCTCGAGGGATACGCGAACCTGTCCCGGATGGCCTTCGGGTACGCGTCCTCGCAGATCCTCTACGCGGCCGTCCGGCTCGGGGTGCCGGACCTGCTGGTGGAGGGACCCGCACCGGTGACACGGCTCGCGGAGTCGACCGGATCGGACCGGCACGCGCTGTACCGGCTGCTCCGCGCGCTGGTGGTGCTGGGCGTGGCGGAGGAGGGCGAGCCCGGGTGGTTCGGGCTGACGGAGCAGGGGCAGCCGCTGCGCGCCGACCATCCGTGGTCGATGCGCTCCAGCCTCCTGCTGCTCGGCGACCCCGACACCTGGCGGGCATGGGGGGCGCTGACCCACAGCGTGCGGACCGGTGAGGCGGCGTGGGACCACGTGCACGGCGGTCCGCTGTTCGCCCACCTCGCCCGCCACCCGGAGCTGTCGGCGGTGTTCAACAGGGCGATGCGCGAGGGCACCGAACGGATCGCGCCCGCGCTCCCCATGGCGTACGACTTCACCGGCGCCCAAACCGTGGTCGACGTCGGCGGCGGGAACGGCTCGCTGCTGGCCGCGGTGCTGGCCGCGACCCCGGGCGTCAAGGGAATCCTGTTCGACACCGCCGAGGGGGTGACGGGCGCCGCGGAGGAGCTCCGGCGGGCGGGGCTGGCCGACCGATGCTCCATCGAGACCGGCGACTTCTTCGAGGCCGTGCCCGAGGGCGACGTCATGCTGGTGAAGGGCGTCCTGCACGACTGGGACGACCGGCGCTGCGTCGCACTTCTGCACAGTTGCCGCAGGTCGATCGCGGCGGACGGCCGCCTGCTCGTGCTCGAGCCGGTGATGCCGTCAGGCCTCGGCACGCCGGAGGCGGCAGGAGCCGTAATGAGCGACATCGCCATGCTCGTCTACACCGGCGGCAGGGAACGCGGGATGACCGAGTTCCGGGACCTGTTCGCCGCGGCCGGCTTCGGCCTGGCCGAGGTGACTCCCCCGCTGGGGGGCTCGGCGATCCGGGCCCTCGTCGCGATACCGGCCTGAGCTCCGCTGCCCGCCGAAGCTCGGGTGAACATCATCTGCACGAAAGTCGGAGTGGTTCAAACGTGATCCACTCACAACGTGCACCGTTCATCTCGCACTGCCCTGCGGGATGCCGGCCAGGGGGTCATGGCCTGGTCAGCGGAATGAGCACCTCATCGACGATGGAGGCGATCTCGCCGGAGTCCACGAGACCGCCCTCCCACGCCTGGAGGAGGATCAGGCGTGGCCCGACTGAGACAACGCGCGGGGTGAGGCTGCCGGGTGCGGCTTCGCCGCGTTCGACCGCCTGGCGCAGGACGGACAGCAGTACTTCCTGGTGCGGGCGGACCACCAGCCGATGGACCTGCTCGAACAGCTCGGGATGGCGGTGGCGGTGGGCGATGAGCGGGAGCAGCGCGCGGCCGCGCGGCTCGTCGAGCGCCCGTACGAAGTGCTCGAGCAGGGCGATCAGATCATCGCGCAGCGCGCCCGTGCCGGGCGGCGCCGGCGGGTCTCCGAAGCCGGTCGCGGGGTCGCTCAGCGCGGCGAGGACGAGTTCGGCCGGGGTGGACCAGCGCCGGTACAAGGCGGCTTTCCCGGTCCCGGCCGCGGAGGCGATCTTGTCGAACGTCAGCTCCTCGAAGCTGCTCCCGGCCAGTTCGCTCAGGACGGCCTGGAAGATCGCGGTGGTGAGCGCGTCTCCGCGGCGGCGGGTGGGACTCATGAGGACGGATTATCACGCACTTCGCCATGCTAGCCTCCGTTAGTGAACAAACTTGTTCCTTATAGACGGGGGACCCATGTCCAGTGATGGCAGGACAGCCTTGCGCAATGTGCGGGTCTTCGATGGCAAGCGGCTCGGCGAACCCCGTACCGTCGTCATCGACGGTGCGCTGATCGGCGACGATGCCGCAGGGGCGGAGGAGATCGACGCGGCGGGGGCGGCGCTGCTGCCCGGGCTGATCGACGCGCATGTCCATCTGCACGGTCCCGGGAACCTGGCCGCATTGGCCGCCTGGGGAGTGACGACCGGACTCGACATGGCCTGCTGGCCGGCCGAGCGGGTGGCCTCGCTGCGCGAGGCCGGAGGAGCGGCCGACTTCCGTACTGCCGGGCTGCCCGCGATCGGGCCGGGCGGCCACCACGCCCGCATGCCGGGAATGCCGCCGGAAGCCGTCATCCTGACGGCGGCCGATGCGCGGCGGCACGTCGAGGCGCGGGCGGCGGAAGGTGCCGACTACATCAAGGGCGTCGCCGAGGCCCCCGGCGAGGGCGGGCCGCCCGCGGACGCGCTGCGCGCGCTGGTGGAGGCGGCGCGCGAGTACGGGCTCAAGACGATCGTGCACGCCGCCACTCCGGGCGCCTACACGATGGCCGTGGAGTCGGGAGCGGAGTTCGTCACGCACACGCCGATCGCCGGCGGGATCAGGGCGCACGACGTGGCCGCGATGAGGACCGCCGGCCAGAGGTCCATCCCGACGATCACCATGATGGAGGCGTTGCTCACCGCCTTCATGACCTCCGGCCCGCCGCCTGGGCGTGCCGACCACCTGGGGGAGGTGCTGGGCGACGTCGGCCGTCTGCACCGGGCCGGTGTTGAGATCCTCGCCGGGACGGACGCGAACGCTGAGTCGTCCGCGCCGCTGCCCGTGCCCCACGGTGAGAGCCTGCATCACGAGTTCGAGCTGATGGCGCGGGCCGGAATGACGCCGGTGGAGATCCTGCGCTCGGCGACCGTGCTGCCCGCCCGCGCCTTCGGCCTGGCCGACCGGGGCGCCGTCCGGCCGGGCATGCGGGCCGACCTGTTGCTGGTCAACGGCGACCCGACCCGGGACATCACGGCCACCCGCGACATCCGCGCCGTCTGGTGCGTGGGTCGCCCGGTCACTCCGGCCACCGCTCGCGAGCCCTGACACCTGAGCGGCTGCACGAGCGGAGGTTCCGTGACCGCAGCGGCGTCGAGCGGATCGAGGCAGTACCGCCACACGCCGGCGACGGCCCCCGCAGTCGACAACGGCGCTCGACGATCCGGTCGACCACCGGCTCAAGGGCCGCGTCCCCTACCTCCCGCCACCGCTGGGCACAGGCCGACTTGCTGCCCCCGCCTCGACGGAAGCTCGATCGGCATGGGCGCGAGGGCTGGGACGTCTGAACGTGATCAGCTCAGCCGGGTCCGATCACGAAAAGTGTGCCGGATCCTCGACGGAACGGATCGGCCGGTTTCCTGAAGGCCATGTCACCACTACCGCCCACCGTCACTCAACCAGCATCCGCCGCATTCGCCAGGAAGGATCGGTTGATCTCGATCAGGTGATCAAGCGCTCCCCTGGCGGCCATGAGGCTGTCGATCGTCGAGGTAAGGCGGGTTCGCTCATGGTTCATGACGGCCAAGGCATGCAGGGCCTTGGCCGTGGTGGGCTCCGACATGCAGGGGACCATCTGAGCGATGCTCATGGTGGACATACCGGCGGCCAGGAATGTCTGAATCAGCGCCACCCGCTCGACGTGATCGTCGTTGTAGCACCGCTGGCCACTGGGCGATCTCGTACTGACCAGCAGGCCCTGCTGCTCGTAATAGCGCAGCGATCGACGGCTTGCTCCTGTCCGGGCCGACAGCTCACCGATCCGCATCTCAACTCCTCGTGTGCATTGGGTCACAATGCCTTGCCCATGACATCGATGTGAGTGTTTAGCGTAATCCCGTAGCTCGCAACCCGGCGCCGGGGCAGGCGGTCGCCTCCCCCGTGCCGCGAGGACGAAGGAGGCAAAGCATGATCAAGTTCGCCTACATGATCAACCGTGTCGGGGGAATGACCCTCGAGGAATTCGTTGATTACCACCGGAACCACCACGCCCCATTGTTCGCCTCCATCCCCGAGGCGCGACGGTATGTGAAGAAGTACACCGTCTCTCACCCGGTTCCCGCGGACGGCTACCCGAGCCCCGGCTACGACGGCCTCACTGAGATCTGGTTCGAAACCTGGGCGGACCATGACGCCTTCTTCGGATCGAAGAACTACAAGGAGCTGCTGAACCCGGACGAAAGCAAGTTCATCGATTTGGATTCGGTGGTGGTCATGGTCACCGAGGAAAAGGTCGTGATCTGATACGCGCTGCAGGCGGAGCTGGACGACGAGGCGGAGCCTGTCGTCCAGCTCCGCAGCGAACGGCTCAGGACGCGACCGTCATGCTACTTATCTGCGTGATCGTCTTGGTGATTCCGGTGGTCAGCCTGTTGCACGTCCCGCCGGATCTCGGCTGGGCGTACCGCTCAGCGTGGTGGCGTACCGCGAGCGCAGCCACGCGGCCAGGGCGGGATACTGCCCGATCGCCTCCTCGCCGGTGAGGAGGGGCTCCGCCCGCCCGGTCAGCACGCGGGCGATCTCCGACCTGTCCGGCGCGGTAGCGGTGGAGAGCAACGTCTGGAGGCCGAAGAACTCGGCGGCGATTTTCGGGCTGCTCAGCTTCGCCTGGGCCAGGCGGGTGCGGATCTCGCGTTCGAAGGCGTTCGGTTCGCGTCGCGGAGTCCCGTCGAGCCCCGCCCGTTCACCGGCCCCTGCGCGAGCCCTTGTGCCGGCCCCTGCGCCGGCCCGTTCACCGTCTGCCTCGACCGCCATGCGCCATGACTGCTCCGCCTCCGCCGCGAGGGCGGCCTGCAGCCCAGCGAACAGGGACGGCGTCATCCCGTGCCGTGCCAGCTCCTCGCGCAGCCTGAGCGCGCCCAGCGCGGCGACCGACATCCCGTGCGAGTGCACGGGATTCACCGCGACGGCCGCGTCGCCGACGACGGCGAAACCGGCGGGCAGGGGCGCCCGTTCGAAGAACCGCCTCCTGTTGGCGGTGTCGCGGTAGGGCCGGACGGCGCCGAGGGGAGTGGCCTTCGCCATGAGGTCCGCCACGATCGGGTGCCGCAGCGAGCGCGCGAAGGCCGCGAAGCCATGCTCGTCCGTCGGCGGCTCGCCGCCCCTGGTGCCGGTCAGCGTGACGATCCACCGGCCGTCCTCGACCGGGAACAACGTCGCCCCCCGAGCCGGCCGCCCTTTCTCCGCCCCGGGGTGCAGCATGATGGCCGGAATCGTGGCGGCCAGGTCGCCGGGCGCCCGGTAGAGGCGTGTGGCGTAGGCCAGCCCGGTCGCGACCGACACCTCCTCGATGTCCCCGGCACCGATCTCGGCGAGCCAGCGGGGTGACCGCGAGCGGCGTCCCGTCGCATCGACGACGAGGTCCGCGCGTACGGTCCCGGACGGGGCGCCCCGCCGGCTGACCGAGACACCGGTGATCCTGGCCGTGTCCCCGGTGAGCCCGAGCGCCCGCGTGTCGTCCCAGACCTCGACGTCGCCGCCGAGCGCACGCCGCCGCACCACCTGGTCCAGCAGCCCTCGAGTGCAGGAGATCAGGTGGGCACCGGTGTGGAGACGGCGGAACCAGCCGTCGGCGGAGTAGATGAGGGCGTCGCCGGGGAGGTCCCGCAGATGCGCGCCGCTGGCGAGCAGGGCGTCGACCGTTCCGGGCAGCAACGCGTCAAGCGCTCGCGCCCCGCCGGCCACGAGCACGTGGCTGTGGTGCGACTGCGGCAGCCCTCGTCGCGGGCGCGGACCGGACGGATAACGGTCGCCCTCGATCAGGACCACCTCGTCCGCGTGCCCGGCGAGCACGGTGGCGGCGAGCACGCCCGCGAGGCCACCCCCGAGGACGACCGCCCTGCTCACGGAACGAGGCCCGGCGAACGCGTCACGACGGCGACTCTTCCCCGTCCGCGGGCTCCTCGGCGGGGACCTCCTCGATGAGGCCCTGCTCGATCATGGAGCCGATGAACTCCTCGACGTCGGCCAGGATGCGCCTGCTCATCGCGGAGTTGCTGCCGGCGAACTCGCGGGAGAGCCTGAACATGACCGGCTCCCGTTCGCCGTCGCTCGCCACCAGCTTCCAAATCCGGGAGCCGGTGTCGTTGAGGCTGTGGAAGTCGCCCGTCTCGGTGTTGTAGAGCGAGACGCCTTCCCCGGTCTCCTGCCAGATCACGGCCTCGCTGATCCGCAGTGACACACTGACCTCCTCTATAGCGGCGTGATGGGAAGCAACTCGCCGACCCTGACGGTGCCGCGCGAGGGGGGAACGTAGGTCTTCCAGTCGTCGAAGACGGGGTGGACGTCGCCGTTGACGACCAGGCGGGGTGTCGTCATCGCGCGGTCGTCGGCGGCGAGCTCCGACGGGCTGACACCGGCCTCCAGCCACAGCTGCGTGGCGATGCCGTGCCGCAGGATCCGGCACTGGTGGCGGCTGTTGCGCCGCAGGTCTTTGGACTCGGCCATGTGCGCCGCCCGGCATCCGCCGCCGCAGGACGCCTTGATGTAGCACTTCGCGCAGTCGGCGTGGTAGTCGCCGCCGAGCACCGTGCTGGTGCGCATCCCGCGCAGGAGCGGCCCGGCGAAGATCTCCGACAGCGGCTGCCGCCGTACGTTGCCCGCGTGGTGTGACCGTCCGGTGACGAGCTTGCACGGATACACGTCGCCCAGCGAGTTGACGTAGATCTCGTTGCCGCCCATCCCGCAGTTGGCCTTCACCGAGCACGGCGTGATCGGCCTCGGGCCGTCCGGCAGCAGCTTGCCGGCGGCCGGAGACGTCCAGGTGATCCGCTGGATCCGCATGTGGTCTTCCCAGCCGAAGTCGTACTCGTCGGTCTCGCCCCGGCCCAGGTCGTTGTGGTACATCAGCCGGATGCTGTGGACGTCGAGCCCCTCGGCGAACCTCGCGAAGTCCTCCAGCTCGTCCACGTTGTCCGAGGTGACGATGTGGTTGATCCGCGGCACCACACCGGCGTCGTTGAGCAGCCGCAGGGCGCGGTGGGTCCGGGCGAAGGAGCCGGCGCCGCGGGTGCGGTCGTGGGTCTCGGCCGTGCCGCCGTCGACGCTCACCGTGACCATGCCGAAAAGCTCGGCGAAGCGCCTGGCCTGCGCGGGCGTTCTGATCATCGTGGCGTTGGTGACGATGTTCGATGTCAGCCCGCTGCCGTTGGCGTGCTCCACGATCCGGAACAGGTCCTTGCGGAGCATGGGCTCGCCGCCGGTGAAGATCATGGTCGTGGCCCCGATGGCGGCGACCTGGGAGACCAGGTCGAGCGACTCGGCGGTGCTGAGCTCCCCGGGGAGGCACTTCTCCGATGAGGCGTAGCAGTACGGGCAGCGGAGGTTGCACCCGTCGGTGATCGCGTAATACACCTGGAGGAGCGTCGGCTCCTTGACGCTGAGCCTCGGACGGTTCCCGTTGTAGTAGACGATGCAGTTCAGGATGAGCTTGGCGAGGGCCCGATCGGTCTCGTCGGTCTCGTCGAGGAGGGCCGGCTCCCCGCCCGCCCCCGGGCGGGACAGGGCCGCCAGGACGGCGAACTCGCGCGCGTCGAGGACGCATCGGCCGCCCACCTGTGGGTTGACGACCAGGTACCTCTCGTCGTGCACGAAGTAGGTCAGGTCCGCCGGTACGTCGATCAACGAGCGGTTCCGGGCGAGTTGTCCAGGCATCATTCCCCTTTGCGCTCCCAGCCGCAGGTGCGGCCCCAGATTCTGTGGGCGACGCGCGGCCGGAGCCGCACCCGCGAACCGTCCTGACTAGTTCGCCCCGGACCCGGAGCCCGACCAGGCCCCGCACAGGCACTTGCTCTCGACCGGAACGGTGTGGGCCTCCACCTCGGGCCGGGACCACTCGCCGCCGGTGCCGGCGTGCGCCAGCACACCGGGCAGCGCGGTGGGGAGCTTGTCCTTGAGCGAGATGAGCAGGTCGACTTCCTCCCGGGTCAAGGTGGCGAACGCCTCCTCGACCTCGGCGGCCAGCGGGCTGTTCAGAATGCCGGCTTCACGCAGAGCTTCCCTCGGATCGAAGGCCATGCCTTCACCTCTCTGTCTGACGGGAATGCGGTGTATGTCGAGTATGTGCAGGTGGGAAGTGGGTGAGACAACCCCACAAACGTGGGCTAGCCGCGATGCCGCTGGGCTATGGGCGTCGCGTGACCGCCAAGGGCCGGTGGGCGTGTGCCCGGATGTGTCTGCCCTCGGCAGACACATCGACAGGTCGCGGGGTCACGGCGAATAGAAAAGCGTCATGAGTGTTTCACCGAGCGGGAGTTACCGGGACCGGCTGAACGAGAAGCTGTTCCACCAACGGACCCTGATGTTGACCGGAGAGGTCGACGACGAGATGGCCGAGCGGGTGTGCGCCGAGATGGTGTTGCTGGCCTCGGCGGATTCCGAGCGGGACATCATCCTGTACATCAATTCGCCGGGAGGGTCGGTGCTGGCCGGGCTGGCGATCTACGACACGATGAAGCTGGTGCCGAACGACGTGGTCACCGTCGCCCTGGGGATGGCGGCGAGCATGGGTCAGGTGCTGCTGGCGTCCGGCACCCACGGCAAGCGGATCAGCCTCGCACACAGCCGGATCATGATGCACCAGCCGTCGGCCGGCATCGGCGGCACGGCGATCGACATTTCGATCCAGGCGGAGAACCTCAAGTACATGAAGCGGCAGTCCGAGGAGATCCTCGCCGCGGAGACCGGACGCACGGTCGAGGAGATCGCCGCCGACAGTGACCGGGACCGCTGGTTCACCCCCGAGCAGGCCCGCGACTACGGAATGATCGACGAGATCGTCGACTCCTTCCACACCATCGCGCCGTACGCCGCTCCCAACCGGATGGGGTTCTCGTCATGAGCCAGTACACGATCCCGTATGTCATCGAAAAGACCCCGGTGGGGGAGCGGTCGTTCGACATCTTCAGCCGGCTGCTCAACGAGCGGATCATCTTCCTCGGCACGGAGATCGACGACGGCGTCGCCAACGTCGTGATGGCACAGTTGCTGCACCTGGAGGCGGAGAGCCCGGACCAGGAGATCAACCTGTACATCAACTCCCCGGGCGGCTCGTCGACCGCGATGCTCGCGATCTACGACACCATGCAGTTCATTCGCGCGAAGGTCGCGACGTACTGCATGGGCCAGGCGGCCTCCGCGGCCGCGGTGCTGTTCGCCGCCGGCGCCCCCGGACGGCGGTTCATGCTCGGCCACTCCCGCGTGCTGCTGCACCAGCCGTCCACGCAGGGGCAGGGCACCATCTCCGACCTGACCCTGCAGGCGGCCGAGGTGATGCGCATGCGCGCGCAGACGGAGGAGATCCTCAGCCGTCACACCGGGGTCGACGTCGCCCGGCTGCGCGAGGACACCGCCCGGGACCGCATCTTCGGCGCTCGCGAGGCCGTCGAGTACGGCCTCGCCGACGAGCTGATCTTCACCCGCGAGGCGCCGTAGCGCTCACGCCGCCAGCAGCTCCACCCGTGGCGTACGGGACGACCCGCGCGTCGCGAGCCGGCGCGACGCGCTGATCCGCCGGACGGCACGGGTGAGCAGCTGCTCGATCGGCAACCCGAGCGCGTCGCACACCGAATGCAACATCTCCGACGACGGCTCTTTGCGGCCGCGCTCGACCTCCGACAGATACTGCTTCGACATGCCCACCGCACGCGCCACGTCGTCGAGCGTGCGGTCCTGGTCCAGCCTCTCGTCGCGCAGGATCTCGCCGTACACCGTCCGCAGCAACGGGTCAGGGCCGTCGGGGATCGCCGGGTCGCGCTCCTTGGCGGCCCGGCGCGTCCGGATGTCGATGACCACCGATCGGCCAGAGACTGTCATGCTCGCAGTCTGGCACGTCCGGATCTCGGGCAGACCGCGTGTTCGCGGACAGCGTTCGTTACCAATGAGTAACTGAGTGGTCCGGCGCATGGCGGCGATGATCGGACTCGGGAATCCTGGTGGAATGCAACCCGGCGCACATCCCCGTTGTCCGGACTGCGGTGAGCCTCTCACCGGTCCCCTCACGGTCTGCCCGGCCTGCGCGCTGCCGTTGCGAGGCGCTGTCGCCGGCGAACTATGGCGGGTCGACATGGCGCTCGCCGACCTCAGGACGCGTGAGGCGCAACTGACGGCCAGGCGGAACGAACTTGTCGCGGCGTTGCGGACCGCCCGTACCGGGACCAACCGGGCGGAGGGCCACTCCGGCGCCGTGTCGTCACCGGCGCCCGGCCTTGGACGGCCGAGGGATCTGTCGGTGAAAGCAGTACAGAACCTGCTGCTGGCACTCGGCGGGCTCCTGCTGGTCGTCTCCGCGATCGTGTTCACGGCGGTGAGCTGGGGGCACCTCGGCATCGGGGGTCGGGCGGCGATTCTGCTCGGGTTGACCGGGCTCGTCCTCGCGGCCCCGATCCCGTTGCGGCGACGTGGCCTGGCCGCGACGGCGGAGACCCTGGCCATGCTCGGCCTGGCGCTGCTGTTCCTCGACGGCTACGCCGCCCGGCAGGTCGGGCTGGCCGGTCTCGACGCGATCGGTCCTCAGCCTTACACGGCCGGGCTCATCGGGGTCGTCGCCGTGGCCTTCGCGACCTATGGCCGGCTTGCCCGGCTCAGGTTGCCGATCCCCGTGGCTGTCGGGCTGATGCAACTTCCGCTCGCGGTGCCGGCGTTCGACGAGGGAGTCTTCTGGCTCGTCGCGGCCCTGCTCGCCACCGCTTGCGCCGACGCGACGGTCTGGCTGGCCGGGCGGTGGAGGATGGTGGCTGTCTGCTTCGGGTGCACGTGGCCGCTCGGCGTGGTGATCGGGCTCGCGGAAGCAGTGGACACGTACGAACCGCGTAGTGCCTGGCCGCTTTCCGGGGCGCTGATCGTCGCCGTGGTGGCGGGGCTGGTCGTCGCCGTCCGCGCGACGAGGCCGTGGTCGGTAGCGCTCACCGCCATCTCGGCGATCACGCTGATCACGGCACTCGCGGTTCCCGCGCGCGTGGTGCTGGAGGGCCCCTGGGCCGTCGCGCCCGCGCCTCTCGCCGGGCTGGCCGTGACCGTGCTCGCCGTGCTGTCCTCCCGTACTGCTTCAGTGGTCACCGCGGCGGTCACTGCGGCGGTCACGGCCGCGATCGCGACAGCTCTGCTCTCGACGCCGGTGGCGATGCCGGTTATCGTCACACTGGCTGGGCCACTGGCCGTACCACCGGACCGGGGCGGGGTCTGGAGCGGCATCGGGACGACGGGAGTCCGTGAAGCACTCGGTGCGCAGGCGGTCGCCGGGCCGCCCGACCTGGTCGTGCTCGCGGCGCTCGCACTCGTCTGTGCGGTGCTCGCGCTCTTCGTCGCCCGGCACGGCAGGACGGACGACGCCGTTTCGCGCGCCCGGCATCGTACGCTGATCGTTGTCGGGCTGGCGATCGCCTCGGTGACCGTGGCCGTCTGCCCTGTCGCGCTCGGCCTGCCGTACCCGGCGGCGATAGCCGTGCAACTCGTACTCGCTGTCAGCCTCGCCGCGATGTCGGCCAGGACCGCCCTGGTGAGCGTTCTGGCGCTCGCGGCCGCGCTGGAGGTGTGCGCGTGGGCGCTGGTGTCCGAGCCGGCCACGTTGGTCGTGCTGGGGGTCCTCGCCGTCACGGCCGCGGTGACCGTCCCCGTCGCCCGTACGCCGGCCGTACGCACCGGGGCCGCCGTGACGGCGACGCTGCTCTTCGGTGGTGAAGCGGTCGCGCTGTGGATCGCAGCCGGCCTTCAGCCGCGCTCGGTCACCTTCGTCCTCCTCGGAGTGGCCGCCGTGGCCATGATCGTCGCGGCGCCGCCCAAGGCCGCGCTGCTCAAGGCGGGGCCTCGGGTGGCGGTGGAGATCACGGCATACGCGCTCGGGTCGGCCGGTCTGCTCCTGGCTGTGGACCTGCCGATGTTCAGCCTGGCCTGCGCTGCGGCCGGCGTCCTGGCGATCGGTACGGCTCTACGGCCGGACCGGCGGGTGGCCGGATACGTCGGAACCGCCTTCCTGCTGTTGGCCGGCTGGACTCGGCTCCTGGCCGAGCGGGTCGAGCTGGTGGAGGCCTACACGGTGCCGTTCTCCCTGGTGCTGCTCGCGATCGGCTGGCGGCGGGCACGAGAGTCGTCGTCGTGGCCGGCCTACGGCGCGGGCCTGTCCTTCTCCCTCCTGCCGAGCCTCCTGGCGGTCTACGCGCAGCCCGGGGGCTGGATTCGCCCTTTGACACTGGGAGTCGCCTCGTTCGTGGTCCTGTTGCTCGGCGCGAGATCACGGCTCCAGGCGCCCGTGGCGCTCGGAGGGTTCACGCTGGCCGCGGTCGCCGTGCACGAGCTCGCGCCATGGATCGCGCAGCTTGTGACGGCCGTGCCTCGCTGGGTTCCGGTGGCGGCGGGAGGCATGGCGCTGGTCCTGATCGGGGCCACCTATGAGGCACGGCTGCAGGACGTCCGCCGGATGCGCGACGGCTTCCGGGGGTTGCGATAGCGGCGCCGCAGGCGTCGGCGTCAGGGCGCGAGCCGGTGGCCGCCCAGGGAGATCTGCGTCTCGGGCACGGGAGCGAAGAAGTCGAAGTTGGGCGGCGGCCCGACCCGCCGTTCCAGGGTCTTGACCACGTGCCGGACGTCCTCGTTCGGGCCCGCGAGGTAGAGGGGCCTGCCGTCCTTGCCGAAGACGATGGCCGACTTGTCCTCCCAGGCCCCGAGGTGGTCGGCCGCCCCGGCCAAGTCCGTGGCCGGCTCGAAGCCGAGGTCGCGCGCGTAGTCGACCGCGCCGAAGACGAGGTGCCGGACCAGGTCGAGCGGCGCCTCCCGCCACCCGTGCGCGTAGATCCTGAACCACTTGGGGAGGAAGCGGTGCAGCTCCACCTCGCTCATCACGTCGGGTCCGCGGGTGTGCTTGACGCCCAGGCAGTAGACGTCGACGAGGTAGGCGCAGACCGACAGCTTGTCCCAGCCGTGCCTGCGCGCCACCACCACGCTCACCGTGCCCGCGGTCTGCTGGCCGTCCGGAACGTCGTCCCCCCAGCCGTCCGTGCCGGGGACGCCCAGCCCCTCGCTCCAGCCGGCGTTGATCCAGCACCCGGCGAGCTCGGGCTCCGATGCCTTCGTGCTCGTCTGCTGGGCCACCGCCCGGACGTACGGCGCGACCGCCGCAGGCGACATGCCCAGCGCGCGGGCGATCTGCTTGGGGGAGTGGCCCTGTCCGCGGAGCTCGCGAACCTTCTCCAAGATCGAGCTGTCCATAGGCCCGGAAGCCTATCGGCTCATGGACCAGGGGACGGGCGCTGCCCCTACACGTGCTGGCCCTGCACGTGCCGCCCCTGCCGGGCGGGGGCGCGGAAGACCTGACGGCCGTGCCAGGCGATGTGATCGTCATCGACGAGGTCGAAACCGCCCTGGGGGTCGCGGACGGGCCGCCCGGCCAGGGAGAAGACCATCTGCCCGGCCGCCGGGCTCCGGCCGACGAACTTCCCGGAAACGGCGATCGTCCGGTCCGGGGTCACCCCGAGGACGCCCTTGTCGAACAGCTTGTGGTGGATCGAGCACAGGCACAGCCCGTTGGCGACGTCGTCGGGTCCCTCGAAGGCCCGCCAGCGGACATGCGCGGCGTCCAGACCGACCGCCATGCCGTCCAGCCACCCGTCGTAGGCGCAGAAGGCACAACAGTATTCGTACGCCACGAGCACGCTCTCCCGGAACGCCGGATCCCGGCCGGGCCTGGGGGACGGCACGAGCTGCTCGGCGGCGGTGACCTGGTCGTGCAGATCGAGGCCGACGAAACGGCAGATGTCGGGGTGCAGGGACGGCTCGAAGTTGGCGTCCAGAAGGTGCCGCGCGAGCCGTACGACGAGGTGGGAGTCGTCGGTCAGGGCACGCAGCAGGTCGGGGTGGAGCCGCCCGGCGGCCTGGGCCTCCCGGAGGCGGCCGAGTTCGGAGCCGGGGCTGCCCGGTCCGTGCACGGTGTCGACGAGCCAGACGCCGTCGCTGGTGAGGTGATGGAACGGGTAACCCGGGCTGGTGTCCCGCGGCGGCCCGAACTCCTTGAGCAGTGCCTTGAGGTCCGCTTCGGCGGAGCCGAACGGGATCGGCCGGCCGCCTTCGCGCTGGAAGCGGCCGAGGGCGTAGAGCAGCAGAAGCGGCTTGTGCGGTGCCCGTTCGCCCTGCCGCGTCCAGCGCCGGATGTTCGCGACACGCTCGACCCAGTCCATGACCGACACAATAGGGTGATCTTCACCTCGACGCGGCTCACTTCTCCTGCGCGGGTGCCGGATCGGATGCGAGCCGGTTCAACGGCGAGGCGGCGGGCACTGGAGGAGACCGATGGACGAACGGCGGTTGGTGCGGGTCTCGAAATACCTGGCCAAGCATCTGCGGCATCAGCCCGAGCGCATCGGCGTCGAGCTCGATCCGCATGGCTGGGTGGATGTCGGCGTGCTGCTGACGGCGGCGGCCGCGCACGGGTTCCCGATCTCGCGCGCCGAGCTGGAGCAGGTGGTCGCCGACAACGACAAGCGGCGGTACGTGATCGACGGCGATCGGATCCGGGCCGGCCAGGGGCACTCGGTGCCCGTCGACCTCGACCTGCCGGTGGTCGAGCCGCCCCCGTACCTCTATCACGGTACGGTCGCCCGGGCCTTGGACGCGATCCGCGCGGAAGGGCTGCGGCCGATGGCACGTCATCACGTCCATCTGTCGCCGGACCGGGAAACCGCCGCCCGTGTCGGCGCGCGCAGAGGGAAGCCGGTCGTGCTCGCTGTGGACGCGGGCGCGATGCACGCGGCCGGGCATCACTTCCGGGTGAGCGCCAACGGTGTCTGGCTGGTGGACCACGTCCCGCCCGGCTTCATCCGCTGGCGATGAGGCAGCCGGCGGACCGCTGCCTGCCCGTGAGAATCATCGGCAGGCGCCTGTTTTTCGGTGGCGAGCCGGGCATATCCATCCCTATCGTGCCTGCGTGGAAGATCTCATCATCGCCCGGCGCCTGCGCGTTCCCGTCGACGCTGTGGGGGAGGACGCGGCCGGGTGGGGCGGGGTGGCCGCCCGGCAGCTCGACGCGGCGCTGCTCAGCGTCGGCTTCACGTGCTCGCCGGCGTTGCTCGACCGCCTGGCGGGGCTGCCCGGCGAGCAGGTGATCGACCTCGGCGTGCGCGTCCTGGCCGCGGTCCGCCGCCTGGTCGGCGACCACGTCGAACACAACGCCTACTTTATCGACTTTCCGAAAAACGTTCCGGACACTCTGGAGTTCTGGGCGGGGCTGCTACGCGAGGCCATGCTCGACCCGGTCGCCGCCGCCCGGATCCAGCCGGGCATCGTCAACCTGCTGGACCTGCCGCGATACGGCAGCTACCAGCACACCTACGCCGACCTGCTGGCCGCGCACGCCGAGTTGGTCCCCCTGGCGAAAGACCGGGTGACAGTGCTGCAGCTGGGCGGGAGCCTGCGGGACGAAGCGCGAGACCTCTACCTCTCGCTGGCCGGCTCCGAGGTCCCGCTCGCCGCCGAGGATTTGGCCGCCCTGCGCGCGCTGGCCGCCTTCTGTGCCGACCTGCACGCCGACGACCAGCCCGGGCACGTCCCGGTACGCGAGAACCGGGCCGTCATCAACGAGGTGCGGCTGGCCGCCGGGCAGTCGCTGCTCGTCGACACCGTGACAGACGTGCTCCGGCTGGCCGCGCTCTGCTCCGACGGCGACGTCACCCTGGCCACCCCCACCCGCCTGCGCTCCTTCCGCCGAGCAGAACGCCGCATCCTGCTGGCCGCCCTGGACACCGTCCCTGCCGCCAAGCACGGGGACGTGCTCCGTCATCGGGAGCAGTGGAAGCGGCTCGGCGAGCGGCTGCACCCCCACGAGTACCCGCGGTTCCCCCGGGCGGCTGAGGTCTTCGACGTGGCCAGAGGCGTGCGCGAGGTGGCGAGCTTCGGCAGCCGCGTCGAGGCCGCGCTGGCCGCGGGCCGTACCGAAGAGGCCGTCTCGCTGCTGGAGCACACGCCCGGCGCGCTGCTGCGCCGTCTCGACCACCTGCTGCGCGCGGGCGGCGGCTCCGCCGTACTGGAGGCGGCGGAAAGGTCCGCCGCCCGCGCCTCCGGCCGGGTGCTGCTCTCCCTGCGCGAGCACCTGCAGAACCGGCTCGCTCCGGCGAACCGGGTCTTCACCAACCGGGCCGGCAGAGCGTGGACGGCGCCCGACACCCGCGCCCCGCTCGACGAGGAGGCGCTCAACCGTACGCTCGCCATCCTGGACGAGGAGATCGGCCGCCGTCTGCCCGACCTCGGCGAGTTGATCGTCGACCCCGCCGTGCTCGACGTGGCGCTGCCCCTGTCGGGAAAGGCGGTCGCGCCCGGGCTCGGGATGCTGCCCCGCGGCTCGCTGTCGGCCGTGGACGGCGAGCTGCTCCGGTTCTTCGTTCACTGGCGCCAGGCCGAGCGGCGCACCGACTACGACCTGTCCGCGCTCATGCTCGACGCCGCCTACGACAAGCCGACCCACATCTCGTGGACGTCGTACACCAACGACTTCGCGACCTACTCGGGCGACCTCACCGAGGCCCCCGACGGCGCCTCGGAGTTCATCGACGTACGTCTGTCCGGCGCCACCAAGCCGATCATCATCCCTCAGGTCCACGTCTTTGCGGGGGAGCGGTTCGACGAGGCCGCGGAGGCCTTCTTCGGCTACATGACCAGGGACGCCGCCCAGGAGGGCAGGCCGTTCGAACCGCGTACGGTGCGGATGAAGTCCGACCTGCGCGGGGCCGGTCGTGTCGCGCTGCCGCTCGTCTTCCTGCGCGGGGACGACGGCGCCTGGCGGGTGAAGTGGCTGCACCTTTACCTGCCGGGCCATCCGGCGTTCAACCAGGTGGAGGGCAACCGGGTCACCGCGTCGCTGCTCGTGCGCTCGATCGTGGAGCGGGACTACCTCCGGGTCGGCTATCTTGCCGACCTGCTCCGGGCCAAGTCCACCATGGGCGGGCCCGTCACGTACATCGGGCTTGAGGCGCCCGCCGACCTTCCGGAGGGGGCGCGGGTCTACACGCCCGCCACGCTGCACGAGCTGATCCCGGCCTGATAATCTTGCTCAGCGCGAGGCCATGGGAGGGCTTCCTTCTCACCTCTTTGGGAACCGGTCTGCCCGTACGGGCGCCGGTCTGGTTCCAGCTCTTCCGCTTTCCTCGCGCTCCGGCGGGTGAGGCCATTCGGTGGCTTCCTTCTCACCTGGTTCGATTCCAGGTAGGCCCATGGGCCTGCTGGTACATCTAGCCTCCGAGCCCTCCTCACCCGTCCGGCCGGCCAACCGGTTCCCGGTAACAGTCTTCGCCCTCCCGTTCCCCCGATCGCACCGAGGGATCTGCTCCGGCCTCTCGAGCCGGGGAAGGCCGGTCCCGCGAGGCCGGCTTGAACAGTTAGTAACGAACTCATTACAGAAAATCACCACAGGCTCATTGTCGATCTCGGCAGCGATACGTTCACGCAGTGGCACTAGCCGAACACGAAGCGCTCGTCCGTCTGTTCTGCGAACGACCTGACTTCGCCGCCGACCTGCTCACTCGGTCCCTCAGGGTCGAGTTGCCCGACTACGACTACGCGGGTCTTGAATCGGCCGATCTCACCGAGGTCATACCGACCGAACGTCGCGCCGACTCGGTCATAGCCTTCCGTCGTAAGAGCCCCGACGACGAGCCCGAACCTGTCCTTGCTGTGATCGTGGAAGTCCAGCGCGACCGTGATTCAGACAAGCTCTGGTCGTGGCCGCTGTACCTCAGCAGTCTGCGCAGCCGGTTGAAATGCCCGGTCATGCTCCTGGTCGTCGCGCCCGACGCGGCGATCGCCCGTTGGTGCGCCCGCCCCATCGGGCTGGGTCACCCCGGTATGGTGCTGACCCCGCTCGTCGTCGGGCCGGCCGAGGTCCCGGTGATCACCGACCCCGGCCGGGTGGCGGAGGACCTCGAACTCGCCGTACTGTCGGTGATCCATCATGCCGACACGCCGCAGGGCCCGGAGATCCTCGAAGCCCTGCTCACCGCGCTGCACAATCTCGATCGCGATCAGGCGGGTATGTACGCTGACATGGTGCGTGCTGCGCTGCCCGGGGAGATCTGGGATCACTTGGAGAGGCACTTGAAGACCGAGACCTACGAGTACCTGAGTGACTGGGCCCGCGACAACATCGCCAAAGGCAAGGCCGAGGGCAAGGCTGAAGGCAAGGCTGAAGGCAAGGCCGAGGGCAAGGCTGAAGGACAGGCCGAGGCGATCTTGACTGTGCTGTCGGCCCGGGGCATCGAGGTGTCCGAGGATACTTCGGAGAAGATCCGTAGTTGTCACGACCTCGACCGACTGGCTGCCTGGCTCCGAGCGGCCGCCACGGCCGAGTCCTCTGACGCTCTGCTCGACGGCTTCTCCTGATGTCGTCCCTGCGGTGCCGCGGCTCCCGCTGGGCCGGGCGCCCAGGGGAGACCGCACGGCCTCTGATCACGACGGCGACAGCTCGTGATGACCAGGCTGCGCTGCTGGAGTCTGCGAGGCAGAGGGCGGCGCGTGATGTGCACCTCGTCCCCGGCGGCGATTCCCATCGACGGGGCCTTCGGAGCCCGCCTCATACGCAGGCGTGGGCTGACCAGTACGTCAGGCGCGAGTAGGGGTTTGCCGCACAGGTCGAATCGAGGACAGGTATTCCGGGATGACCGAGGCGGGTTCGCGGGCGACGCCGCCGAGCTCGCGTTCGAGCAGGGCGGCGTCGGATGCGCTCAGCTCAAGCAGGGGACGCCGGAGGCGGATGGACCAGGACGTGATGTCGGGGAAGGCATCCAGCCGTGGCACGAGGGGCGCCAGTTCGACCCCGGTCAGGTACGGCGTGAGCGACCGCAGGCCGATGTCGCACCCACGGGTGAAGTCCCGGCCCGCTATCGTGACCGGCTTCTCGTAGGCGATCACCTGCGAGGTGACCTCGGCGATGCCGATGATCCTCGTCCGGTCACGGGTCGGGTTGTGCCAGCAGCCGCGGGTGGTCAGGACGAAAAGATCGTCCCCCGCCTTGAGCCGGTTCACCTCGCTGCGACTGGTCGGAGGGAAGGCCATCCTGGACTCGCGCAGCACCCACGCGACGGCCTCCCGCTCCCCGAGGATCAACAGGTATGCGGTCACGATCGGCACGGTATCGGATGTCCGGGGCGAGGCCGTACGCCGTACCGGCCTGGCTGCGCTCTCAGTGGGGTCTCACCCGATCGCGATCCGGACGGATGACGGGTCGCCCGCCACCACTGGACGGAGCGGCCGGGAGGCCGACCCCGGGGAGGACCGGCGACCGCGTCAGCGGGGGACGATCGGCAGTGTGATGTACGAGTCGGGGAAGACCTTCTGGTGCTGGACGACCAGGTCGGCCTCGGTCGCGTCGGGACGGCCGGTGCCGGGGTTGCGGTCGAAGCGCGGGAAGTTGGAGCTGGAGATCTCCACCCGGATGCGGTGGCCGGCCTTGAAGACCTGACTGGTGGCGACCAGATCGATGAGGAACGTCCCGGAAGGCTCGAGAACGCGGACGATGCCGTCGATCACGCTCATCGCCCGTCCGTCCGGATACACGTCCACCAGCTTGGCCGTCCAGTCGGTCGAGGCGGCCGAGGTCTCCGCGTGCAGGGTCACCGTCACCGGGCCCGTCACCTCGACGTCGGCGGCGAGGACGTCGGTCGAGTAGCAGAGCACGTCGGGCCGCCGCTCCACGTCGCGCTGGTCCTGCGGGCCGACATTGGTGAGGTCGGGCAGCAGGGTCGGGCCGCCGACCGTGGGCGCCGGGTCGCGCGGGTCGAAGGTGAAGGTCGCCGGCTCCCGCACGGAGGGCGGCTCGGGGGAGAGCAGGCCGCCGGTGTGCAGAAAGTAAGGGGTCTCGACCGCGCGCTCCAGCGGCCAGGCTTCCTCGTCCCGCCAGACGTCGTCCCCCATCACGAAGATCTTCACGGCGGGGCCGGTGTCCTCGCCCTTCAGGAACGCGAGCTCCCGCTGCTCCAGGCCGATCGCCTGCGCCGAGGCGGCGGCGCCGAAGAACAGCCGCCCGGTGCCCGCGGCGCCCGGTGCGAGGTGGGACCAGGGACCGATCACCAGAGGGCCGCCCAGACGACGATGGTTCTCCAGCGTCCCGCCCAGGAACAGGTCGAACCAGCCCGCCACGTGCATGACCGGCACCTCGATGCGGTCATGGCGCAGGGTCTCGGCCAGGTCCTCCCAGTAGGTGTCGCGCTCCACATGCGACGTCCAGTCGCGCCACCAGGGGATGCCGGGGATGTCGCCCACCGGCAGGGTCCGCGCCGCGGCGTCCTGGTCGCCGAGAACGGGAAGAACCGTGGCGAGCCCTTCGCCGGTGTCCTCGCCGGCCTCGGCGGCGTGCAGCAGTCCGAGCATCGTCTGGAAGGCGCCCCAGTTCAGGGCCGATCCCAGCGCGAAGGCCCCGCCGTGATACTTGAGGCCGTCGTGGAAGTCGTGCGGCGTCATCGCGGCGACCACGGCCTTCAGCCCGGGCGGGCGCGTCGCCGCCGCCTGCAGCGCGCACCCGGCGAGGTAGGACATGCCGCTCATCACGACCTCGCCGTTCGACCACGACTGCGAGGTGATCCAGGCGATCGTGTCGTGGCCGTCGGCGCCCTCGTCCGCCCACGGCCGGAACTCGCCGTCGCTGCTCCCGCGCCCCCGGCAGTGCTGGAGCACCACCGCGAACCCGGCCCGCAGTGCGGGCGTCACCGGCTCCGTCCGGAACGAGTCCTCGCCGTACGGCGTGCGCACGAGCAGGGTGGGGAAGGGACCACCCTCCGCCGGACGGTGGACGGTGCCGCGCAGGACGGTGCCGTCCCGCATCGGCATCGGAGCGTCGTGCTCGACGGTGACCTGGAGCGGCGAGCGGTCGAGCTTCGGCATGAGGCTCCTCGGGTCAGGTCAGGTCAGGGCGTAGGCGTCGTAGCTTACGACGGTGGCCTTGCGGGCGGCCGAGGCCACGGCGAGGGTGCGGTTGAGCCACAGATACCGGTCGTCGCCCGTCTCGAAGCGGCAGTGCAGGCGGAAGTAGTACTCCGACGGGTCCACGTCCTCGCCCCGCGCGAGGCGGCCGAGCACCTCGGGGGAGCCGTGCCGCACGCCGCTGGTGGTGATGTAGACGTGCGCGCCGTCGTGGGTGCGCAGCGTGTAGCGCGTGTCGACGCTGATCGTGCCGTCGGCGTGCACCACCTGCCAGTCGGCGCCGCCCGGCAGCACCGCGCCCGACAGGCGGGGGCCGTCGAAACTGCCGCCCACGATGTTGATGACGCGGCGGCGGCCCCACTGCGAGTCGCCGAGGTCGAGGATCGAGTCGAGCTCCACGTGGAAGGTGGCCAGCGGTTCCAGGTTCACGAGACGGCACTCCGATCGATGCTCCAGGAGGGGCGTTCGCTGAGCGAGGCGGGATCGAAGCCCGCTGTGCGCTTGTAGGAGGCGGCGATCTCGGCCCGTTCCGCGTGGGGGATGACCTGCTCGATGTCGTCGAACCCGCCGGGCGCGCGCTCATGGGCGAGCTTCATGACGACCTCCGGGCCCATTTCCCGGTTGGACAACTGCAGCGCCGTCGTGGCCGGGCGGCGCATCTCCTCGTACGCCGCGAGGTCGCCGCGGGCGAGGGCGTACGCCAGCACCCGGGCGTCGATGATCGCCTGCGAGGCGCCGTTGGAGCCGATCGGATACATGGCGTGCGCCGCGTCGCCGAGCAGTGTGACGCCGTCGAAGGTCCAGCGGGGCAGGGGATCGCGGTCGACCATCGGGTACTCGTACGCGGTCTCGGCCCCGGCGATGATCCCCGGCACGTCGAGCCAGTCGAAGCGCCAGTCGGCGAAGTGCCTGCCGATCTCGGCCAGGTCGGCCGGGCGGTTCCAGTTCCCCCGGTCCGGGGCCTCGCCGTCCAGCGGCCGCTCCGCGATCCAGTTGATCAGCGTGCGCTCACCGGTCTCGATCGGATAGGCGACGAACTTCTGCGTGCCGTCCCCGGCCATGATCATGGATCGGCCGGTCAGGAACGGCTCGCCGTAGGTGACGCCCCGCCACAGGACCAGGCCGTTCCACGGCGGCGGGCCCTCGCCGGGGTAGAGATGGGCGCGCACGGCCGAGTGGATGCCGTCCGCGCCGATCAGCAGGTCCTCGTCGCCGGGACCGGTGATCCTGCTCCCGCTCCGTACGGCGTCCGGGCCCAGCCGCTCGGTCACCGCCTCCAGCAGGAGCATCTGCAGCGTCCCGCGATGGACGGAGTACTGCGGCCAGGCGTAGCCGGCCGCCACCCCCCGGGGCTCGGACCAGATCGGCGTGCCATACCGGTTGAAGTAGGCCAGCTCGGCCGTGGCCACGCCGATCTCCGCCAGCCGGTCGGCCAGCCCCAGCTCGGTCAGCTCCCGTACGGCGTGGGGGAGGAGGTTGATCCCGACGCCCAGCGGCCGGATCTCGGGGGCGGCCTCGTGCACGGTCACGTCTTCGAAGCCGGCCGCGTGCAGGCTGAGCGCGGCGGTCAGCCCGCCGATGCCCGCTCCGGCGATGACGATGCGCACGCGCGCCTCCGGAAAAGAGAGAGGGTTGTTATGACCGTAACAATATTCACGACGCCCCTGTGACTGCGCAAGACTTGACCGGTGAACAGGGATAGCGACATCCGGCCTGACCTCGGCGGGGACGGCCGCGGCGACAGCGCGGAGCGTCGTGCCGGGCGTGGGGAGGCCCCCGGTGGGCGATCGGACCCGGCCCCGGGCTCCGCCTCCCTGCCGCCGGATCTGCGGTACGCCGCGTACGCGCGCGAGCGCCTGGCGGCCATGTCGCCTCCGGCCGACGCCGAGGCGTTCGCGCTGGCCTATCACCTGCTGCAGCTCGCCTACCTGCTGGTGACCGACCTGGAGACCCGCATCCACCGCCCGCGCGGCCTGACGCTGCCCGGATTCCGGCTGATGTTCAAGCTCTGGCTGCTCGGTCCCACCCAGCCCGTCCGGCTGGCCGAGATCTCCGCCATGTCGCGGTCCGCGGTGACCAACGCCGTCAACACCCTGGAACGCGGCGGCCTGGTCGAGCGCAGCCGGGTGCCGGAGGACGGCCGTGCGGTGGTGGTCGCGCTGACCGAGGCGGGGGAGGCGGCCGTGCGCGAGGCCTTCGCCGATCAGGCCGTCAGGGAGCGGGAGTGGTTCGCCTGTCTCGGCGCCGCCGAGCGCGAGCAGATGACGGCCCTGCTGTCCCGCATCCTCCGCGCCCGCCCGGCGGACCTTTCGTAGTCGCGCCGGGACGAGCCGGGGCGGTTGGTCGAAAACTACGCGTGAGGACCTCGCGGGTCAGTCGCGCCGCCGGCTCGCGGCGTCGGCGAGCAGCCCGAGCCCGACGCCCAGCAGCCACATGTCCTTGCTGACGCCGATGCCGGCCTGGCTCGGCCAGATGCTGCGGGGCTTGTGCAGCGCGGGCGTCCGCAGGTAGAGCGCGACCAGGCTGCCGGAGAACCCGGTGAGCGCGGCCCCGGCGACCGCGGCCGGCACGAACGGCGCCAGGAGCGCCACACCTGTCGCGATCTCGGCAGCCGACAGCAGCTTGAGGAAACGGCGGGGCGGGACGGACTTCAGAAACGGGAAGGCGCCGACGGCCATGCCGTGGAGACCGGCGGCCTGCTCGTCGCCGCCGTTCCACTTCTCCACACCGGAGTGCAGGATGTAGGCGCCCGTGGCGACGCGGCCCGGCACTTCCCGTGCCTTCATGAACTTCATCGGCGACTCCTGTCCGTGTCGGTCCGTGCCGTCCGGCCTGCGACGATACTCGCCCGGCGGGTGGAACCGGCGACCGGGGCCGTACGAGCGAGCACGGCGTCCTGCCGGAGCCGACCGGCACTGCCGCGGTCGGGTCGCCCACCCCAGTCCGCAGGCCCTGGCCTCCGCCGGGGCGACCCCCCTTCGCGCGTACGCGTCCAGCGGGCCGTCGACATCCCGCAGGTGAGCCGCGGCGTCCCTCAGGGCGGTGACGGCGTCAGGCGGTGACCTGGTCGAGCAGTTCGAGCAGGTGGTGATAGGTCTTCCCGGTGGCGCGGGTCATGCCGATCTCACACGTGCGGTTGACCGACGCGTGCGCGGCGAAACCGCCGCCGGCCACCGACGCGGCTTCGGCGCGGGTGGCGGAGGCCGTCAGCTCCGGATGCAGCATGCCCCGGTCGCCGGCGAACGCGCAGCACTGCCAGCCGTCGGGGACGACGACCTTCTCGGCGACCGCCTCGGCGATCGCCGTGATGGCGGCGTCGAGGCCGAGGCGGACCGAGGAGCAGGTCGGATGCAGGGCGAGCGAGGCCAGCCTGCGGCCTTCTGGCGGTGCGGGCAGCCTCGGCAGGACGTGCTCGGCCACGAAGGTCACGGCGTCGAGCACCCGCACGACGGGGGCCGCCGCGCCGGGCGCACTCCCCACGCCTCCCACGCCGGGCGCCTTATTTACGTCCGTGGCGGGCGGTCCGGGCACGCCCGCGGCTGCGAGGCGTTCGAAGCCTTCCGTACAGGAGGCGGCGTCGCTGATCACCGGAAGACGGCCGCCGTCGGTCGCCGTCAGGAGCGTCTCCCGCACCCGGCGGCGCATCACCTCGTAGCCCTCGCCGAAGCCCTTGGAGGACCACGGCGTGCCGCAGCACAGGCTCCCGACGCCCTCCGGCACGCGCAGCCGCAGGCCGGCCCGCTCGGCGAGCCGCCGCACCGCGGTCATCACCCCGGGTCCGCCGCCGGCGGGAGCGAACATGGTGTTCAGGCACGACGGCACGTAGACCGCGTCGGCCTCGTCGTGCGGCGCGGCGCGCCGGGGGGTGCCGCCGCGCGGCAGGTCGCGGCTCCACTGGGGAACGGCGTCGGGGTCGCCGACGGCGCGGGCCGCCCGGCTCGCCCCCTCGGCCAGCCCGGCCGGGGCCGCGGCGGCCGCGTCCATCGCGAGGTCCATGGCACGGGTGACCGCGTCCCAGTGCCTGGCGGCGGTCTTCCACCCCGCTCGCGCCGCACGCCCGTGACGCTCGGCGCGCAGGCGCTTGGTGAGGTCGCCGGTGTTGATCAGCACGGGGCAGGCGGTGGCGCACATGCCGTCCACGGCGCAGGTGTCGACGGCGTCGTAGCCGTACTCCTCCTCCAACCGCCGTGCGAGCGCGTCGTCGCCCGCCGCCCGGGCCGCGGCGATCTCGCGGCGCAGCACGATCCGCTGGCGGGGAGTGGTGGTGAGGTCGCGGCTCGGGCACACCGGCTCGCAGTAGCCGCACTCCACGCACCGGTCGACCTCCGGCTCGACGCTGACCACCGTCTTCAGGTCGCGCAGGTGCGCCCGCGGGTCGTCGGTGAGCACGACCCCGGGGTTGAGGGTGCCCGCGGGGTCGCACAGCCGCTTGACCTCCCGCATGACCTCGTAGAGCTCGTCGCCGTACTGGCGGCGCACGAAGGGGGCCATGACCCGTCCGGTGCCGTGCTCCGCCTTGAGCGTGCCGCCGCGGTCGAGCACGGCGTCGACCATCTCCTCGGTGAACTCGGCGTAGCGGCCGAGGCCGGTGCCGAAACGCTCGTTCAGCATGAAGTGCAGGTTGCCGTCCTTGGCGTGGCCGAAGATCACGCTGCGCTCGTACCTGTGCTTCGCGAACAGCTCCGCCAGGTCGTCGCAGAGATCGGCCAGGGCGGGCACCGGGACGGCCACGTCCTCCAGCAGGGCCGTCGTGCCGCTGGGCCGGGCGCCCGCGACCGCGGCGTACAGGTTCTTGCGGATGCGCCACAGGGCCGCCCGGCCGGCCGTGTCCCCGCTCAGCCGTGCCGGGGCGGCGAGGTTCAGGCGGGCGAAGACCCGTCCGGCCTCCCGCTCGCGGGCGGCGAGCGGTTCGGGGCCGGACTCCTGCCACTCCACCAGCAGCGCCGCGTGGTCGCGCACCTCAAGGGTGCGCAGGACGTCGTCGGCGTACGGGTCGGTCCCGGCCACCCGGAGCGATTCCGCGTCGAGCAGCTCGACGGCGGCGGGCGCCGCGGCGACGATCTCCGGCACGGCCGCCATCGCCTCCCGCAGTGTCGGGAAGACCACCAGGCCGGTCGCGGCGAGGCGGTGCGCCGGCACCGTCCGCACGACGGCCTCGGCGACGAAGCCGAGGGTGCCCTCGCTGCCCACGACGAGGTGGGCGAGGATCTGCGCGGGCGAGTCGTGGTCGAGGAAGCTGTTGAGGCCGTAGCCCATGGTGTTCTTGAGGGAGAACTGCGCCTTGATCCGGCGTACGGAGCCGGGGTTGCCGCGAATCCGGTCACGCAGCCGTTCCAGGCCCTCGGCCAGGGCGGGTTCGAGGGCGCGCAGGCGCGCGTCGACGTCCGGCGCGCCGGTGTCGACGACGGTCCCGCTGGGCAGCACGAGGACCATCGACTCCAGCGTCTGGTAGGTGTTGGCGTGAGTGCCGCAGGTCATGCCGCTGGAGTTGTTGGCCACGAC
Source organism: Microbispora sp. NPDC088329 (assembly GCF_040685655.1). Lineage (NCBI taxonomy): Bacteria > Bacillati > Actinomycetota > Actinomycetes > Streptosporangiales > Streptosporangiaceae > Microbispora > Microbispora sp. NPDC088329. Next base: position 51,462 of record NZ_JBFBIP010000003.1, read on the forward strand.
CCCGCCGATCGTGCACGCCGACTCACTGGCCGGGTCGGGACCCAGCTTGCGGCCGTACGCGGCGAGCCGGGCGTTGACCTGACGCAGCACGGCCCCGGGCTGCACCCGGACCCGGGCGCCGCCGTCGAGCACCTCGATGCCCCTGAAGTGCCTGCGGGTGTCGACGAGCAGGTGCTCGCTCACGCCCTGCCCGCTCAGGCTGGTGCCGCCGGACCTGAAGGTCAGCGGCAGCCCCGTCCGCATCAGCGCCGCCACCTGCGCGGCGCTTTCCGGCACCACGACGGCCTGCGGAGTCAGCAGGTAATGCGAGGCGTCGTGCGCCATGCCGAGCCGGTCACTGGCCCGCGCACGGGTGATCCCCGGGACGGCGGCCTCCACCGCCGCGAGCACAGCGGGGTCGGACGGCCCGGGCCGTCGCGGTTCGGCGTGGGTAAGGCTCATGATCTCAACGCTTCCGTCCGGAGGCGCCGATGCGCCCCCTCTATCGCCGGGGATCGATGTGGATCTTCGGGCCCGGGCCCGCACCGGCCGGGCGGCGCCCCGCCAGCACGCCGGCGGCGTCGTCCAGGCCCACGGTGGCGGCCACGAGCGGGCGGGCGTCGACCGATCCGTCCGCGTACGCCTCGATGGTCCCGGCCAGACCGGCCGAGCCACTGAGCACGCCCACGGCGGTGACGTCCCTGAACGCGAGGTCGCGGGTGTCGATGCGGCTGGGGGACCCCGCGAGACCGATATAGACTACCCGGCCACCGGGCCTGACCAGGTCGATCGCGAGCGCCGGGAGGTCCGCCGCGTTGGACGCGTCGACCACGGCGTTCCACGGCAGGGACGGCAGTGACGCACGGGTCCAGACGCCCGTGAAGCCGAGGTCGCGGGCCAGCCGCAGTGTGGGCTCGTCGCGGCCCAGCAGGTGCACCTCGGCGCCGCGCGCCCGCGCGAGCAGCGCGACGAGCAGGCCGATCGTGCCCGTGCCCAGGACCAGCAGCCGGTCGCCGGGTCCTGCGGCGGCGCCGCGCACCGCGCGCAGGGCGTTGCCGCCGGGTTCGACGAGCGCGCCCATCGTCGCGTCGATCGTCTCCGGCAGCGCGTGCAGGGCCCACGCCGGTACGGCCAGCCGCTCGGCCAGCGCCCCGGGAAAGCCCTTGCGGATGCCGATCTCGGCCCGGTCGGGGCAGACGTGGTGGAGGCCGTCGCCGCACAGGCGGCAGTGGCGGCAGCCGAGCTGTGTGTCGGCGGTGACGCGGCGGCCCAGCCAGCCGGGGTCGACGCCCTCGCCGAGCGCCGTGACGACGCCGCACCACTCGTGGCCGGGGCGCAGCGGGTACCAGGCGTGACCGGAGTGCAGGTAGCTCATCTCGCCGGTGAACAGCTCCACGTCGGTGCCGCAGACACCGACCCGCTCGACGTCCACGATCACCTGCCCGGGCGCGGCGACCGGCGGCTCGACGTCCCCGACCTCGGCCCTGCCGGGGCCGGTGATGACCAATGCCCGCACCCGCCCGCCCTACCGCGAGACGGGGACGACGGGAACGACGGGCACGACCGTTTCTCCTCGGGAGTAAGCGGAGCTCATGGGCGCGGTGGCGCCCAATAGGGCGTCGCCACGCCGCGGACGCCCACTTCGGCGGTGAACAGATGCCCCGATCCCGGATGTTCGGCCAGGTCGCGAGCCGACAGGTCGTTGGTCGAGGTGGTGATGACGAGGACGTCGAGATCCGGTCCCGCGAAGGCGGGGCAGGTGACGTTGGGCGCGCCGACCTCGACGACGGCGAGCAGGTGCCCGCCGGGGTCGCGGCACTCGACCCTGCCGCCGCCGAAGACGGCGATCCACAGGTTGCCCTCGGAGTCGGCGCACATCCCGTCGGGCATGCCGTCGGCGAGCCTGAACAGCTCCCGCCGCGGCCCGGTCCGCCCTGTGGCGGCGTCGTAGTCGCGCTCCCACACCACGTGCGGAGTGCTGTCGATGCTGTACAGGCGGTCGCCGGCGGGACTCCAGGCCAGGCCGTTGGAAAGGGTCAGGTCCTCGTCGATGTGGACGCAGGTGGTGCCGTCGAGCCGGGCCAGGACCTCCTGGCCCTCCCGGTCGTCCAGCGCCATGCTGCCGATCAGGAAACGCCCGGCCGGGTCCACGGCGCCGTCGTTGAGCCTGCTCCGTACGCCGGGGGGCAGCACCCGGGCGATCTCGGTGCGGCGGCCGGCGGTGTCGACCCGGGTGAGGACCTCGCGCTCGGCGACGACGAGCTCGCCGTCGGCCGAGACCGCGACCGCGCCCACGGTGCCGCCGAAGGTGTGCGCGGTGGTGGCGGTGACGGCGCCGGTCACGGGGTCGAGCCGTCCCTCGTGCACCGCGCCCGCGTCGATGTCCACCCACAGCAGGCGTTCCCTGAGGGGGTCCCACACGGGCCCCTCGGCGAGGGCGTACACCTCGCCACAGGCCTGGGTGGCGGTGAACCGCCTGGTCATGAGACCTCCTCGCCGCCGGCTGCCGTACGGGCGGACGGCGGGTCCCCCGGAACCGCCCGCGGCGGAGCGAGCGGAACTGCGGTCATGTCCCGGATACTAGAGCCGATATCGGGCGGGAGAAAAGGCATTCGCCGGGACCTTCCGGAATGGCGGGCCGGCCCCGAAAGGTCTTTGCCTATCGGAGATCGGGCTCCGACGCCCCGCCGGCGACCGGCCGCTCCCGTCGCCGCTCCGCGACCGGCCGTGATCGGCCGAGACGGTCACCTGCCCGCGGTCACGGCCTTCAGCTCGTCGAACGACTCCCGGATGAGCTGTGACAGGTCGGGTTCGCCGGGGTCGTCGGCCCAGCGCTCGAACGCGACCTTGAACACGGCGACCCCGGCCTCGGCGGCCAGGCTCGCGGCCGGATGCGGGACGCCGCGCAGGCGCAGCGTGTCGGCGAGGGCCGCGGACAGCGACGCGAGCTTGATCAGTTCGCGCTCCCGCAGCTCGGCGTTGGCGGTGATGACGGCCTGCCGCCGCAAGGAGCGCTCGCGGCCTTCCTGGAACAGGACGCCGACACTCTCGAAGGCCGCCGCTACCGCGTCGATCGGCGCCGCGGAGTCCGGGGCGCCGGCGACCGCGTTCACGAGGTGCTCCCGCAGCGCGTCCGAGCCGGAGAACAGCACCTCGCGTTTGTCGGCGAAGTGCCGGAAGAACGTGCGCTCCGTCAGCCCGGCCCGCATGGCGATCTCCGCCACCGTGGTCTGCTCGTAGCCGCGCTCGACGTAGAGCTCCAGCGCCGCCTCCGAGAGGCGGCCGCGCGCGTTCGGCTCCCATCGACCCATGCCCCGGATCCTACCCTGATGACAGTTCCTGACATCGGTGCTAGGTTGATGACAGTCACTGACATGGCCCTCCACCGGGTGGTTATCCGGCGTGGAGGGCGACCAACCACTTGGAGTACGTCATGCGGGTATTCGTCACCGGCGCGTCCGGCTGGATCGGTTCCGCCGTCGTCCCCGAACTGATCGGCGCGGGTCACGAGGTCGTCGGGCTGGCGCGGTCCGACGCCTCGGCCGCCGCCCTCACCGAGGCCGGGGCGCAGGTGTGCCGCGGCACCATCGACGACCTCGGCACCCTGCGGAACGCGGCCGCCGCGTCGGACGGCGTGGTCCACCTCGCGTTCAAGCACGACATCGCCTTCACCGGCGACTTCCGGGGCGCCGCCGAGGCGGATCGCCGCGCCGTCGAGACGTTCGGCGATGCGCTCGCGGGCACCGATCGCCCGTTCGTCCTCGCCTCCGGGCTCCTCGGGCTCGCGCCGGGACGGGTGGCGACCGAACGGGACGGGCGTGGTTCCGGCTCCGACGTGGCGCACGACGACGGCCCGCGGGCCCGGCACGCCACCGCGCTCAGGGCCCTTGACCTCGCCTCCCACGGGGTCCGCTCGTCGGTGCTGCGTCTGCCCCCGACCGTGTACGGCGAGGGCGACCACGGCTTCATGGCGGCCCTGGTCGGCATCGCCCGCGACAAGGGCGTCTCCGGTCACGTCGGCGACGGATCCAATCGCTGGCCGGCGGTTCACCGGCTCGACGCCGCGCGCCTGTTCCGCCTCGCGCTGGAGGAGGCCCCGGCGGGATCGGTGCTGCACGCGGTCGCCGACGAGGGCGTGCCGATCAGCGCCGTCGCCGAGGTGATCGGCCGCCACCTCGGCCTGCCGGTGGTCTCGATCTCCCCCGAGGAGGCAGGCGAGCACTTCTCCTGGCTGGGCGGCATGGTGGGGCTCGACGCCCCGGCGTCGAGCGCGCTGACCCGCGAGTTGCTGGGATGGCAGCCGACTCAGCCGGGGCTGCTCGACGACCTCGGCAAGGGCCACTACTTCCGCCGCCCGTCCGCCTGACACGGCGGCCGATCTGCTCTCTGCCGGTCCGCCCGCCTCCACGATCTCCCGGGGGCGGGGGGCTCGGGCGCGGGGCCTTCCCGGGGCGGGGGTTCTCAGAGACAGCGTTTCTCAGGGGCGGGGGAGGGCGACCGACGTGGCGATGTGCCCGTCGCGCACCAGCCACCGCCCGGACAGGGTGTGCGTTCCCATGGCGGGGTCGGCGACCAGCAGCCTCGCCCGGAACGTGCCCGAGGGGTCGATGTCGACGACCGCCTCGGAGAAGTCGAGCCAGCGGCCGGTCAGCGGGAACCACACCTTGTAGATCGACTCCTTGGCGCTGAACAGGATCCTGTCCCAGCAGATCGCGCCGCCCGCGCCTACGGCGTCCGTGCCCTCCGCGTCGGCCCCGTCCGCGCGGCCCAGTGCCTCGAGGGCGGCTATCTCCTCGGGGGAGGCGATCATGGAGAGGACCGCCTCCGGGAGGGGCTCGTGCGTCTCGGCGTCGATGCCGACGGCGCGCGCGACCTCGGCGGAGGCGACGGCCGCCGCGCGGTATCCCGGGCAGTGCGTGATGCTGCCGACCGTGCCCGCCGGCCAGACGGGCGCGCCCCGCTCGCCGCGCGGGATCGGCCCCGGCGTCACGCCGATGCGGGCCAGCGCGAGCCGGGCGCAGTGACGTCCGGTGACGAACTCGCGCCGCCGCCTCTCGACGGCCCGTGCGATGAGCGGTCTTTCCTCCGGGAACAGCGTCTCCTCAGGCACGTCGCCGAACCTCTCGGCCGACGCCACCCACGGGGGCAGGATGTCGCTGATCATCGGGCGTCGTGCGTCTGTCTCACCGGGGCGGTCATGTGGGGAGAGTACAGATCCCCGGCCCGCGACGGAAGATCGTTTCGCGGCGGCGGCTCGGCCCCCGTGGGTCGCGTCAGGGCTACCGGTGCTCCCCGGCGGCCAGGTGCCTGCCCTCCCGCGCCTCGCGGCGGTTTTTGTACTCGCTCGCGCCCACGGCGATCGCGAGGCAGGCGCAGATGACCATGAGCGACAGCCATACGGGGATCTTGTAGACGTCCGCCAGGAGCATCTTCGCGCCGACGAACACGAGGATCGCCGCCAGCCCGTACCGCAGATAACCGAACCGGTGCATCGCCCCGGCCAGCAGGAAGTACATCGCCCGCAGCCCCAGGATCGCGAACGCGTTGGAGGTGAAGACGAGGAACGGCTCGGAGGTGACGGCGAAGATCGCCGGGATCGAGTCGACGGCGAAGACGATGTCGCTGGTCTCCACTGCCACCAGGACGGCCAGCAGCGGCGTCGCGGCCCACCGGCCGCGCCCGTCCCGCCCGTCCCGCCCGTCCCGCCGTACGAGGAACCGCTGGCCCTGATAGGAGTCGGTGACGGGGATGAGCCGGCGCATCGCGCGCAGCACCGGGTTGCGGCCGGGGTGCACCTCGATCGCCGAATGCCTGGCCATCTTCACGCCGGTGTAGAGCAGGAACGCGCCGAAGACGTACAGGATCCAGTGGAAGCGGTCGAGCAGGACGGCGCCCGCGCCGATGAACGCCGCGCGGAAGACCAGCGCGCCGAGCACGCCGAAGAACAGCACGCGATGCTGCAGTTCGCGGGGGACCGCGAAGAACGAGAACAACAGCGCGATCACGAAGACGTTGTCGACCGCCAGGGACTTCTCGATGAGGTAACCGGCCAGGTACTCCCCGCCCGCCTCCGGTCCCCATGCCAGCCAGACCACGGCGCCGAAGCCGAGGCCCAGCGCGATCCACAACCCGGACCAGGTCAGGGCCTCGCGGGTGCCCACCACGTGGGCCCGGCGGTGAGCGAACAGGTCCACGGCCAGCATGGCCAGGATGACCGCAAGAACCGCGGCCCAGACCCACAGGGGCACCGACATCGTCAACCTCCATCACCGCCGCGTACGGCGGGCTCGGCAGGCCGACGGTCTCCCCGTGCCACCGCCAGCGGTGACCCTCGCGCCGGGACGCCCTGCGGTGGCGGCCGTGATGACGACGCTGAGGAAGCCGGGTACTCCCCCTCGAACTGTGTTCAAGTATTCACGAAATCAGCTTCGTGTGTCAACCGGCGCCCCGAAGAGCTCGAGAAACTCGCCGATGTGCCGGTGCCGCTCGATCGGGTGGCGGAACGGCGCGAGAGGGTTGATCGTGTAGTGGTTGCGCCGCCCCACGCGCTCACGGCGCAGGTAGCCGGCCGCCTCCAGGTCGGACACGATCGCCTGGGCCGCCCGCTCGGTGATGCCGACCGACTCGGCGACCTCCCGCAGCCGCGCGTCGGGATCGCGGGAGAGCGCGAGCAGGACGTGCGCGTGGTTGGTGAGGAACGTCCAGCCGCCTGCGGGGGAGGAGGTGCTCATACCTCATTATGCGATGGCGGATTCGCGAAACCGAGGTCGGCCACCCCGTCGTGACCAGCGGCGGCCACACGTGCAGGCCCGGCCACACGTGCAGGCCGGCGAGGCGGGCCGTCAGCCCCGCGGCGATGTCGGGCGAGCGGCCGCATGCCGGGGCAGAATGGGGTTTTCGCGGATCTTCTGGGAGGGTCACGTGACCATCGACGTCGGACGGGTGCGGGCGGACACACCGGGATGCGAACACGTCGTCCACCTCAACAACGCCGGCTCGTCCCTGCCGCCGCGTCAGGTGACCGACGCCGTTGTGGACCACCTGCGCCTGGAGGAGCGTACCGGCGGCTACGAGGCGGCCGCCGAGGCCCTCGGCCGGTCCGAGCGGACCTACGACGCGCTGGCCCGGCTCGTCGGCGCGGGGCGTGACGAGATCGCCCTCGTCGAGAACGCCACCCGCGCCTGGGACATGGCCTTCTACTCCCTGCGGTGGCAGCCGGGGGACCGCATCCTCACGTCACGCGCCGAGTACGCGAGCAACGCGATCGCCTTCCTGCAGACCGCCAGGCGGCACGACGTGCGCGTCGAGGTGGTGCCCGACGACGAGACCGGCGCCCTGTCCGTCGAGGCGCTGCGCGACATGATCGACGAGCGGGTCAAGCTCATCGCCGTCACCCACGTGCCGACCCAGGGCGGCCTCGTCAACCCGGCGGCCGAGATCGGCGCCGTGGCGCGGGAGGCCGGGGTGACGTACCTGCTCGACGCCTGCCAGTCGATCGGGCAGTTGCGGATCGACGTTGGCGAAATCGGCTGCGACCTGTTGTCGGCGACCGGCCGCAAGTTCCTGCGCGGGCCGCGCGGCACCGGGTTCCTGTACTGCTCGCGGCGGATACTCGACCGCCTGGAGCCCCCGTTCCTCGACCTGCACGCCGCGACCTGGACCTCGGCGGACACCTACGAGGTGCGCGGCGACGCCCGGCGGTTCGAGAACTGGGAGGGCTACGTGGCCGGCAAGATCGGCCTCGGCGTGGCGGCCGACTACGCGCTGAGCCTCGGGCTCGACGCGGTCGAGGAGCGGGTGAGCGGCCTCGCCGAGGCGCTGCGCGGACGGCTGGCCGTCCTCCCCGGAGTGACCGTGCACGACCGCGGCGCACGGCGGTGCGGCATCGTGACGTTCACCGTGGACGGGCACGACAGCCGCGACGTGGCCGCCCGGCTGTCCGCCGCGAAGATCAACGTCTCGGTGGCGGCCCCGCCCTCCGCCCGGTGGGACTTCGAGTCCCGCGGGCTGCCCCCGATGGTGCGGTCCTCGGTGCACTACTACAACACCGAGGACGAACTCGACCGGCTGTGCGAGGCGCTGCCCACCGCGTGACTACAGGCTCCAGTCGATGACCGGCCCGGCGGGCACGACGCGCAGCGGGTTGATCTTCGGGTGGGTGCCGTAGTAGTGCCGCTTGATGTGGTCGAAGTCCGTCGTGCCGCCGAAGGCCGGATTCGTGTACAGGTCCCGGGCGTAGCGCCAGAGGTTGGGGTAGTCGGCCAGGCGGCGGATGTTCGCCTTGAAATGGGTCACGTACACCGTGTCGAACCGGGCCAGCGTGACCCACAGGCGGACGTCGGCCTCGGTGAGCCGGTCGCCGAACAGGTAGCGGCCGCCCGCCAGGCGCTCATCGAGCTCGTCGAGCGCCGCGAACAACGTCGTCACCGCCGCGTCATACGCCTCCTGGCTCTCGGCGAAGCCGCACTTGTACACGCCGTTGTTGACGTCGGCGTACACGCGGTCGTTGAGCGCGTCGATGTCGCCCCTCAGATCCTCCGGATAGAGGTCGATCCCCGGCCTGGCCCACCGGGCGAACGCCTGGCCGAGGTCGAGGCTGATGTCGGGGAAGTTGTTGCTGACGATCCGGCGGGTGCGCCGGTCCCACAGCACGGGGACCGAGACGTGGCCGTCGTAGCCGGGTTCGGTCGCCTCGTACGCCTCCCGCAGCAGGGTGAAGCCGTTGAGCTCGTCGGGGCCGTGGCCGGGTCCCTCGCGGAACGCCCATCCGCGACCGTCGCGCACCGGATCGACGACGGACATCGACACGACGTCCTCGAGGCCGAGGAGCGCCCGGACGATGACCGACCGATGGGCCCATGGGCAGGCCAGCGACACGTACAGGTGGTAGTGGCCGGGCTCGGCGGGGTATCCGCTGCTTCCGTCGGCGGTCACGCGGTCGCGAAAGCCGTACAGGGGGCGTTCGAACGACCCGTCCGGCCGGGTGGCCGCCTTGATCGTGTAGTCGCCGTAGGCCGCGAAGTCCACCGGACTCGCGGGGGTCGTCGTCGTCACGCCGCCACCGTCCTCTCGTCTCCTGCACGACGAGAGTAACGGGGGCCGGTGGCATGGCGGCCACGGCATCGCCGGCGCACCGGCACCGGCATGGGCACCGGCGGGGTTGGGGCATCGACGCGCCCCACCCGCCATCGCATCGCCATCGCACGAACACGCTTGGACACGCACGGACACGTCGCCGCCGGTGCGCATCTCCCGGGCGGCGGTGCCGCGCCTGCGCGCCGTACCGACGCGGGGCGGGGCGCCGCCCTTCATCGGCCGGGTCCGCTCAGTGGGCCGGTCCCATGTGCGCCGGCCCCGTCGCGCCGAAGCCGCCGGGCCGTCCGCGCTCCATCATGCCGAACCGCATGGTCGCCAGGCCGAAGAGCAGGATGAGCGCGCCGACGACCACGTTGCTGATGATTGTGGCGGTGGTCGCCATGCCGCCGCGGATCACCCAGGGGGCGATGATGGTCCAGATGCCGAGCAGTGGGGCGACCCAGGAGATTCCGTAGGTGCGCCCGAACGCCGAGCTGTACCCCATCGCCAGAAGCGCCACGGCGAGGCCCGTGACCAGGTTGTTCACGGCAAGCGGAGTTCGCGTGCCGCTGAATCCGACGATCCACGGCGAGAGCGCTAGATACAGGCCGCTCAGGAGCGTGAGACCGTCGGCGAGCTGCGCGGCGGGATTCGCCGCGGCGGCCTCGTAGCGGGCACGCATTTGCATGATGTCGGGATGAGTCCCGATGTCGGCGCCGTGTGTCATCCGTCACACCACCCTTCAGAGGTGTGTGCTGTAGTCCTTATTCCTAGCGTACGCCCGGTTCGTCACTTTTTCCCGTTTTGGTGAGATTGTGCTTGCGTGGTGTGACGTGCGACACGCCGAGCGGTGTTTAGCCCCTTCACCAGCGGAAAGAGGGAGTTCGTCAGCTTCTGGAACCGAGAGGAGCGTCCGGATGAGCATGGAGGACAAGTTCCGCAACAAGTCGGAAGAGGTCACCGGCAAGGCCAAGGAAGGGCTCGGCAAGGTCACCGACGACGAGAGTCTCGAGGCCGAGGGCCGGGCCGACCAGTCGGAGAGCCACATGAAGCAGGCCGGCGAGAAGGTGAAAGACGCCGCCGGCAAGGTGAAGGACGCCTTCAAGGACTGACCCGCGGGTACGGCGATCTCGCGACAGGCGACAGACCGTGCGCGGCCCGGACGAACGGGCCGACGGCCGTCGCCGGGGGACGAGGGGCCGCCGAGCCGGGTGCTGCTTCCCGGCGCTCCCGTCCCTGTGGGGTGAGGAAAGAACGCCTGACCGGGAAAGAACGGCGCGGTTGGAAGAACGGCCGGCTCCTTGGGGAGCCGGCTTCCGCGTGCACGGGCCCGGTTCGTACGGCGACGTGCCCGCCCCGGCTCCGCCGCTGCTTCGGTGAATCCCCCTGGTCCCGTCGAGTTCCGGGAGAGCGTGGTTCCGGGCCGGTGGCCGCCGGCCCGCGGTGGACGGACGCCGGTCAGGCCGCGTGCGGCAGCGTGATGCGGAGGGTCGACGTCACGAGAGCCTGGACGAGACGCACGAGCAGCGCTTCCAGGACCATGAGGGCCGCCCGGGAGAGTACGGCGGCGAGGAACTCAGTCACTTCACACCTCTGTGGGACAAATCGGCTTCTATGGAAGAGTTACGCATAAACCTCCCAGAACGGCGTAGTTAAGGTTACCGTTCGGTGAACAGTCGGCGACCGTTGTGGATACACGTCCTGATCATGGGTCCCCCGGCGCGTTCCTGATCACCGCCCTGCCCCGGCGAGGCCGAGCACGCGGCGGCCCGGCGCCGCTCCCGCTGCGGGCGGGCCGGTCCTGCGGTGCGGGCCGGGTTGTGCGATGCGCCCGGCCAAGTGGTGCGGGCTGGTCCTGTGGTGTCGCCCGGTTGTGTCTGCGGGCCTGCGATCCGGATTGGTCCCGCGGTGCGGCCCGGTTGTGTGGTGCGGGCCGGGTCTTCGCCATGCAGCGCCGATCGCGCGGTGCCGCCGGTTCGCGGACCCGCGCGAGGCGCATCTCGTTTACTTGGTGCCGGTGGCCCGGGTACGCCGGGCGGCGGTGGCGGCGCCGGCGGGGGTCTTCGCCTCGCCCCTGGCCGTCGTGGTCCTCCTCCCGGTCGCCTGCCCTGCTGTCTGCGCCGCCGGCTCCTGCATGGCCGTGGGCCCGGCGCCGGCGCCGGGCGTCCCCGATGTGGCCATGGTCGTCCCGCGGGTGTCTCTCTGCGGGCCGCTGAGCGGGGACCAGCGTTGCTCGCGGCCCCTGGCGCGCTGCGCGAGCAGTGTTCCCGCGCCGATGGCCGCCGCCACCGGCCACTCGAGGATGCCGAGCGCGGCCAGTGCGCCGAGGCCGCCGTAGTACATGATGCGCTCCGGCGGCGGAAGGAACGTCCGGGCGACGTCCATGGCGTGCCCGACGTCACGGCCGCTGATGTGCGGCATGCCCACATGCGGCAGGTGCATTTCGGGTGCCCGCAGCTGCAGCCGCAGGAACGGCAGGTTCAGGTCCAGCTGGGGCCGGTGCTCTTCCTTCATCTCCGGACCCGGGCCGCCGGGCGGAGCCGGAGTGGGCGTGGGCGGCCTGGTCGTCGTCCGGGCACGGGACGTCCGGCCCCGGGTGGTCGTCGTGCCCGCCCCGGCGGTCGTGCCTGCCGCGGTCGTGCCCGGCGTCGTCTCGGTCGTGGTCATGGATCCTCCCCCGATGGCGTCTCCCTCGACCGCAGGTCTCTGTCCGACCCGCGAGAGCTTCGGGAAGATGACCTTTCTATCCTCTATCGAGCCTCCTGTGGTTGCTGGTGCTGATAGCGACTATTTGCCCACTTTTGCCGGTGCTTTCGCGCTCCCGGCCCTTGAGGCGAGGATGGCGGGCATGACACGCATAGGGATCTTGCTGTTCGACCGGGTGGAGGAGCTGGACGCGGTGGGCCCGTGGGAGGTCTTCGGCGTGTGGGCGAAACTGCGCCCGGACGAGGCGGAGGTCGTCGCGTTCGCGCCGCGGGCGGGAGCCGTACGGGCCTCCAAGGGGCTGACGTTGCACGCCGACAGGTCGGCGGCCGACGTCGGCCACCTGGACGTCCTCGTGCACCCTGGCGGCGCCGGGACCCGTCCCCAGCTCACGGACCCGGACCACCTCGCGTGGGTGCGGGACCAACGCGGACGCGTGCCCCTGATGACCAGCGTCTGCACCGGATCGCTCGTGTTCGCCGCGGCCGGCCTGCTGGCGGGCCGGCCGGCGACCACGCACTGGGGCGCCCTCGACCTGCTCGCCGAGCTGGACCCGACCGTCGACGTCCGGCGCGACGAGCGCTTCGTCGACGACGGCGACATCGTCACCTCGTCCGGCGTGTCGGCGGGCATCGACATGGCGCTTCACGTGGTGGCGCGGCTCGCGGGAGTCGAGCGGGCCCGGGAGGTGCGCCGGCACATGCAGTACGACCCCGAGCCTCCCGTATGACCCGCGCTCAAGCCGGCGCTCACCTGCTCCCGGCGGGCGACGGGCCTTCGCGCCGCCCGTACGGCCCCGATCGGCTCATCGGTCGAGGACGTGCAGTGTGTGGGCGCCGGCGCTGAGCGGCTCAGGCCCCTCCTCGCCGCACACGACCATGTCGGCCACCCGGGCGCCGAAGAGGTCGGGCAGGTAGATGGCGGGCTCCAGGCAGACGGTCATCCCGGCCTCGAACGTCTCCCCGGCCGCCAGCCAGGGCGCCTCCGCCGGACTCAGCCCGATGCCCCGGCCAGTGCGCGCGGCGGCGTAGGCGCCGTAGCCGCTGCCGTCGATCACCTCGCGGGCGACCCCCTCGGCCTCGGCGCACGCCACCCCGGGGCGTACGCGGTCGACGGCGGCCCGCTGGGCGGCGAGGACGACCGAGTACATGGCGTCGAAGTCCTCCGGCGGCTCCGCGACCGCGAAGACCCGGGCGACCTCGGCGCAGTAGCCGTTCCAGCGCCCGCCGACCGAGACGAGCAGCGCGTCGCCGGGGTTGATCACCCGTTCGCACGGCTGGTGGCGCTCGTCGGCGGAGTGCTCGCCCGCGGCGACGCGCACGGACGGCGCTCCCTCGCAGCCCGTCTCGGCGAGCATCGCCCGGAGCCTGCGGGCCATCGCCAGCTCGGTGGCGCCGAACCACGCGAGCTCGCGGGCGGCGAGCAGCACGGCGTCGGCCGCCGCGGCGGCGTGCCGCATCGCGGTCACCTCGTCTGGCCGCTTGCGCAGGCGGAGCGGCGCGAGCACGGCCGAGGCGAGCACGAGTTCCGCGTCCAGGCGCAGCGCGAACAGTTCGGCGGCGTGCATCTGCGGATCGACCGCCACGCGGGCGGCCGCGGGCGGCACCAGAGCCGCCGCCTGCGCGGGATCGCCGGCCGGCGCGGGCGGCCCGTCCAGCGCCACCACGAGATAGCTCTCCTCGCCGCCCGCCGCCGACAGCGGGGCCGCCCGCAGGTACCGGAAGTCCGGGGAGGGACGCAGCACGAGGGCGTCGATGCCCGCCCCGGCCATTCCGGCGCGTACGTCCCGCAGCACGATCGGGTCGATCATGACGCGGAGGACGGCTCCGGCTCGTGCAGCCAGCAGGCCACCGGCGCGAACTGCGCCGATCCACCCAAGGGCTCCCGCTCCCGGCACACGTCCATCACCAAGGGGCAGCGGGGGTGGAACCGGCAGCCCGCCGGGGGATCGGCGGGATCCGGCACGTCCCCGGGCAGTTCGGCGGGCAGCACCCCGGCGCCGTCCGGCGAGGGGATCGCCGCGAGCAGCGCCCGCGTGTACGGGTGCCGGGGGTCGGCCCACACCTCCGCCGTCGGCCCGGTCTCCACGACCTTGCCGAGGTACATGACCGCGATCCGGTCGGCGATCAGCCGTACGACGGACAGGTCGTGGCTGATGAACAGCAGGCCCGCGCCGGACTCCACGGCGAGGTCGCGCATCAGCCGGGCCACCTGCGCCTGGGCGGAGGCGTCCAGGGCGGAGATCGGTTCGTCCCCGATCAGCAGGGAGGGCCGGGCGGCCAGCGCCCGCGCGATCGCGATGCGCTGCCGCTGCCCCCCGGAGAACTCGTGCGGGTAACGGCCGGCGAACGCGCGTGGTAGCCCGACCCGTTCGAGCAGGTCGGCGGGGCTGGTCGCGGTGTCGCCCGCCGTACGCAGGCCGTCGGCGATCTGCGCGCCCACGCGGCGGCGCGGGTTCAGCGAGGAGTACGGATCCTGGAACACCATCTGCACACCGGTGAGCGCGGGGTCCCTGCGGCGCAGTCCGAGAGGCGTCACCGGGTGCCCGCCCACGCGGATGCGTCCCGCGGCCGCGCCGTGCAGGCCGCACACGGCCCTGGCCAGTGTGGACTTGCCGCACCCCGACTCGCCGACCAGGCCGACCACCTCGCCGGCGGCGACCTGCAGGCTGGCCCCGGCCACCGCCCGCACGACCGGGCGGCCCGGCGTGCGGTGCTCCACGACCAGGTCCTCCACGCACAACAGGGGCCCGGTCAGAGGCATGGTCATGGTGAGTTCTCCCCAGGAGGCACGGGCAGGGCGTCGAGCAGCGAACGGGTGTAGGGGTGGTCGGGCTCGCGCAGCACCCGGCCGCGCGGGCCGGTCTCCACGACCAGCCCGTCCTTCATCACGCTCACCTCGTCGGCGACCGCGGACATCACGCCGAGGTCGTGGGTGACGAGGAGGACGGCGAGGCCGAGGTCGTCGCACAGGCCGCGCAGCAGACGGAGGATCCCGGCCTGCACGGTCACGTCGAGCGCGGTCGTCGGCTCGTCGGCGATCAGCACCTCGGGATCGCAGGCCAGCGCGACGGCGATGGCGATCCGCTGCCGCATGCCGCCGGAGAACTGGTGCGGGTAGCGCCCGAGCGCCTCCTCCGGGCCGGGGATGCGCACCTTGGCGAGCAGGCCGGCGGCGCGCTCCCGCGCCTCCTTCCTGCCGATGCCCAGGTGGTGGCGCATGTGCTCGGTGAGCTGCCGCTCGACCGTCAGCATCGGGTGCAGGCTGGTCGCCGGGTCCTGGAAGACCATGGCGACCTTCGCGCCGCGCACCTTGTTGAGCTCGCCTGCCGGCATGCCGAGCAGGTCCCGGCCGCCGAAGGTGATCCGTCCCGAGGTGCGGGAGCCGTGGGGGAGCAGGCCGAGCACGGCGAGACCGGTCATGGTCTTGCCCGAGCCGCTCTCCCCGGCGAGGCCGTGCACGCGGCCGGCCTCCAGGGTCAGATCGACGCCGTGCAGGATCTCCTGGTCTCCGATGGAGACTCGCAGTCCTTCGATGGTCAGCGCCGCCGTCCGTGATTCGGCCTTCACAGGGCACGCTCCTTGATGGCCCGTGCGGTACGCGGGTCGAGCGCGTCGCGCAACGTGTCTCCGAGGAAGTTGAACGCGAGGACCACCGTCAGGATGGCGAGCCCGGGGAACGTCGCGACCCACCAGCTGTCGAAGACGTCCACTCCGGCGGCGACCATCGCGCCCCACTCGGGCGACGGCGGTTTGGCGCCGAGCCCGAGGAACGACAGCCCCGACAGCAGCAGCAGCGCGGTGCCGATGTCGAGGGTGGCGAGCACCAGGACGGGCCCGGTGACGTTCGGCAGCACGTCCACCCGCAGCGAGCGCCAGGCGGAAAAGCCCAGCAGCCGCCCGCTCAGCACGAACTCGCGCTCCCGTACGCCGAGCACGAGGCCGCGGGTCACCCGCGCGTACGCGGGCCAGGCGACGACGAGCACGGCGAGCACCGCGTTGCCGAGGCTCGCCCCGAGCGCGGCGGCGACGACCATCGCGAGGATGACCGTGGGGAAGGCGAACACGAGGTCGGCCAGGCGCATGATCGTCTCGTCCACCCACCGGCCGAAGTAGCCCGCGCAGGCGCCGAGCAGGCCGCCGACCACCACCGACAGCGCGACCAGCAGCAGCGTGAGCGGGATCGACACCCGCGCGCCGTACATGATCCGGCTGAGGATGTCGCGGCCGAGCTGGTCGGTGCCTAGCCAGTGGCCCGGGCCGGGCGGCGCGAGCCGGGGCAGCTCCTGCGCCAGCGGGTCGTGCGGCGCGAGCACCGGCGCGGCCAGCGCGACCACGATCCAGACCAGCGCGACGACGACGCCGACGACCGCCAGCGGACGCCGCCACGCCTGCGGGAGCCGGCTCACGCGGGTGCGCCCGAAAAGGCCGCCGCGCTTCATGAGACCCTCACCCTCGGGTCGATGACGCCGTACAGGACGTCGACGACCAGGTTGATGACGAGGTAGACCACGCCCACCACGAGACCGACGCCCATGACGGCGGGCAGGTCGAGGGTGGTGGCGCTCTTGTAGGCGTACTGGCCGACGCCCGGCCAGGCGAAGACCGCCTCCACCAGCACGGTGCCGGACAGCAGGCTGCCGAACGCCAGACCGGCCACCGTGATGATCGGCACCAGGGCCGGGCGCAGGACGTACCGGAACAGCACCACCCGGCCGGGCAGGCCCTTGGCGCGGGCGGCGCGGACGTAGTCCTGCCCGAGCACCTCCAGCACCGCCGAGCGGGTGAACCGCGTCAGCAGGCCGATCGTGTAGAGGGCCAGCACGAGCGCCGGAGCGGCCAGGTGGCCGACGGCCGAGGAGAACACCTCCCACCGGCCCGACAGCAGGGCGTCGACCGTGTAGAGGCCGGTGACCTGCGGGGGCGGGGTCATCCCGGGATCGATGCGGCCGCTGCCCGGGGTGACCTGCAGCCGGAAGAAGAACACGTAGAACGCCACCAGCGCGAGCCAGAACGTCGGCACCGAGATGCCGATCAGGCTCAGCACCCGCAGCACGTGGTCCGCGAAGCGGTCCCGGCGCAGCGCCGCGACCACCCCGAATCCGACGCCGAGGACCAGCGAGACGAGGATGGCGGCCCCGGCCAGCTCCAGCGTCGCCGGCACGGACTGGGCGAGGTCGTCGAGCACCGGGCGGTGGCTCTGCTGGCTCGTCCCGAGGTCGCCGTGCAGCAGCCCTGCCAGGTGCATCAGGTACTGCTGCGGCAGCGGCCGGTCGAGGCCGTGGTCGCTGCGCCACTGGGCCACGATCGCCGGGTCGCCGAGCGCCCGCTGGCCGAGGTTGGCCGCCGCGGGATCGCCCGGCACCAGGTTGGTGAGCACGAAGGTGACCAGCGTGATCCCCACCGCCAGCAGCAGCGCCGTGACGACACGCCGTACGAGGAACCGGGCGAACGGGCTGCGCACCGCCCGGCTCCCCGTACGGCGCCTACTTGGCGCCGAGGTCGGCGACATTGATCGTCCACACGGGGTGGTACTCCACGCCGGTGACGGACGCCGCCGTCACGATGTTCTGGCCCGGCTGGATCAGCGGCATGAACGGACCGGTCGCGTTGAGCTTCTGCTGGAAGTCGGTGAACGCCTGCTTGCGGTCGTCGTCGGTCACCGCGGCGCCGGCCTTGTCGGCCGCGGCCTCGACGTCCTTGTCCGCGCCCGCCTTCCATCCGGACCGCAGCCCGACCAGCTTGCCCGGGGCGAACGACAGGTAGTTGCTGGGGTCGGGGAAGTCGGGGCCCCAGTACCACAGGCCCAGCTCCTCCTTGCCGTTGCGGTAGTTGTCCAGGGCGGTGGTGACCGGCGCGGGGGTCAGCTCGACCGTGATGCCGACCTCCTTGAGGTTGGCCTGGATCCGCTCGGCCAGCGGCTGGAAGGACAGGCCGTTCACGGTCAGCTCGCTGGGGTACTCCAGCTTGACCGTGGGGTCGGCCACGCCGCTCTCCTTGAGCGCCGCCTTGGCGCCCTCGACGTCGCGCGTGGCCGCCTGGTCGGGCGGGAGCGCGCCGAGGAACATCGACGGGATGATGCCCGACGCCTGTGTCGAGCCCTCGCCGGCCAGCTCGAGCAGGCCCTGGTAGTCGATGCCCTTGCGCACCGCCTCGACGAACTTGGGGTTCGTCGTGATCTTGCTGACGCTCTGGTCCTGGTTGGCGAGCAGGAAGAACACGTACGCCGAGGCGGTCCGCTTGACCTGCAGACCGCCGGAGATGCCGGCCACCTGGTCGCCGGACAGGTTCAGCGCCACCTGGCTGTCGCCGCGCTGCACGTTGAGCTTCTGCGTGGCCGACTCGACGTTGCGGATGACCACCTTGTCGTAGTACGGCTTCTTCGCGCCCCAGTACTTCGCGTTCGCCTTCAGCACGACCTGGCTGCTCACGTCGAACGACTCGATCGTGTACGGACCCGAGCCGGCCGAGGCGGAGTTCAGGTACTGCTCGGCCTTGTCGTTGGGGTCGTTCGTCGCGCCGTGCTCCTTGGCCACCTTCGAGTTGAGGATGCCGAGGGCCGGGTTCGGCAGGATGTACGGCAGCGCCGGGTTGGGGGTCTTCGACGTCAGCGTGACGGTCGTGTCGTCGGTCTTGGCGATCTCCACGCCGTCCAGCAGGAAGGACGGCGTGCCCTTCATGTCGCGCACGCGGGTGAGGGAGAACACCACGTCGTCGGCCGTCACCGGGGTGCCGTCGCCGAACGTGGCGCCCTGCCGCAGCTTGAGCGTGAGCTCCTTGCCGTCGGGCGACAGCTCGTACGACTCGGCGAGCGACGGCACCGGCTTGGTGACGTCGGAGCCCTCGAACGTGAGAAGCGTGTCGTAGGTCGCCTTGTCGACGATCAGGCCGGTCGGCTCATAGGTCCGCCCGGGGTCCGCCGTCTTGAGGTCGAACGAGGTGTCGATCACGAGCGTCTTGCCCGCGGCGCCGCTCTGGGTGCTGCTGGACGAGCCGCCGCCGGAGCAGGCCGCGAGGGCGAGGGCGCCGGTGAGCACAACCGGGAGCAGGCCGGCCCTCACCTGCCACGAACGGGTCGTCATTATGTGTCCTCCGAAAACAGGCCAACTCTTGGCCGTATGGACGTTTGGTCGCCGATCGTCCAGGATTGTGCGGCAGAAAGTCCAGCTCATGCGGCCAAGCCGAGACGAATCTCCCGCGGAGGTACAACCAGTGACCGAAATGTCAGGCAACTCCGGGTCCGGGGGCGGGCCCACTGGACGGATCGGCATCGGCCTGGAGCTGGACGCCACCCACCTGAAGATCCTCGAGGTGCTCAGGGAGAACGGGCGCATCTCGGTGTCCGCCCTCGCCGAGCGGGTGGGGATCTCCCGGGCCAGCGCCTACACGCGCTTCGAGGCGCTGCGCGCCGACGGCGTCATCAGGCGCTTCACCGCCGAGATCGACCACCAGCGGGCCGGCCTCGGCATCGTCGCGCTGATCTTCGTGACCGTGCGGCAGCAGATGTGGCGGCAGTTCCGGGCACAGCTCGCCCAGATGCCGGAAGTGGAGTACTGCGCCATCACCACCGGGCAGCACGACGCGATGATCCAGGTCAGGGTGGCCGACGTGGCCGAGGTGCACGCGATGGTCACAGAACGCCTGGCCAACATCCCGGCCGTCAAGGCGACCGAGACCGTGTTCATCCTCGACGAGGTGCTCAGGCGGCCGTACGTGCTGCCGAGCGACAGGGAGCGGGACCGGGGGCGCGGCGTCCCGCGGCGGCCCGCCCCCGCCTCCTCGTCCGAGCCCGAGCAGGGCCAGGGACAGGGGCAAGGCCAGGGGCAGGCGCAGGGGAACGGGCAGGGGCTGCCGCTCGGCAAGATGCGGTTCGTCGGGGCGGCCGAGGGCCGCGCCGCGCTGCGCGACGCGACGTAGACGCGACCTGGAGGGGAATCAGAGGGGACGGATCATGAGCCCACTTCGGCGCAGACGCTGACGTGGGTGGTGTCGTCGCCCTCGAACTGGAACTCCTCCACCAGGCGCAGCCGGCCGTCCGGGGCCGTCTCGATGCGGCTGGTGCTGCGGCCGCTCGCGCGCTCGCCGGTCTTCAGCAGGTGGACGTAGGAGATCTCGATGCTGTCCCCGTCCCGCGTGCCCACGAACCGGCCGTGGACGACGGTGTCGCCCGTGTAGTGCCCCCAGATCACGCCGCCCGACTCCTCGTACGCGAACTCCGTGGGCGCGTCGGCGTTCACCGCGCTGGCCGTCGAACTGATCATGACGAAGCGGCGGCCGCTGAGCAGGTCTGTGTTGTTCACGAGTCCGCATCGTGCCGTTCTGTGTGGAAGTCGCAACCTGCTCTGGACGTTCCGTTCACGGAGCCCCGGCCGGGCGTGTGATCCGTCCAGACCACACGCCGCGGCCGGGTCCGGGCGTGAACAGGTGTCAGCGGCCGACGATCTCGGCGAGGGCGGCGAGCGCCGCGCCCCGGGCGCCGGCCATGTCGAGGTCCTCGACCAGCGTCACCGTGGTCACCCGCCGCTGCTCCTCGCGCAGCAGGGTGTGCTCGCGGACCTTCTCCAGGAACCACTCGCGGAAGTGCGGGGCCGCCTCGACCACCCCGCCGCCCAGGAAGTACGCGTCCGGGTCGGTGAAGTTGGCCGCGATGGTGAACAGCCTGCCGATGGCCATCGCCTGCTGCTCGAAGACCTTGAGCGCGAGCGGATCGCCGTTCTCGGCGTAGCCGCGCAGCAGCTTGGCGGCCTTCCCTGCGGGCTCGACCTCGTGAAGCTCGTGGCCGGGGAAGCGGGTCAGCCAGTAGGGCAGCAGGTTCTTCTCGATGCCGGTCAGCGAGGCGACGCTCTCGGCGTCCCCGACGAAGCCGCAGTTGCACTCGGGCAGCGGCTGGTCCTCCTCCAGCAGGCCCTGCAGGGGGATGTGGACGTGCCCCAGCTCGCCGGCCATCCCGGCGGCGCCCTTCACCACGTGCCCCGACTGGACGACGCCGCCGCCGAGACCGGTGCCGACGATCGCCGAGATCGACGAGTGCTGCCAGGCGTCCGGCCCGAAGCGTACGTGGTGGGAGTAGAGGGCGGCGGCGTTGCCGTCGTTGTTGTAGACCACGGGCACCCCCAGCCGGGCCTCCAGCGCCCCCCGGAAGTCGAAGCCGAACCAGCCGGGATCGACGAAGTTCGTCGCGCCCTTCGAGGAGATCACGCCGTCGGCGCTGGCCGGGCCGGGGGTGTCGAGGCCCACCGCGCGCACGGTCGAGCGCGGCGTGCCGGTGAGCTCCAGCACGTCGTCGAGGGCGACCAGGAGCTGCTCGACCGCGACCTCGGGACCCTCCCGTACGAGGCTCGGGGTCTCGACCATCCGGTCCACGAGGAACCGCCCGGAGGCGTCGAGAACGGTCGCGTTGTTGCTCGTGCCGCCGTTGTCGAGCCCGACGACGACCCAGGACCCTGCATCTGCCATGGGGGATGTCCTTTGCGTTCGTGCGTGTCAGTGCGAAGACTACGAGAGCCGGCGCCCGCGGGCACCGGTCGGGGCGCGACAGGCCGTGCACGGTGCGGGCTTCGGCCGGCCACCGCGGCCCTCACGCGGGTGCGCATGGTGAAAGATTCAGTTCGTCCCGTGGCCGCGCCCGGCCGTTGCCGGCCGCCGCGGTGCCCGTGAGCTGCGCCGGGGGGCGTCACCGGGCGGGCGGGCCGGCCGGGGACCGGCGGCCTCCGTTGACCGGCTCCGCCACGCGGAGAAAACATCTGCGTCCGGGGCCGCAGCGTCGCGACCCGGGCGCGCGTCGCCGGCCGGTCGGCTCATGCGCGGCCCACCGTCGTCCCACCGCACGTTCCGCCGTCGTCCCGGGCGTCGTCTCCGGTGGCGTCCCCGGTGTCGTCACTGCCGCCGTACGCGCAGGAGGGAGCCGTCCCCCTGCCGCGGTCCGAGCGGGATCGACCGCCCGTGCCCGGTGCGGGAGCGCGGCGCGTGCCGGGCGGCGTGCCAACGAGCAGATGCGCAGAAAACGAGGTACGCATGAAGCAGTTCCGTCCCGTCCGATGGCTCCGCCCCGCCGCCCGCGGCCTGCCGGGCTCTCCGGCGGCGCGTCTGGTCGCGGCCCTGGCCGCGCTGGTCGCCGGCCTCGTGGTCGTGCTGGTGCCCGGCAGCGCCTCCGCGGCACCCGTGTGCAAGGTGGACTACACGACCAACCAGTGGCCGGGCGGCTTCACCGCGTCGGTGCGGCTGACCAACCTCGGCGCGGCGGTCAGCGGATGGACGCTGCGCTGGACGGCGGGCACCGGCCAGCAGATCACCAACGCCTGGAGCGCTCAGGTCAGCCAGTCGGGCACGACCGTGACCGCGGTCAACGTCGGCTACAACGGCTCGCTCACCACGGGGGGCACCACCGACTTCGGCTTCCAGGGCACCTGGTCGGGCAGCCTCACGACGCCGTCCGACTGGTCGCTGAACGGCGTGCCGTGCGGCGGCGTATCCTCCTCGCCGTCGCCTTCTCCGTCTCCCTCGTTCGTGGACCACTCGCCGTCGCCGTCTCCTTCACCCTCGCCGACGCCGTCCCCGACCGTCGACCACTCGCCGTCCCCGTCCCCGTCTCCTTCGCCGTCTCCCTCGCCGTCCCCGTCGCCCTCGCCCAGTCCTTCGGTGACGCCCTCGCCGTCCGGCTGCTCGGGCAACGGACTGGTCGTCTGCTCCGGCTTCGAGGACCAGTCGGGCACGCCGTCGGGGGAGTGGCAGGTGACCACCCCGAACTGTTCGGGCACCGGCACCGCCACCATCGACTCCAGCACCGTGCACAGCGGCGGCAAGTCGCTGAAGATCAACGGCGGCGGTAACTACTGCAACCACATCTTCGCCGCGACGACCAAGAACGTCTCCTCCATCTCGCCCGTGGTGTACGGGCGCATGTGGGTGCGGCACACGACCGCGCTCCCGGCGGGCCACGTCGCGATGATCACCATGTCGGACTCCAGGGACGGTGGCAAGGACCTGCGGATCGGCGGCCAGAACGGCGCTCTCCAGTGGAACCGGGAGTCCGACGACGCCACGCTGCCCGAGCAGAGCCCCAACGGGGTCGCGCTGAGCACCCCGCTGCCCGTCAACCGCTGGGTGTGCCTGCGCTTCCAGATCGACACCACGCAGCAGGCCATGCGTACGTACCTGGACGACCAGGAGATCGCCGGCCTGAGGGTGGACGGCACGCCGACCACCGACGTGGACGCGCAGTGGCTGCGCCATTCCACCTCGCCGCGGCCCACGACGTTCCGCCTGGGCTGGGAGAGCTACGGCGGCGACTCGGACACGATCTGGTACGACGACGTGGCGCTGGGATCAAGCCCGATCGGCTGCTGATCACCGCACGTCAGGGGTAGATAGCCGGGTGTCCGCCATGTGCGGTCACGCTCGACCGTGGTCCTGTTTCGCCGGGCGCCCGGCCTTCCGCGGGGAGGCCGGGCGCCCGTATCCGAGGGGAGAGGGACATGACCGACGTGCAGCACCCGGTACCCGAACTGATGAAGGAAGCCGACGTCGTCGACCTGCTCGTCCATCAGCACGCGATGATCAGGGACATGTTCGACGAGGTGGAGCACGCCCCGCCGGGTGAGCGCCGTGAGCCGTTCCGGCGGCTGCTGCGGATGCTGGCCGTCCACGAGACGGCGGAGGAGGAGATCGTGCACCCCTACACGCGGCTGCGGGTGGACGGGGGAGCGGGAGTGGTGGCCGACCGGCTCGAGGAGGAGCGCGAGGCCAAGGAGATCCTCAGCAGGCTGGACGAGATGGGCCCGGAGCACCCCGGCTTCATGCCCGAGCTGGACAGGCTGCGGATCGCCGTGCTCACGCACGCCCGGGCCGAGGAGCGTTACGAGTTCACCAAGCTCCGGGCCGAGACGACGGCGGCGGAGCGGCGGGCGATGGCCCTCGGGGTGCGGGCCGCCGAGGCGATGGCCCCGACCCGTCCGCATCCCGGCGTGGAGTCGATGACGCGAAACCTGCTGCTGGGCCCGCCCGCGGCGATCATGGACAGGGCGCGCGACCTCATCCGCCAGGCGCTGCGCCGCCGATAGGGCGTGCCCCCGGCCCGGTCCGTAGGCGCGGATCCGGGCCGGGACGCCGCCTCAGTGGGTGCGCAGGCTGTACAGGGGGTGGGTGCCCTCGGTCTCCAGGCGGTAGTCGTCGCCCGACTTGGCGCGGTTCTCGTCGATGATGCGCTCGCTGGGCGGTTCCTCCCCGCCCATGAGCTGCTCCTGCCAGCGCTGGAAGCGCTCGTGGGCCTCCTGGACGTACCCCGTCCCGAGGGTCGTGTAGTCGATCTGTGTGGCGATCAGCTCGCGCAGGTACTCCTTGTTCGGCTCGAACGTCACGGGCTTCGGCAACTCCCGGGCCACCAACTGCTCCGGATCGCGCCCGTCGTGCTGGCGGAACAGGTCCGCGGCGATTCGCAGGTGCTCCAGCTCCATGTTCAGATGCAGCTCCCAGATCGCCCTGATCCTCGGGTCGGATTCGGTCTCCATGAACGAGTGGTACAGGTAGCACTCGTTGTACTCGTGATTGAGCCATTGCTCCCACCACGACTCGCCCGGATCGAGCAGCGACTCGTAGTGGGTGACGTGCTCTTCCTCGATCAGCCCGATTTCCTGGTAGAGCTGCCGCGCGATGGGCTCCATGTACATCGGGCCGACGTTCATGTAGAAGTTCATCGTCTGCTGTTCGGCGGACATGATGGTCAACGCGTGAAGCTTGGAGATCGCCTGCGTCGTCTCCCGGTTGTAGTGCTCGCGGACGTTGTCGGCCGGGTGGCGGTGGTGCATCGTCGTCGGCCGGCCAGGCATCACCTCGGTCAGCCGGTCGACGATCTTCTCGGCCTTGCGGTGCTCGATCATCTCGTACAGGTTCGCGTACCGGTACAGGTGATCGAAGTCCTCCAGCACGCCGAACTGGTAGGCCTGCTTGAGATAGGGGTCGGGCTCCATCCGGGCCACCCAGGCGGTCAGATCCACCGCCACCTGCTCGTAGGCGAGGGTCGTCTCCAGCACCGAGGCCAGCCCCGGCAGCAGCCAGTTGACCGCCTTCTGCTGCTGGGCCTCGATGTAGCGCACCTCCGCCAGGCGCTGCCGCACCTCCAGGTCCGGGCAGCGCCTGGCGAAATGGTGGCTGAACATGATCGCTTCGATCTCGATCCCGTTCATCGTGATGATCCGGCACCGGGTGTAGGGATCGGCGCGGTCGGGATCGATCGGCGTGACATTCAGCTCGCGCCAGTTGCGCAGCTGCCGATCCAGCGGGATTCCCCGCTCCTGCAGCGGGTTGAACGTCATCTCGGTGCTCCTCCCCACGATTGGCGCTGGGCGTACCCAAATCGTGGAATGCGACAAACGCGGACATTCGGAGCTTTGACCGGGATTGTCACCGGTGGCGTGAAGTCTGTCAGCCGGTGGAGGCCGTCTCGACGTGCGGGTCGCCGACCTTCTTCGACTGTGGTGAGCCCCGCTCGCGCAGGAAGATCGCCAGCAGGACCATGGAGGCGACCGCCAGGAACTCCGACTGCCAGTTCTGCAGGGTGCGGTTCCAGAAGTCGGGCGAGGTCACATAGCCGATCCAGCTGACCGGATCTTCCAGCCGGGCGAGCTGCTCGTTGTTGTAGGCCGCCAGCCCGGCGACGGACTGGGCCAGCCAGGACAGCAGGAAGAGCACGCCCATCACGATGCCCAGGGAATGGCTGAAGACCGTCCGCCGCCAGCCGTCCGCCGCCGCCCAGGCGGGGGAGCCGGGCTCGGCGTGGCGGCCGACCTTCTGCTCGGCGTCGGACTCCAGGCCCTGCTCGCCCCGCTTCTTCGACTCCGGCGAGCCGCGCTGGACCAGCCAGACGGTGATGAGGATGTAGAGGAAGAACTGCAGATACTCCGACTGCCAGTTCTCCGCCACGTCCACGGCGAAACTCGACGAGGTGACGTACTCGGCCCAGGTGACGGGGGAGCCGCCGCCGGCCACCTGCTCCTCGTTGAACGCCGCCGCGCCCGCGACCGACTGCCCGGCCAGGCTCAGCAGGAACAGCAGCAGGAAGCACAACGCGAGCGCGTTGTCCCTGATCAGACGCTTCACCGCCGCTACCTCCGAGCGAGCCCGATGACGATCACGTACGCGAGGCCCAGCGCGATCGTGACCAGTAGCACCGCGTAGAGCGTGCGCGCGCCGTTCACGTGCTCACCTCGCAGTCGTACGGCTGCTGTGTGTACGACTGATCCGGGCGGGATTCGCAGCCCGCGGCCCGCACCCGCCAGCCGTCGGGGAACCGGTGCAGGAAGATCGTGTCGCCGTCCACCCGCACGCGCGCCTCGTCGCCCCAGATGTCGACGCCGCGCACCGCGCCCACCCGCAGCCCGACCGACACGATCTGTTTGTCGCAGTCGTCCAGGGACTCCGCGGCCCTGGGCGCCAGGAGCAGGCATGCCTGCCCTCCCTGGCCCTGCCCGGCCGCGGACAGGAACCGCTCCGCGGTCGTGGTGACCGCCGCGTCGTCCAGGGAGGCGCACCCCGTGGAGACCAGTGCGGTGGCCGCGAGGCAGACGACCGCAGTTGCTCGTATGCCCATGGATCGCGACTACCCGTGGGACCCGAGTGAAACCTGAAGAGACTTTCTGTCACATATATGGGATTAATCGCCCGTTATGCGTAATATGGGCGCGTCCGGAAGGAGTTCCGGGTGGGTCATCTCACCACCGGAGGTGGGACCCTTGCATGATTTCCAGGTGTCGGTGGCGCAGTCGCCCCCCTTCACCCTCATCACCCTCAGCGGCGAGCTCGACGTGCTCACGGTCTCCACGCTGCGTGAGCAGGTCGCCCCCCTGCTGGCCCGCCCCGCGACGCGCCTCCTGTTCGACCTGGAGAGTCTGCGGTTCATCGACAGCGCAGGCCTGCGGGTGCTCATCGACGCCTGCGTCCGCACCCCGCCGAAGGACGGAGACGGCGCCGTCTGCGGGATGAGCCCGCACATGCTTCACCTGTTCTCGCTGCTCGGCCTCACCGCGCGGCTCACCATGTATCCGACCCGCGCCGACGCGTTGCGCCATCCGGCGGGCATGCCCGCCGGCACGGCCGAGATGAACTGACCGGCCGGCGCGGATCGGCTCCACTACATGATCGTTTGCCACCAGCCGTCCACCGGCGGGGGGTCGTCGACCGTGACGCGCTCGCCCGGGCGCGGTACGACGAGCCGCACGTCGCGGGCCTTCGCCTCCCGCCACAGCTGGTCGATCGGGTCGTTCCAGGCGTGCGGGGCGAGCGAGAACGTGCCCCAATGCACCGGCAGCAGCACCCCGGCGCGCAGGTCGAGGTGGGTGAGGACCGCCTCCTCGGGCGTCATGTGGATGTCCGGCCAGCCCTTGCTGTAGGCGCCGATCTGGATCACGGACAGGTCGAACGGCCCATACTCCTCGCCGATCGCGGCGTATCCGTCAAAGTAGCCGGAGTCACCGCTGTAGAAGACCCGCCTGCGCTCGCCCGCGACGACCCAGGAGGCCCACAGGGTCTGGTCCCGGCGGAACGCGCGGCCGGAGAAGTGACGGCCGGGAGTCGCCACGAACCGGAGGCCGGACACCGTGGCCTCCTCGTTCCAGTCCAGCTCGATGATCCGGGACGCGGGCACCCGCCAGCGCTCGAGATGGGCGCCGACTCCGAGCGGCACCAGGAACGGCGCGGACTGCGTGCGGACCAGCAGTCGCACGGTGTCCATGTCGAGGTGGTCGTAGTGGTCGTGCGAGATGACGATCGCGTCGAGCTCGGGCAGCTCGTACAGCGGCACCGGCGGGGGGTGCAGGCGGCGCGGCCCGGTGAACGACGCCGGGGAGCAGCGATCACTCCACACCGGGTCGAGCAGCACCCGCCGGCCCTCGATCTCGATCAGGGCGGAGGAGTGGCCGTACCAGACGGCGTCGAGGTCGCCGCCCTGGGAGGGGCCGGGGGTCATCAGGGGCACGGGGAGGCGGGGCTTGCGCTGTGTCCGGCTGAGGAACTCGCGGGCGACCTGCTGCCTGGTCCCCGGAGGGAGGACGGGGCTGGGCGTCGTGTTGCGGAACGCGCCGTCGCGGAACTGTTTGGAGCGCCGCACCCGCAGTGCCCGCTCGCCCGACGGCCGCGCGCCCAGCGCGGCGGGGACGTCCCGCAGCACCCACACCGCCGCCGCCAGGGCGGCCGCTCCCGCGACGAGCCCCACGCGACGGCCCAGGTCACCATTTCTCAATCCACCGGTCATCGACGGAAATCTCCCTTGCTGGATTCTGCCGATCAGCCTAGGCAATCCCCGGGCCGGTGCGCGCAGACGGTGCTTGCCTGTGGACGACGCCTCGCCGGAGACTGCGTGGTGAATGAAAGTATGCAGGCCGACCGGTCCGGCGCGGACGGGCCGAGGCATGGGGGGACGATGAACACCGGCCACAACGCGGACGACGGCGAGGACCGCGACGGTCGCGGCGACGACGGCGACGCCGCGTCGCGGCTGCTGCGGCTGTTCGAGGGGCGCCGGCTGACGCCTGTGCAGCGCAGGATCGCCCACTGCCTGGCGCAGCACGCCGCCGAGGCGCCGTTCCTGTCGAGCATCGAAGTGGCCGAGCTGGCCGGGGTCAGCCAGCCGTCGGTGACCCGCTTCGCGATGGCGCTGGGTTACGACGGGTACCCGGCCCTGCGGCGAAGGTTCCGAGAGCTGGGCGTACCGCCCGGCGGTGGCGCGACCGGGCGGGCCGGGGACCCGCGGCCGGGCCCCGCGAAGCCGCTCCGTGCCCTCTCAGGGGACTCGAGGGACTCAAGGGACATGAGGGGCTTGGTGGGCTCGGGGGGCTCGGGGGGCTCGGGGGGCTCCGGGGGCTCCGGGGGCTCCGGGGGCTCGGGGGGCTCAGGGGGCTCAGGGAGCTCGGATCGGCCGTCGCCGCGACCGGACGGTTACGCGGACGCGGCGTCCGCGGCGCCGAACCGGGACGTGGCCCGGGGGAAGGGCCCGGGCGAGGGATACCGGCGGGCCGTGCTGGCGGAGATCGACAACCTGCGCGCCCTCGCCCGATCGCTGGACGACCCCGGACCCGTTGCCGCGGCCGCCCGTCTGCTCGCCGCCTCGCGGCCGCTCCTCGTGCTGGGCCTGCGGGCCGGCGCGGCGCAGGCCGCCGGGTTCGCCTACTTCGCCGCGAAGGTCCACCCCGACGTACGGCTTCTGCAGGAGGCGGGATCCCTTCTCGCCGACCGGGTCGAGCAGGCCGCGGCGGCCGGGGCGACGGCCCTGCTGTGCTTCGCCCTGCCCCGCTACCCGGCCGAACTGGGGGACGCCCTCCGGTCCGCCCGGACGGCCGGCCTGAGCGTCGTCACGGTCGCGGACAGGCGCGTGCCGTCCCTCGCCGGGTTGTCGGACGTTCTCCTCGCGGCCGCCGTGGGCACGCACCTGGTGTTCGACACGGCGTGCGCGCCGATGATGCTGGGCCGGGTGCTGCTGGAGGCCATGTGTGACGAGCTGCCCGGAGCGCAGGCCCGTCTGGAGGCGTTCGAGGCGTCGGCCGCCGCCCGCGGGGTGTTCCTCATTGACTGAATCTATTCATTCACCGACGATGAATGAATTCGTGCGCGGCACTGTCGGAAGGAGGACCCGTGGCTGACGATGGTGGCAGCGTCCCCGGCGCCCGTGCTCCAGGCGGCCGTGCTCGGGACGCTCGTGCTTCGGACGTTCGGGCTCCTGTCCGGGCTCCGCGCGGCGGCACGCTGAACACGCGCGGCTGGCCGCAGGAGGCCGCCCTGCGCATGTTGATGAACAACCTCGACCCCGAGGTCGCCGAGCATCCGGAACGGCTCGTCGTCTACGGCGGCAGCGGTAAGGCGGCCCGCGACTGGCCGTCGTACGACGCCATCGTGCGCGAGCTCGCCACGCTGCGGGGCGACGAGACGCTGCTGGTGCAGTCGGGCCGCCCGGTCGGCGTGATGACCACCCACGAATGGGCTCCCCGGGTGCTCATCGCCAACTCCAACCTCGTGGGCGACTGGGCGACGTGGCCGGAGTTCCGGCGGCTGGAGCGGCTCGGGCTCACGATGTACGGCCAGATGACGGCCGGTTCGTGGATCTACATCGGCACCCAGGGCATCCTGCAGGGGACGTACGAGACGTTCGCGGCGGTCGCGGCCAAGCGGTTCGGCGGCAGCCTCGCCGGGACGATCACGCTCACCGCCGGGCTCGGCGGCATGGGCGGAGCGCAGCCGCTCGCGGTCACGATGAACGGCGGCGTGGCGATCTGCGTCGACTGCGACCCGCGCAGCGTCGATCGCCGCATCGGTCACCGCTATCTGGACGTCCGGGCCGAGAGCCTGGACGAGGCGCTGCGCCTGGCGTACGAGGCCAGGGACGCGCGCCGCCCGCTGTCGATCGGGGTGGTGGCCAACGCCGCCGAGGCCGTGCCCGCCCTGCTCGCCGGGGGCGCGGAGATCGACGTCGTGACCGACCAGACGAGCGCGCACGACCCGCTGGCGTACCTGCCGCTCGGCGTCGCGTTCGAGGACATGGCCGCGCTGGCGCGCGAGGACCCCGAGGGCTTCACCCGCCGGGCCCGTGAGTCCATGGCCCGGCACGTCGAGGCGATGGTCGGCTTCCGGGACGCGGGCGCGGAGGTGTTCGACTACGGCAACTCGATCAGGGGCGAGGCGAGCCTCGCCGGGTACGCCCGGGCGTTCGACTTCCCCGGGTTCGTGCCGGCCTACATCCGGCCGCTGTTCTGCGAGGGGAAGGGCCCGTTCCGGTGGGCGGCGCTGTCCGGCGACCCGGCCGACATCGCGACGACCGACCGGGCGATCCTCGATCTCTTTCCGGACAACGAGCCGCTGGCCCGGTGGATCAGGATGGCGGGGGAGCGGGTGCGGTTCCAGGGCCTGCCCGCGCGGATCTGCTGGCTCGGGTACGGCGAGCGCGACCGGGCCGGCGAGCGGTTCAACGACCTCGTCGCCTCCGGGGCGATCTCCGCTCCCATCGTGATCGGCCGTGACCATCTCGACTGCGGCTCGGTGGCCTCGCCCTACCGGGAGACCGAGGGCATGCTGGACGGATCCGACGCGATCGCCGACTGGCCGCTGCTCAACGCCATGGTCAACGTCGCCTCCGGTGCGTCCTGGGTGTCGATCCACCACGGCGGCGGGGTCGGCATCGGCCGTTCCATCCACGCGGGACAGGTCACCGTCGCCGACGGCACGCCGCTCGCGGGGGAGAAGATCCGCCGGGTGCTGACCAACGACCCCGGCATGGGCGTGATCCGGCACGTGGACGCGGGCTACGACCGGGCCGCCGAGGTCGCCGGTGAGCGAGGCGTACGCGTTCCGATGGCCGGGGCGGGGGAGCGCGGCTCGGACACCGATGGCTGAGGGGGCGCGGGCCCTGCCGGAGGAGGTCGCGGACGGCTTCCGCCGGATGTGGCGCGACCTGCTCCCGGTTGGGCGGTGCGACGCGACGGGCGGATACCGCAGGCACGCCTGGACGGCGGCCGACGCGCAGTGCCGGGCCTGGTTCGCCGGGCAGGCTCGCGAGAGAGGCTTGACGTACGAGACCGACCGCAACGGCAACCAGTGGGCCTGGATGGGCGACCCCGCGGCCGGCGACGCCGTGGTGACCGGATCCCACCTGGACTCGGTGCCCGACGGCGGGGCGTACGACGGCCCGCTGGGCGTGGCGGGGGCGTTCGCCGCGCTCGACGCCCTGCGGGCCCGGGGCGTGCGCCCGGAGCGGCCGCTCGCGGTGGTTAACTTCGCCGAGGAGGAGGGCGCCAGGTTCGGCCTGGCCTGCCTGGGATCGCGGCTGATGACCGGCGCGGTCGGGGCGGAGGCGGCGCGGGAGCTGCGCGACGCCGACGGCGCCACCCTGGCCGCGGCGATGGAACGGGCGGGATGCGACCCGGAAACCGCTGGGCGCGACGACGAGCGCCTCGCGCGGATCGGCGTTTTCGTGGAACTGCACGTGGAGCAGGGCCGCCATCTCGCCGCCACACCGCATCCGGTCGGCGTCGCCTCCGCGATCTGGCCGCACGGCCGCTGGCGCTTCGACTTCCGTGGCGAGGCCAACCACGCCGGCACCACCCGGCTGGAGGACCGGCGCGATCCCATGCCGGCCTACGCGGCGGCCGTGCTGGCCGCTCGGGCGGGCGCCGAGCGCCTGGGGGCCCTGGCCACCTTCGGCAGGGTCAGGGTCGAGCCCAACGGCACCAACGCCATCGCGTCGCTGGTGAGCGCCTGGCTCGACTGCCGGGCGCCGGAAGCCGCCCTGCTCGACAGGCTCGTCGAGGAGACGGCGCGGGCCGCCGAGGGGGCCGAGGTGACCCGGGAGTCCTACACGGCGGTCGTGGACTTCGACGTGGCCCTGCGCGACCGTGTCGCGCGCGTCCTCGGCGGTGCGCCGGTGCTGCCCACCGGGGCCGGGCACGACGCGGGCATCCTCGCCGGCGTGGTCCCGGCGGCCATGCTGTTCGTGCGCAATCCCACGGGGGTCTCGCACTCGCCGTACGAGCACGCCGAGGAGGCCGACTGCCTCGCCGGGGTCGCCGCCCTCGCCGTCGTCCTGGAGGATCTGCTCACGACGGCCGTCGGCCCTGGCGCGGCTCGCTGAGCACGCGGAGGGCCGCAATCACGGGCGATGCCGGGGCGGTCGTGAGAACGCCCGAGACCCCCGAAGCAACAATGGGAATCCCAAATCAGGGGGAATTCCCTCCGGGTTACGGCAAAGCCGCAATCGCCGGTCCGTTCGAGTGGAGGCCGAAATCGCGGCGTTCCCGGGCCCATATACTTTCGATGCCAAAAATGCTTATTTGCCCCCTGATGGGCGACTGGGGCGTTTGCTGCCTCTAGCGTGAGAATCAGGGTCCAGATCCAAGGTTCGATGGATCGATTCGAGCTCCGTGAATTCGGATGTCGTCCGCTTTCTCAACACGGAGCCGACGGAGGGATACCCATGTTCAAAGAAGCATTGGCTGCTGCCGTCATGACGGCTTCGGCCCTCGTCGCCCCTGTCGCGATCCAGACGCAGCCCGCCAACGCCGCCGGCACGACCGAGCAGGTCATCCGGCCGTCGACCACGGGGGACTGCCCGGGAGGCAGATGCCGCGGCAGGCACCATCACCGTCACCACCGGCGGGAGCAGCAGCAACAGCAGCAACAGCAGCAGCAGGGCTTCGGAGGCCAGCAGCAACAACAGCAACAGCAGCAGCAAGAGAGGCGCAGACGTCATCGGCAGCAGCAACAGCAGCAACAGCAGCAGCAGGGCTTCGGAGGCCAGCAGCAACAACAGCAACAGCAGCAGCAAGAGAGGCGCAGACGTCATCAGCAGCAACAACAGCAGCAACAGCAGGGTGGCGGTGGTCAGCAGCAGCAACAACAGCAGCAGTGACTGAATGACCGGCCATCGTTCCTGATCAGCCCTGTGCCCCGCGTCCATTGCCTCGCGGGGCATTTTCCGTCGCCGGCGGACGCGGGCCCTCGGGACTGCCCCGACGCCCGGTCGACGTACATGGGATTCACGATGGTCTTCCCACAGCGGTCCGAGATCCGCCTGCGGCTGCCGGCCGGATCCCAGGCCGCCCACTTCGCCGCGACCCTGCCCCGCGACCCTGCCCCGCGGTGTCGACGGCCCGAACGCCGATGACACCATGACGGACCACACCTTCACCCCGGTCCGGCCACTCGTCACAAGAGCGACACGGACTACGAGTGCTGCCTCATGCGCCCGCTGCCGGAACGGATTCCTCAGAGCTGGAGGAACGACGGGATGGCATAGAGGAGGAACCAGGCCAGGGCGGCGATCCAGGGGAATTTGACGTAGGTCTTCTTCTCACGGGCCTCGTGTTCGCCGTTGCCCTTGTAGGTGGCGAGGGCCTGCCGGAGGCGGCGCAGCGGGCGGCGGAAGGTGGGGTAGCCGGTGATGCCGCCGAGTACGGATCCGCCGAACTGAAGCGAGCCGATCGCGGTGCCGTCGTCGAGGACGACGAAGATGCCGTTCCCGAGGGCGATGTCCTTGACGTGCTGCCAGGGGATCTCATGGACGACGAGGAAGTTGTCGACGAACAGGCTGCGGGGGGTCGCCCGGATCTTCGAGTGCCAGGCGAGCAACCAGATCACGAACGAACTCTCGCCCATGATCAGGGAGAAGACGAGCACGTCCGCGAGGTTGTGGACGATCCCGGCGCCGAAGATCACGGACATGCCCATGAGGGCCAGAGCCCCCGGCACCAGAACGGTCAGGACGATCGACACGGGCTTCCTGGCCACCACCCGCTTCTTCCCTCGCTCACTCATTGAGCCGGCTCTCTCCCCGGTGCTGGATTCCCGTAGACGGTGCGGCCGTCTCGGCATCGACGAGCAGATTCTCGGCGGTGATCCCCAGCGCGAGCCGCGTGCCATGGCCGGGCCGGCCTGCCCGGGAGATCCCTCGGCTCTCACCCCAACCTTCGTCCAGGGACTGGCGAACCACGCTTTGGTAAGACTCCAGCCTTCGCGGACGCCTACCCTGCGTCCGGCCGTCGTCACCTTCCGGCCCGCGGTCAGGCCCTCGCCGACGAAGGCGAGCCCTGCAGAGGTGGCCACGTCCTCATCTCGGCTGCCGGCGTGCCGCACCTCTTTGGTGCGCTTTCCGATGAGGACGTAGCTGTAGGACGACCAGTGGAGCGCCGGGCCGCCGAGGACGGACACGCCCGGGATGGAGGCGCAGCCCTCGCCGCCCTGGGCCCACGCCTCGGTCAGGCGCTGGAGGCGGTCACCGCTGTCGCAGAACCCCCGGGGCGGCCGCCTCGCTCATCGCCCGGGCGTGCCGGCGCACCGAAGCCGGGCGCCGGGCGCGAGCGGTGGCGGACGGGGGGACGCGTCAGTGGGAACGGTCGTTCAGGCCCGTCAGCGGGAGCGGCGGTCACCGGAGCCGGGGTCGGTCAAACCGGCCCGGCGCAGGGCCTCGGCCATGGCCCCTCCGAGCGGCGCGCCGCCCGAGCCCCGGCCGTTGCCGCGGCCCGAGCCGCCCTTGCCGCCCTGGTTCTGGCGAGACTGGTTCTGGCGAGACTGGTTCTGCCGGGACTGGTTCTGGCCGCGCCGGCCACCCTGCGGGCCGCCCTGCCGGTCGTCGCGGGCCTCGCCGTTCGGCCCGCCCCTGCGGCCGTTGCCCGCGGTCTCGTCCTCCAGACGCAGCGTGAGTGAGATGCGCTTGCGCTGGAGGTCCACGTCGAGCACCTTCACGCGGACGATGTCGCCGGGCTTGACCACCTCGCGCGGGTCCTTCACGAACGACGTCGACATCGCGGACACGTGGACCAGGCCGTCCTGATGCACGCCGATGTCGACGAACGCCCCGAACGCGGCCACGTTGGTGACGACGCCCTCCAGGATCATGCCGGGCGACAGGTCGGAGGGCTTCTCGACGCCCTCCTTGAAGGTGGCGGTCTTGAACGCCGGGCGGGGGTCGCGGCCCGGCTTCTCCAGTTCCTTGAGGATGTCGGTGACGGTCGGCAGGCCGAAGGTGTCGTCGACGAAGTCCGACGGCTTCAGCGTGCGGAGCGCGGAGGTGTTGCCGATCAGCGTACGCAGGTCGCTCTTGGTGAAGTCGAGGATGCGGCGCACCACGGGATACGCCTCGGGGTGCACACTGGAGGCGTCGAGCGGGTCGTCGCCGCCCGGAATGCGCAGGAAGCCCGCACACTGCTCGAACGCCTTCGGGCCGAGCCGCGGCACGTCCTTCAGCCCCGTCCGGGAGCGGAACGGCCCGTTGGCGTCCCGGTGCGCGACGATGTTCTCCGCCAGCCCGGCGCTGATGCCGGAGACCCGGGTCAGCAGCGGGGCGGACGCGGTGTTGACGTCCACGCCCACCGCGTTCACGCAGTCCTCCACCACCGCGTCGAGTGAGCGTGACAGCTTCACCTCGGACACGTCGTGCTGGTACTGGCCGACGCCGATGGACTTGGGGTCGATCTTGACCAGCTCGGCGAGCGGGTCCTGCAGGCGCCGGGCGATCGAGACCGCGCCGCGCAGCGAGACGTCGAGGCCGGGCAGCTCCTGCGAGGCGTAGGCCGACGCCGAGTACACCGACGCCCCGGCCTCGGAAACCACGATCTTGGTGAGGTGCGGCATGTGCTTGACCAGCTCACCGGCGAGCTTGTCGGTCTCCCGCGACGCGGTGCCGTTGCCGATGGCGATCAGCTCCACCTTGTGCTCGGCCGCCAGCCGGGCCAGCACCGCGAGTGACTGGTCCCACTGCCGCTTCGGCTCGTGCGGGTAGATCGTCTCGGTCGCCACGACCTTGCCGGTGCCGTCCACGACCGCGACCTTCACACCGGTGCGCAGCCCCGGGTCGAGGCCCATGGTCGGCCGTACCCCGGCAGGGGCGGCCAGCAGCAGGTCGCGCAGGTTGGCCGCGAACACGCGCACGGCCTCCTCCTCGGCCGCCTGCCACAGCCGGGTGCGCAGGTCGATGCCCAGATGCACGAGGACGCGGGTCCGCCAGGCCCAGCGCACGGTGTCGAGCAGCCACTTGTCGGCGGGGCGGCCGAGGTCGGCGATGGCGAAGCGCCGGGCGATCCGCGCCTCGTAGTCGTTCGGCTCCTCGGCCTCCGGGTCGAGGGTGAGCGTGAGCACCTCCTCCTTCTCGCCCCGGAACATCGCGAGGATGCGGTGCGAGGGCAGCCGGGTGAAGGGCTCGGAGAAGTCGAAGTAGTCGGAGAACTTGGCCCCGGACTCCTGCTTGTCCTCCCGCACCTGGGAGACCAGCCGTCCCCGGGACCACATCCGCTCCCGCAGGTCGCCGATAAGGTCGGCGTCCTCGGCGAAGCGCTCGACCAGGATGGCCCTGGCGCCCTCCAGCGCGGCGGCGGCGTCGGCCACGCCCTCCCGCACGTACGTCCCGGCCGTCGCCTGAGGGTCGAGCGAGGGGTCGGCGAGCAGCGCGTCGGCCAGCGGCTCCAGCCCCAGCTCCCTGGCGATCTGGGCCTTCGTGCGGCGCTTGGGCTTGAAGGGCAGGTAGATGTCCTCCAGCCGGGCCTTCGAGTCGGCCTCCATGATCCGCGCTTCCAGGGCCTCGTCGAGCTTGCCCTGCGAGCGGATCGACTCGAGGATCGCGGTCCGCCGCTCCTCCAGCTCGCGCAGGTAGCGCAGCCGTTCCTCCAGCGTGCGCAGCTGGGCGTCGTCGAGCGCGCCGGTGGCCTCCTTGCGGTATCGGGCGATGAACGGCACCGTCGCCCCGCCGTCGAGCAGGTCGACGGCCGCGGTGACCTGGCTCTCGCGCACGCCGAGCTCTTCGGCGATCCGCTGCTGAATGGACGTCGTCACGATCCTGTTCCGCCTTCTTCCGGGTCCGCCCTCTTCCGGGGCTCTCATTCTGCCGGATCCGGCGGGCCCGCTCGTCCTGCCTGTGGACAACCGGCTCGGGCAGGCGAATCCGCAGTTGCGCCGGTCGCCTGCCTCGCCCCTTCGGGCCCGGTCACCCCGTCCCGCCCGCGCGGTGTCGCCCGACGGTCACCTGCGAACGGCCGCCCCCCGGGCGGGCGTCTACGGCGCCGGAGTCTTCAGGGCGGGCCGCCCCAGCGTGATCTCCGGATGGTGGGCCAGATAACCGGTGGGGAAGGTGGTCACGGTCCCGCAGCCGCATCCGGGACAGACCATCCCGGACCAGGGCGGCTGGACGGCCGCGTCGTCCCGGGTCCAGACGACGAGGTCGTCACCGTGCTCGTCGCGCCCGCGGTGGACGACGTACTCCTCCGCCCAGACCCGCAGGCAACGCAGGCACTCGAACGGCCACGTCTCCCTGGTGCTGGTTCGCTCCCGCACCGGTACCACCCCCGAACTCGCGCCCCCCGTCTATGAGTCTCGGCATCGGGCCAAATCACCGCAAGTGGCGACAAGGCCACGCTGGGTAATGATTGGCCAGCCGGGCCGCCGCCCGTCACACCATTTCGAGCAGCTCGTCGACCAGGCCGAGTGCCAGCGTCTTGTAGCCCACGGAGTCGAACAGCACCGTGATCCGGTCCTGCTCGCGGCTCATCACGATCCCGTGTCCCCACTCGGCGTGCCGGACGTTCGCGTGCATCGGGAACGGCCCGTCGCCGGCCTCCGGCGGGGTCACAGTCCCGGAGCGGCAGGTGTCGCAGTCGCCGCACGACCGCTCGTACGGCTCGCCGAAGTACTCGAGCAGGAAGCGGCGGCGGCAGCCGGTCGTCTCCGCGTAACCGCGCATCATCTCGAGCCGGGAGTCCTCCATCCGGTGCCGCAGGTCGTCGATCTCGACGGCGCGGGCGGCGGCCTCGTCCGGCGGCGGGCCGTCCGGCGCGTAGCTCAGGGCGCCGCCGTGGGTGACCTCGACCGCGCCCGCCCGCTCCAGCAGGTTGACGTGCGAGGTCAGCCTGGCGGCCCCGACGCCGAGGAGCTCGCGCAGATCGGCGGCGGCCACCTCGCCCCCGTGCTCGTGGACCAGCGTCGCGACACGCCGCATCAGGGCCTCGTCCGCCCGGCCCGCGGAGAAGAACTTGCGCAGCCCCAGGTCCTCCGGCCGGTAGAACAGCACGGCGTCGGCGGGGTTGCCGTCACGGCCCGCCCGGCCGATCTCCTGGTAGTAGGCGTCGAGCGACTCGGGGGGCGCGGCGTGCAGCACGTAACGCACGTCGTGCTTGTCGATGCCCATCCCGAACGCCGATGTCGCCACCACGGTGTCGAGGTCGCCGTCCTGGAACCGCTCGTGGATGCGGCGGCGGTCCTTCGTCTTCATCCCCGCGTGGTACGCCTCGGCCCGGCGGCCCCGCTCCTTCAGCAGTTCCGCGTACTCCTCGGCCTGACGCCGCGTCGCCACGTAGACGAGCCCGACGCCGTCCAGGCCGGCGGCGTGGTCGGCCAGGGTCCTGCGCTTGTCGTCGTCACTTGTGAACCGGTGGACTTCGAGGTGGAGGTTGGGCCGGTCGAATCCCCGTACGATCTGCTGCGCCCCGGTCAGGCCGAGCGACTCGACGATCTCCTCGCGCACCGTCGGCGCGGCCGTGGCCGTCATCGCGATCACGGGAGGATGGCCCAGACGCTCGATGACCTTGCCCAGCCGCAGATACTCCGGCCGGAAGTCGTGGCCCCAGGCGGACACGCAGTGCGCCTCGTCGACGGCGATCAGGGAGGGCCGGGCCTCGGCCAGCCGCTCGACCACCTCGGGCTTGGCGAGCTGCTCCGGCGACAGGAACACATACTCGGCCTGGCCCGCCGTGACCTGGTCGAGCCCCGCCTCGACCGAACCGGCCGAGTTGACCGCCACCGCGCCCGCGGCCCCCGCCTTGAGCAGGCCCATGACCTGGTCGCGCTGCAGGGCGATGAGCGGCGAGACGACGACGGTCGGGCCCTCGAGGAGCAGCCCGGGCACCTGGTAGACGGCCGATTTGCCGCCGCCGGTCGGCATCACGAGCAGCACGTCGCGCCCCGCGAGCAGGAGCTCCATCGCCTCCTGCTGACCCGGGCGCAGCTGCTGCCAGCCGAAGGCCTCCCTGGCCGTGGCCCGCAGGCGTCTGCTCCTGCGCCCGAAACGGCGGCCGAAGCGGCCCCCGGCCCAGCCGCTGGCCCAGCTTCCCGACCAGTCCCTCGACCAGCCGCCCCCCGTCCCGCCGAGCCTGTCACCGGTCCTTCCGCCGGACAGGCCCCCGTACCTCTGCCTGACGCTCATGCCACCGCACTCCCTCGCCTGGTCGGCCTGCAACTACCCGAGGGAAAAGGGGCGAACCGGAATAGCGTCACCTCGTGGACGTCGCGCCGGACTGAGCCGTGCGGGCGAGTGGATCTCCCCGGTACGGACGGTAGCGTCGGGGGCATGCGACTCGGAGTCCTGGACGTCGGTTCCAACACGGTGCACCTGCTGGTGATGGACGCGCATCAGGGTGCCCGGCCCATACCCGCGTTCTCCCACAAGGAGGAGCTGCGGCTGGCCGAGCATCTCGTCGACGGCGACAGGCTCAGCGAGGAGGGCGCGGCGCGGCTGGGGGCCTTCGTACGCGAAGCGGCCGGCATCGCCGAGGACAAGGGCGTGGAGGACCTGGTCGCCTTCGCCACGTCGGCGGTCCGCGACGCGGTCAACGGCGAGGACGTGCTGGCCCAGATCAAGGCCGAGACGCGGGTGGACATCCAGGTGCTGTCGGGGGAGGACGAGGCCAGGCTGACGTTCCTTGCCGTACGCCGCTGGTTCGGCTGGTCCTCGGGGAGGCTGCTGGTGACCGACATCGGGGGCGGCTCGCTGGAGATCGCCTCCGGCATCGACGAGGAGCCCGACGTCGCCGTCTCCCTCCCGCTCGGCGCGGGGCGGCTCACCCGCGACTGGTTCACCGCCGACCCGCCGGGTCCGGAGGAGATCCGCGCGCTGCGGCGGCACGTGCGCACCGAGATCGGGCGGACCGCCGGGGCGGTCGCCAAGTACGGCAGGCCGGACCACGCGGTCGCGACCTCGAAGACGTTCCGCCAGCTCGCGCGCATCGCGGGGGCGGCGCCGTCCAGCGAGGGCCCGTACGTCAAGCGGACGCTCACACACGAGGCCCTGGCCGAGTGGACGGCGCGGCTGGCCGCGATGACGGCGGCACGCCGGGCGGAGCTTCCCGGAGTGTCGGCGGGGCGGGCCGCGCAGCTGCTCGCCGGCGCGGTCGTCGCGGACGCCGCGATGGACCTGTTCGCGTTGCCGGTGCTGGAGATCTGCCCGTGGGCGCTGCGGGAGGGTGTGATCCTGCGCAGGCTCGACGGCCTGCCCATGGGCAGGCCCTCGCTGGCCGATCAGTAAGGTATGAGAGTCATCCAAACGGGGCAAGGCACCAATATCCGGCAACTTTCGTTCCTCTACGTGGCAGGTGATCTTCCGCCGGCCACCGGAGTGCCGTAATCGGGGTCGACCTCTGGAGGAATCTCAATGGTGGAGCTGCTGGGAGCCGTGGTCTCCCTGGCGGCGGTGGCGGTGCTGGTGCTCGGAGCGGTGGTGGTGATCGCGATCGCGACCCTCGTCTGGCTGGGCGCGATGGCGGTGAGCACCGGGCGCGAGCCCTACGGACGGGTGGCCCCCGTCCCGGCGGGCACGGGCACGGACGGGCGCGGGCGGGACCTGCGGGCCGCCGAGTCCGGAAAGACCGGTGCGCCCGCGAACGGGTCCGCCGGCGCGTCCGGCAAAGCGCCCGCCAACGGGCACGTCAACGGGTCCGGCGACGGACACGTGAACGGGCTCACGGCGGGCCGGGGCGCGGACCTCAAGGTCCGGGCCGTCGCCGCTTCCGCGCGCCGCGCGTAGCCGCGGCCCACACCGGTGCCGGCGTCCCCGTCAGGTCTTCCCTGGCGGGGACGCCGTCGTTGCGGCCGTCTGTCGCCCGGGATGCCGTCAGCGGCTCTCCCCACTCTGGCCGGACAGGGTGTTGACGAGCTCGGTGAGGTGGGCGACCTGACTCTCCAGCCCGCGTACGCGTGCCTCGAGCTCGGACAGGGTGGGGGCCTGGAAGCCGTCGGCGATCTGCCTGCTCATCGTTCCTCCCGAGCGGGACCGGCCGGGGGAGACCGGTGTAGGGGTGCAGGACTGAGGGTCGTGCGGGACGTGGGTCTCTATTCCCCGAATATGAGATTTGGCACCTCTTCTCAGGGAGGGATGATGGAAGGGTGAAGGTCGTCGTGCTGGCGGACACCCACGCTCCCCGGCGCTGGAAGTCCTGCCCGCCCGCGGTCGCCGGGCACCTGCGGGGGGCGGACCTGATCCTGCACGCCGGAGACGTCTGCACCGCGGACGTCCTGGTGGAGCTGTCCGCGTACGCCCGGGTCCATGCGGTGCTCGGCAACAACGACGGACCGGACGTCGCCGCCTGGGGCGCCCCCGAGACGCTCGAACTCGACCTCGGCGGCCTCCGGGTCGCGATGATCCACGACAGCGGCCAGGCCGCGGGGCGGACCGCCCGGATGCGGCGCCGTTTCCCGGAGGCCGGCCTGGTCGTCTTCGGCCACTCGCACATTCCCATGAACGTGACCGGCGACGGAGTGCGGGTGTTCAATCCCGGCTCGCCCACCGACCGCCGCCGTCAGCCGCACGGCACCATCGGAATACTCGACGTCGAGGGCGGCCTGCTGCGGCGCGCCGAGATCGTCCCCGTCACCTGACGGAGGTCTGCTCGAACCGCTCTGTCATCCGAGACGGCGGCCGTGGCCGGCGACGACGAGGGTGTGGCGCTCGTAGCGGTCCGGCCGGCCCGGTAGTTCGCGGGGGAGGTGCCGACATGGCGGTGGAAGGCCGCCCGGAAGGGCAACCGGCGCCTGGCCGCCGCCCGCCACCAGCAGCTGCCCGACCTGCTGTGCCTGATCGACCTGGTCAAAGCCGACGACCGCGCCGGGCAGTTCATCGACATGGTGGTCGAGACGACGGACTATGCGCGGGCTGTGGAATGGAGCAGGTCTGACTCCTGGGCGGGCGTGCCTGCGTTGCAGGGCTGGGTGCCGGGATTGCGGTAGAGGGCCAGCAGGCAGCGGCCGAGCGCCTGCTGGCCGAACGCGTTGGGGTGCATGGCCTCCTGCTGGTGTCCCTGGCTGATCTTCGCGCCGGCGGTGCCGTACCGTACCCATTCCATCGTGTCGCCCAGTTCGGCGGCGTCGTCCAGCGGGCCGGCTTGGCTTGTGCCCTGCTCGCACAACGCGTGGCCCTCTACGGCGCCCAGCATGCTCAGGAACTCCGCACCGGTCGCGGTGGCGACCCCTTGCAGCATGACGTCGATCGCGGGTGCCAGGGTGTCGTGCATCAGGTCGAAGTCGGCGTCCCACAGCGGGCAGCCGCCCACAAGCGTACGCATGGTGGCCTTGCCGCCGCCGCCCTCGCTGTAGCGCACCCGGGCCGGGGAGGGCACCGGAGAGGGATAGGACTGCAGGATCAGCCGGTATCCGGCGGAACGGGCCGACGCCTGGCTCATCACCTGGCGGATTCTCTCCACCGCCAGGGTCACCTGTTGCTCCACCGCCGGTAGCGCGGCGAGAAACCGATCGCCCTCGCCTGTGGAGGCGCAGGAGCGCTTGTCGCCCGCCATGTACAGCGCGGCGCAGCGACGCAGCATCCCGGACAAGTTCAGGTCGTTGCCGCCGATCGACAGCACGATCACCTTGACCTGCCGGGTGGCGGCAACCTGCGCAAGCAGTTCGGCTTGGGAGGCGGTGTTCTCCTTGAACGCCTCGTTGATGACATGCCGGGTCTCCGCCCCTGAACAGGCCAGGTTGACCGGGGTGAGCCCGGCCTGGCCCAACCCGGTGATCTCGGCCACGTCGGAGCGGTGACATCCGGTGCCCTCTTCGTGCACGGCCGTGCCGTCGTACACCCGCTGGGGGTCGTAGTAACAGATCAAACGCTTGCGGTAAGCGGCCCGGTCGGTCCCGCCGCGGGTGCAGCCCGCAGCGGCGGACACCGTACTGTTGCCCCACCACCGGCCTGCCTCGCCGGAGATGAAGCTGTCCCCCAAGGACACCGCCACCTGCTCGGCTGCCTGAGCTTGGGCGGGTGCGGGAACGGCCAGGGCCGTGGCGCTCAGCGCCAGGATTGCCAGAACCCGACCGGCATGCCCGGCACGGCGCACGTGGCGGGGGCGGCGGGGGGCGGCGGGAACGCTGCGGGGATGCTGCGGGACGGTGGCGCTCACTGCTGTTCCTTTCACGGTGCGTGGGATTCAGCCGGCCGACGGCCATGCTCTCCATGGCCCTTCACCTGCGCGAGCAGAACCTCAGCCTGCGTGTACATCGCCAGCCGGGTTGTCATCACCAAGGGCAGGAAGAAGGGCCGGCACCCGTACCCGGTCACCGTCCTGCGCCTGCTCCACGAGCACGACACCACCGCGGCGTCGGTCGAGGGCTGACCAGCCTGTCGGTGCGGGCCGGGCGACATCGGCCGCTCCGCGGGGGTCGTGATGGCCAGGGCGCCCGAATGCGCGCTTCAGGAGAAGACGACGGAGCGCACCAGCAGGCGCTCTGAAGCACCTGCGCCGGGGCGCAGGCTGTAGAAGACATCTCCCATACAGCCGGCATCGAGGAAGACCGTGGCCGTTGAGTCGGTCAGATTCTTCGGCGCGTAGGCGGCCGACGTGCCGTCAGAGCCAGCCCCCTTGATGTCGATACATCTCCCGCTCTCGGGGTCGTTGAAGAAGCCGATGGCGTCGTACCCGTCGGCGGTCTTGTAGGAGTAACGGAACTGGCCCGTGGCGGCCGATGCGGAGCCGGGAACCGCCAGAACCAGCATGAGGGCGCCGCCGGCGGCGGCCACGGCAGAGTGCAGACGCATGGATCCTCTTCCCGAAACGATGGCAACACTGTGTGTAATCATTAGGTCACAGTGAGTGTTGGTTGTCGAGCGCGTGCCTCGCTCGCGGGGGACGGGACGGCCATGACATACGCCGCCGCGCCCGCACCCTGGACCCGCCTTCGGGTGGTCCCCTCCCGATCCGCCAGGCACTGCCGCCCAAGGCTCGCGCAGGGAGAAGGGTCTTTGGGGTCGTGGCACCGATCCGGAGACGTGACGGGGGAGATGCTCAAATATCGTCTGTCGGCCGGTGGGGGGTGGCCTGATCGTGCAATGGGTGATGGTTCCGCCGGTGCGCCAGTGCCGCACCGGAGCAGTGGAGCCGTCCGCCGAACTGCCCCTGAGCTGGTATTTCGCCCTGCTGCAGAACACCGTCCGGGATGGTGTGGCCGCTGCGGCTGCCGACCTCCCTCGTTATGCAGAGGTCAGGACCCAGCGAAACCTCGAGCGTGGACCTGTGCCGGGGCCCGACCGAGATGAAGCCGAGACAGGCAGCTGTCACCTGCCCGGTAGTGACGCACGCCTGCAAGCGTTGATTACTTAGAGTTGCAATTCTGAAACTCAGAGTGATTGACGTCTTGGGTTGGAGGATCATGCCTGTCCCCG
Source organism: Microbispora sp. NPDC088329 (assembly GCF_040685655.1). NCBI lineage: Bacteria > Bacillati > Actinomycetota > Actinomycetes > Streptosporangiales > Streptosporangiaceae > Microbispora > Microbispora sp. NPDC088329. The sequence continues at coordinate 96,099 of NZ_JBFBIP010000003.1, forward strand.
TGCAGCGCATCCTGGCGGCCATCGCGGGGCTCCTGGCCACCACCCTCGCCGGCGGGAACAGGCCGGGACACCCGCGCCGAGGTCCTGATCGAGGAAGCGCTCACCCCGCTTGCCGGTGGACCCCACCCCAAAAGGAGGCCCTGGCTGTCATCGCCCGAACCCGCCCCGACCAGTCGCTTTCCATCCCGGCTGCCCCTGTCGCATCCCGCACCTGACAACCGACCAGTCACCGGCAACGAAAGGACCACCGTGCGCATCAGCACTGCCACCACCGTCGTCCTCGCAGTCACCACCTGCCTGACAGGCGCTCTGGCCCTGGGACCGGCACCGGTTTCAGCCGCGCCGACCCACGACCAAGACGTGATCAACAAGACCAGTGGCGGGCGGCTGGCGCTGTTGGGCGACAGCACCGCCGAGGGTGCGACCGCCATCACCCTGCGCGACCCCGCATGGAACTACCGCACCGAGGTTTGGGAGGACGACTCCACCTGGCAGGCCGATGGGACCGGCACCTGGACCACCGTCCTGAAGAACCGAGCCGCCAACAAGTGCCTGCAGCCCGCAGCCGCCGCCCCCCAGCGCGGCACCACCATCATCGTGAAGACCTGCGACGGATCCGACCTGCAGAAGTGGATCCTGCAGGGCGAGAGGGTCGACGGGAAGTACACCGGCTGGTGGATCTGGCGGCCGAAGGTCAACAAGAACCTGGCCATGAAGCTGAACAGGTACAACGACGGCAGCTGGGACACCTTGCACCTGGACACCGCCTACCCCAGCTCCGACCGCCTGTGGCGCATCGCCCCCAACGACGCGCCCTGGCACCTCTGAGAGCCCCGCTCGCCCTGGCGCGCTCCCGGTCCTCCCGGATCTCGAAGTCCATCGCATCCCCTCACCTGGGGTGGTGCGACGACCGCGAGAAGGAGAGGACCGGGGCCGCTCTGGGTCGGCCGCCCGGGGCGAGGACAGCGTCAACACCGCGACACATGCCTCACACGCTCGTAGCGCTCGGCCCCGGATCGCCGAGGTAGCGCAGGACGGCCAGCACCCTGCGGCTGTAGCCGGGGTCGCGCGGCAGTTCCAGCTTGTCCATCAGCCGGCGAGGAGCCTGGCCGCGTAGGTCTTCTCCACGTACTGCGACAGTACGAGCACGCCGACTCCCGGGTGGCGCGTGCGGATCTCCAGAGCCGCGCGCAGCCCCTCGTCGGTGTGCGTCGGCGGCATGCGTACATCGATCACCGCCACGTCCGGCGGATGTTCGCCGATCGCCTCCAGCAGCGCCTGCCCGTCGCCCACGGCGGCCACGACGTCATGCCCGGCGTCGGCGAGCAGGCGCGTCAGTCCCTCCCGGAGCAGCACCGAGTCGTCGGCCAGGATCACCCGCATGGAACCTCCTTGGGCAGCGTGGCCACGATCCTGGTGGGCCCGCCCAAAGGGCTGTCGACGGTGAACGTCCCGTCCAGAGCCCGGACGCGCCTGGCGAGCCCGGACAGCCCTCCACCGGAGGGGTCGGCGCCTCCCGCGCCGTCGTCGGAGACCGCCACGCTGACGGCCTGCTCGTCCTCGTTCACCACGACCAGGATGTCACGGGCGCCCGCATGCTTGATCGTGTTGCTGATCGCCTCGCGTACGACGAAGTACAGGGCGGTCTCGATCTCGGAGACGGGCCGTTCGACCAGTCCGTAGCGTATGGTCACCGGCACGGCGGACCGCTCGGCGACGCCCGCGAGAGCGGCACGCAGCCCCAGCTCGTCGAGGGCGGTCGGATAGACCCGCCAGGCCACGCTGTGCAGCTCGTCCAGGAGACGGCGTGACTCGGTGTAGGCCTGGGCGACCAGCTCGCCGGCCTTGGCAGGGTCGGCGGCGTGCTGAGCGCGCCCCAGCAGCATGGCCAGGGCCATGCCCCGCTGCTGGACGCCGTCGTGCAGGTCGCGCTCGATCCTGCGGCGCTCGTCGTCCACGGCGCGGACGATGTCCGACCGAGTGGCGGTCAGCTCGGCGATGCGCCGGCGCATGCGCTCCTGAGTGCTTGGCCCGAGGAACCGGTCGGTGAGCAGGCGCTCCGCGGCGCCGGCGGCAAGGGCCCCGCCCAGGGTCAGTACGAGCAGGAAGCCGCCCGCCAGCAGCCCTACGACGCCGATGTTCGTGACCACCTTCACACCGGGGAAGTCGACCGGCACGGACGGGCTTTCGCGGGTGAGCAGGTCCCACACCCCGCCGAAGACGAGCAGGCCGCCGAAGGACAGTCCGGCGGCCACGCCATATCCGGTCACGAGCCCGTAGGCGGCGCGCACGGCGAGGAAGCCGTACCCGCCACCGGCCGGAGCCGTCCGGTGCCCCAGCCATGTGGTGAGCCGTGCTCGTTCGAGTGCCAGCAGCCGTTCCGCGATCCGGCGGCAGGCGGGCCTCGCGGCAGGAATCAGGCGGACCGGGCCGGCCACGCAGAGGAACACCAGGGGAGATCGGCAGGACGGCACGCGGCACCCCCGTGATCGAGCACGGCGGAGATCTGTTCACCTCCACAGCTCACCAGCTGCTGATGCCGAGCTCCGGGTACGGCATCGCCGTCATGGCCAACACGGGCATGGTCTACTCCGACGCGCACGCCCTCATGACCGGCATCGTCGCCATCATCGAAGGCGGCACTCCCCAGGTGCCCCCCGGGCAGCCCTTGATCCTCACCGACGTGTTCTTCGCACTGCTGACCCTGATCACGATCGGGCTTGGGGTACGGGGCACAGTACGTGCCCGGCGATGGGCCGCGCGCCGTGCGGGACGGCAATTTGGCGGCTGGCGCCCTACCTGGTGCCGATCGGGTTGTGCGCGACGATCGTCCCGATCCATCGCATATTGGCGCATGGCCGCGACGCCGCGTGGGTCCAGTTGGCCTACCTCTATCCGACGTTCATGGTCTGGCTGGTGACGGCCGCGGCCGCGGGCCTCGCAGTGATCGCCGTACGTCTCTGGGGCGCGGCGCGGCTGCGGCGGCGATGAAGCGTGCGCGGCGCCCTTCAGCCCCGGCTCGTGGCCAGGATCCGGCGTCCGCGCTCCGGCGTGATCAGGCGGGCGGCCCGGGGGTCGGCGAGCAGGGCGATCGGTGCGAGATGGTCCTCATGCAGCGGCCGCCAGTGGACGAGGGCGTCGAGCAGGCGCGGCCAGGCGTCCTCGCCGGCGTCGAGAGCGGCGTGCGCGGCCACGTCGAATTCCGGATTGCCGAAGCAGACCCGGAACTCCGGCTCCTCCCGCCGCGCCTGACGACGGCCGAGCGAGCGCTCGGCCCGCTGCACCCCGCGGTCTCGTCGGAACCGGTATGTGACTCGCCGTGACCCGCGGCCTCGTAGTGACTCATAAATGGAACCGGAGCCGGAGCGGCCGGCCTGTTCGGGCTCAGCGGGCAGCAGCGGACGGACCTGCGCGCCGAACAGGCCCTCGTCGATGGTCCACGACCCGGTGCCGCCGCTGGTGGGCAGCAGGTGCAACGGGTGGTAGCTCTCTTCCCGCAACAGGACCCGCATCTGGAAGTACAGGAACGAGGCGCGGTCGCGGCCGAAACGCTTGGCCTGCTCGAACACGGCCAGCGGGCGGTCCACCTCGCCGCGCAGGCTCGCCAGCCGGGCGTCCTCGATCTTGGCGTCCCACTCACGCTGAGTCTCACAGGAAGGGCCTTCGAGGGCGTGGAACCGGGCGAAGAAGTCGTACATCTTCTCGTAGAACGAGCCGTGCCGTTCGGGACCCCTGGCCGTCCAGGTGAACATGTCGTAGGCCGCCCATTCGCCGCGCTCGTCGACGTCGCCGGAGTCGAGGTAGACGACGCCGGCGTCCGCCGCCAGGGAGACCAGCAACAATCGTGCCGCCAGGGATTCTTCGTCCTCCCCGTGCCAGTCGGCACAGACCTCGGCCCACAGCGGCTCGAGATCGGCCAGCCAGCCGATCCGCTCGGTGCCGCGCAGGCTCCAGACGAAGTTGCCCGCGTCCCGCCATCCGTTGGTGACCAGCAGGAACTCCCGCAATGACGGAGGCAGCACGCATCCCAGACGCGCCTCCAGAGCCCGCACCTCGTCCTCGGTGGCGGGCGGAAACCCAAGCCAGGAGTCGGCGTCCGGCTCCTCGCCGGGGTGGGCGACGCGCCAATCCTCGCTCCAGCGCCGGAGGAACGGCGTCCACGTGTGACGGTCCACGACAGGCTCCTACGTCGGGTGATGCGGTCCCGCGAATCCCATCAGACGCCACCGACATCGAGCCCGCCGCGCAGTCCGCCGCCCGCGAGACGCGCGGGCGCGGGCGGCATATGACCTGCCTAAGGGGCGTACGGCGGGGCATGGGGCCGGTATGAGAGACAACAGACCACAACCCGACCCGCGTTCGCGGTTCGAGGACGAAGGCATTCCGGACCTGCAGGAGGGCACCCCCGGGCAGCAGTGGGCCGAGGACCCGCAGGAGATGCCGCTGCCCGGCGACCGGCCCCTGGGCCTCGACGAGTACGGCACCACGCCCAGCGAGATGCGCGAGGGCGAGTCCCTCGGTGGGCGCCTGTCCCGCGAGATCCCCGACGCGGACGTCCGGTTCGGCACGGAGCCGGGCACGGCGGGCGGCGAGGCCGACGTCCTCGGCGAGGGCGGCGACCAGCCGTACGAGAGGTACGGGACCGGCACCGGCGATGAGGCGGGCGGCTACGGATCCGGCGACGCGGCCGACTACGCGACCGCGAATCCGGACCAGCCGGGCAGGTACGGCACCGCGGAGCCCGGCCGGGCCGGGCGGCTCGTCGATCCCGACGGCGGCATGGGCGTGGACACCGAGAAGGACCTGATCGCCGAGGACGTGGGGCCCGACCTCGGCGGCTACACGGCGGAGGAGCAGGCGATGCGCGTGGAGGACGAGACACCGTAGGAGGAGACGCCATAGGAGGAGGCGGCGGCGGCCGCGACGCCGGGCCGCCGCCGGCGACCTGCTTGGGGTGCCCGGTATCGGCCCGTGCGGTTCCTCACGCGTCGGCTCTCGCGATCGCGGTCGACTTCGCCCGCGCCCGACGACCGGTTCACGGCGACGGCGGAGACCGGGAAGCGCTGCACCTACGGGCGGCCCATGTGCCCCGGAGAGACGTGGTACATCCGCGAACAGCCCCCGGGGCCGCCGCCCGTCTCGGCTGCCACGCCCGACAGCAGAGGCACATCCTGAGCAGCGCCAAGCCGTGCGACGGGCCCTCATCCCGCCGCACGCCGTGAGGGCCGGGAAAGGAGCCGCGAAAGGACCTCACATTCGTTACGCTGCCCCGATGGCGGGAGTTGAGGAACGGCGGCACGAGTGGCGGGTGCCGCGCAGGATCGTTGCGCTGAAGGCCGCCGGCACCGCGCTGTGCGGCGCGGTGGCGATCGCGGGCGACGGCGCGCTGCTCTTCCTCGCCGGCGTGGCGGCCCTGGGCTTCGGGCTGCTGACCGGCCGCGACCTGGTCGCGCCGGTGCGGCTCGCGGCGGGGGAGGACGGTCTCGTCGTCAGCGGGCTCGCCGGCCGCGAACGCATCTCCTGGAACGACGTGGACCGCATCCGGGTGGACTCCCAGCGCCGCTACGGCCTGACGGCCGAGCTGCTGGAGATCGACGCCGGCGAGCAGATCCACCTGTTCAGCCGCTTCGACCTCGGCGAGCCGGTCGTCGACGTGGCCGAGAGGCTGATGCGGCTGCGGCCCTGATCCCCGCCGGTGCCCGCCTGAGCGTGCGGAACGGTGCAAGCCGATCGCAAGCGTGGGAGCCTAGGGTCCGATCGTGTCACAAACCGCTCTCGTCACACTGATCCTGTCGGGTCTCGGACTCGTCTTCGGCCTCATCGGTGGCGCGTTCACGATGAACGCGCGGGAGTTCCGCCGCCGGGCGCAGCGCACCCGCGGTCTCGTCGTGGGACTGCGGGCGAGCCGGTCCGACGACGGGACCTCGTACTACCCGAGGATCCGGTTCACCACGATGTACGGCCAGCAGGTCGAGGCCGAGACCACCTATGGGAGCAACCCCCCGCCCGCCCGGCCGGGTGAGGAGGTGCCGGTGCTGTACGACCCGGCCAGGCCGACGCGGATCCGCATCGACAGCGCGGCGGGGAGCGGCACGCTCCTCGGCGGCATCTTCCTCGCGGTCGGCGTCGTCCTGTTCACCGCGGGGGCGGGGGTGGCGCTGGCCCAGACGTTCTGAGCCGGGCCGTCCCCGCCCCTCAGGGCGCCGTCAGCCCGTGACGCAGGCCGTCCCGTTCAGGGTGAAGGCGGTGGGGCCGGCATTGGCGCCGCTGTAGGACCCCTGGAAGCCGAAGCTCGCCGTGCCGCCGCCCGCTCCGATGGTCGCGTTCCAGGTGGCGTTGGACGCGGTGACCTGCTGGCCCGACTGGGCGACCGTCGAGTTCCAATAGCCGGTGATCTTCTGGTTGCCGGCATAGGTCCACTGGAGCCGCCACCCGTTGACCGGGCTCGACGACCTGTTGGTGATCGTCACGTCCGCGGTGAACCCGCCGCCCCAGTCGTTCACCTTGTACGTCACCACGCACCCGCCGGACGAGGTCGACGGGCTGGCGCTGGGGGACGGGCTGGGCGACGGCGAAGGGGAAGGCGACGGAGAGGGAGACGGAGAGGGAGACGGGGACGGGCTGGTGCCCGCGTAGGTCAGCCCGAACCCGTACTCGAACAGCGCCTGCTTGCCGTCCCCGGCGTTGATCGGCTGCTGGTCGGCGCTGCGCATCCAGGTCATCGGCAGCTTCGCGGTGGGGGCGTGGTCGCCGAACAGCACGTCGGCCACGCCGCGGCCCTCGGTGCCCGGCAGCCAGGCCGCCACCAGCGCGTTCCACTGGTCGATCTGGCCCGCGATGTCCAGCGGCCTGCCCGAGACGAGCACCACGACCAGCGGCACGCCGGACGCCTTGAGCCGCTGCAACGTCGCCAGGTCGGTGGAGTCGAGGCCCATCGACCCGGTGCGGTCGCCCTGGCCCTCCGCGTACGGCGTCTCGCCCACGACGGCGATCGCGGCGCGGTAGGAGGAGTCGATGCCGCTGCCGTCGCGGTTGTAGGTGACCTGTGTGCCGGAGCCGACGGTGTCGCGGATGCCCTGCAGGATCGTGGTCCCCTGCGTGATGTTCCCGGACGAGCCCTGCCAGCTGATCGTCCAGCCGCCGCTCTGGTTGCCGATGTCGTCGGCGCTCTTTCCGGCCACGAAGATCTTGCCGCCGCTCTTGCCGAGCGGGAGCACGTTGCCCGCGTTCTTCAGCAGGACCAGCGACTTGCGTACGGCCTCGCGGGCGACGGCGCGGTGTGCCGCGCCGCCCACGGTGGAGGTGTAGGAGCGGTCGGTCAGCGGCTTCTCGAACAGCCCCAGCTCGAACTTCTTGGTGAGGATGCGCCGGTTGGCGTCGTCGATCCGCGACATCGCGATTCGCCCGGCCTGCACCTCCTGCTTCAGCAGCGAGACGAACTTCTTGTAGTCGGTCGGCACCATCACCATGTCGACGCCCGCGTTGACCGCCGTGGTGATCTCGTTCGCGGTGAAGCCGGTCTGGCCGTCGAGCTGGTCGATGCCCGCCCAGTCGGTGACCACGAAGCCCGTGAAGCCCAGCTCGCCCTTCAGCACGTCGGTGATCAGGTACTTGTTGCCGTGCATCTTCACGCCGTTCCAGGAGCTGTAGGACACCATGACGGAGCCCACGCCCCGCTCGACCGCGGCCTTGAACGGCGCGAGGTGGACGGCCCGCAGGTCGGCCTCGCTGAGCTCGGTGTTGCCCTGGTCCCTGCCGCCCGTGGTGCCGCCGTCGCCCACGTAGTGCTTGGCGGTCGCGAGGATGGAGGCGTTCCCGGCCTTCTGGAAGCCGTCCACGATCGTCGTCATCTGCGTGACGAGCTGCGGGTCCTCACTGAACGACTCGTAGGTGCGGCCCCAGCGGTCGTTGCGGGCCACGCACAGGCAGGGCGCGAAGGTCCAGTCGATGCCGGTGCCCGCCACCTCCTCGGCCGTCGCCCGCCCGACCCGCTCCACCAGATCGGGGTCGCGGGTCGCGCCGAGCCCGATGTTGTGCGGGAAGATCGTGGCGCCGACGACGTTGTTGTTCCCGTGCACGGCGTCGATTCCGTAGATCATCGGGATGCCGAGCGGAGTGGACAACGCCTGCCGCTGGAAGTTGTCGTACATGTCGGCCCAGGACGAGGCGGTGTTGGGCGAGGGCGCCGACCCGCCGCCCGACAGGATCGAGCCGAGCCGGTACGTCGCCACGTCGGAGACCGTCGTCAGGGCCGACCGGTCGGCCTGGGTCATCTGCCCGACCTTGTCGTCCAGCGACATCCTGGACAGCAGGTCGTCCACCCGCGCCGCCGCCGGAAGGCTCGCGTCCTTGTAGGGGGCGTCCGCCGCCCGCGCGACCTGGTGGTCGGCGGCGAAGACGGCGCTCAGCGCCGCGGCGAGCAGCGCCACGAGCGCGGTGATCCACACGGGTCTCAGCCGGGATGTCATCGGTCCTCCCTTGGAATTCCTGCCGACCGTAGGAATCGGCGGGAATTCGGGTCAATCGATGCGACTCCCGGACACTCGCCACCAGCCGTGGGCGAGGAAAGTTTCACGACCGCGGCACGGCTTGCGCTCCTGGCGGATCCGCCGCGAGCGAAGAGCGCGCCGGTGGCCGGCCGGGCCGCTCTAACGTCGCCACATGGATCTGGTCGAACTGCTCCCCAGCCTGTATTTCCTGCGGTTCCCCGTCGGGCACGTGTACCTGTGGCGCGACCCGGACGGGCTGACACTGATCGACTCGGGGGTTCCCGGCTCCGCGCCGCTCATCGAGGACGCCGTCCGTGCGCTCGGGCACGCGCCGTCGGACGTGCGGCGGCTGGTGCTGACCCACTTCCACGAGGACCACACCGGCTCGGCCGCCGAGATCGTCTCCTGGGGCGAGGTCACCGTGTACGCCCACCGCGACGACGCGCCGTACGTCCGGGGCGAGGCGGCCGGGCCCCCGCCGGTCCTGTCCGGGTGGGAGCGGGAGCTGTGGGACCGGGTCCACGCGGGCATGCCGCAGGTGCCCGCGCCGCCCGTGCGCGTCGACCGCGAACTGGACGACGGCGACGCGCTGGACTTCGGCGGCGGGGCGCGGGTGCTCGCCGTGCCCGGTCACACCCCGGGCAGTCTCGCGCTCCATCTCCCGGGGCCGGGCGTGCTGTTCACCGGCGACACCATCGCCCGCGCACCCGACGGGCAGGTCATCCTCGGTGTGTTCAACGCCGACCCGGCCCGCGCGGTCGCCTCGTTCGCGCGGCAGGCGGCTCTCGACGCCGAGATCGCGTGCTTCGGGCACGGCGAGCCCGTCACCGAGGGCGCCTCCGGCCTCCTCAGGGACGCCGCGGCACGCCTCACCGGGTGAAGCCGGCCAGCTCCTCGGCGAACTCGATCTGGGGCTCGGCGACGAGCAGCTCTCCGAACCTGGCCACGAAACCCGAGACGTACGGCGCGGCGAAATGGGCCTCCCGCGCCTCCTCGTCCACGTACTTCTCGTAGATGATGAACGTGTCCGGGCCCTGCCGGTGGAGCACGAAGGCCAAGGCGCCCTTCTCATCCTGGGTGGAGGCGACGATGCTGCGAATCGTCGCCTCCACCTCGTCCGCGTGTTCGGGCTTGGCCCGCAGGATCGCCACGCACACCGCCACCGTCCGGTCTCCTCTCGGGCAGGACCTCTGAGCCGCTGATCATGATCAGCCTAGGGCGCGGCGCACCGAAGCGGAACCCGGACCTGACAACCGGCCGAGACAGCAGGGGTGAGGACGGCTGTGGTGAGGATGGCAGGGGTGAGGCCGGTGCGAGCGGGGGATGTCTCGACCGTCATCTGTCCCCCAGCGGCCGCCGCGGGGAGCCGCAGTTAGGGGTGCGCATGCGCATCACCGCCGTCGAATCCACCGAGCTGTTCGTCCGCGTGGCCACCGGCGAGGGCCCGCGCCAGGTGGTCCGTGTCGTCCTCGACGAGGTGCCGGACCACGCGTCCCCGGTGGTCGAGATCACGGGCCCGGGGGTGAGGGGCGAGCACACGGGTAACGGGCCGCACCCCTGTGTGGTGGAGGTGCCCGTGGAAGCCGCGGCGCCCGCCGCGGTCGCGGGCGCGCGCGTCCCGATCACCGTGCGGGCCGCCGCGGGCCGGGAGCGGTGCACGGCCGAGGGCGAACTGCTCGTGACCGAGCCGGGGTGGACGGTCTGGATGATCCCCCACTTCCACTACGACCCGGTCTGGTGGAACACCCAGGCCGCCTACACCGCCACCTGGGACCACGCGGGCGGCCTGGCGCAGGCGAACCGGCAGGAGTTCCAGCACGCGGGATTCGACCTCGTCCGGCTCCACCTGGACACCGCCAGGAGGGAGCCCGAATACACGTTCGTGCTCGCCGAGGTCGACTACCTCAAGCCGTACTGGAACGCCCATCCCGAGGACCGGGAGTACCTGCGCCGTCTGCTCGCCGAGGGCCGGCTGGAGATCGTGGGCGGCACGTACAACGAGCCGAACACCAACCTGACCGGGCTCGAGGCGACGATCCGCAACATCGTCCACGGGATCGGCTTCCAGCGCGACGTGCTCGGCGGCGAACCGGCGACGGCCTGGCAGCTCGACGCGTTCGGGCACGACCCGCAGTTTCCCGGGCTGGTCGCCGAGGCGGGCCTGGCCTCCAGCTCCTGGGCGCGCGGGCCCTACCACCAATGGGGCCCGATGCTCGCGGGCGGCGGCTGGGGCGACCCGTCGGTGATGCAGTTCCCCTCCGAGTTCGAGTGGCTGTCGCCTTCGGGACGCGGTGTCACGACCCACTACATGCCGGCCCACTACAGCGCCGGATGGTGGATGGACTCCGCGCCCGGGCTGGAGCAGGCCGAGGCCGCCGTCTACGCGCTGTTCACGCTGCTCAAGAAGGTCGCGGCGACCCGCAACGTGCTGCTGCCCGTCGGCACCGACTACACCCCGCCCAACAAGTGGGTCATGGAGATCCAGCGCGACTGGAACCGGCGCTACGTCTCGCCGCGCTTCGTCTGCGGGCTGCCGAGGGACTTCTTCGCCGCCGTGCGGGAGCAGGGCGTCCGCCTGACGCCGCAGACGCGGGACATGAACCCGATCTACACTGGCAAGGACGTGTCGTACATCGACACCAAGCAGGCCCAGCGGCACGCCGAGACCCGGCTCGCCGACGCCGAGAAGTTCGCCGCCATCGGCACGGCGACCCTCGGCGCGCCCTACCCGCACGCCGCCCTCGACAAGGCCTGGCGGCAGATCGCGTACGGCGCGCACCACGACGGCATCACCGGGTCGGAGTCCGACCAGGTCTACCTGGACCTGACGACGGGCTGGCGGGAGGCGTACGACCTGGGCGGGCAGGTCCTCGACGCCTCGCTGCGCCGTCTCGGCGAGGGGCTGACCGGCGTCGCCGTCTGGAACCCCTCCTCCTGGCCCAGGACCGACCTCGTCCGCGTACGGCTGACGCTGCCCGAGCCGGGGTCGTACGGCCTGACGCTCGAGTCCGGCGGGGGCCTGTTGCTGGAGCATCCCGAGCGGCACCCCGACGGCAGCCTGGCGGCGGTGGACGCGGTCTTCGTCGCCGCGGGCGTGCCCGCGCTCGGATACCGGACGTTCCGGCTGGCGCCCACCGCGGAGCCCGCCCCGATCGGCTGGGCCGTACGCGAGGGAACCCGGATCGGGAACGCCACGCACACCGTGGAGGTCGATCCCGAGCGCGGCGGGACGGTGTCGAGCCTCACGGTCGAGGGCCGCGAGCTGCTGCAGCAGGGGCGGACGGGCAACGAGCTGCTCGTCTACGACGAGCACCCGGCGCACCCGCGCTTCGGCGAGGGCCCCTGGCACCTGGTGCCGAGCGGCGGGGTTACGGGCTCGGCCGCGGCCCACGCGGAGGTCACCGTCGCCGAGTGCCCGGCGGGGCGGCGGATCACCGTCGGCGGCCGGGTCGGCCCGGTCGTCTACACCCAGGAGATCACCCTGTGGGACGGGCTGCCGCGGGTGGACCTCACCACCCACGTGGACGAGTTCCACGGCTCCGACGTGCTGCTGCGGCTGCGCTGGCCCGTGCGGGTCCCGGGGGCGCTGCCGGTCAGCGAGGTCGCCGGCGCCGTCGTCGGACGCGGGTTCGGCCTGATCGACGTGGATTCGGCCGAGCATCCGTGGACGCTGGACAACCCCGCGCACAACTGGTTCGCTTTGTCGTCCACCGCGCGCGTCGTGCTGCGCTCGCCCGCCGGACGCCTGATCGGCGCGCGGGCCATCGGCGTCGCCGAGATCATCGAGCCGCGGGACGCGGCCGCCGGAGCAATCAGGGACCTCGCCGTGGCGCTCGTACGGCAGGGCGTGACCTCGACGTGTTCGACCGGGCCCGGCCCCCGATATGGGAATCTCGCTGTGGACTCCAACCTGCCCGACGTGCGCATCGCGGTCGGCACGCCCGAGGAGAATCCCTTCGTCGCCGCGCTGCTGGACGACGCGGAGGCCGCGCAGTTGCGTGCGCGTCTGAACGCCGAGGGCCGGGCCCGCATGTGGGTGCCGGCGGACGAGCCGCTGGAGAAGGTCTGGGTGCCGGGCGCGGACCTCACCGGCCTCCGCGACCTTCCCGTGCTCGTGGTCTGCGGCGAGGGCGCGGCCGAGGCGCTGGCCGCAGACCTCGCCGACGCGGTCGTGGAGGTGGTGACGGACGCCGAACCGGCCGGCGCCGCCCTGCACGACTCTCTCCGCGACTCCCTTGCCGCCGGCTCCACGGACGACTACCTGGACGATTACACGGTGGGGATCGTCAATCGGGGCATCCCGGGCTTCGCGGTCGACCCCTCGGGGGCGCTGCACGTGTCGCTGATGCGGTCGTGCACCGGCTGGCCGTCCGGCGTGTGGATCGACCCGCCGCGCCGGACCGCGCCCGACGGCTCGAACTTCCAGCTCCAGCACTGGACGCACACGTTCGAGTGCTCCCTGGTGGCCGCCCCCGGCGACTGGCGCGCGGCCGGCCTCGTACGGCTCGGCCACGACGTCAACCATCCTCTGCTTGCCACCGTGGGAGACGACGGGCCGGCGGGCGAGTCGCGGTCGTTCCTGGAGACGGGGCCCGGCCTGGTCCTCACCGCGCTCAAGGCGGCCGGCAACCCGATCGCCTCGGGCCGTACGCCCAATCCGGTGACCGCGCTCACCGCCCGCGTCCACGAGGCCGGCGGCGGGACCGTTCCGCTCTCGATCACGACAACGCTGCCCCTGAGCACGGGCTCCTGGGAAACGGCACCGTGGCGGCGGGCCGACCTCCTGGAGAACGTCACCGGCGAGGCCCCCGGCACGCTCGACGGCATGGAGATCGTCACGCTCGTCGCCTCGCTCCGTCCCGGGCCGCCCGTGGACGGGGCGGGGGAGCGGGCGGGCGGTCGTGGGGCGAGCGCCGGCGGCCGGGCGGTGGCCTGCGGGAGCGCGCCTGTGGTGCCGGAGACCGAGCCGCACCAGCCGGTCCACACGCGCTACTGGCTGAACAACACCGGGCCCGCGCCCATGGGCGACCTGCCGGTCGCGGTGCACCTGTCCCCGTCCGACGTGGACGTCGCGGGGCCGGTGGACCTGACCCTGACCGTCGCCTCCGGCCTCACGGAGGACCGGGCGGAGGGCGTGGTCACGCTCACCGCCCCCGGCGGCTGGTCGGTGGCGCCCGCCGTCCGGCCGTACGTGCTGCCGCCGGGAGGCCACGCCACCGTGCCGGTACGGCTCACGCCGGCCCCCGGCGCCGAGCCCGGCCTCTACCTGCTCACCGCGCGCACCGAGTTCGGCGGCCAGGCGTACGAGGACGTGACCCGGCTGCACGCGTTCCGGCCGGGCGAGGGCGGACGGCGGGCGCCGGGGCTGGAGGTGACGCTGGAGGGTCTCGGCCACCCGCCCCACCTCCGGCTGACGCCGGGCGGCCGGGCGGAGATCGTGGTCCGGCTGGGGTCCGAGGCGCGGTCGCCGGTTTCCGCGCGGGTGCAGCTCGTCAGCCCGTGGCAGACGTTCGGGATGTTCCCGGAGTGGAACACCGGGGCCGTCGTGCCGCCGGAGGGCGAGGCGGAGGTGCGCTTCCCGGTTCGCGTGCCGCGGGGCACTCGGCCGGGCCGGTGGTGGGCGCTCGTGAAGATCGCCTGTGCCGGGTGGCTGCACTACACCGACACGATCGAGATCGAGGTCGAGCCGTGAGCGGCCCGTACGACCCCAGGACCGGCGCCCCGGCCGGTTCCGGCGCCGCACCCGCAGGCATCCCCTCCTGTGGTGCCCGCGGGGCGGACGCCGTCTTCACGGGTGTGCCCGGCGGCGTCAGCGTGCCCGGGGCCGTCTCCCCGCCGGAGGGTGCTCTCGCGGGCGGCGAAATGATCGCGGCGGTGGTGGGGGAGCAGGTGATCACGGCCGCGGAGGTGGATCGTCGGCTGCGCCTGATGCGCGGCGGCCCGCTCGCGGCCCGGCTGCCGCACCCGGGGACGGCCGAGGGCCGCAACCTGCGCCGCTGGCTGGTGCAGGTCATGGTGGCCGAGACGCTGGCCGAGCAGGAGGCGGCCCGCCTCGGCCTGGCGTCCGAGCAGGTCGCCCCGCCGGAGCCCCTCCCAGCGCCGGGGCCCTGCCGGCGGTCCGGCCGTCCGGCGTTGCCGGACGCGGCGAATGACTCGGCCGGGGCGTCCGGCGGGACGGCCGTCGGGCCCGGGGCCGTGTTCACCTTGGCGGGCGCGTTGCGCACCGGAGGAGTCGTGGCGGCGGTGCTCGCGGCGTCACCGGCGGCGCGAGCGGTGTGCCAGGTGCTCGCCGCGGGCCGCGAGCCGTCCGAGGACGAGGTGCGCGACTACTACCGGCGCAACCTCGACCGGTTCACCACGCCCGAGACCCGCTGGGTCCGTCCGTTCGGGCGGGTCCGGCGCGGGCAGCTCACCGGGCCCATCGAGGACGCGGTCTTCGCGGCCCGCGAAGGTGAGACGACCGGGCCGGTGGAAGGCCCCGGCGGCCCCTGGACGCTGGTGGTCGAGCGGATCGAGGCGGCGCGGCGGGAGCCGTACGCGGCCGTGCGGGAGCGGATCGGCGCGGAGCTGGCGAAGGAGAGCGCGGAGCGGGCCTTCGCCCGGTGGCTCGACGCACGGCAGGCCGATTCGGTCGTGCTCACGCCGGGGCACGAGCATCCGGCCGACCCGGCACAGCCCGACGCCGGCCACCGGCATTGACCATACGACGGATTCGGCGCCCCGGTGCCGGTGCCCATCCCAGCCGGTTCGATCGTCACTCACACCGGCCGCCAGGAGACGAAACCGCGCTCGACCATACATGGACCGGGCGAAGCGGAGAAATCGGCGTGAACTCCCAACTCCGTAACTCCGGCGCCGCCTTCGGCTTGCGCGAAATCCTCACTCCGATATCACACGATGTGATGGACTGACAGATCATGACCGTTCTGCCGGTGTGCGCTCATGAAGCGAACCCGGCGGATTCCGCGATCGCGAGCGAATGGGAGGCGCATTGTGATGGAGCGGCGACCAGACCGCGGGCGTCGCTTACCGAAGAGACACGCGGAGTCTGATGATTCCGGCGTATGGCGCAGATCGCTAAGAAAGCCGATTGCGCGGGCATTAGGCATAATAGCCGCCGTACTGACAGCGACCATCACCGCTGTCGCCACGGATGCCTCGAAAGAGCTCCTCGGCGTCGGAGAGGTCACGAAAGGCCCATCCGTGGCCCCCGCTCACGCTCCAAGCGCTGGCGCTGGCGCTTCGCCTCTCGGCTCGCCGAGTGCCGCGGCGGGCCCGAATGCGGTGTCCGTTAAGCCGGTGCTCATGGACAAGCTGAATCCGGACAACAACTCATGGGTTTTTCCCGACAAGAAGGGGCTCTCGGAGAAGGAGGTCCGGGAGATCAATGAGAGATTCCTGAGCGGCAACGAGTACGACGAATATATGCGCGGGCTCGGTGCCGTGGACACCGAAGGGGTCGATTTGACGGTGGTCGTCGAGGGCGCCCGGGCATATCCGGTGCGGGTACTGGATATGCGCGTCGAGAAGCGATGCGTGAGCCCTGGTGGTGTCCTCTTCTTCGCGCCCATGCAGGGGGCGGAGAAGAGCACGGCCATCGGGTTCGATCTCGACCGGCGGGACCCGGAACCGCTGATACCCGGCGACGAGAGCGATCCGAAGGGGTGGAAGGGGAACTACTTCGATCAGCACACCGTGAGCCTCAAGCCGCAGGAGCAGGCGGTGTTCCGAATCCGAGCAGTGACGGACACCGGCTACTGCGCGTTCCGCATCGTGCTCGTCGTGGCGGATAAGGATCGGCTGGTCCGCCAGGTGCTGGACGACGGCGGCCGCCCGTTCCGGGTGTGCGGCCTGAAAGAGAACTCGCGCGCCCCGGGGCTGTTCACACAGTTCGCCGGAATGTACGTAGGCGGAGTCTTCAACATGAAGGACGGCGATGGGAGATTCGCTAGGCGTGACCCCGGACGATGGCAGGCGATCGACGGCTAGGCGAAGCCGATCCGGAGCGGCGTGAGCCGGCCGCCGGGCGGAGGGGCCGGGCGCGGGATGGTTCCGGGGCGGCGCGGGCGGTCCGACCCGGGCGTTTCGGGGCACGTGAGTAGGCATGGCACAGCAAGTCAGCGCCTTCGACGCGCAGTTTCTCAACTTCGAGACGAGCACCAATCTCGCGCACATCGCGGCGCTCACGATTCTCGACCCCTCCGGCAGGCCCGGCGGCGCGCTGACCCGCGAAGACCTCGTCGCGTTGCTCAAGCGGCGGCTCCATCTCGCGCCGCCCTTGCGCAGGCGGCTGGTCGAGGTGCCCTTCGGGCTCGACCACCCCTACTGGGCGGAGGATCGCGAGGTCGACTTCGACTACCACGTACGGGATCTGGCGCTGCCTCTTCCCGGCGACGACCACAAGCTCGCCGAGCAGGTCGCCCGGCTGCACGCGGCACGGCTCGACCGGGGGCGGCCGCTGTGGGAGATCTACCTCATCCACGGCCTGGCGGGGGGCCGGGTGGCGATCTACACGAAGGTCCACCACGCCGCCGTCGACGGCGTCACCGGGGCCGAGGTGCTGGCCGCCGTGATGGACTTCGAGCCCGAGCCGGCCGCCGTCCCGGAGGCCGAGGCCGAGCCGCAGCGGGCCCCCGACACGGTGGAGATGGTGATCAGGGGCGTCGCGCGGGTGCTGGACAACCCGTTCGCCCTGCTGCGCTTCATCGCCGAGGCGGTGCCGCGGCTGGACGAGGTGCCGTTCGTGGCGCAGCTCCCGGGGGCGGGACTGGTCTCGCGGTTCGTCCGGGGCGTCGGCGGCGGCGACGGTGAGCCCCTGCCCGAACTGCCCCGCATGGTGGTGCCGCGTACGCCGTTCTCCGGGCCGATCTCGCGGCACCGCCGGTTCGCGTTCGGTCAGTTGCCCCTGGACGAGGTCAAGCGGATCAAGAACGCCTCCGGCGTCACCGTGAACGACGTCGTCATGGCGATGTGCGCCACGGCGCTGCGGCGGTGGCTGGCCAAGCGCGACGAACTGCCCCGTCAGCCGCTGGTCGCCGGGATCCCGGTCTCCACCCGGGGGCAGGCCGCCAACGGCACGGCCGCCAACGAGGTCATGCTGACCATGACGACCCTGCCGACCGACGTGGCCGACCCGCGCGACCGGCTGCTGTCGGTGAACCGCTCGATGCGACTGATCAAGGAACGACTCGCCGCGGCACCGGCGGCCTGGCTCCTGGAGTTCAGCCAGGCGATGCCGGCCGCGCTGAGCGCGCTGGCGGCCAGGTCCGCCTTCCGGATCGCCTCGCGTGCGGCCCCCGCCATGAATCTGCTGGTCTCCAACGTGCCCGGGCCTCAGACGCCGCTCTACGTGTGCGGGGCGCGGGTCACCGCGCTCTATCCGATGTCGGTGATCACGGACGTCAGCGGTGGGATCAACATCACCGTGTTCTCCTACGACGGCAAGCTCGGCTTCGGGATCGTCACGGATCGCGACATGGTGCCCGACGTGTGGGACCTCATCGACTACCTCCGGGACTCGCTGGCCGAGTACGGCGCTCTGTCCGGCCCGCCCGAGCCCCGGCGACGGCAGAAGGCGGAGCGGCCGGCGCGGGCCCGTACGGCCGGAGAACCGGCGAGCCCGGCCCGCCGCAAGAGAGCCGGAGAGCCGCCCACGACCTGATTCCGGCCGGAGAGGAGGGCCGCGATCTTCCCTGCCGGCGGCCGTTCGTCACCGGCTCGTCGCCGGCCGTTCGTCACCGGGCGGCGGTGGAGGTGGCGGACGGCGTGGGGCCGGTGTCGCGGTTCTCCATGATCAGGACGGCGATCCCGGCCGTCAGCAGGAGCGCGAAGACGGCGGTGACCACGCCGAACACGATCGACTGCCGGGACATGCCCGTGCGCGGCGGGAGCGTGGGAGCGGCCCCCTGCGGGGAGCCCTGCAGCGGCCGGCCGGGTGGCCGGTGATGGGGTGGCAGGGGGTGGGGTGACCGGTGGGCGGGGAGCCGATGATCGGGGGGCCGGGGGGCCGGCACCGCGTTCGGCGTGGTCGCCGCCCGGCGCACGTCCTGACCGTCTCCTGCCAGGTTTCCGGCCGGGCCGGTGAGCGAGTGGCCCGGTTCGGCGGGCCATCCCTCCCCGGGGGTTCGTCCGCGCGCGGCGGGCCCGAGGGCGGAAGGGCCGGTTCCGGAGGAGGACGCAATGGGGCCGGAGAGGGAAGGGGCGGGCCCGGAGGGGGACGCAATGGGGCCTGAGGGTGATGCGGCGCCCCACCCCGGATCGCCGGCCGGCCTTCCGGCCGCGGACGGCCGCGCCGCGGCGGACCGCGCGCCACCTCCCGGCGCGGAGCCGTCCTCGGCCAGGGCGGCGAGCGCGTCCCGCAGCCCGGCGGCCTTCCGGATCCGCTGGGCCGGATCGGTCGCCATGCCGTGGCGCAGGACGGCGGTGAGCGCGGCGGGCACGCCGGGGACGTCGGGGATCGGCAGCCGGTGCAGCGCCATGATGGCCGCGATGTTCACCACGCCGCTCTCCGGGAAGCGCGGCGGCCTGCCCTGCAACAGGGCGTACAACGTGGCCGAGAGCGCGTACACGTCCCCGGCGGCCGTGGGCTCGGTGAGGTCGAACGCCTCGGGCGGGGCGTAGGCGGGTGTGAGCGATTCGCGCGTCACCGACACCTCGCCCCGCGCGGTGCCGCCCTGCCCCGGCATGGTGGCCAGCCCGAAGTCCGACAGGGCGACCATGCCGTAGGAGTTGACCAGGATGTTGGCGGGCTTGACGTCGCGGTGGAGGACCCCCAGGGCGTGGGCGGCGGCCAGCGCGTCGGCGATCTTGATGCCGATGTCGCGCACCTCACGTGGACGGAGCGGGCCGCCGTCGCGCAGCCGGTCGGCCAGCGACCCGTTGGGGCACAGCTCCAGCACCATGTACGGCCGGCTGTCCGCGAGCACGCCCGCGTCGTAGACGTCGGCCACGTGCGGGTGGCCGGACAGGGCGCCGGCGGACGTCACCTCGCGCATGAACCTGCGCCGGTCGCGGTCGGAGACGAGCACCCGGTTGTCGATCTTGAGCGCGACCTCCCGGCCCACGGCGAGCTGCCTGGCGCGGTACACGACCCCGAAGCCGCCCTGGCCCAGGACGCCGAGCACCTCGTAGCCCGGCACCAGCGGCCCGCCCGCCTCGCCCACCCCGCACCTCCGACTCGGCGGAACCGCGATCACAAATCCCGTGTCCGGCACATTACCGGAGTGATCGCCCATCGGCCCCCCATCTGCGCGGAGCGCGGCGGGGGCTCAGGCGGCACGAGAAGGGAACCGCGGCACGGGCGTGAGCGTGCACCTTCCTACGTGTCGTGCTGCCGGCGCACCATCTCGGTGATCCAGATGGGCGCGAACGGAGACGTGCAGCCCGGGGAGGTGGGGTAGTCCTTGAGCACCTCCAGGCGTTCACCGATGCCGATCGCCCGGGCGCGGTGCCCGGCGTGCTCGATGCCGATCTGGGCCAGGCAGTGGTTCATCGCCCACTGCAGGCGCTCCGGGGCGTCTTTCATCTCCGCCTCGATGACGTCGAGCAGTCCTGCGAGGTCGAGGCCTTCGGGCTTCCTGGTCACGCGTTCGGTGGTCAGCGCCCAGCCGGCGCTCGCGACGACCGGATCCGGATCGACGGACCAGGCCAGACGCAGCTCCTCGGCGTGCGGGTTCTTCTTCACCACGTAGTTCACGAGCCAGTCGTGCACCTTGGGTGCGCGTGCCTCGCGCAACATGACGTCGAGCTCGTCGCGCTCGAACGCCTTCGGACGGCAGATCAGGATCGCCAGCAGTCTCGCCGCCGTGTCGTCCGTCTCCCAGAGCCGGCACGCGAGTTCCTGCTGCGTCTTCAACCGCTTCGCGAGCGCGCGCAGCCTGCCGAGGTTCACACCGTGGTCGTCACCGTGTTTCTCGTTGACCTCGCGTGCCTTCGGGTCGTCGAGCGCGGCCAGCTCGGCCATCACCTCGGCCACCGTCGTCTCGGTCGGCGTCGCCTCGGCCACCTCAGCCTCCTGTCCGTCACGGGCGAGATCCAGCCTACGAGCACGCCCATGGTGAGCACGGTGCTCTCGATGCGTTCGATGAGATTCGCGCGGTCCTCTTCCGGCCGCCATGGATCGGGTCCGCCGTGCCTTCCGCGGTGCTTCCCTCGATATGAGCGTCCGGCCATCGGCGGAGACGGACCCTATGCTGTGCTCATGACGGGGCTCACGACGGGCGGCACAGGGGAGCGCGGCCGGAGCCCGGAGCGGCGCAGGGACCTGCTCGACGCGGCCGACCGGGTGATCCGCAGGGAGGGCCCGCAGGCGTCGATGGCCGCGATCGCGGCGGAGGCCGGGATCACCAAGCCGATTCTCTACCGTCACTTCGGCGACAAGAGCGGCCTGTACCAGGCTCTCGCGGAACGCCACGCCCGCGTCGTGATCGACCTGCTGCGCCCCGAGTTCGCCAGGGCCGTCGCCGACCCCCGGGTACGCGCCAGGGCCACCGTCGAGGCCTATCTGGACACGATCTCGGCCAACCCCAACCTCTACCGCTTCCTGTTCCACCGGGCCAGCGCGGAGGACAGCCGCACCCGTACGCAGATGGCCGCGATCGTGCGCAGCGTCGGCGAGGAGCTGGGCGCGGTGCTCACGCAGGAGGGCGTCGCCGACCCGGTACGCGCCCAGGTGCTCGGCCACGCGTTCGTCGGCATGGTGCAGGCGATCGGGGACTGGTGGCTGGACAACCACGGGCTCGACCGCGACACGGTCGTGGACAGCCTGGTCGATGTGATCGCCGGGGTGCTCAAGCCCTGACGCCGTCCCATTTGGCGCCCTAAATCAGGTCAGATAACGCACAAATGTGATTAAGGGCCCCATGAAGGCCTTTATCGCGCATGCCGTGAAACATCGATGTCACCCGATCGGGGTAATTTAGTTGCGCTAACTAACTGTCCGTCCGTCGCGCGCTGCGCGGAAACAGGCTGCGCGCTGTGCGGACCAAGAGGAGGGGAACCACTCCGTGGCCGTAGCGAACCAGTCCCTGGCGGGGGCGTCGCCGCAGGCGGCGCCGCCCTCGCGGTACAAATGGATCGCGCTGTCCAACACCACCCTCGGCGTCCTGATGGTGACGATCAACCAGTCCATCGTGCTGATCGCCCTTCCGGACGTCTTCCGGGGCATCCACCTGAACCCGCTCGACCCCGGCAACACGGGCTACCTGCTGTGGATGATGATGGGCTTCATGGTCGTCACGGCCGTGCTGGTGGTGATGTTCGGCCGCCTGGGCGACATGTTCGGCCGGGTCCGCATGTACAACCTCGGGTTCGCGGTCTTCAGCCTGTGCTCGATCATGCTGTCGCTGACCTGGATGGACGGTGACGCCGGTGCCATGTGGCTGATCGGCTGGCGGATCGTGCAGGGGATCGGCGGGGCGCTGCTGTTCGCCAACTCGACCGCGATCCTGACCGACGCCTTTCCCGTGCGCCAGCGCGGCACGGCGCTCGGCATCAACTCGATCGCCGGCATCGCGGGCTCCTTCCTGGGCCTGGTCATCGGCGGGGTCCTGGCCCCGGTCGACTGGAAGGCGATCTTCCTGGTCTCCGTGCCGTTCGGCGTCTTCGGTACGATCTGGGCGTACCTCAAGCTGCGCGACAACGGCGTGCGCCGCCGGGCCCGGATGGACTGGTGGGGCAACGCGACCTTCGCCGTCGGTCTCATCGCGGTGCTGGTCGGCATCACCTACGGCATCCAGCCGTACGGGACCGGCGTGATGGGGTGGGGCAACCCGTGGGTGATCGCCGCGCTCGCCGGGGGCGTTCTGCTGCTCGCGCTGTTCGCGTGGGTCGAGACGAGGGTGGCCGAACCGCTGTTCCGGCTGACGCTGTTCCGCAGCCGCGCGTTCCTCGCGGGCAACATCGCCAGCCTGCTCACCGCCCTCGGGCGCGGCGGCCTGCAGTTCATGCTGATCATCTGGCTGCAGGGCATCTGGTTGCCCCTGCACGGCTACAGCTTCGAGGAGACGCCCCTGTGGGCGGGCATCTACATGATCCCGCTGACCGTGGGCTTCCTGCTGTCGGCGCCGGTCTCCGGCTGGCTGTCGGACCGCTTCGGGCCACGGATGTTCACGGTCGGCGGCACCCTGGTCACCGCGGCGAGCTTCTTCGCCCTGATGACCCTGCCGACGGACTTCGGCTACGGCGTCTTCGCGCTGCTCATCCTGATCAACGGCCTCGGGTCCGGCCTGTTCTCCTCGCCCAACCGGGCGGAGATCATGAACGCGGTCCCGGCGGAGTCCCGCGGCGTCGGCGCGGGCATGACCGCCACTTTCCAGAACTCCTCGATGGTCCTGTCCATCGGCGTGTTCTTCAGCCTGATGATCGCGGGCCTGTCGCAGTCGCTGCCGCACACCATGCACGACGAGCTGGTGGCGCAGGGCGTGCCCGCAGCGCAGGCCGATGGAATCGCCCAGCTGCCGCCGATCGCCGTGCTGTTCGCGGCGTTTCTCGGATACAACCCATTCCGGCAGCTCCTCGGTGGCGTCCTGGACCGGCTGCCCGACGGCGGCGCCCACCTGAC
Source organism: Microbispora sp. NPDC088329 (assembly GCF_040685655.1). Classification (NCBI taxonomy): domain Bacteria; kingdom Bacillati; phylum Actinomycetota; class Actinomycetes; order Streptosporangiales; family Streptosporangiaceae; genus Microbispora; species Microbispora sp. NPDC088329. Next base: position 119,148 of record NZ_JBFBIP010000003.1, read on the forward strand.
GAGCAAGGAGTTCTTCCCGCACCTCATCGCGGGTCCCTTCCACCAGGGCCTGGTCATCGCCTTCTGGTTCGCCGTGGCCGCGTGCCTGGTGGCCGCCCTGTCGTCGCTGCTGACCGACCGCGTCGGCCGCCGGCACCGCGCCGCCGCCCACGAGTCGCTCGGCTCCGAGCTCGCCGCGGTTGCCGGCGAGGCCGGCCTGGCGGGCAGCGAGCTGGTCGTCCCGGACGAGGAGTTCGACGCCCCCCGTGCCACCAGGGACACATGAGCACCTACGGACGAGCGTGGGCGGCGGCGGACGGTGCACGCACACCCGCGGACGTTCCGGCGGCCGGGATCACGCGGTGAGGGGGTCCAGCACCACGACGGGGATGCGGCGCCGCGTCATCTTCTTGTACTTCAGATAGACGGGGTGCCGCCGGCTCATCATCCGCCACAGGCGTTCGTACTCTTCGCCCGTGGCCTCGGCGGCGCGCACCTTGAGCACGGTGAGGCCGCCGGGGCCGCCCACCTCGATCTCGGCGACGGGGGCGTCCCGCAGGTTGAGCCACCAGGCGGGAGTGGCGTCGTCGCCTCCGTTCGAGGCGATCACGATGAACCGCCGGCCGTCCCTGCCGTACCCGACCGGCCGGGTCCGCAGCAGGCCGGTCCTGCGCCCCCGGGTGGTGAGGAGCAGGACGGGGATTCCACGCATGGTGGCGGGCTTGCGCCCGCCGGTTTCGCGATAGGTGCGCACCTGCCGGTCGCAGACGTGCCGGATGAACCTGTTGAACAGGCGGGAGCGGCGTGCCATGTCGCTCAGCTCCCGAAGACGAGGCGCCGGCGGCGACGGTGCCCGGGGCGGAGGAGTATCAGCAGCAGGCTGAGGACCGGTCCGGCGATCTTGCGGATGTGCGCCATCTCGTCCGGGCTCGAATACCGGTCGACCCAGGCGAGTTCGAAACGCGGGTCACCGCCCCTGAGCGACTTCTCCATCTCCTTCCAGTCGGCCGCCGAGACGTACTTCTCGATGACCGGGAAGATCCTGCGCTCCTCCTCCTCGATGTGCTCGTCGATGAGCTCTGAGAGCGTGCGCAGCGCGGCCGCCAGCTCGTGGACGCCCCGTCCATCCGCGAACGCCCGCGCGGTCACCCGGACCCGGTCGAGCAGGGGGTCGAGTTCGGAGTGGTCGTCGGAGAGGTCGGTGAGGTCCACGGCGGCGCCCGCCGACCGTTCGATCACCGGCCAGACGACCTCGTCCTCCCTGGTGTGGTGGTGATGGATCGCCGCGCAGACGTCCTGCGTGTAGCGGGCGATCGCCGCGGCACGGGCGGGGTCCGCCCGATGGAGTCCCGCGTCGAGGTCCTCCGTCAGGGCGTGGAGCCGGTGCAGGTCGCCGCGCATGGCGCGGTGGATGATGCGGATCCCGGTGAGGTCAGGGGTGTCCACGATGAGCCTCCATGATGTCCGAATCGGTCTCGGAACCACGGTGGCCCTGGTCGCTAAACGCCTGTTTGGCGGCCACTTGGCGGCATCACGCCCAGGCTTCCACGCCTCCTGCCTTGCGCTCCCTGTCTCGCGCCTCCTGCATTGCGCTCCCTGTCTCGCGCGCCGGGCCTGCGTGCTTGGCTTGCGTGCTTGGCTTGCGCGCCCTCCGCTCGCGCCGGAGGCGCCTACGCCGGACTCGGACTCACCGCGGCGAGCGCGCGGAGGGCATCGGCGCGCCAGTGCGGCGAACCGAGCTGCTCGGCGACCTCGACGGCCGTGGCGTAGTGCTCCGCCGCGGCGGCGGGGTCGCCCAGGAACTCCGCCAGCCTCCCCAGCACGAGACCGGCCGGACCGAGTGTGATCGCCACCGTGTGCAGGCCGACCATCTCCTTTCGGAACGGAAGGAGAAGGCAGTAGCACTCACCGGCCACCTCCCGGGCGCCGAGGGCCATCGCGTTGCCCGCGCGTAGCGCCACGTTGATCGTGTGGTAGACCCACCGCGTCGGCCGGCGGTCCACCGGCCAGGCGGACCGGGCCTCCTCCAGACGCCCGGCGGCGACCAGCGCGCTGACGTAGAACTCGTCGATCTCTTGGGGAATCCGGGCGCGGGCGGCGGCGAGTTCGGCCACCGACTCATGCGCCCGCCCGCAGGCGAGGCGTACCACGAACCGGGCCAGGCTGCGGAAGGAGGCGGCGTTGGGCCCTCCGGCCTCTCCCATCCGGTCGGACAGGACCGTGTAGGCGGCCTCGGCCTGCTCGAACTCCCCTTTCACCAGGAGGCGGAGGGCGTCGAGGAACGCGATGATGGCCAGGACGAGGCCCAGCTGGCCGCTCGTGGAGTATTCCACCGCCCGCCCGGCGTGCCGTTCGGCCGTTGCCCAGTCGTTGCGGCCCAGCGCGACCATGCACAGCGCGTGGTGGCCGAGCGTCTGGTGGCCGAGCAGCCCTTCGCGGGCGGAGACCTCCAGCAGCTCGTGCCCGACCGGCTCCAGTTCGTCGCGACGGCCGGGCACGAAGGTCGCCCAGTAGCGTGCGGCGAGCGCCAGGCACAGCAGCCGGGGATCACCGAGGTCGCGGGCGATCTCGAGGGCCTCGGCGCTCGCGCTGTCGACGATCTCCTCGTCGTGGCCGCCCATCTCCTGCGCCAGGGCGGCGAGCAGCCGGCACCTCAGCTCGCCTGTCGCGGTGGGCAGGCAGGTGTGGATGGTCTCCACGATGTCGACGTCGAGCTCGTTGTCGTTCTGCCAGATCATGGGGGCGTCGAGGGCGACCGCCGCGCGGGCGAGGGCCCCGACGTCGCCGAGTCGTCTGGCCAGCGCCAGGGCGCGTCCGCGGGTGGCCGTGGCCCGGATGATGTCGCCCGCGCTCGCCCGCGCCGAGACCAGGCGGCACACCAGGTCCAGCCGGATGTCGTCCGCGGGCTCGGTGGCGAGATCCAGGGCCCCGAGGGCGCCCTCCAGCAGGGTCGCCGCCTCCTTGTGCGCGTACACGCCGGACGCCTGCCCGGCCGCCCGGCGCGCGTACTCCGCGGCCTCGCGCGCGGTGGCCGGCGTGGCGGCGGCCAGCGCGTGATAGCCGAGCGCGCCGACGTCGCCAGGGTGCACCCGCTCCAGCGCGGTGAGCACCTTCGCGTGCAGCCGGGTACGACGCAGCCGGGGAATGTCCTCGTAGAGAGTCTCGCGGACCAGGACGTGGGTGAAGCGGACCCTCCCCGGAGCCGGCTCGGTGAGGAGCCCGGCGAGCACTCCCGCCTCCAGGCCGCCGAGCACGGTCTCCTCGTCGGCGTCCTGAACGGCGACCAGCACGTCGACGTCGGCGTCCCTGCCCATGACGGCGGCGTTGCGCAGGGTCGTCTGGGCCGTCGCGGGGAGGCGGGCGATCCGCCTGCGGATGAGGTCGCGGACTCCGGGCGGCAGCGAGTGCGCCGCTGACGTGCCGTCGGTCGCCAGCAGCCGGGCGGTCTCGGCCACGAACAGCGGATTTCCCCCGGTCCTTTCCGCGACCGTACGGGCGATGGCGGCGTCGACGTCCAGGCCGGAGCGCTCCGCCAGCAGGCGGCGTACGTCGTCCTCCCCGAGCCCCTGCAGGGTGACGTTCTCGGCCGTCTGCACGGCCAGGGCGGCCCCGGCCGCCATCAGGTCGTCGCCCGCCTCGGAGGGACGGTGCGTCAGGACCACCAGGACCGGGGTGCCGGTCAGCCTGGCCGCCAGGTGACGCAGCATCTCGAGAGTCGCGTCGTCGGCACGGTGCACGTCCTCCAGAACGAGCAGCAGCGGCCCCGGCACGCTCTCCAGGTAGTCGCCCACCGCCTGGGCCAGCCAGAACTGGCCGGCGCCTGGGGAGTCCTCCTCCAGCAGGGGCGCGAGCCGGGCCTCCGTCCCGGGTTCCGGGGGATGGACGGCGAACAGGGTCCGCAGGACCTCGGTCCACGCCCACGCGGGGGGCACCCCGCCGAGCGTCTCCGGGCACCTGCCGACCGCGACCCGCCAGCCCTCGTCGGTGAGACGCCGGAGCAGGGCGTCGGCCAGCGTGCTCTTGCCCGCGCCGGGGTCCCCGCCGAGCCAGGCCACGCGGAACCCCTGCCCGGCCTGCCCCGCGGCGGCGACCAGACGGGCGAGCTCCGCCGTACGGCCGATCACCCGGGGCGCCGGAGCGGCCGGTGACGAGGCCGCCGGCGACGAACCGGCCGGTGACAGCGCGGCGGGTGACAGAGCGGTCGGTGATGGGGCGAGTCGCGCGGGCACGGCGGCGGTCTTCGGTATGTCGAGGGCGTCGCTGTGCGTCAGGATGTCGGTCTCGAGAGCCCGCAGGGCGGGGCCGGGGTCCATACCCAGCTCCTCCGCGAGCTTGTCCCTGGTCCTGCGCAGGGCCGCCAGCGCGTCCGCCTGCCGTCCCGAGCGGTAGTAGGCGACGGCCAGGAGCCGTACGGCGTCCTCGCGCAGCGGGTGGGCGGCGACGTGGCGCTCCAGCTGCGGCACGATCTCGGCGTGACGGCCGAGCGCGAGCTTCGCCTCCGCGCGGCACTCCACGGCCAGGATCCGCAGCTCCTCCAGCTGCGCCGCCTCGGGACCCGCCCAGTCCTCGTCGGCGAACTCGGCGAGGGCCGGCCCCTGCCACAGCGACAGGGCCTCGTCGATCGTGCGCGACGCCTCGGCGGGCTCGCCCCGGTCGAGCAGGGCGACGGCCGAGTCCATGAGTGTGCGGAACCGCCACGCGTCGACGGCGTCGGGGCCGAGCCGCAGCAGGTATCCGGGCGGGGCGGTCATCAGGACCTTCGCCGGAGTGCGTGGCGCGCGGCCGGGTTCGAGGAGGCGGCGCAGGTTGGAGATGTAGACCTGGAGCGCGCCGAGCGCCTTCGGCGGGGGCTGGCCCTGCCACAGGTCGTCGATGAACCGGTCGGTCGAGACCACATGCCCGCCGGCGCAGACCAGCCGCGCCAGCACCGCCCGCTGGAGCGGCGGTCCCAGATCGGCCGGACGCCCGCCCACCTCGGCCCGGAACTGGCCGAGAACCCATAAACGCACCATTTCCAGCAGAGCATAGGGAGCGTTCCATATCCCGGCATAGTCACAATTCGGGGTTACGGCCGGTCCGGTTGCGACATCCCCGGCGGCCCCGGTTCCAGCGAATTCGAGGACGTCAAGCGGGCGGCGGGCGACCTCGCCGGGCTCCGGGAGCGCTTCGACCTCGTCGCCTACGACCCGCGCAACGCGAGGCTCGCCGCCGAGCTCCCCGAGTCCTGCGCACGGCCGGCGGTGCCGGCCCTGACCGCGCCCCTGAAATCGGGCCGCGTACGACGCCCAGGCACGCGCGATCGCCGCGGCCGTCCGCGGATGCCGGGCCGAGGACCGCAGCGGGTTGTACGGCGGGCTCGACTCGCCGTCGGCGGCCCGCGACATGGAGGCGATCCGCGCGGCCCTGGGCGAGCCGCGGCTCACCATCAGGGCCGGCTCTTACGGCGGGGTGCCGTGCCGGCCGCCGCCTGCCTCCGGCTGTTCCCGGAACACGTCCGCGCGATGTGCATGGACGGCGTGATCGACCAGACCGCCGGCCGGGCGAACCAGAACCTGCTGGCCTACCGGGGCCTGGAGCGGATGTTCGGCCGCTTCACCGACTGGTGCGCGGCGACGCCCGCCTGCGCGCTGCACGGCGAGGACGCCGGGAACGGGCGCGGCCTCCGCACCGCCGTCGCGGAGGCCGCCGGCCCGGTCACCCGTGGACCTGTCACCCGTAGACCTGGGAGACCCGGCGCTCGTACGCCCGGCGCCAGGAGAGCCGGTAGAGGATCCGCATGATGGCCGGAGCGGTCCCGAAGATGTGCTCGCGGTCGGCGGGAGTGGCGACGTCGACCAGCCAGGCGGCGAGCATCGGCAGGTCGCGACCGTGACTCTTACTGACCTTCTTGCCCGACTCCTCCCACCAGGCCGCGCTGACGTGCTCCCTGATCAGCGGGACGACCTCGGACTCCTCCAGGTCGAGGTGGCCGTTCAGCAGCCGGTCGAGCGCGCGCAGGTCCGCCGCGACCTCGCCGGCCGGCCGGCCACCGCCGGAAAGCCTGCCGATGACGGCGTCCATCTCCTGGTGGTCGGCCTCCAGCCGGTCGAGCGTCGCGGCGGCCTCCGGGACGAGGCCGCGCAGCAGCGGCCAGATGCTCTCGTCCTCCTCGGTGTGGTGGTGGTGCAGGGCGCGCAGCAGCAGCGCGAGGTGCTCGTCGACGACGGCGCGGCGCCGCTCGTCGCGGGGGTCGCAGCGGTCGAGGACCTCGGCCAGCCGGCCGAACTCGCGCCGCAGGCCGGCGTGGAAGACGAGGAACATGACGAGGTCGGGAGCGGGTTCACCCGGTCGGCGCCGGGTCTGCGTCGGTGTTGTCATGGCCCCACGATGCGGGACCCTCCTTCACCGCCACTCAACGCCCACTTGCGGCCCTCTTCCCGGCCGGTCGTCACCCGCGTACTGCCTCGCGTTCGCGGGCGATCCGGGCGGCCCACCAACTCAGCCCGGCCGTCGCGCAGCGCTTTTCGGCCGCCTCCAGGTGCGCTCGCGCCTTCTGCGGCCCGGCGGCCCGGCCCAGGTGGGCCAGCCGCCCCAGGAAGTAGCCGACCGGCCCGGCGCAGAACGTCCCCGCCCCGAAGGCGATCCTGTCCTCGTACGGCAGGAGCCTGCGATAGGTCCGCGCGCACCCCTCGTGGTCGTCCGCGACGATCTGGGCCTCGCCCTGCAGGCACACCCCCGGCAGCTCGCCGAAGTCGCGCGGCAGCGGGTGCCAGCCCTGCTCGCGCGCCGCCTCGGCCGGCGCCCGGTCGCCCCTCCAGTTCGCGAAGAGCACGTCCATCACCTGACGGTGGGCGGGGAAGGGGGAGTACTGTTCCATCAACTCCTCGACGCCGTCGGTCTCGCGCATCGCGATGTGCCGCGCGAGCAGCGCGGAGGCGAGCGCGGTGCTCGTGTACCAGAGGTTGAGCCGCTCGCCCGCCTCGGCCGCCGCGGCGTAGGCGTCGCCCGCGCCGTCGAAGTCGGCGTCGAGCAGGCGCCGGGCGCCCGTCCAGATGAGGTGCTGGAACCGCGGCCAGGGCAGGTCGAGCCGCTCGACCAGCACGGCGGCCCGTTCGGCGGCCCGGTCCGCCCCGGCGACGTCGAACAGCTCCATCCGGGAACGTTCCCGGATCATGTGGCCGAGCAGCTCGAACCCGGGCGATCCGAGCCGGGTGAGCTCCTCACCGATGGCGTCGAGCTCCGGTATGTGCTCCGGCAGCTGCACGCCGAGGTAGCGCGCGTTGAGGGTGAACCCGAGCAGCTCCTCGCCCGCCTCGCCACGGGCCACCAGGCGGCGGGCCATCGCCAGCGCCTCGGCGGTGACCGTGTCGCACCGCGGATCGGCCGACCCGTCGTAACGTTCCATCCCCAGGCAGCCGAGCAGCCGGCAGCGCAGCTCGGAGTCCCCCTCGGGCAGGGCGGCCAGGGCGTCCTCGAGCCGCCGCACCACCTGCAGCTCCATGTCGCCGTACGCGTACATCTTCCACAGCGCGGGAGCGTCGAGGCTGGTCAGCGCGCGGGCGGCGAGCAGAGGATCGCCCGGCCCGTCGGCGGCGAACACCGCCTCCACCCTGGTCCGCCGGGCCGAGACGCCGTCGCCGGCGGCGAGCTGCGCGCGGACCAGTTCCAGCAGCAGCTCCACGTGCCCGGCCGGGTCCGCCCCGGGCAGCGTCCCGTGCGCCTCGACCGCCCGCCGCCACCACTGGGCGGCGTCCTCGTAGGCGTGCCGGCCGGCCGCCTGCCGGGCGGTGGACGAGGCCCATCGCACCGCGTCGGCCGCGGCGCCCGGACCTGCGGCCAGCGCGTGCCGGGCGAGGACCGCCAGGTCGGCGCCCGGCCGTAGCCGGAGCGCCCGCAGCGCGGCCAGGTGCAGCCCGGCCCGGCGGCGGGGCGGGATGTCGGCGTAGACCGTCTCCCGCATCAGGTCGTGCGTGAAGCGCAGGTCCTCGTCGAGGACGCGGATGGCGGTCGCCGCGTCGAGCGCCTCGTCCACGTCCACGCCCGGGACGTCCCCGGTGTCCCCGACGACCTCGGCCACCAGCCGCCGGTCCGCGCCGGTGCCGAGCACGGCCGCCGCGTCGATGGCGGGACGGTGCGGCGCGGGCAGGCCGAGCAGGCGGCGGCGCAGCACGTCGGCCAGGCCCTCGGGCACCCCGGTGAGCGCCCTCTCGACGCCCTGGTCCTCGGCGAGGCGGAGGGTCTCGCGAATGAACAGCGGATTGCCCCGGGTGCGCTCGGCGAGCGCCGCCACGGTCGCGGCGTCGCTCAGCCCCGACAGCTCAGCGACAGCGGCGGGATCGAGCCCGGCCAGCGGCAGGCGGAGGGCGTCGTGCCGCCCGAGCAGGCCGAGCGCGTCGTGGACCGCGGCGGTGCCCTCTCCGGCCCGTACGGTCACCACGACCGCGACCCCGCCGCGCAGCAGCATCGGAAGGTCGGACAGCAGATTGAGCGACGCCGTGTCCGCCCACTGAAGGTCGTCGATCAGCACGAGCAGCGGCCGGTCGGCGGCGGCCGCGTCCAGGTATGCCGCGGTGGCCTGGTGCAGCCGGAACCGGGCCTCGCCCGCCTCGGCCGGCCGATCGCCCGGCGAGGCCGTTCCGGCTCTCGAAGCGGTGCCGTCTCGCCCGGCGCCGCCCAACACGGTGCCGTCTCGCCCGGTGCCGCCCAACACGGTGCCGCCCAACACGGGGTCGCCCAGCGCGATGCCGTCTCGCGTGGTCTCGTCCAGCACGGGATCGCCGAGCAGCACTCGCAGGGCGGCGGCCTGCGCCGGGGACGGGGGCACCCGGCCCGCGAGGTCCCGGACGACCTGCTGCCAGGGCCACAGGGCGGGCGCCCCTGAGGTTTCGTGGCACCTGCCCCACGCGACCGGCCAGCCCTCGGCCGCCCGCCGCTCCGCGAACGCCTCCGCCAGCCACGTCTTGCCGATCCCCGGCTCACCGGAGATCACCGCGATCCTCGGCCTCCCACCGGCCACGTCTCGGGCCAGCTCCGCGAGCCGGTCCAGCTGGGTGCCCCGGCCGACGGCCCGGCGTTCCGGCCGGTCCGCTCGCGCCGCCACCACCGGTGCGGCCGGTGCGTCCGGGCCCCGCCGTGCGCCGCCGGGGCGGTCGAGAGCCGGGTCCTGGGCAAGGATCGCCTCCTCGAGCCGCCGCAGCGCCGGGCCGGGATCGAGGCCGAGCTCCTCGGCCAGGCGAACCCGGGCCGTGCGCAGCGCCTCCAAGGCGTCCGCCTGCCGCCCCAGCGCGTAGAGCGTGCGGGCGAGCAGCTCCCACAGCCCTTCGCGCAGAGGATGCGCGGCCACCAGGGCCTCCAGCTCGCCCACCACGTGCGGGTCGCCCACCCGCCCGGCCAGCAGCCGTTCGCGCGTCACGAGGTGGGCCTCGGCGAGCCGCTCGATCTCCGGCCGGAGCCAGGGCACGTCGCCGAACTCCTCGTACGGCATGCCGCGCCACAGGGCCAGCGCGCGTTCGGGCTCGCCGGCCTGGGCCAGGCGGACGAACTCCGCCGCGTCCACCTCGTGCGGCCCGAGCGCGTACCCGGGAGGGCGGCTGAGCAGCACGGACGAGGGCGTGCGGGGAGCGCGGCCGGGTTCGAGCACCCGGCGCAGGTTGGAGATGTAGCTGTGCAGCGTGTTGTGGGCACGCGGCGGCGGCGTGCCGTCGTAGAGGTCGTCGAGGATCGCGTCCACCGAGACGGTCGCGCCCCTGGCGATCAGCAGCCGGGCCACCAGCAGCCGGGGCCGGGGCCCACCGAGGTCGACGGGAACGCCGTCGACGTACGCCTCGATCGGGCCGAGCACCCGGAACATGACCGCCATGCCGGGATTGTGCCACGATCATCTGCCGGTTTCGCCGCCCTAGGCGGTGAGCATCCCGGGGACGGCGCGGCGCAGGTGGGCCAGGCTCTCCGCGGCGGCGTCCATGGCCCGCCGGACGGGCCCGGTGAGCACGCCGTCCCGCTTGACGATCGCGCCGTCGCAGACGACCGTGCGGACGAGCCCCGGGTGACCGGCGAGGACGACGGCCGCGCGGGGATCGAGCACCGGCGCCACGGCGGGGGTGTCGGCCGCGACCACGATCAGGTCGGCACGCTTGCCGGGCGTGAGACTGCCGGTGACGCCCGCCAGCCCGGCCACCGCGGCGCCGTCGGCGGTGACCATCCGCAGCAGGTCGCCGGCGGTCAGCGGCACCGGGTCCTGGGTGAAGCGGTGGTGGGCCAGGGCGGCGCGCATCTGCGTGAACATGTCTCCCGAGGTGGCGACCTCGGTGTCGGCGCTGAGACCGGTCACCAGACCCGCCCGCAGGAGGCGGCCGGTCGCCGGCGTGCCGAGCCCGGGCATCGTCATCTCGATGAACGGCGCCACGCTCGCGGTCGCGCCCGCGTCGGCGGCGGCCTTCAGCTCGTCGTCGCCGGTCGCGCTCGCGTGCACGAGGGTGACGGTCTCGTCGAGCAGGCCCTCGTCGTGCAGCCATCCGACGCTGCCCACCTTGTCGGCGGAGCCGACGTGCATGGTGGCCCGCAGGCCGAGCTCACGGGCGAGCAGCAGGTCGCGCCGGGCGGCGGCGGGGGCCGACATCTCGGGCCCGCGCGCCGCCAGGGCCATCGTCACGCGGGCGGCGTCATCGTGGAGCACGTCCCTGACCCGGCGGACGTCGGCGGGAAGCTCCGCGTCGCTGTGGTCGCCCACCCACGCCAGCGGATCCACCTGGGGCCAGCCGTAGGCGAAGACGCCCCGGATGCCGCTGTCGCGCAGCGCGGCCACGGCGGCGTCGCTGTGCCCGGGGGTGTTCTGGATGTGGGACCAATCGACCAGCGTGGTGATCCCGGCCTCAAGCGCGCCGAGCGCGCCGAGCAGGGTGCCCGCGTAGACGTCCTCGGGCCGGAAGTTCGGCCCGAGCTGAAGGAACGCCGCCCCGAGGTAGTCCATCAGGCTCCAGTCGAGCCCGATGTGACGCAGCGCGGACTGCCAGGTGTGGCGGTGGGTGTCGACCAGGCCCGGCATCACCAGGCAGCCCGAGGCGTCCACGACGGTGGCGCCCGAGGGGGGCTCGGCGGCGGGGCCGACCGAGACGATCACGCCGTCGCGGACGACGACGTCGGCGGGGCCGTCCGGGACGGCCGGGTCCATGCCGAGCACGTGACCGCCGGTGACGACCAGATCGTGGCTGAGAGGCATCTGATGCTCCTTCGCTGTTCGAGGTGATGCCTCTTTGTCCCACCGCACGCTTGTGGCCGACTTCACGCGGAAGACGTCACCGCGTCAAGCCGGCCACAAGTCGGTACGGAGGTCAGGCGGCCGTGGCCGCAGGAGGTCAGGAAGCGGGCGCCGCCGTCTCCAGCTCGTGGACGCGCGGGTCGCCCTGGTCGGCGAAGTAGTCCTCCGGCCGGGTGCGGTCCGGGCCGTCGGCGCTCTTCAGGGCTCGGGCCACGAAGGTCCCGAGCACGGCGACGACCAGGTTGACGATCAGTGCGAGGAACCCGGCGTACACCGTGATCTTGGTGTCGAACCCGAGCTGCGACAGCGGGAAGGCCGAGCCGCCGAAGTGGTCGTGCTTGGTGGCCGGGTTGGCGATGTTGTACAGCAGCAGCATCCCGGCCGCCATGCCGGCGGCCCAGCCCGCGATGAGCCCACCCCGGTGGAACCACCGGGTGTAGAGGCCGAGACCCACCGACGGGAGCGTCTGCAGGATGATCACGCCGCCGATGAGCTGGAGGTCGATCGAGAACTGCGGGTCGATGAGCAGGATGCACAGCACCGCGCCGATCTTCACGACGAGCGACGCGATCTTGCTGGCCGTGGCCTCCTGGGCCGCACTGGCGTTCCGGTTGAAGTACTCCCGGTAGATGTTGCGGGCGAACAGGTTGGCCGCCGCGATCGACATGATCGCGGCCGGCACGAGCGCGCCGATGCCGATGGCGGCGAACGCCACTCCGGTGAACCAGTCGGGGAACAGCTTGTCGAACAGTTGCGGCACGATCGTGTTCGAGTCCTTGCCGATCGGCTTGATCCCGGCCGCGATCGCCATGTAGCCGAGCAGCGCGATCAGGCCGAGCAGCAGGCTGTAGGCCGGCAGGGCCGACATGTTCCGCTTGATGACGTTCCGGTTCCGCGAGGCGAGGATCCCGGTCACGCTGTGCGGGTAGAGGAACAGCGCCAGCGCCGAACCGAACGCGAGCGTGACGTACTGGAGCTGGTTGTTCGCGTTGAGCGTGATGCCGCCACTGCCGGCGGCGTCGAACTTCGCCTTCGCGGCGTCGAAGATCGAGCCCATGCCGCCGAGCTTGGCCGGGATGTAGATGATCGCGACCAGGATCACCAGGTAGATCAGCGAGTCCTTGACGAACGCGATCAGCGCGGGGGCGCGCAGCCCGGACTGGTAGGTGTAGGCCGCGAGGATCGCGAACGCGATGATCAGCGGCAGGTCGCCCGTCAGCCCCATCGTCTTCAGCACGGCCTCGATGCCGACGAGCTGCAGGGCGATGTACGGCATGGTCGCGACGATGCCGGTGATCGCCACGAGCAGCGCCAGTGTGGGGGAGCCGAAGCGCACGCGGACGAAGTCGGCCGGCGTGACGAGGTTGTGCACGTGCGAGACCGACCACAGCCGGACCAGCACGAGCATCACCATCGGGTAGACGATCACGGTGTACGGCACGGCGTAGAAGCCCATGGCGCCCGCGCCGAAGATCAGAGCGGGCACGGCCACGAACGTGTAGGCCGTGTAGAGGTCGCCGCCGATCAGGAACCAGGTGATCCAGCTCCCGAAGCTGCGCCCGCCGAGACCCCACTCGTCCAGCGTGGCGAGGTCGTTCGGACGGCGCCACCGGGCGGCGACGAAGCCCAGCCCGCTGACGACCAGGAACAGGAGCGTGAAGATGACGATCTCGGTGGTCTTCACCGGTTCCTCCTCGTGGCGCGGTAGACGAGGGTGGTGGAGGTCACGCCGAGGATGATGAAGGCGAGTTGCAGCCAGTAGAACAAGGGAATGCCGAGCAGTCGCGGCTCGTCGGCGTTGAACAGAGCCGGGATAAGAGGAATCGCGATCGGCAGCAGAAGCAGCCAGTTGAGCGGACTGCGGTCCGGGTTTCGGCCGCGGTCGGCGCGGGGGGTCGTCACACGTTCTCCAATCGGACACGGACCAGGCGTGCCCGGCAGCTCCGCGTGACGGGCCGTCACGCGGACCAGCGGGACGGTTACTCGGCGGCAGCGTAAGGACCTTCAGGTAACAGAGAGATCACCAATCGGCGAACGGTCATGTTGGCGCGCCCAGCGACGATCGGCGGCCGATGCGGCGGCGTCATGTACCTGACGCTTCCTGACAGGAACGGGCGATAGCCTCCGGGCGGAAGGAGGCGATGCGATGCGATACGTGGCGCTGCTGCGCGGCATCAACGTCAACCCCGCCACCACGCTGGCGATGGCCGATCTCCGGGCGTTGCTGGGCCGGCTCGGGTACGGAAACGTGCGCACGCACCTGCGCAGCGGGAACGCCCTGTTCACCGCGGACGGGGATGCCGAGTCGACCGCCGCCGCGATCGAGCGCGGACTCGGTGAAGAGCTCGGCCTGTCCGTCGCGGTGATCGTCCGTACGGCCGGGCAGCTTCGCGGCGTGGTGGAGCGCAACCCCCTGGAGGTCCGCGACCCCGCCCGGTTCGCCGTGGTCTTCCTGGCCCGGCCGCCGGACCGGGAGGGGCTGGCGAGCATCGACCCGGCGGCGTACGCGCCCGAAGAGATGTGGATAGGGGAACGGGAGCTCTACGTCTACTTCCCCGACGGGCTGCGGCGTCCCAAGCTGCCGCCTCTCATGGAGAGGTATTCGACCGGCCCGGCCACCATGCGCAACTGGAACACCGTCACCCGCCTGCTCGCGCTCGCCGAGGACCTCTGATCAGACCGGACGCAGTAAGGTCGGTGTCCTGATGAGCGCAACTCTTGTCGCGAAGGAACTCACCGCCGGGCACGGCGAGCGCGTGCTGTTCGCGGATCTCGATCTGGTCGTCGCCCCCGGAGACGTCGTGGGGCTGGTGGGGGTGAACGGCGCGGGCAAGTCGACGCTGCTGCGCCTGCTGGCCGGCCTCGACACCCCCGAGCGCGGCGGTGTACGGCTCAGCCCGCCCACCGCCAACGTCGGCCATCTGCCGCAGGAGCCGGAACGGCGGCCCGGTGAGACCGTCGCCGCCTTCCTCGCCCGCCGGACCGGGGTCGCCGCCGCGCAACGGGCGCTCGACGCGGCCACCGAGGCGCTCGTGAGCGGCGATCCCGGCGACGCGTACGCCGAGGCGCTCGAGCGCTGGCTCGCCCTCGGCGGCGCCGACCTGGAGGAGCGGGCCGCCGAGGTGGCCGCCGACCTCGGGCTCACCGTCGGCCTGGAGCAGGAGATGGCGTCGCTGTCGGGCGGCCAGGCGGCCCGGGTGGGGCTGGCCTCGCTGCTGCTCAGCCGTTACGACGTGTTCCTGCTCGACGAGCCCACCAACGACCTCGACCTCGACGGCCTGGACCGGCTCGAACGCTTCGTGACGACACTGCGCGCCGGGACCGTGGTCGTCAGTCACGACCGCGAGTTCCTCGCCCGTACGGTGAACAGGGTGGTCGAGCTCGACCTGGCCCAGCAGCAGGTCCGCGCGTACGGCGGCGGTTACGACGCCTATCTGGAGGAGCGCGAGGTCGCCCGCAGGCACGCACGCGAGCAGTACGAGGAGTACGCCGACACCAGGGCGTCCTTGGAGGCCCGCGCCCGATCCCAGCGCGCCTGGATGGAGAAGGGTGTCAAGAACGCGCGCCGCAAGGCCCCCGACGGCGACAAGCTCGGGCGGAAGTTCCGCACCGAGGCGACGGAGAAGCAGGCGGCCAAGGCCCGGCAGACCGAGAGGATGATCGAGCGGCTCGAGGTCGTCGACGAGCCGCGCAAGGAGTGGGAGCTGCGGATGGAGATCGCCGCCGCGCCTCGCTCCGGAGCCGTGGTCGCGACGCTGCGCGGCGCGGTGGCACGGCGTGGCGCCTTCACGCTCGGGCCCGTCGACCTGCAGATCGACTGGGCGGACCGGGTCGCGATCACCGGCGCGAACGGCTCGGGCAAGAGCACCCTGCTCGGCGTGCTGCTCGGCCGGATCCCCCTCGACGAGGGGACGGCGGCGCTCGGCCCCGGTGTGGTCGTCGGCGAGGTCGACCAGGCCCGCGCCCTCTTCGAAGGCGACGAGCCGCTGCTCGACGCGTTCGGCGTGCTCGCCGGGCTGCCGCCCGCCGACGTCCGCACGGTGCTGGCCAAGTTCGGCCTGCGCGCCGGCCACGTGCTCCGCCCGGCGGCGACGCTGTCACCGGGCGAGCGCACGAGAGCGGCCCTCGCCCTCCTTCAGGCCCGCGGGGTCAACCTGCTCGTCCTGGACGAGCCCACCAACCATCTCGACCTTCCGGCGATCGAACAGCTGGAGGCCGCGCTCGCCTCGTACACCGGGACCCTGCTGCTCGTCACCCACGACCGGCGCATGTTGCAGGCCGTGCACACCACGCGCCGCGTCGTCGCCGAGGCCGGCCGCATTCACGAAGCCTGAAAGCGCGAGAGGTGCGATGTGCTTGTGATCAATCACATCGCGTGATCTTGAGGGGTCGTCGATGATGCCGGTATGCGCGGATGGGGACCGGTATGGGGTGGCGCCGCCGCCGGTGCAGCGCCTCCGGTGTGGCAGCAGGCCACGGCCATCGAGGACGGCCAGGTGGATCAGGCCGGCCGCGACATCGGCAAGCGGTGAAGCCGGCACGCGGGTCACGCAAGGTGACCCAGCATGCGGAGGGTTCGGGGCTGGCCCGGATCTACCAGGCGGCCGGAGACCTGATCGTGTATGGAGGCGAGGAGCCGTACCGGTGGGCCCTGTGGCCTGCACCGGAGCAGCTACCGACGACGGGCGAGGCGCGGGCGCAGCCGAGTGCGCTGCTGCGGGCCTCTCGCGCACTGATCGGCTTCACCGGCCGCCGCGATCCGCTGGCGGAGCTGGCGACCTGGCGGGATGCCGGCACCGGGCAGGACATGGCGGTGCGTCTGATCCATGGACCGGGCGGGCAGGGCAAGACCCGGCTGGCCGGGCACGCGGCGCACCTGTGGCGGCGGCAGGGATGGATGGTGCTGGCGGCCCACCACCGGCGTGATCGCTCCACCGCGGCGGACTTCGAGGTCCCCGCCTTCGACGAGGCGGCCGGGGTGCTGGTGGTGGTGGACTATGCCGAGCGGTGGGACACCGCCGATCTGCTCACCCTGCTGCGTGATGCGCATCTACCCGGGCGGCTGCCGGTGCGGGTGTTGTTGCTGGCCCGCCCGGCCGGCGTCTGGTGGGACAGCCTGAAGGGGCGGATGCAGCGCGATCTGGGCCTGGTGCCCAGCAGGTGGGAGCTGGCGCCGCTGGAGCGGGAGAGCGGGATCACTCGGGCGGGGCTGTTCGCCGCGGCCCGCGATCGGTTCGCCGAGTTGCTGCAGGTGCCCGAGGCCGGCCCGGTGGCGGCGCCGCCGGCGCTCGAGCGGCACGAGGCCTATCAGCTGGTGCTGACCGTGCACATGGCCGCGCTGGCCGCGGTGCTGGCCGCCGAGCGTGGCCAGGCGGCGCCCGTCGATCCGGCGCGGGTGTCGGAGTTCCTGCTGGCGCGTGAGCGGGATCACTGGGAGGCGATGGCGTCCCCGCGCCGGGACAGGCCACTGCGACCTCGCCGGAGGCGATGGGGCAGGTCGTCTACACCGCGACGCTGACCGGCCGGCTCGGTTACGACGAGGGCAAAGCCGCCGCACAATCATGCTCTGCAACTGGGGGAGGTCGGGCGGCGGGCCGAGGCGGTTCCCTTCAGCGAGGAGGCCGTTCGTCTCTACGGTGATCTGGCCGAACTCAACCCGGACGCCTACCTGCCTCAATATGTCAGAAGCCTCGCGACCCGGGGGTATGTGAGGATCGAGAACTCCCAACTCGCTGCCGCCGTCATCCCGCTGATCGAGGCGTTGCTGGCGTCGCGGGAACCGCCAGAACACGTCGCCGAGGACATCATCGGCTCGGTCGCCGAACTGCTGCGTCTCGCCTATGCGGGAGACACCACCGCTGTCGCCGACGAGTTCCGCGTCGTCACCGGCCGGGACATCCCGGACTGGATGAAGGAGCCGCCCTCCGCCACCGCAGGCTGACGAGAGCGACCTCGGTGACGCGCTGCAGGTTCACGGCCGTCGCGGTTCGCATCGCTGATTTCCGTTCCGGACATTGTCCAAGGGCCGGGCCACGGGTCCTCTCGCCCGCCTTCACGCCCGCTGCGATCCGCCGGAGCCGAAATAGCGGGTCACGACCTGCGTGTGCAGCGGGAACGCCAGCTCCTGAGGGCCGTCGATCACCAGCCATTCGCTGGTCTCCGCGGTGCGCGCGACCGGCGGGAGGGCGTCCGCGGTCGTCCGCGGCCCGAGACCGAAGATCAGCACGGTGCCGTCGGGCGCGCTGACCGTGTCGAACAGCCGCACGCCGGCCGCGTCGACGACGACGCCCGTCTCCTCGCGGAGCTCCCGTACGGCGGCCTGCTGCCAGGACTCGCCGAGATCGATGAAGCCGCCGGGGAGGGCGAGCAGGCCGCGGTGCGGCTCGACGTCCCGGCGGACCACGAGAAGGCCGTCGTCCACCGAAAGCACCATGACCGCGACCGGCAGCGGGTTGAGATAGCCGGTGTTTCCGCACTCCCGGCAGGTCCTCGGCCACGGCAGGCCGGGCGCGTAGGCCGTTCCGCAGAAAGAACAGTGCGAGTTCCTGATCGCCATGATCGCGAGGGTAGCAACGCCCCCAGCGCTTCCGGTCGCTCCCGGGCGCGAACGGTCGCTCCCGGGCGCGAAAGAGGGAAGCGGGTCAGAGCGGCCGCGCCAGGGACCGGAGGTAGGCGCGCCACCCCCCGTGCGCGGTGATGTCGGGCGCGTCCCGCAGCCCTTCCGGAGCGCAGAGGAAGCCGGGTGCGTCCGTGCCGTCGGCCAGCTCGACCCGGCCCAGCGTCATCGGGCGGGGAAGGGCCGCGAGCAGCTCGCCCAGCCCTCCTGCGGGCAGTTCCCACACCTCGCACTCGACGGCCGCGCCGTTCTCCGCGACCCGTACGAGCCCGGGTTTGGGCGGGTCGGTGGTCAGGGCGTGCAGCCGGTAGCGCGCGGCGGTCGTGGTGGTGGCAAGCAGGCGGGCGCCGCGCGTGGTGAGCTCGTGGCTGAGCGGTTGTCCCGACAGGTGCGCGCCGACCACCGCCAGCCGGACGGCCGGCTGGAGCAGCCGGGCGATCGCGGCCAGGTCGTCGTCCGCGTGCGCCCGGCCGACCAGCATGACCCCGTACGGCAGGCCGTCCACCTGTCCGGCGGGTACGGCGAGCGCGCACATGTCGAAGAGGTTGACGAAGTTGGTGAAGCGGCCGAGTTCGCTGTTGACGCCGACGGGGTCGGCCGCGACCTCCGCCAGGGTCGGGTGGCGGGGGGTGACCGGCAGCAGCAGGGCGTCGCGGTCGCCGAGCAGGGCCAGGGCCCGCTCGCGCAGCGCCGCGAGCCGTTCCCGGTCGGCGAACAGGCGGTGGGCGGGCAGGTCGCGGGCCGCGGTGACGATGGAGGCGACGGTGGGGTCCAGGTCTGGGCCGCCCCTGCCGGCCAGCGCGTCCACGAACGCGCCGACGGCGGCGTACCGCTCGGCGACGAACGCCCCCTGGTAGAGGAGTGCGGCGGCCTCCAGGAAGGGGCCGGGGTCGATCGGGCCGATCTCCACCCCCGCCGAGGCGAGCCGGGCGGCCGTGGTCTCGTACGCCTCGGCCCAGCCCGGGGCCAGCGTGCCGAGGCCTGCGGTGGGGGGCACGGCCAGCCGCCAGGGCCCGGGGCGGCGGGCCGGGCGGGGCGCTGCGGAGGAAGGGCCGGTCATGAGGGCGACGGCCTGCTGGGCCTCGGGAAGCGTGCGGGCGAAGACGCTGACGCAGTCCAGGCTCCGGCAGGCCGGGACCACGCCTCCCGCGGGGATCAGGCCGCGGGTGGGTTTGATCCCGACGATGCCGTTGAAGGCGGCGGGAACCCGGCCTGAGCCGGCGGTGTCGGTGCCGAGCGCGAGGTCGGCCGGCCCGAGCGCGACGGCGACCGCCGAGCCCGAGCTGGATCCCCCGGAGATCCGGGCCGGGTCGGTGGCGGCCCGCACCGCGCCGTAGGGGCTGCGGGTGCCGACCAGCCCGGTGGCGAACTGGTCCATGTTGGTGGTGCCGAGCACGATCGCGCCGGCCGCGCGGAGCCGGGCCACGGCGGGGGCGTCGGCCTCGGGCCGGTAGGCGTAGGACGGGCAGCCGGCGGTGGTCGGCAGGCCGGCCACGTCGATGTTGCCCTTGACGGCCAGCAGGCGGCCCGCGAGAGGGAGGTCTTCGCCGCCCGTCACCCGGGCGTCCACGGCGGCGGCCTCGGCCTCCACCTCGGCCTGCGGCCGCAGGTCGATCCAGATCTCCGGACGGTCCGTCTCGGCGATCCGGGTGTAGGCCCTGCGGACCCGTTCCAGTGCCGTCTCAGCTGTCGTCTCAGGCATGATCGCTCCTCAGCACCACCAGCGGGGCGCCCGCCTCCACCTGGTCGCCGGGGCGGACCAGGACTCGTTCGACCACGCCGTCGGCGGGGGCCGGGACGGCGGACTCCATCTTCATCGCCTCCAGCACGATCAGCGGCTGCCCTGCGGCGATCCGCCGGCCGGGGGCGACGCCGATCTGCCAGACGCTCGCGGCGAACTCCGCCTCCACGACCTGGCAGCCCGGTGGGACTTCCAGCTCGGTCTCGGCCGGGCCCTGGGGCTGCTCCGCCCGGTCGAACTCGCCCGACGCCTGCCAGGCCGCGCGTTCGGCGGCGAAGGCGGCGGCCTGCCGTTCGCGGAAGGCCGCGATGGACTCGGCGTGCTCGGCCAGGAAGCGGCGGTAGCCGGCGAGCCGGAACACCCCTTCCTCGATCTTGGGTTCGAACCGCCCCGCCGCGAGGTCGGCACGCAGGTCGAGCAGCTCTTCCGCCGTCACCGGGTACCAGCGGATGCGGTCGAAGAAACGCAACAGCCAGGGAGAGCCGGTCTGGAACGCGCCGCGCTGCTGCCAGCTCGACCACACCTGGGTCGTACGGCCCACGAACTGGTAGCCGCCCGGTCCTTCCATGCCGTAGACGCACAGGTAGGCGCCGCCGATGCCGACGGAGTTCTCGGCGGTCCAGGTGCGGGCGGGGTTGTACTTGGTGGTGACCAGACGGTGCCGGGGGTCGAGCGGGGTGGCCACGGGAGCGCCGAGATAGACGTCGCCGAGTCCGAGCACGAGATATTCGGCGTCGAAGACGATGCGGTGGACCTCGGCCACATCCTCCAGGCCGTTCACCCGGCGGATGAACTCGATGTTCGACGGGCACCAGGGCGCGTCGTCGCGCACTCCGGCCGTGTAGCGGGCGATGGCCTCACGGGTGGCGGGGTCGTCCCAGGACAGGGGGAGGTGGACGACGCGGCTGGGCACCTCCAGCTCTCCGGTGGGCGGCAGGACGGCCTCCACGCGGAGCAGCTCGGCCAGCAGGTCGCGCTGGGAGAGCACGGCCGGGTCGAGATGGATCTGCAGCGAGCGGATGCCGGGGGTGAGATCGACGACGCCGGGCAGGTCCCGGGCGGCGAGCGCCTCCGACAGGGCTTCCGACAGGGCGTGCACGCGCATGCGCAGGCCCAGGTCGAGCTCCATGGGCCCGTACTCGACGAGGATGTTGTCGTCTCCGCTGCGCCGGTAGGTGACGCGGGGCCGCTCGCCGGTCTCGGGGAGGCGGTGGAGCACGCCGCCGTCGCCGGGGGCGCCGATCGCGGAGGGCACGGGGACGAAGGTGACGGTGTCTCCGGGCCGGAGCTGGCCGAGTTTCCAGCGTTCGGAGGTGACGACGGTGGCCGGGCAGACGAACCCGCCGAGTGAGGGGCCGTCGGGGCCGAGCACGACCGGCATGTCACCGGTGTAGTCCACGGCGCCCACGGAGTAGGGCGTGTCGTGGATGTTGGAGGGGTGCAGTCCCGCCTCGCCTCCGTCGAGGCGTGCCCAGCGCGGTTTGGGACCGATCAGGCGGACGCCGGTGCGGGCGGAGTTGTGATGGACCTTCCACCGGGCGGCGTAGAAATCGCTGATGTCGTCGCCGGTGAAGAACTCGGCGTCGGCGTGCGGGCCCTCGGCCACGCCGATCCGCCAGGCGTGGCCGAACTCGGGCCGCTCACCGGGATCGGCGCCGCCCTCGGCGAGGCGCCCGCCATGGAGGACGTCCCCGGCGCGCAGGGCCCGGCCGCCGTGACCGCCGAACCCGCCGAGCGTGAACGTCGCGGCGCTGCCCAGGTAGGCGGGAACGTCGAACCCGCCCGCCACCAGCAGGTAGACCCGCAGTCCCGGCCCTTCGGCCGCGCCGACGTCCAGCACGCCGCCGGCGGGCACGGTGACCGGCTCCCACTGGGGGACGGGCGTGCCGTCGACGGTGACGGGCGCGGGCGCGCCGGTGACGCAGACGGTGGTGGCGTGGCTGAAGCGCAGCGCCGGGCCGCGCAACGTGCACTCCAGTCCGGGCGCGCCGGGGTCGTTGCCGAGAGCGGTGTTGCCGTGTCTGAAGGAGCGGTCGTCCATCGGTCCCGACGGCGGCACGCCCACCTGCCAGTAGCCGGTCCGTCCCGGCCAGTCCTGCACGGTGGTGAGGGTGCCGGGCCGCACCACCTCGATGCGGCGGGAGCCGTCGGCGAGCCCGGCCAGGGTGGCGGTGCCGTGCGTGGCCGCCCGCACGCGGGGATCGCCCACGGCGGCGCGGAGCAGCCCGAGGTTGGTCTCGACGCCGTCGATCCTGGTCTCGGCCAGCGCCGCGGCCAGCCGGTCCAGGGCCTGGTCCCGGTCGGCGCCGTGCGCGACGACCTTGGCGAGCAGCGGATCGTAGGCGCTGCTCACCTGGGTGCCCGTCTCCACCCAGCCGTCGACCCGCACGTCCCCGGGGAACGCGACGCGGGTGAGCAGGCCCGCGCTGGGCCGGTGGTCGCGGCTCGGGTCCTCGGCGTAGACGCGGGCCTCGACGGCGTGGCCGGCGGCAGCGGGCGGGTTTCGCAGGGCGGCGTGCACGTGGCTCACGTCGCCCTGGGCCAGGCGCAGCATCCATTCGACGAGGTCGACGCCGTAGATCGCCTCGGTGACGGGGTGCTCCACCTGCAGGCGGGTGTTGACCTCCAGGAAGTACGGCTCGGCGCGCGCCGGGTCGTAGATGAACTCGACCGTGCCCGCCGACCGGTAGCGCACCGATGCGCACAGGCCGGCGGCGCTGTCGGCGAGCCTGGCCCGCACCAGCGGCGGCAGGCCGGGGGCGGGGGCCTCCTCCAGCACCTTCTGGTGACGCCGCTGCAGCGAGCAGTCGCGGTCGCCGAACGTGACGACGCCGCCCGTGCCGTCGCCGAACACCTGGACCTCGACATGCCGGCCGCCCTCGACCAGGCGTTCCAGGAACAGTCCGGCCGAGGCGAAGCTGGCGGCGGCCGTACGCTGGACGCTGTCCCACGCCTCGGCCAGGTCATCGGCGTCGCGGCAGGCGCGCATGCCGATGCCGCCGCCTCCGCCGGTGGCCTTGAGCATGACCGGGTAGCCGATGTCCCGCGCGGCGCTCAGGGCCGCGTCCAGGTCGGGGAGCAGGCCGGTGCCGGGGAGCAGGGGCACCCCGGCCCGCTCGGCGGCGGCGCGGGCGGTGTGCTTGGAGCCGAACAGGTCGAGCTGCCCGGGGGTGGGACCGACGAAGGCCAGCCCGGCGGCTTCGACCCGGCGGGCGAAGGCGGCGTCTTCGGACAGGAAGCCGTAGCCGGGGTGGACGGCGTCCGCGCCGCTGTCCAGGGCGGCCCGAAGCACGCGGCCGGCGTCCAGGTAGCTCTCCCGGGCGGGGGCCGGGCCGAGCCGTACGGCGTGGTCGGCCAGGCGGACGTGGGCGGCGCCGCGGTCGGCGTCGGAGTAGACGGCGACCGTACGCAGGCCCAGGCGGCGGGCGGTGGCGATGACGCGGACGGCGATCTCGCCCCGGTTGGCGATGAGGAGGGTGTTCATCGCACCGTCATCCGCACGGGGGTGGGGTCGAAGCCGTTGCACGGGTTGTTGATCTGCGGGCAGTTGGAGACCAGGACCAGCACGTCGGTCTCGGCCCGCAGGGTGACGGCGAGGCCGGGGGCGGAGATGCCGTCCACGATGCCGAGCGTGCCGTCGGGTTCGACCGGGACGTTCATGAACCAGTTGATGTTGCCGACCAGATCGCGCTTGCCGAGCCCGTGACGGCTGCCCTCGATGAGGAAGTTCTCCACGCAGGCGTGCTGGGAGTAGGTGTGGTGTCCGTACCGCAGCGTGTTGGACTCCTTGGAGCAGGCGCCGCCGACGGTGTCGTGGCGGCCGCAGGTGTCGGCGACGACGGTCATCAGCGGGGTGTGCTCGTTGGACAGCAGCACGCTGCCGGTGGTGAGGAAGATGCCGCCCTGGGCGTGGACGGTGTCGGGGGCGCTGTAGCGGACGGCGGTGTCGTGCGCGTCGTACAGCAGGCAGTCGACGGCCTGGTTGCCGCCGAGGTCGGTGATGGTCAGCTCCTGCCCGGCGCGGATGATCGCCGACCAGGGAGCGCGGGCGGGCACGGTGACGTCGAGCACGGGCACATCACGCACGGTCGTGCCGGGTGCGGCTGTGTCGGGCAGGGTCATCGGGTCACCTCGGCGGCGGTGTTGAGGAAGGCGCGGCGGCCTTCGGGGCTCGCCTGCCACAGGGGGTCGCCGGGGGCGGTGGGCCGGGCACGCCAGGCCAGGACCTCCAGCGGGGTGCAGGTGTAGGCGGGCCTGGGGTCGAGGGGGTGCGCGGTGTTGGCGATGAGCACGGTCAGCGGCATCTCGGCCCGCAGGGTGACGGACGCGCCGGGCCCGGCGGAGCCGGTGAAGGTCAGGCCGCCGTCGGGGCCGACCCTGACTCCCTGGAAGAAGGAGACGGACGGGGGCAGATCGCGCGGCTGGAGCCCGTGCTTGGCGGCGGCCAGTTTGAACAGCTCGCGCCCGGCGGGGGCGGGGCCGTGCGGAGAGCCGTCGCCGTACCGCTCGGTGTTGCGCCGCAGGGTGGAGGTCCCGCACACGGTGTCGTGGCGGCCGGAGGTGTCGGCGACCACGGAGGCAAGCACCCGGCCCTGGTCCGACAGCAGCAGGTGGCCCTCGCCGAGGTAGGCGTTCCACAGCACCTTGACGGTGTCGGCGACGTTGAGCCGTTCCCAGGGGCGGCCCTCGACGTACAGCAGCAGGTGCGCGCAGGCGTCTCCGGCCAGGTCGGTGAGCCGCAGCTCGGTGCCCCGGGCCAGCACCCGATGGGTGTAGCCGCCCCCGGCGACGGTCTCGGCCCACACGAGGGCGGCGGGGTCGACGCCGTCGGGCGGGGTGGGCCAGTCCGAGGCCGGGAGCACCGGCATGGTGTCGCTTCTGACGCCTTCCTGTGCTCGGGCGTGCTCTCGCGCGCCGTACGTCGTGCTGGTCGCCATGACGCGTTCTCCTCTGCGGGGGGTTCGGGGGGGAATTTCTATCGCACGACAGAAATTAGGCGGCGGATGTTTCCTCTCACGCGCCGCGGGGTTTCCCGCCTGTTACCGGAAGCGCACAGCCGGGGCGGTCGCGTGGAGGTGTGCGAGGATCGTGCGGTGAGCGCCCGTTCCACCGTGTCCTCCAGTCCCGGCGGACCCGGTTCCAGAGGGCCGGGTTCCAATGGGCCCGGTTCCGGTGAGCCGGGTCCCGGTGAGCTCGGTTCCGGCGTGCGGAGAGTCGGCAGGCCGCGAGCCGTCGCCCGGCCGCGAAGCGAGCTGAGCCCGCGGGAGGAGATCCTGACGGCGGCGGCGGAGTTGTTCACGGCACACGGCTATGCCGCGACCTCGACGAGGGCGATGGCCGAGCGGGCCGGGATCAGGCAGGCGTCGATCTACCACTATTTCGACGGCAAGGAGGACATCCTCGCCGAACTGCTGGAGAGCACGGTGCGGCCCTCGTTGGAGACCGCCCGCGCCCTGACCGGCGGCACGCCGGAAGAGCGGCTGTGGGAGCTGTGCCACTGCGATGCCAGGCTGCTCTGCTCGGGCCCGCACAATCTGGGCGCGCTCTACCTCCTGCCCGAGGTGCGCACCGAGCGGTTCGCCGCCTTCCGGCGCATGCGCGGCGAGCTCAAGGACACCTACGCGCGGCTGCTGGCGGCCACCCCCGCCGGTGCGGCGCTGACGCCCGCCGACCGGGCGCTGCGCACCGACCTGCTGTTCGCGCTGATCGAAGGCGTCATCCTGATCCGCAGGGACACCCCGGGCGAGATGGCCGCCGACGTCCTGGAGACGCTGGCGGCCGCCACGGCCGACGCGGCGCTACGCCTGGCCGGGGTTCCCGACGGGGATCTGCCCGGCCTGCGGAAGAAGGGCCGAGGGCCGGCGTAGCCGCCGGTAGAGCGCGCCCAGAGCCACGACCGCCGCCAGGAAGATCAGGGTGAACCACTGGAAGAACCAGTGGCCGGTGATCGGGGCGTAGACCTCGGCCCTCGGCCAGGCCAGGTTGACCGCCATCGCCAGGCCGTAGCAGAAGGCCAGCGCGTTGACCGGCAGGCCCCAGCGGCCCATGCTGAACAGCCGGCTGCCGTCCTCGGCGAACCCGGCCGGCGCCCCGCCCCTCCAGCCGCCGCGCAGGCGCTGGAAGAGCAGGGGGCCCGTCACCATCGCGTACGCCAGGTAGAGCAGCACGATGCAGGTGGTGCCGATGGCCAGGAACGCCTCGGGAGAGGCGAAGTTGAGCAGCAGGATGGCCGCCGCGGCCACCCCGGTGACCAGCGCGGGCCCGGCCGGCATCCCGGTGCGGGGCGAGACCCTGGACAGTGCTGCAGAAAAGGGCATCACCGTGTCGCGTGCCATGGAGAACAACATCCGCGTGGCGGCGGTCTGGATCGCCATGGTCGCCACGGTGATCGCCAGCACCACGTCGGCCAGTAGCAGCTTGCCCACCCAGTCGCCAAGGCTGCTGGTCAGCACGTAGGACAGCCCCTCGGCGGCCAGCCTCCCGTCGGTCAGGCTGGGAGCGGCGAGCAGACCGGCGAACAGGATGAGCCCGCCGAGCACCCCGGCCGCCGTGAGCGCGGTCAGGATGGTACGCGGGGCGACCCGCCGGGGGCTGTGGGTCTCCTCGCTCAGCTCGCCCGCGCTGTCGAACCCGATGAGGACGTAGGCGGCGGTGAACGAGCCGACCAGCAGCGCGCCGACGGCTCCCCCCTGTCCGCCGGTGCTGAGCGTTACGCCGGGACCGTGCTCGGCGTGGGTGAGCAGCAGCACGACGATGAGCACCGCGCCGGCGATCTCGGCGGTGACGCCGATGCTGTTGATCCGGGCGAGAACCCGATTGTCGACGACGTTCACGGTGGTGGTGAGCGCGAGCAGGACCAGGCCGAGAATCGCCGCGTTGGCCGCTCCCGTGGCGGTGGTGGGCGCGGGATCGCCGCCGACGAGCTGGAAGCCCGGCCAGATCGCGGGCAGCACCACCTGCAGGGCGAGCGCCGCCGCGGCGATCACGACGATCTGCCCGAGGATCATGATCCACCCGGCGAACCAGCCGAACGCCGCCGTGCTGAGCCGCGTGGACCACTGGTAGATGGCGCCGGAGATCGGGTAGCGGGCGGCCAGCTCGGCGAAGCACAGGGCGACCAGGATCTGCCCGGCCAGCACGGCGGGCCAGGTCCAGAAGAAGGCCGGGCCGCCGAAGGCGTACCCGAAGGCGAAGAACTGGAAGACCGTGGTCAGCACGGAGATGAAGGAGAAGCCGGCGGCGAAGGAGGCGTACCTTCCCATGCTGCGATGCAGCTCCTGGCGGTAGCCGAACGTCTGCAGGGCGCTCTCGTCGGGGGGCGAGGAAGGGGCGGTGACGGCCATCGGGGCTCCGAGCGCTGGAGGGATTTCTGTCGGTTGACAGATATGTACGGGCCCGCCGTTTCCGCTTCGTCACGGACACGTTCATCCGCCGTAACGCACTTCTCACCGCTTCCGGGGGAGGCGCCCGGCCGCGGGCTCACGCGTCACCGCACGAGCTCCCGCCGTCTCCCCGAGCCCGCACGGGGGTCGAGATCCCGATGATGTGGAATGATCCGCGCCGGGGCCGCCGCCATTGGTAGATCATCTCGTCGCATCGTCCGGCGACCTCATCGATGATCGGTCCTCGTTCGAGCCCTTCATGGAGAACCGCAAGATGCCGAAAGGACTCCTGTCGTGCCATTGGACGCAGACCCCGGCCGTGCCCGGACCGGCTTGAGGAACCACCTCGCAGTGGTCAAGGTGTTGGCTTCCGGTCTCCTGGCCTTCGTGGCGTTGTTCCTGACGGCGCAGAGCTATCTCTTCAGTGTCTTCGAAGACGACTGGGGCTCGGGCGACAGTGCCGAGGTCGACCCCGACATGGCGGTAGCACTTCTGGTGGTCCTGGTCTTCGCCGCGATTCTCGCAACGGGATCGGCTCTGATCCAGCGGCGATACAAGACCACCTGGATCGTCTACGGAATTTTCTCGATTATTTGGGCGATCCGATTCCTTCGGATTCTTCCGTACTATCGATGAGCCTTCTCCAGATCACGCCCTCACGTAGCGGCCCTGGGCCGGCTCAGGGGAGTGCGGGGAGGATCACGGCCGAGGGATGCCGGGAGTCGTGCAGGATCTCCTGGTCGGAGGCGACCATCGGGGTGCCCGAGGTCAGCGGCGCGCCGGTGCCGGGGTTGCGCGCGATGCGGGGGTAGGCGCCGCTCGCCACCTGCACGCGGACGCGGTGGCCGCGGCGGAACCGATGGCCCATCGGCCACAGGTCGATCTCCACCCGGCGCACGCCGTCATCGTCCGCCCGCACCTGCGGGGTCAGCCGTCGCACGCCCTCGCAGACGTTCATCGACGCGCCGTCGGGATGCACGTCGCACACCCGTACGACGAAGTCGGTGTGCTCCCTGCCGGTGCGCACGAACAGCTCGGCGCTCACCGGGCCGATCATGTCGGTGTCCCGGTCGAACGCGTCCGAGGTGTAGACGAGCACGTCACGCCGGGCCTCCAGGCGCCGGTTGTCCCTCGGCTCGGAGTTGCCGATCAGCACCGGGCCGCCGACGACCGGCGTGGGGTGCTCGGGGTCGTAGCGGTAGCGGTCGGGCTCGCCGCCGGCCGGGTTGTCCCGCGACAGGGCGAAGCCCGGCTGCAGGTGCCAGCGCTCGCGTCGCATGCCGGGCGGCGGCCAGTCCGGCTCGTCGCGCCACGCGCCCGCCCCGGTGACGTACAGCCGGACGGGGGAGGGGCGCAGCCCCGACGGGTCGCCGAGCAGGTGGGCGCGGAACCAGGCCAGGGCGTCGGCGTTGGCCGCTCGCCCGTGGCGGATGTCGGCGTGATACCACGGCCCGATCGTCAGGTAGGGTCGCCTCCCTGCCGCCCGCAGCGCCGCGTAGTCCTTGAGCTGCCAGGGCAGGAACACGTCGTACCAGCCGCCGGTCATCGTGATCTCCGCGCCGACCTGTCCCACTGACGCGGAGAAGTCCCTCTTTTCCCAGTACGTGCAGGGAGCCTCGCCGTGATGGGCCAGCAGCTCGCGGAAGAACGGCAGCGGCCGGCCCGCCGACAGCAGGTCGAGCTCGGACAGCGGGTGGCCCGACAGGCCCGACAGCACGGCCCGCCGGGTGCGCCGGGGCGCGGTGAACGCGGCCACGCCGCCCAGCCTGCCCTCCAGGTGGGCGGTGAGCGTCGTCCAGATCAGCGTCGACTCCAGCGCGAACGACCCTCCGACGTACGCCGCGTCGCGGAAGCACGAGGCGGTCACCTGGACGGCCATCGCCCGCAGATCGGGGGTCTCCGCCGCGATCGCCCACTGGGTGTAGCCGAGGTAGGAGGGCCCGTGCATGGCGAAGCTGCCGCCGTACCACGACTGCGCCCGCATCCACTCGACCGTCGCCAGGCCGTCCTCCTGCTCGTGGACCAGGGGATCGAGCCGGCCGCCGGAGCCGAAGCCGCCCCTGCAGCTCTGCAGCAGCACCTGGAACCCGTGCCGGGCGAAGGTCCAGCCGTACATCCAGCCGACCACCCCGCCCCTGCCGTACGGCGTGCGGATCAGGATCGTCGGCGGCCGGTCGGCGCCGACGGGCGCGTAGTGATCGGCGAGGAGGGTCACGCCGTCCGGCATCGGCACGGGCACGTCGCGACGGACCCGGACCCGGCGGCCCTGCGGCCCGCTCGCACCCCCGTTCGTACGGCTCAGCTCGCCCGGCGATCGAGGACCGCGGCGGTACACCGGCAGGTGGGCCGGCACACGGACCATGCCCCCTCCTTCCCGGCCCCTCCTTCCACGGCGGCGGGCGCATCGCCCCGCGCCGGGAGTGAGGTTTCCCGACCAGTAACAGAATATCTATCCGCTGTTCCCCCTTCCAGTCATGCCGCGTTGCATGATCGCGGTTTCCGCCGCTACCCTTTGACCCATGCGAACTCATGCACCCTCCTGGTGGCGCCGCTGACAGGCGGCGTTTTCGCATTCGCGTCGAAGTGACCGGCCGCCCCGTGTGTGGCGGCCTTCTGTATGTCCGCCCCGGGGGCATACGAAAAAAGGGGCGTGGACAGTGGAGATCAGCGGATATACCACGGCCGGCGGCATCGCGGTCGAGCGCCGGGTGCGCGAGGTGCCCGAGGAGGCGCTGGAGGAGATCGTCACGTCGCTGGGGGAGCGGCGCGGCGGGGCCTTCTCGTCCGGCATGGACTACCCGGGCCGTTACAGCAGGTGGGCGTTCGGTTATGTCGATCCCTGTCTGGAGATCGTGGCGCGGGGGCGGCGGATCTCCGCCCGCGCGCTCAACGAGCGTGGACAGGTCGTGCTGCCGGTCGTCGCCTCCTGCCTGCTGGCCGCGGGCAAGCCGGTGTCCGAGCCGACCCAGGGCTATGTCGAGGTGCACGTCCCCGAGTCCGAGGATCTGCTGCCCGAGGAGATGCGCAGCCGCAGGCCCACGGTCTTCACCGCCATCCGCGAGATCATCGCGGCGTTCCGGTCCGACGACCCGCACCTCGGCCTGTACGGCGCCTTCGGCTACGACCTCGCCTTCCAGTTCGAACCGATCCGCTACCGACTGACCCGGCCCGGTGACCAGCGTGACCTGGTGCTGCACCTGCCCGACCGGCTCGTCGTGATCGACCGGGTCCGCGAGACCAGCGTCGAGCACTGCTACGAGTTCACCGTGGACGGCGTGTCCACCAGCGGCCTTGCGCGCGCCGGCGAGACGATCCCCCTGGTCACGCCTCGCGAGATCCCGCCGGACCCGGTGCGGGGCACCTACGCCGAGGTCGTCGCCAAGGCCAAGGAGAAGTTCCAGCGCGGTGACCTGTTCGAGGTCGTCCCCGGCCAGGTCTTCCACGGTGCCTGCGCCGACCCGTCCGCCTTCTACCGCTCGCTGCGCACCGAGAACCCCGCGCCGTACGAGTTCCTGCTCAACCTCGGCGACGGCGAGCACCTGGTCGGAGCCTCGCCCGAGATGTACGTCCGGGTGACCGGCGACCGCGTCGAGACCTGCCCGATCTCCGGCACCATCGCCCGCGGGGCCAACCCCGTCGAGGACGCCGAGGCCATCCGCACGCTCCTGTCCAGCGTGAAGGAGGAGTCGGAGCTGACCATGTGCACGGACGTGGACCGCAACGACAAGTCGCGGGTCTGCGTCCCGGGCAGCGTCCGGGTGATCGGCCGGCGGCAGATCGAGATGTACTCCCGGCTGATCCACACCGTCGACCACATCGAGGGCCGCCTGCGCCCCGAGTTCGACGCACTCGACGCGTTCCTCACCCACATGTGGGCCGTCACCGTCACCGGCGCCCCCAAGACGTGGGCCATGCAGTTCATCGAGGACAACGAGGAGACCACGCGGCGCTGGTACGGCGGCGCGGTCGGCTTCATCGGCTTCGACGGCTCGATGAACACCGGCCTGACCCTGCGCACCGCGCAGATCCGCGACGGCGTCGCCGCCGTGCGCGCCGGGGCCACGCTGCTGTACGACTCCGACCCCGAGGCGGAGGAGCGGGAGACCGAGCTCAAGGCCAGCGCCCTGCTCGGCGCGCTCGCCGCCTCCGCCCGCCCGCAGGACCAGGTGCGGATCGAGCCCCCGGCCGACCTGCCGGGCGAGGGCCATCGGGTGCTGCTCGTGGACCACGAGGACTCCTTCGTCAACACGCTCGCCGACTACTTTCGGCAGCAGGGCGCGTCGGTGGTCACGCTGCGGCACGGTTTCCCGCCGGAGAAGCTGGAGGAGATCGCGCCCACGCTCGTCGTGCTGTCGCCCGGCCCCGGCTGGCCGTCCGACTTCGGCTGCTCGGCCCTGATCGAGGCGCTGTACGCCCGGAGGCTCCCGGTGTTCGGGGTGTGCCTTGGTCTGCAGGCCATGGTCGAGCACGCGGGCGGCACGCTCGAACTGCTGCCGTACCCGGAGCACGGCAAGCGCGGCCTGGTCCGCCGCGAGGGCGACAGCGCGCTGCTCGACGGCCTGCCCGGCGAGTTCGTCGCGGCGCGCTACCACTCCGTGCACGCCAAGGAGCCGGGGGTCAAGGGCTTCCGGATCACGGCGTACACGCCGGACGGCGCGGCCATGGCGATCGAGGACGCCGAGAACCTGCGCTTCGCGGTGCAGTTCCATCCCGAGTCGATCCTCACCACGCAGGGCGGCGCGGGGGCGAGGATCATCGCCAACGTCCTGCGGCTGTGCACACGTCATGGATGAGTAAAGAGGCCGTTTAGGGCGGCGCCGGCGCGGTGGGGGAGCCGTAGAGTCCACTGCCGTGCCGGAGCCGAGACCCCAGACGAGACCGAGCGACATGCTGCCCGTACCCCTTCCCGACGCGGTGCGGGCGGCCCTGCTGGCGCCGTTGATCGACCAGCACTGTCACGGGGTGCGCCGCGACGACACCACCAGATCCGGCTTCGAGCAGCTCATCTCCGAAGGAGGCGCGCCCGCCCCGCCCGGGACCACGCACTTCGACACCCCGGCCGGTGCGGCGATCCGCCGCTGGTGCGCGCCGCTGCTCGGCCTGGAGCCGCACGCCTCGGCCACCGTCTACCTGTCGCGCCGTGCCGAGCTCGGCGCGGCCGAGGTCAACCGGCGGCTGCTGCGCGGCACCGGGGTGTCGGCCTTCCTGGTCGACACCGGGGCCGACGTGCCCGCGCTGCTGTCGCCCGCCGAGATGGGACGTCTCGGCGCGGCCGCGGCCGACGAGATCGTCCGGCTGGAGCAGGTCGAGCAGGACATCGCCGAGGCCGGGCTGCTCGCCGCCGACTACGCCGGGATGCTGCGGGACGAGCTCGCGGCCCGCGCGTCGCGCGCCGCCGCGCTCACCTCGGTCGCGGCGCACCGCTGCGGTCTCGGCTTCGACCCCTCACGGCCCTCGCGCGGCAGCGTGATCGCGGCGGCCGGCCGCAGGCTCGCCGACCCCAAAACCCGTCTCGATGATCCCGTCCTCGTGCGGCACCTGCTCTGGGCGGCGGTGGACGTCGCCAGGGAGCGGGGCCTGCCGCTGCAGTT
Source organism: Microbispora sp. NPDC088329 (assembly GCF_040685655.1). Lineage (NCBI taxonomy): Bacteria > Bacillati > Actinomycetota > Actinomycetes > Streptosporangiales > Streptosporangiaceae > Microbispora > Microbispora sp. NPDC088329. The sequence goes on from NZ_JBFBIP010000003.1 coordinate 151,693, forward strand.
CCACTGTGGTTTGTCCGGCTGTGGTCTGTCCGGCTGCGGGCTGCCCGGCATCGGCACGGGCGTCACGGGCCCCGGCGGCACCTGCGTGGGCGACACCGCGGTCGCCGGTCATCCGGCCGATCCCGCACTGCTGGGCGGATTCGTCCGCGCCCTCGCCCCGCTCGGAGTGCCGGTCGTCCTGCTCGGCTGCTACCCCTACCACCGCCAGGCGGCGTGCCTGGCGGCCGTCTTCCCGCACGTGTACGTGGACGCCGGGCCCGCCGTCGCCCACACCGTCGCCGGCTCCGCCCACGTTCTGCGTGAGCTGCTCGAACTCGTCCCGTTCCACAAGCAGATGTACGGCTCCGGCTGCCACGGCGCCGCCGAGCTGTGTTTCCTTGCCGCACTCTGCCACCGCCGCGGCCTGGCCCGCGTGCTCGCCGACCGGATCGCCGAGGGCGAGTGGAGCCCGGCCGACGCGGCCCGGATCGCCCACATGATCGGCTCGGGCAACGCACGCCGTGTCTACCGCCTTTGAACGATATTCGGCTACCCCTAAATTATGGAAATATTCCCGGCGAAAGCCATCCTTCGTTTTGGGGATGATTTTCGCTTTACTTGACGGAATAATCGCGCCCGATGGCTGCGATAGAGATCAGAAACCTCATGAAGTCGTTCGGGCCGGTGAAGGCCGTGGACGGCGTTTCGTTCAGTGTGGAGGCCGGATCCGTCACCGGATATCTCGGCCCCAACGGAGCCGGCAAGACGACCACGCTCCGCTGTCTGCTCGGCCTGGTCACGCCCGACTCGGGTGAGGCGCTGGTGAACGGCGAGCGTTACGTCACGCTCTCCCGGCCGACGTCCGAGGTCGGCGCCGTGCTCGAGGCCACGAGCTTCCACCCCGGCCGCACCGCGCGCAACCACCTGCGCATCCTGTGCACGGCGGCCGGGCTGCCCGACGCCCGCGCGGACGAGGCGCTCGAGCAGGTCGGCCTCGCGGACGCCGCGGGCAAACGCGTGGGAGGCTTCTCGCTGGGCATGCGGCAGCGGCTCGCGCTCGCCTCCGCCCTGCTCGGCCGGCCCCGGGTGTACATCTTCGACGAACCGGCCAACGGCCTCGACCCGGCGGGCATCGAGTGGCTGCGCGGGTTCCTGCGGCACCTCGCCCATGACCAGGGCGCGGCGGTGCTCGTCTCCAGCCACGTCCTGGCCGAGGTCGAGCAGACCGTCGACGACGTCGTGATCATCGCCAAGGGCCGGCTGGTGCGTCAGGGGAGCCTGGCCGAGCTCACGAGCGACGGCGCGGACGTGGTCCGGGTGCGTGCCGCGGAGACCGCCGACCTGGCGCCGGCTCTGGAGGCGGCGGGCGGCGTGGTCGAACAGGCCGGCGACGGCCTGCTGCGCGTGCGCGGGCTGGACACGGAGGCCGTCGGCAGGATCGCGCTGGACCGGCGGATCGTGCTCACCGAGGTGGCACAGGAGCGGTCAGGACTGCACAAGGTCTTCCTCGACCTGACGGAGGGGCGATGAGCGGGCTGGTAAAGGCCGAGTTGCGCAAGCTGTTCACCACCCGGCTGTGGTGGATCATGCTGCTCGTCATGCTGCTGCTGGCCGCGTTGCGCCTCGGGTTCCTCATCGCGTTCGCGGGAGTGGAGCAGAACGGCGCCGCGCTGCCCGCGCGGGACAGCGCGCAGTGGGCCGAGACCGCGTGGTCGGCCGGGGCCGCCGGCGGGATCTTCGCGATGATCCTCGGCGTCGTCCTCGTGACCTCGGAGTACCGCTACCAGACGATCACCGGCACCTTCCTCGCCACCCCGCGGCGCAACCGGGTGATCGTCGCCAAGCTGGTGACCGGACTGCTCGTGGGCGCGTTGTTCAGCCTGGCCGTGCTGGTCTTCCAGGCGGTCACGGTGATCCCCGCCGTGACGCTGTCCGGGGGCGAGTTCTCCCTGTCCGCCTCGCGCATCCCGCAGATCAGCCTCGGCATCCTGATGACCCTCGCGTTGTACGCGGTGTTCGGCATCGGGCTGGGGGCGCTGGTCCGCAACCAGATCGCCGGGATCATCGGGGCGATCGTGTGGGCGTACGTGATCGAGAACATCTTCATCGGGATCCCGGCGCTGCAGAGCGTGGGCAAGTGGCTGCCCGGCGGCGCCGCGCAGGCGCTGCTGAGCATCGACCTGGACGTCGCCGGTCTGGGCGCCCCCGAATGGCTGCCCGCCTGGGCGGGAGCCCTCGTCCTGATCGGCTACGGCCTGCTGTTCGCGGCCGTGGCCACCGCCACCACCGTCCGCCGTGACATCACCTGACCGTCCACGCCCGGGGGCGAGTCGCGATCGAGGGGCCGGAGCTGGTTTGCTTGGACGGTCACAACCGGCACCGAACGTCACGGGGAATGTGAATGCGCAGCGTTGAGCCCGAGGTCTTCCTCGTCGCCAAACCTTCTGTCGACTACGACGAGCTGGCCCGCTACCTCCAGGAGGTCGGCGGGGAGTCCTGGCTGGAGCGGCTGGAGCGCGGCGAGTTCGACGCCCAGAACCTGGCCGAGTTCGCCGGGCGGCTGTGCTACCGGTCGTTCGAGCCGGGCCTGAACCCGAACGTCACGAGGGTGCGCACCGACCAGGACGCGTACCTGACGAACATTCTGGCGTCGGCGCACGGCAGCGTGCTCGAGCACCTCAGCTTCAGCTTCGTGCTGCACAACGTCTCGCGGGTGCTCACCCACGAGCTGGTGCGGCACCGGCCCGGCGTGGCGATCTCGCAGGAGTCGCTGCGGTACGTCCGGCTGAGCGACATCCCGTTCTGGTTCCCCGAGTGGGCGCGCGAGGACGCCGAGCTGATGAAGCGGGCGACCGAGATGCTCGACCGGATGGAGGAGTTCCAGAACTGGATGGCGGCCCACTTCGGGCTGGACGAGGACGGCGTGCCGTTCGCGGAGAAGAAGCACCGCACCTCGTTCATGCGTCGTTTCGCGCCCGAGGGCGTCGCGACGGGCCTGGTCTGGACGGCCAACGTGCGCACCCTGCGGCACACGATCGAGGCTCGTACGGCCGCGGGCGCCGAGGAGGAGATCCGCGTCATCTTCAACCGCATCGGGGAGGTCATGCGGGAGGAGGCCCCGGCGCTGTTCGGCGACTACGTCGTCGAGGACGGCGCCTGGGTGCCCGGCTACCGCAAGGTCTGAGTCAAGGCCCGAGCTTCAGGATCTGAAGCCGCAACCGCCACGTGGCCGCCGGAGGGGGCGACCGCGTGGCGGCGGAGGCGGAGTGGTCGCGGTCAGAGGACGGCGGCCCGCACGCACAGCACGTCGGGCAGGTGACGGGCGATCAACGACCAGGTCTCGCCGGCGTCGGCCGAGCCGTACACCTCGCCGTCCCGGGTGCCGAAGAACACCCCGGCAGGCCCGGCGGACATGGCGTCCCTGAGCACCGAGGCGTGCACCGGGCCCTCGGGCAGCCCGGAGGAGAAGCCCTTCCACGTGGCCCCGGCGTCGTCGCTGCGGAACACCTGATAGCGGTGGCCGAGCGGCGTCCGGTCGACGTCCCCGCGCAGCGGGAAGACGTACAGCCTGTCCGGGTCGTCCGGGTCGACCGCGATCGGGAACCCGAAGTCGGAGGGCAGGCCGGTCCCGATCTCGGTCCAGGAGTCGCCGAAGTCGTCGGACCGGTAGACCCCGAAGTGGTGTTGCAGGTAGAGCCGCTCGGGCATCGCCGGATGCTGCGCCACCTTGTGCACACACTGGCCGAACTCTGGATACTGTGCGCCCTCCGGAAAGAAGGGGGCGCGGATGTTCTTGTTGGACGGCCGCCAGGTGGCCCCCGCGTCGTCGCTGCGGAAGAACCCGACGGCGGAGGCGGCGATCCCCAGACGTCGCGGGTCGGTGGGATGCGGAATCACGGTGTGCAGGCACAGGCCGCCGCCGCCGGGCTGCCACCGCGCCCGGGTGGGGTGGTCCCACAGCCCGTCGACCAGGGTGTAGGTGGCCCCGCGGTCCTCCGACCGGAACAGCGCGGCGGGTTCGGCGCCCGCCCAGACCACATCCCGCTCGGCGGGCGACGGCTGGAGCTGCCACACCCGGGCCAGCGCGGCCCCGGTGCGTTCGGGGAAGGCGACCGGCGGGGCCGTCGCCTCCTCCCAGGTCGCGCCGAGATCGTCGGACCACATCACCGACGGGCCGAAGTGGCCGTACTCGATCCCCGCGAGAAGGCGGGGCGTGCTCCCGCGGGTGTCGATCGCGACCGAGTGGATCCCGATGGTGGAGAACCGCACGGGCTCGACCTCGAACCTCCAGGCTCCCGAGGCGCGTGCGAGGAACAGTCCCTTTCGGGTGCCGATGGCGAGCAGTGCGGTCATTGGTCCTCCCGTGTACCGATTTCGATTGTGTTTTCGATTCGATCCTGCCAGGAAGCCCTGCTGTACGCCCGCCGTTCCGGTCAAGCCCCTCTCTGTGCCGTGTCTCTCTGTGCCGTGTCTCTCTGTGCCGTGTCTCTCTGTGCCGTGTCGCACTGGACGGGGTCGCGGTGGATCCGGGAGAGCGGCACGCCCGAGTGCCGCAGGCGCCGTACGGTCTCGTTCACCATCGCGGGCGGGCCGCAGACGTACGCCTCGTGGTCGGCCCACGAGTGGAACCTCTCGACCACGTTGGGAAGCCGGCCGCGCATCCCGTCGTAAGCCAGGTCGTCGGAGACCACCGGGATCACCCGCAGCCAGGGGAAGGCCGCCTCCATCCTCGCCAGGTCCGGCATGTCGTACAGGTCGCGCGCGTGCCGGACGCCGAACAGCAGGTGGATGTTCGGGCGGTCGCCGGAGGCGATGACGTGCTCGATGACGGCCTTGAGCGGCGCGAGGCCGGTGCCCCCGGCGACGCACAGCAGGTCGCGGTCGGACCTGGGCGGCGTCATCGTGCCCACCGGCGGGCCGAGCAGGAGCTGGTCGCCGATGCGTGTGTGGCGGACCAGCGCCGTGCTCACCCAGCCGCCGGGAACGGCGCGCACGTGCAGGCGCAGCGTGCCGTCCGCGCGGGGCGCGTTGGCGATGGAGAACCGCCGCCACACCCGCGGCCACCTGGCCGTCTGGACCGTGACGTACTGTCCGGGGACGAAGTCCATGCGCTGCGAGGGGCGCAGCGTGAGCACCGCGATGTCCCGGGTGCGCGTCTCGTGGTCGATCACCTCGGCCAGCCACCAGGGGGGCGTGGACTCCGAGGCGGCGGCCTCGATCATGATCTTCGTCGCCATGGCGTACGCCTCGGTCCACGCGGTCTCGATCTCGCCGGTCCAGATCTCGGCGGCGAAGTGCCTCATGGTGGCGAGAAGGGCGCTTCCCACCGCCGTGTAGTGCTCGGGAGACACGCCGTACTTACGATGGTCGCGCCCGAGCTGGGCGAGATAGGACGCCAGCCCTTCCGGGCTGTCGAGCATCCAGACGACTCTGGTGAGCGCATCGAAGAGCCGGTCGCGCTGCACCGACATGCCCGGCGGGAACATGCCCCGCATGTGCGGGCACTGCGTGAACAGTCGTCCGTAGAAGTAGGCCGCCGCCTTCCCGGCGACGGGTTCGACGGCCGAGAAGCTTTCCTTGACGAGGCGCGGATTCAGCGACATCAGTTGTGTCCCACCCTAGGGACCGGAATCGTGCTCCGGTCTGTCGATCCACCTCCCTGACGGCTCCGGGTGACGAGCGCCGGCGGCCCCGGCTCGACCGATCGCTCAATCGCGAGTGTTCCACTCGCTCTCAGCGGTAACAACCGATTCCCCGCAAGGCAACCGACTGTGAACACTTCGTTATTTTTCGTGACGTCCGCGATGTGACGGGTGTGACTGATGCGAATTTCGGCCAAATAGAGGAAAGATCTGCGCCATGATGAGCCTGCCTGCTCGCACACCCCAGGAGATGGCCCATGGCGCGTCCCATCGTCGGCATCACCACTTACCTCGAGGCCGCGCGCTGGGGCACGTGGGTCCGTGAGGCGGCGCTCTCGCCCCAGGCGTACGCGCGCGCGGTGGAGAAGGCGGGCGGCGCGCCCGTCCTGCTGCCGCCGCTGAGCCCCGTGTCCGCCGGCGACTACGTGCGCCGCCTGGACGCGGTCGTCCTCGCCGGGGGCGTCGATGTGGATCCCGCGCTGTACGGCGAGGTCGCGCCGGGCGAGCCGGACGACGACGGGCTCGGCGGGCCGCAGCCCCAGCGTGACCGGTTCGAGACGGCGCTGGCGCAGGCGGCGGTGGAGGCGGACGTGCCGCTGCTCGCGATCTCGCGGGGTATGCACGTCCTCAACGTCGCCCAGGGCGGCACGCTGATCACCTCCCTGCGGGAGTCGGTGGGCCACGACCGCCACGAGACGGCCGGGCATGTGGTCACGGTGAGCGTGACCAGCAAGCTCGGCAAGGCCGTGGGCGACCGCGCGGAGGTGACCGGCGCGCACCACCGTGCCGTCCGGCGGCTCGGCGCCGGCCTGATCGCGGTGGCCTGGGCCGACGACCAGATCGTCGAGGCGATCGAACTGCAGGGCCACCGATTCGCGGTCGGCGTCCAGTGGCACCCCGAGCGCGGCGCGGACAACCGCCTGGTCGAGGCCCTGGTGGACGCGGCCCGCCCCTGACCCGTACGGGGGCGGTGCCCCGGCGGCGGAGGCGGCACGGGCCGGCCGTGCCGTCGGCGCAGCGCCGGGCCACCACCTGCGACCGCGGCCGGGCAGGTGAGCCTCACCCGACGCCGCTGCCGCCTGCGCGGTCGTGTCGGCGGGCGCTGTTACTGTGCGGGGCATGGCGTTGCATCCCCAGGCGGAGGCCTACCTCAAGCTGTTCCCCTCGGATCTCGGCGTCGACCTCGCCTCCCTCACCCGCGAGCAGATCGCCCGGTTGCGGTCCCTGGACGGGATGGCCGAGCAGCGCGGGCCGAGGATCGACCTGCCGGTGGTCAGGGACGAGACGGCGGCCGGGGTGCCGATAAGGATCTATCGCCCGCAGCCGGGCGAGCATCCGCTGCCGGTGCTCGTCTACTTCCACGGCGGCGGCTGGGTCTTCGGCAGCGTCGAGCGCAACGACGCCCTGGGCCGCGACTTCGCCCACAGGACCGGGGCGGTCGTCGTCTCGGTGGACTACCGCCTCGCGCCCGAGCATCCGTTCCCCGCGGCCGCCGAGGACGCCATCGGCGTGGTCCGCGACGTGCACGCCCGTCCCGCGTTCTACGGCGCGGACGCGCGCAGGGTGGCGGTCGTCGGCGACAGCGCCGGCGGCAACCTCGCGGCGGTGGCGGCCTGGCTGGCCAGGGACGCCGGGCTCCGGCTCGCCCACCAGGCGCTGATCTGCCCGGTCATCGACGTCGCGGCCGACACCCGCAGCTACGGGACGTACGCGAAGGGGTTCGGGCTCGACGCGGCGGAGATGCGGTGGTTCATCGAGCAGTACGCCGGCGGCGCCGACCCCCGCGACCCGCGTCTCGCCCCTATTCACCTGCCGGACAAGTCGGGCCTGGCGCCCGCGACGGTGATCACAGCGGAGTGCGACCCGCTGCGTGACGAGGGCGCCGACTACGCGCGGGCGCTCGCCGAGGCGGGCGTCCCCGTGGAGCATCGCTGCTTCGAGGGCGCGCTGCACGGCTTCCTCGGCCTGCCCGGGTTCTTCGACCAGGCGCTGGAGGGCCGCGAGTTCCTCGCCGCCAGGCTCAGGGAGTCCCTGGAAGTCGCGTCGTGAGGGAGTACGAGAAGCTGAAGGTCGGCTGGGCGGCCGACGGCGTCCTGCGCGTCGTGATCAGCGAGCCGTCCCGGCGTAACGCCGTGGACCGCACCGGTCACCGCGAGCTGGCCGAGATCTGGCGCGACGTGGACCGCGACGACGACGTCAGGGCGGTGATCGTGCGCGGGGAGGGCGAGGCGTTCTCGGCGGGCGGCGACCTGTCGATGATCGAGGAGATGACCCGCGACCACGCCACGCGCCTGGAGGTCTTCGCCGAGGCCCGCGACATCGTCTACAACGTGCTCAACTGCGCCAAGCCCGTCGTCTCTGCGATCCAGGGCCCGGCGGTGGGGGCGGGGCTGGCCGTCGCGCTGCTGGCCGACATCTCGGTGGCCGGGCGGACGGCCCGCATCATCGACGGGCACACCCGGCTGGGCGTCGCGGCGGGCGACCACGCGGCGATCGTCTGGCCGCTGCTGTGCGGGATGGCCAAGGCCAAGTATCACCTCCTGCTGTGCGAGCCGGTCACCGGACAGCAGGCCGAGGCCATGGGGCTGGTGAGCCTGTGCGTCGACGACGACCAGGTCCACGACACGGCGCTGGACGTCGCGACGCGGCTGGCCGCCGGGTCGGCCGAAGCGATCCGGCTGACCAAGTACGCGCTGAACAACTGGCTGCGCATGGCCGGGCCGTCGTTCGACGCCTCGCTGGCCATGGAGTTCCTCGGCTTCACCGGCCCCGACGCCGCCGAGGGCGTGCTGGCCCTGCGGGACAAGCGCCCGCCCCGGTTCGGGCCGCGGTCGTGAGGAGAAGTCTCACAGGTGGACACGGCCGGGAGCCACTCGTGGAGGTTGCCGAACTCACGCGGACACGCCCAGACGTCCCCGGCGTCCGCGCTGATCACCGTGCTGGCGTACGGACCACGCATGTGCGGCTCCTTCCGCTGCCCCAAGTAGGTGCCCCGCACAGGCGGCGCGCAAGCGATCGGAAGCGGTCAGAAGCTTCTGGGCAGGCCGAGCACCTGAGTGGCCAGATGATTGAGCAGCAGCTCCTCGGTGACCGGCGCGATCCGGCCGATCCTGGCGTCGGCGAGCAGCCGCGCGACGGGATACTCCAGCGAATACGCCATGCCCCCGTGGGTCTGGAACGCCGCGTCGGCCGCCTCCCACGCGGCCTGCGAGGCCGTCAGCTTGGCGATGTTGGCCTCGGTGCCGCAGGGCAGCCGGTTGTCGAACGACCAGGCGGCCTTGTACAGCATCAGCCTGGCCAGCTCGATCTTGGCCTTGACCTGCGCCAGCGGGAACGCGATGGCCTGGTTGGCCCCGATGGGCCGGCCGAAGACCTCCCGCTGCCTGGCGTAGTCGACGCCCACCCGCAGCGCCACCTCGGCGCCGCCCAGGGCACTGGCCGCCAGCAGGATCCGCTCGGGGTTCAGCACGTCCCACAGCACGGCCACGCCCTTGTCCACTTCGCCGAGCACGCTGGAGGCGGGCAGCCGCAGCTCGTCGATGAAGACCATGTTGGACGGCGTGGTGTTCGCGCCCATCTTGGGGATCGGCCGGTAGGACAGCCGCCCCGCCGCCACGGCCTCCGGCACGTTAACCAGGAACACCGTCAGCCCGTGGGTGCGCGGCGTGGCCCGCGCCGCCGGGATCGTCCGGGTGACGAGCAGCATCCAGGCGGCCCGCTGGACACCGGTGATCCAGATTTTCTGGCCGTTGACGACGAAGTCGTCGCCGTCCCCGCGGGCGAAGGTCGAGATCGCGAGGGAGTTGGACCCGGCGTCCGGCTCGGTCAGGGCGAAGCAGGTCTCGATCTCTCCCGTCGCCAGCTTCGGCAGCAGGGCGGCCTTCTGCTCGGCCGAGCCGTGCCTGGCCAGCGTGAGCGCCCCGAACCCCGGCGTCAGCACGTACATGAACGCCGAACCTCCCGCCGAGCCGGAGGCCGACAGGGTCTCGGTGGCCACGGCCAGTTCGAGCAGGCCCTGTCCGGCCCCGCCGTACTCCTCGGGGACGGCCAGGCCGAGCCAGCCGCCCTTGGCGAGCTCCGCCCACACCTCCTCTGGCCAGCGTTTGTCCGATTCGCAGCGCTGCCAGTAGTCCATGTCGTATCGCGAGCAGATGTCCGCGATGCCCCGCCGCACCGCCTGCGCGCTCTCCGGCAGCGTGAAGTCCATGCCGCAACTCTAGAACGCGATTCGGTGCGTTGCGAGATCACCGGCGAGGCCGCCGGGCGTGGTGGACGAAGGCGGGCGGCAGGTTCCGCCAGACCGTGCGGCCCGCCACCACCTCCTCGAACGCCTCGCCCAGCCCGCGGCGAAACCGCAGCGCCGCGGGCAGGACGCGGGCGTGGACGTAGGAGAACGTGGTGAACGCACCCCCCGGCGCGAGCGAGGTCACCACCGCACGCAACAGGTCCGCCTGGTGGGCGGGGGGAAAGGCCGCCCAGGGCAGCCCGCTCACGATCACGTCGGCTGCGGCCACGCCCCGGCCGGCGAGCAGCTCGGGCAGCCGCGCGGCGCTGTCGACGACGAGCTCGACGCCCGGGTAGCGGGCGCCGAGACGGCCGGCCAGTCGTGGGTTGATCTCGATCGCCAGGTGCCGTCCGCGCCCCCCGAGGCGGCGCTGGATCTCGGCGGTGAAAGGACCGGTGCCCGGTCCGAGCTCGACCACGACGGGGTCGCCGCGCTCGGGGACGGGCACGCACACCGCCTCCGACAACCGGCGCGAGCTGGGCGCGACCGCCCCCGTCGCGGCGGGAGAGCGCAGGAACTGCCCGAAGAAGATCGCTGATTCGTTGGCCATGCGGCGACGCTAGGGCCGTGATCCCGCCCGGGCCGCCCGCCGTCCGGACCGACCTGGCGGCCCGGTGGATCACCGCGTACGGCCGTTCGGCGGACGGGACCGGCCAGAAGGAGGAGAGGCCGTCCTCCCACCGGAGGACCGGGTTCCGCGCGGGCGGGCGATAGCGTTCCCTCATGCGGTGGCCCCCGACACGCCGGATCCTCACCGGCAGGCCCTTCAGGCTCTCGCGCGGCACGGTTCTCGACATCGGCCTGGCGGCGTGCGGGACCGGGCTCGACGTGCTCGTCAGCGCGGGTTCCTGGAGCGGCCCCGGCCCGGCCCCGGCGTGGGTGGGAACGGGCTTCGCCCTGCTGGCCGGGCTGCCGATGGGCCTGCTGCGCCGACGGCCCGGCCCCGTGGCCGTCTACCTGTCCGTGCTGCTGGTGATCTGCGACCAGCTCGGCGCGTTCACCGTCAACACCCTGCAGGTCCTGCTGCCGATCTCCATGGGCGTGCTGGCCCGGTCGCACGGCTGGGGCTGGACGGCGCCGGCCGCCGTGCTCGCCTCCGCCGCGACGGCCGTCAACCTCGCCGACCCCGGCATCGCTGTCACGAGCAACACCTGGTTCTACTCCGTCGGTCTGATCGCGGCGCCGGTGCTGATCGGCCGTTACCTGCGCGGTCAGGAGGGGCGCCGCAAGGAGGACCCCGCGCCGCTGCTCGACCTGCTGCTCGCCGGCGGCGGGGTGGCGCTGTCGGTGCTGACCACCTGGCCGTACTGGCACGGTGGGGAGCTGCCGGTGTGGGCGGTCGCGCTCGGGGTGATGCTCGCGGGGCTCGCGCTGGGCGTCGTGCGGCACCTGCCCGGCGCGGTCCTGCTGCTGGAGAGCCTCGCGCTGGTCGTGGCCGACCAGTACGCCCCGAGGACCGGCAACAGCCTGCAACTGCTCGCCCTGGTGGCCCTCGGCGTCTTCGCGACCCGCGCCGCCTGGCCGTGGGTCGCCGCGGCGTACTCCCTGACCTGCTCGGTCGCCGCGATCGTGGTCGTGGACGATCCCGCCGACGTCACCCCGTTCCGGGTGGTCGCACTGATGACGATGGTGACCGCGCCGGTGGCGATCGGCCGCTACCTGGGCGTACGGCAGGCGCAGGCCCGGCACGCGGCGGAGCTCACGGCCGAACGCGGCCGGGCCGCCCGGCTGGCCGAACGGGAGCGGATCGCCCGCGAGGTCCACGACATCGTGGCCCACCACGTGGGCGCCATGGTGCTGCGGGCGAGCGCCGCGCAGTACGCGGGAGCGAGCGGACCGGCCGCCGAGGCGCTCGCCGACATCAGGGACACCGGGCACCGCGTGCTGGAGGACCTGCGCGGCCTGCTGGCCGTGCTGCGCGACCCGGACGAGACCCTGGGACCGGATCTGGGCGCGGACCTCGCGCTCGCGAACATGCTCGCCGACCCCGGCGACGTGCTGCGCGACGCCGTGGCCCGGATGTCGGCGGCCGGTCTGCGGGTGGACCTGCGCGTTTCGGCCGAGGCGGAGCACGCCCCGCTGGTGGTGCGGGCGTCGGCCGCGAGGATCGTCCAGGAGGGGCTGACGAACGTGCTCAAACACGCGGGGCCGGGGGCCCACGCGGAGGTCGACGTGAAGATGCGCCCGGACGCGCTCACCGTGGAGGTGCGCAACGGCCCCGGCACGTCCCGTCCCCCGGAGGCGCTGCCGTCCCACGGCCAGGGCATCGCGGGCATGCGGGAACGGACCCGCGCCTTCGGCGGGCACGTCACCGCGGGCCCGGCGGAGGGCGGCGGCTGGCGGCTCACCGCCTCGCTGCCCGTTCCGGGCGGCGGGCCGCACTGCCGGGTGGCGGGGAGGCCCGCGTGATCCGCGTCGTGGTCGCCGACGACCAGGCCCTGGTGCGGGCGGGCGTACGGATGATGCTGGAGGCGGCCGGGGACGTCGAGGTGTGCGGAGAGGCGGCCGACGGGGCCGAGGCCATACGGCTGGCCGAGCGGCACCGCCCCGACGTGGTGCTCATGGACCTGCGGATGCCGCGTGTCGACGGCCTGGAGGCCACCCGCAGGATCCTCGCGGCCCAGCCGTCCGCCCGGATCGTCGTGCTCACCACGTTCGCCGAGGACGAGAACCTCTACGCCGCACTGGGCGCGGGCGCGCTCGGGTTCCTGGTCAAGGACGACCCGCCCGCGCGGATGGTCGAGTCGGTACGGCGGGCCGCGACGGGGGAGGCTCCGCTCGCGCCGTCCGTGCTGCGGCGCGTCGTCGAACGGGCCCTGGCGGCCGAGCGGCAGGCGGTGCCGCTGCCGCCCGGCCTCACCGGGCGCGAGGCCCAGGTGCTCACCCTGGTCGGGATGGGCCTGTCCAACGCCGAGATCGCCGGACGGCTGCACGTGGGGGTCACGACGGTCAAGAGTCACGTCGCCGCGATCATCGACAAGCTGGGGCTGCGCAACCGCACGCAGGCGGCGGTGATGGCGCACCGGTTCGGATTGGTCGACACCGGGTTCAACCCGGTGACTCCTGGGCGGAGCGGCGGGGAGAGCGGCATGTAGGGTCTGGGGCGTGAACGCTGCCGAGGACCGGATCTGGACGGTGCCCAACCTGCTGAGCGCCCTGCGGCTGCTCGGCGTCCCCGTCTTCCTCTGGCTCGTGCTGGGTCCCCACGCCGACGGATGGGCCATCGCGCTGCTGGCGCTCGCGGGCTTCAGCGACTGGCTCGACGGCAAGCTCGCCCGCGCCTGGAACCAGATCAGCAGGCTGGGCCGGCTCATCGACCCGCTCGCCGACCGGCTCTACATCCTCGCCACCCTGGTGGGCCTGGTCCTGCGCGGCGTCGTCCCCTGGTGGCTGGCGATCGCGGTGCCGCTGCGCGACGTGCTGCTGCTGTGGATGCCGCCCCTGCTGCGCCGGCACGGGTACGGCCCGGCCCTGCCCGTCCACTTCCTCGGCAAGGCGGGCACCGCCGCCCTGATGTACGCGTTCCCGCTGCTCTTCCTCGCCTCGCACGAGGGGTGGTACGCCGAGATTGCCGCGATCTTCGGATGGGCCTTCGCCATCTGGGGAACTGGTCTGTATTGGTGGGCGGGGGTGTTGTATGTCGTACAGGTGCGCCAGCTAACGAAGGGGTGACCCGTGAAGGCCGTCGTCATGGCGGGCGGGGAGGGGACACGGCTGCGGCCGATGACCGCGAACCAGCCCAAACCCCTGCTGCCCATCATCAACCGGCCGATCATGGAGCACGTGCTGCGGCTGCTGAAGCGGCACGGGTTCACCGAGACCGTGGTGACGGTGCAGTTCCTGGCCGCCCTGATCCGCAACTACTTCGGCGACGGCGACGAGCTGGGCATGACCCTCCACTACGCCACCGAGGAGGTGCCGCTCGGCACGGCCGGCAGCGTGAAGAACGCCGCCGACAAGCTCCGCGACGACCGCTTCCTGGTGATCTCCGGCGACGCGCTCACCGACATCGACCTGACCGACATGCTCCGTTTCCATCGTGAGAACCGGGCGCTGGTCACCATCGGCCTCAAGCGCGTGCCCAACCCGCTGGAGTTCGGGATCATCATCGTGGACGACAGCGGCCGCATCCAGCGTTTCCTGGAGAAGCCCACCTGGGGCCAGGTGTTCTCCGACACGGTCAACACCGGCATCTACATCATGGAACCGTCGGTCCTCGACGAGATCGCCCCCGGCCAGTCCGTCGACTGGTCGTCCGACATCTTCCCAAGGCTCCTGGAGGGGGGCTGCCGGCTGTTCGGCTACGTGGCCGAGGGCTACTGGGAGGACGTCGGCACGCACGAGAGCTACCTCAAGGCCCAGGCCGACGTGCTGGAGGGCAAGGTCAAGGTCGACTTCGACGCGTTCGAGCTGGCTCCGGGCGTGTGGGCCGCAGAGGGCGCATCGGTGGACCCAGAGGCCGTGCTCAAGGGCCCTCTCTACATCGGCGACTACGCCAAGGTCGAGGCCGGCGCCGAACTGCGGGAATACACCGTGCTCGGCAGCAACGCCGTCGTCAAGGAGGGCGCCTTCCTGCACCGCGCCGTGGTCAGCGACAACGTGTACGTCGGCCCGGCCGCCCACCTGCGCGGCTGCGTGATCGGCAAGAACACCGACGTGATGACCGGCGCCAGGATCGAGGAGAACGCGGTCGTCGGAGACGAGTGCGTCATCGAGGCCGAGACGTACGTCTCCTCCGGCGTGAAGATCTACCCGTTCAAGACGATCGAGGCGGGCACCGTCGTCAACACCAGCGTCATCTGGGAGTCGCGCGGCCAGCGCAGCCTGTTCGGCCCCCGCGGGGTCTCCGGGCTGGTCAACGTGGAGATCACCCCGGAGCTGTGCGTACGACTGGCCAGCGCGTACGCCACGACGCTGCGCAAGGGCGACACGGTGGTCACCTCCCGCGACGCCTCGCGCGCGGCGCGCGCGCTCAAGCGCGCGGTGATCAGCGCGCTGAACTCCAGTGCGATCAACGTGGTCGACCTGGAGGCCTCCGCCCTGCCGGTCGCCCGCTTCAACACCTCGCGGGAGAACGTGCGGGGCGGCATCGCCGTGCGCACGACGGCGGGCGACCCCCAGAGCGTCGACATCGTGTTCATGGACGAGACGGGGGCCGACCTGTCCCAGGCGGCCCAGCGCAAGCTGGAGCGGGTCTTCTCCCGGCAGGAGTACCGGCGCGCGTTCCCCGGTGAGATCGCCGAGCTGACCTTCCCGGCGCGTGCCGTCGACACCTACGCCCGGGAGTTGCTGTCCTGCATCGACATGTCCGGGGTGAAGGACACGGAGATGAAGGTCGTGGTCGACTGCGCGGGCGGCACCTCCTCACTCGTGCTGCCGAACCTGCTGGGCCGCGCCGGGGTCGACGTGCTGACCGTGAACAACCGCCTCGACGACGCCTCGCCGACCGAGACGCTCGCCGAGCGCCGCCGCGATCTGCAGCGCCTGGCGGAGCTGGTGGCCTCGGCAAGAGCCGCCTTCGGCGTGCGGTTCGACCCGGTGGGGGAGCGCGTCTCACTGGTGGACGAGATGGGCCAGCTGATCAGCGAGGAGCGGGCGCTGCTCGTCGTGCTCGACCTGGTGGCGGCCGAGCGCCGGGGCGGCAGGGTCGCCCTGCCGGTCACCACGACGAGGGTCGCGGAGATGGTGTGCCGCTTCCACGGCGTGCAGGTCGACTGGACGGCCACGAGCCTCGACACGCTGACGAGGGCGGCGCGGCATCCCGACACGATCTTCGCCGGGGACGGGAAGGGCGGCTTCATCGTCCCGGAGTTCGCGCCCACCGTGGACGGCCTGGCGGTGTTCCTGCGCCTGCTCGGCCTGGTCGCGCGCACCCGGCTGTCGCTGAGCCAGATCG
The DNA here is from genome assembly GCF_040685655.1 of Microbispora sp. NPDC088329. Taxonomy (NCBI): domain Bacteria; kingdom Bacillati; phylum Actinomycetota; class Actinomycetes; order Streptosporangiales; family Streptosporangiaceae; genus Microbispora; species Microbispora sp. NPDC088329. The sequence continues at coordinate 167,495 of NZ_JBFBIP010000003.1, forward strand.
ACGCCCGCATCCCTGAGGCCAAGCTGCTCAAACGGACCGTCCCCACACCCTGGGCGCACAAGGGCGCCGTGATGCGCTCGGTCGTCGAGGCGGCCGAGGGTCACCGCCTGGACACCACCGACGGCGTCCGCGTGGTGGAGGACGACGGAAGCTGGGCCCTCGTCCTGCCCGACCCCGCCGAGGCCGTCACCCACCTGTGGGCCGAGGGCCACGACATGGACACCGCGCAGGCCCTCCTGGAGCGCTGGGCCCACGTCGTCGAACACGCCGCAGGCTCCCGCTGACCTGCGGTTTCACTGCTCTTGAAAGATCACTGATCGGATGAATCCCGGTCGAGCGGCCGATGTGCGAAATGATGCAAGATCATGAAGAATGAAAGCCCAGGCCTGGGGCATCTCTGCCACCAATCGCAAGATCACGGGTGAGGGGTAGGGGATCGGTGGGGGGAGAGGCGGTGCCGAGGGTGGACGGATGCATGTGTCGGGATGGACCTTGAACCGCCGTGGGCTGTAGCGTTGGTCAGTCCGCGCCCATGCGCGGTCTTGACCTTTGTGCCTGATCAGCGTAAGTTGCGGCATTCGCAGTTTGAGCTAGTCCTAGAGCAAGTCGTGAGAGAGGCCGAGCCGTTCGATGCCCAGCGTCTACTGCACGCAGTGCGGTCATGCCAACCCCGAGGATGCCCGTTTCTGTTCACGATGCGGTTCGCCGCTGAGCGCTCCGGCGCCCGTCGCAGCCGACACGACCTCGACGATCTCACTCGAGGCGCTCGAGGCGGAGGCGGGCCAGACGCTTCTGCCGGACAGAGCGGCGGTCGAACAGCTGCCCCCCGGCACGGCTCTTCTGGTGGTCATGCGGGGCCCGAACGCGGGCAGCCGGTTTCTGCTCGACAGTGACCTCACTACGGCGGGTCGTCACCCGGAAAGCGACATTTTCCTGGACGATGTGACCGTGTCCAGAAGGCACGTGGAGTTCTACCGGCGCGGCGGCCAGTTCACCGTGCGTGACGTCGGCAGCCTCAACGGCACCTACGTCAACCGTGAGCGCATCGAGGAGTCCCCGTTGCAGGGCGGCGACGAGGTGCAGATCGGCAAGTTCCGGCTGGTGTTCCTCACGCGTGGTCCGGGAGGGTTGTGATCGGTGAGGAGGAGGAGTCATGAGCGCACAGGCCGTACGGGCGTTCATGAGCATCGGGGAGGTGCTCGGCCTGCTGCAGGGCGAGTTCCCGGACGTGACCGTCTCCAAGATCCGGTTTTTGGAGGGTGAGGGGCTGATCGAGCCCCAGCGGAGCCCGTCCGGGTACCGCAAGTTCACCTTCAACGACGTCGAGCGCCTGCGGTACATCCTGCGGGCGCAGCGTGACCAGTACCTGCCGCTCCGGGTGATCAAGGATCAGCTGGACGAGCAGGCGGCCCGCCCGCACGCCGTGTCCGACGGCGCCCCGCCCGTGCGCCTCAGCCGGGAGGAGCTGATCGAGGCCGCCGGCATCGACGAGGAGACCCTGGCCGAGATGGAGAGCTTCGGCCTGGTCGCTCCCGTCGCGCGCCGGTACGACGGGGAGGCCCTGGAAGTCGCGCGCAGCGTGGGGGCGCTGGCGCGGTTCGGCCTGCAGGCGCGGCACCTGAGGGCGGTACGTGCGGCGGTGGAGCGCGAGGCCGGCCTGATCGAGCAGGCGGTGGCCCCGCTGCTGAAGCGCAAGGCGCCGGGAGCGATCGCGGAAGCGGACGAGACCGCCCGCGAAATCTCCGGACTTCTCCAGGAACTGCACAATGCGTTACTGCGTGGGAGTGTTCGCGGCGTTCTAGGGCGGTGACCGGCACATCCGCTCCTCCGTGGGTGTTACGTTGAATGCCTGGTGATATGCCGCGACGCTTGAGACGGAGCCGCCCGTGTTGCAGATGGAGGTCGTGGGGGTTCGCGTTGAGATGCCCACCAACCAGCCGATCGTTCTCCTGAAGGAGACGAGCGGTGATCGGTATCTGCCGATCTGGATAGGCATGACCGAGGCGACCGCTATTGCGCTGGCCCAGGCGGAGGAGCCGCCGCCCCGGCCGCTGACCCACGACTTGTTCCGTGACGTTCTTGAGGCCTTGGGGGTGCGGTTGCGCACCGTCAACATCGTCGCGCTCCGCGATGGAATCTTCTTCGCCGACCTGGTCTTCTCCAACGGCGTGGAGGTCAGCGCGCGTCCTTCGGACTCGATCGCGCTGGCGTTGCGTACGGGGGCGACGATCTACGCGAGTGAGGACGTGATCCAGGAGGCGGGCGTGAGCATGCCCGACGACCAGGAGGACGAAGTGGAGAAGTTCCGCGAGTTCCTGGACAAAATCACGCCGGAAGACTTCGGCCGGGCGGGCTGACGTGCCGGACGATTTCGGGAGATTACGCTTCACGACGCGCCGGACGGGGTCGTTGACTGACGATGGCCCCGGTCCTACGGTGCAAGGGAAACCACGGTTGTAATTCACGAACCCCCAGATCAGACCGTGGGATGAGAGAAAGCCGGAGGTCCGCAGTGGCGGTCAGCAGCGGCGAGGGTAAGTCGGCCGGCCAGCACGACCCGGTTCGGCAGGCGGCGCGCGAGCGCGCCGGCGAACAGGGCCTGCTGTTCGACGAGCAGCCGACGGCGCTGCCCCAGGGCATCGGATACCGCGGGCCGACGGCGTGCGCGGCCGCCGGGATCACCTACCGGCAGCTCGACTACTGGGCCCGGACCGAACTGGTGCTCCCGACGATAAGAGCCGCTCAGGGATCCGGGTCCCAGCGACTGTACAGCTTCCGCGACATCCTCGTCCTGAAGGTCGTCAAACGTCTTCTCGACACGGGGGTCTCCCTCCAGCAGATACGCACCGCCGTACGGCACCTGCGCGACCGCGGCGTCAACGACCTGGCGCAGATCACCTTGATGAGCGACGGCGTGAGCGTCTACGAGTGCACGAGCGCCGACGAGGTGATCGACCTGCTGCAGGGCGGCCAGGGTGTGTTCGGCATCGCGCTCGGGCGGGTCTGGCGGGAGGTCGAGGGATCGCTCGCCGAGCTTCCGGGTGAGCGCGCGGAGCCCGCCCCGGATGCGGAGGGGGACCATCCGGCGGACGAGCTGGCCCGCCGCAGAAAGGCCCGCAGGACCGGCTGAGATCAATCGGGCAGGAGGGTAGTCATCTCCGATAACGGGTAGCCGGTAGAGTGGAACACGGCCGACGACCTCGTGCGGGAGAGACCCCTGATCGTTCAGGGGCGCCGAAGGAGCAACCTCCCCGGAATCTCTCAGGCATCCGTACCGCACGGACGAGGCGACTCTGAAAAGCAGGCCCGCCGGCCAGGCGGTGCCTCACCGAAGGGGAAAACCGGGCTCGACGGCCCGGTGAAGCTCTCAGGTCCGATGACAGAGGGGGAGACCGCTTCACGACCGGCCGCGCCCCACGGGCGCGGGGCGGTCGCCGCAGGTCTCGACCCGCCCAGGAGGCCCTCGTCATGACCGATCGCTCCACTCTTCGCGATCTTTCCGCCCCGCCCTTCGCGACCCGTCACATCGGCCCCTCCGATGCCGACCGCTCCCGCATGCTGGAGGCCGTCGGCTACGAGTCGATCGCCGACCTGCTCGCCGTCGCCGTGCCCGAGGCGATCCGCACGCGCGGTCCGCTGAACCTGCCGGAGGCGGTGGGGGAGGCCGAGGCCCTGGCCGAACTGCGCGCCCTCGCCGGCCGCAACCGGGTGCTGACTCCCATGATCGGCCTCGGCTACCACGACACGATCACCCCCGGCGTCGTCCTCCGCAACGTGCTGGAGAACCCGGGCTGGTACACCGCGTACACCCCGTACCAGCCGGAGATCTCGCAGGGACGGCTGGAGGCGCTGCTGAACTTCCAGACGGTCGTGTCGGACCTCACCGGCCTCGGCGTCGCCGGCGCGTCCCTGCTCGACGAGGCGACGGCCGTGGCCGAGGCGATGACGCTGGCCCGGCGGGCGAGCAAGGCGAAGACCGACGTGTTCGTGGTGGACGCCGACGCGCTGCCGCAGACCAAGGCCGTGCTGGCGACCCGTGCCGAGCCGCTCGGCATCACACTGGTGGAGTCGGACCTCGCCGGTGAACTGCCCGAATGCTTCGGGGTCCTCGTCCAGTATCCGGGCGCGAGCGGCCGGGTGGCGTCCTTCCGCGCCATCGCCGAGCGGGCGCACGCGCGGGGCGCGCTCCTGGTGGCCGCGGCCGACCTGCTGGCGCTGACCCTGCTGGATTCCCCGGGTGAGCAGGGCGCCGACATCGCCGTCGGCTCCTCCCAGCGCTTCGGTGTCCCCCTGGGCTACGGCGGGCCCCACGCGGCGTACATGGCGGTCCGCGAGGGCCTGCAGCGGCAGATGCCGGGCCGTCTCGTGGGCGTCTCGGTGGACGCCGACGGACGCCCCGCCTACCGCCTGGCCCTGCAGACCCGCGAGCAGCACATCCGGCGGGAGAAGGCCACCAGCAACATCTGCACCGCGCAGGTCCTGCTCGCGGTGATGGCGTCGATGTACGCCGTCTACCACGGCCCGGAGGGCCTCAGGAGGATCGCCCAGCGGGTGCACCGGCACGCGGCCGTCCTCGCCGCCGGGCTGCGCGAGGGCGGCGTGGAGGTCGTCCACGACGAGTTCTTCGACACCGTGCTCGCCCACGTGCCCGGGCGGGCCGCCCAGGTCGTGGCCGCCGCCGCCGAGCGGGGCGTGAACCTGCGCCAGGCCGGCGCCGACCACGTCGGCGTCGCCTGCGACGAGAAGACCACCACCGGCCATCTGCGGGCCGTCTGGGCGGCCTTCGGGGTCGCCGACGTGGTGCTCGAGGATCTCGACCGGGTCACCTCCGACGCGCTCCCGGCCGACCTGCAGCGGACCTCGGACTTCCTCACCCACCCGGTGTTCCACGCCCACAGGTCCGAGACGGCCATGCTGCGCTACCTGCGGCGCCTGCAGGACAAGGACATCGCGCTCGACCGCTCGATGATCCCGCTGGGCTCCTGCACGATGAAGCTCAACGCGACCACCGAGATGGAGCCGATCACCTGGCCGGAGTTCGCCTCGGTGCACCCGTTCGCGCCCGCGGAGCAGGCCGAGGGGTACGCCGAGCTGATCGCGACGCTGGAGGGCTGGCTGGCCGAGGTCACCGGCTACGACCGGGTGTCGATCCAGCCGAACGCGGGCTCGCAGGGCGAGTTCGCCGGGCTGCTGGCCATCAGGTCCTACCACCGGTCGAGGGGCGAGGGCGGCCGCGACGTCTGCCTCATCCCGTCGTCCGCGCACGGCACCAACGCCGCCAGCGCCGTCATGGCGGGCATGCGCGTGGTCGTGGTGGCCTGTGACGCGCACGGGAACGTCGACCTCGCCGACCTCGCCGCCAAGATCGACAAGCACCGCGACGCGCTCGCCGCGATCATGGTGACCTACCCGTCCACGCACGGCGTGTACGAGGAGACGATCGTCGAGATCTGCGAGCGGGTGCACGAGGCCGGCGGGCAGGTCTACGTCGACGGAGCCAACCTCAACGCGCTGGTGGGCCTGGCCAAGCTGGGCGAGTTCGGTGCGGACGTCTCCCACCTCAACCTGCACAAGACCTTCTGCATCCCGCACGGCGGCGGCGGGCCGGGCGTCGGCCCGGTGGCCGTCAAGGCCCACCTCGCCGAGCACCTGCCGGCGCACGTGTCGGCCGCGCCGTACGGCTCGGCGGGCATCCTGCCGATCTCCTGGGCGTACGTCAGGATGATGGGCGGCGACGGGCTGCGGCAGGCCACCGAGCAGGCGATCCTGTCGGCCAACTACCTGGCCCGGCGCCTCGCGCCGCACTACCCGGTGTTGTACACCGGCAGGGGCGGCCTGGTCGCGCACGAGTGCATCGTCGACCTGCGGCAGATCACCAAGGAGACCGGCGTCACGGTCGACGACGTGGCCAAGCGGCTGATCGACTACGGCTTCCACGCGCCCACGATGTCGTTCCCCGTCGCCGGGACGCTCATGATCGAGCCGACCGAGAGCGAGGACCTGGCCGAGCTCGACCGTTTCGCCGACGCGTTGATCGCCATCCGGGGCGAGATCGCCAAGGTGGCGTCGGGCGAGTTCGACAAGACCGACAACCCGCTGCGCAACGCCCCGCACACGGCCGAGTGCCTCACCGCCGACGAGTGGACCCACCCGTACTCGCGGGCGGTCGCGGCCTACCCCGTGCCCGGCCTGCGAGACGACAAGTACTGGTCGCCGGTGCGCCGCATCGACCAGGCGTACGGCGACCGCAACCTCGTCTGCTCCTGCCCGCCCCTCGAGGCGTACGAGGATTGATCGGTTGGGCATGTCGGCCCCGCCCGGCGGCCGGTCTCGTTAAGATCGCGGTGATCGTTCCTCATCACCTGCGACCATGCGAGGCCCCTGTATGACGGCCATCGATTCCGGGCGGCGGTCCGACCGGCTCGACCACGCGCGCCGGCTCGCCGAAGGCGGCGACCTCGACGGCGCTGCCGCGATCTTCGCCGAACTCGCCGCGGACGAGGCCGCGCCGGAACGCGGCGAGGCAGGCGAAGGCCTGTCCGTCGTGGTGGAGCGCATGGCCGAGCGGCTGCTGGAGGACGGCGAGCCCGAGCGGGCCGCCGACGTCCTGCTGGAGGCGCTGTCGGTGAGCACCGTGGGGGATCCGGCGCGCCTGCGGGTGCTGCTCGGCATGGCGCACCTGGAGATGGCGTGCGCGCAGTTCGCCGGGGCCGTGGAGGACAGCCGTCAGGAGGGGGCCGACGCCGGCACCGGCGCGCTCGCGATCGAACTGCTGGCCCGTACGCTGCCGCTGCGCGGCCGCGACGCCGACGCGGAGACCGTGTGGCGGTACGGCCTTGATCACCCCGACGAGGCGCTGGCCGAGCAGGTGCGGCTCCGCCTCGGACGGGACGTGCGTCCCGCCATGGAGGAGGTCGTGGAGGGCGTGGAGGCCTGATCCGGCGGACCGGTCCCAGCGCAGGCCGGTCCCAGGCAGGCCGATCTCAGGGCATGACGATCTCGGCGCAGGCCGGGCTCAGCGCTGGGAGCGGCGGCTGATGGCGTAGGCGAAGTTGACGGCGATGATTCCGCCCCACGACAGGAACAGGCCCGGCAGGCCGGCGTTCCCCACCGCGATCCCGGTCAGCGGGATGCCCAGGGCCAGCGACCCCATGACCACGCCCACGGCGCTGTCCTTCTGCTTGACCGGAGGCCCCGGCGGCCGGTGGTGCAGCTGGGCCGCCACCTCGTTGCGTACCCGCGCGGCGATCTCCACGTCGAGCTTGTCGAGGAACGAGTCGACCAGCGCGTCCTCGTATTCCGGGCCGAGGTCACGGCGGGCCGCCATGACGGCGCGCAGGTCCTCGCGAGTCGAGGAGGCCGCCGGCGGCGGGGGGACGGGACGCCCGGTCGCGGGCGGTTGCTGCGATGCGATGTCCGGCACCATGGCATTCTCGCCGCTTCCGAGGGGATCCGCCATCCTCCGATGGGAGGGTCGCCGCCTCCTGCTCCGGTCGGACCCGCTACCGTCACCGGCATGGAGATCGAGACCCCGCACGGCCGCGCCCTGGCCGAGGTGGACGAGGCGGCCGATCCCCGGCTGCTGCTGGTCCTGACCCACGGGTCCGGGGGAGGTGTTGACGCCCCCGATCTGCTCGCCGTACGGGACGCGGTGCTGGCCGCCGGGGGGACGGTCGCCCGGGTGGTGCAGCCGTTCCGGCTGCGGGGCGCGCGGGCGCCGGGCTCGGCGGTGAAGCAGGACGAGGCGTGGCTGTCGATCGTCGCCGGACTCCGCGGGCGCCACCGGGGCCTGCCGCTCGTCCAGGGCGGGCGGAGCAACGGCGCGCGGGTCGCCTGCCGCACCGCGCGCGCCGCCGGCGCCGAGGCGGTGGTGGCGCTCGCGTTCCCGCTGCACCCGCCGGGCAAGCCGGAACGCTCGCGGGCGGAAGAACTGCGGCAGGCGGGAGTCCCCGTGCTCGTGGTCAACGGAGATCGGGATCCGTTCGGTGTGCCGGACGAGAAGGACGCCGCACGTCTCGTGGTCCTCCCGGGGGAGGGGCACGAGTTCAAGAAGGACCCCGCCCGGGTGGGCGAGGCGGTGGCGCGGTGGCTGTTCCCCCCTTTGCCGGTGGAGGGCTAGGCCGCGCTGATGGCCATGTCGGTGGGGCGGTGCGGGGCGATGACGCCGCCGTCGGGCAGCAACTCGCCGGTGTCCTCGAACAGCACGACTCCGTTGCAGAGCAGGCTCCAGCCCTGCTCGGGGTGACAGGCTATCGTGCGGGCGGCTTCTCGGTCCTTCGCGTCCGCGGTGGGACAGGCCGGTTCATGAGGGCACATCGCCGGGGCTCCGTGTTTATCGTTCGCTCGTTTTGTCTTCCGGTCGTCCAGGGGCGCCGTCACCGGCGTCCTCGTTCAGGCGGCGAGGGCCCCGGTATGACGAACACCACACTGGACTCCACCAGTCTGCGGCCTGGCCGCATGCGTACGACATAGTCAGTTCGGAGCATTTCCGCCGGTCGGGCAGGGGCCCCGGCCGCACCCCGAGCAGGCTCGCGCACACTGATGTGACCTAGTACACAAGAATGCCCCATTGGGGGCAACGGTCCGACCTCGACACGCCGACGGTCCGATAACCAGGAGATCACAGGTTCCGGCCTCCTGCGCGACGGGATCCGGGCGGCCCGGAACGCGCGTCTCAGCCGCCGAGGCCGGCGATCAGCGCGTCGAGGCCGTGCTCGAAGTCGCGCTCACCCTCGGCGGTACGAGCGTCGCGCACCTCGGCGTCGGGGTCGGCCCATCCCGACTGCTGCACCTCCACCGCCACGCTGCCGAACACGTAGGCCCGCAGCGCCCGGACCGCCCCGGCCGGGTCGCCGGCTCCCGCCTCGCGCAGCTGCTCCGTATGCTCGCCGATCGCGATGAGGGCGGAGCCCTTCGGCGGCTTGGTCAGGGCCAGCGACAGCACGCCCGGGTGTTCCAGCAGCGCGGCACGGCTCGCGCGGGCCCAGGCGCGGGCCCTGTCCTGCCAGGTGGTGGCGGCGGCCGGATCGACCGTCACGGCCGTCACGTGCTCGGCAAGAGCGTCCATCAGCGCCTCCTTTCCCCGCGGCAGGTGATGGTAGATGGCCATGGCCTCCACCTGGAGGGCGTCGCCGAGCCGGCGCATGGTCAGCCGGCGCAGGCCCTGGCCGTCGGCGATGTGCAGGGCGGCGTCGATGATCCGCTCTCGGGACAGGGGAACGGGTGGTCGCTTGGCAGGCACGCGAGCATGCTGCCACACCTGGCCTTACTTGGTAAAGGGCGGTGCACCCTGCGGTACAGCGCCCTTCGAGAAGCGCGTACGCTACCGATTGCGACGCGAGTTCGATACCGAAGGGGCTGACGATGGCGTTTTTCCGTCCGCGGGTGAGCCGGGAGGCGGAGGTCCGCTACCACGCGGATCTGGAGATCCGGAAAGACTTCGGCGACGTGCTGGAGAAGCTCCGGGTGGCGCAGCGGCGGTTCCAGGAGGCGAAGGCGGCCGGGGCCGCGCTCCCCGAGCTGCGTGAGGCGGCTCTGGGCCTCGACGCCGCGCTGACCCAGGCCCTGCGCGCCGCCGAGGCGGGGCAGCGCGCCACCTACGGCGTGAAGTCCTACGACAGCAGGATCGCCCGGCGCAAGGCGAAGGCGACGCCCGACGGCGCGCTGTGGACCGACGAGGTGAACCGCCTGCGCACGCTGCGCGAGGCGCACCGCCTCAGCGGCATTCCCCGGGTGCCCCGCGCCTCCAAGACGGGCGACGCCGCCGCTCTGACCCCGCGCGACGTGCGCAAGGGCCTGGCCGCCGCGCGCCACTGACTCCGAGGCGGGTCCGCGCTGGCCTGCCCCGCAGGCCCGCCGGGCTCGCCCCGGCGGGCCTGTCGGCATGCGGCCAACTGGCGGGCGTACGCCGAGGGCGGGGTTCCCGCCGGCCGGCCGCCGCTGACCCTGCTCGCGGCGGACAACACCGGGTTCCAGGACGGCGACACGCACCGCAGGGGCCGGGTGGCCTGGGACGCGGCGCTGCGCCCCTACCAGGACCCCGCTCATCGGCAGGCCCAAGCTATGGAACGTGCCATCCTGCGGTACTGCGACGATCTCATCGACGTCATCACGGAGGGCACGCCGGTCGGGCTCGCGGACCTGTCGGCGCAGTACGGGCGGCCGCTGCCGCTGCTGGTCGCGGGCCGTCTCTTCGGGATCGGCATCGACCGCGGCGACGACATGGTGATGGATCTGTGGCGCATGCTGGACGGCCCGGACTCCGCCGGGGCCTTCCAGCGGCTCCACCGCACCTTCCTCGAGCTCGTGACGGCCAAGCGGCGAATGCCCGGAGAGGACGTCCCCTCCTACCTGTTCGCCGCCAAGCCGACGACACCGTACGCAGCACCCGCGCGCACCTGTCATGGGGCGCGGGCCCGCACCGATGCCCGAGCCGGCGGCTGGCCACCCAGATCACGACGATCGCCGTGCGCCGGCTGCTCGAGCGGTTCTCGGCGCTGAAACTCGCGCTGCCGCCCGACCAGCTGCCCTGGCGCCCGTCTCTCCTCATGCGGGCGCTGCGTTCCCTGCCCGTGCAGTACGAGGTCCGCCAGGGCTTCGTGCCGCGTCCCGGGCACGGCGTGGGTGGTGAGGCGGGCCCCGGCGAGGGCGGACAGCGGCCGCCGGACATTCCCGCGGACGGCGACCGGCGGCCCGGCCGTTCGTCGCTGTGGACCTTCCTGCGCAGGCTCCGCGGCGGTCGGCGGGACGATCGGCCGATCGCGTGAAAGCCGTACGGCCCGCGCCCCAAGCGGGGACGCGGGCCGTACGGACAGGACCGGGCTCGCCGTGATTTCAGCTCGCCCTGATGTCAGCCGGCCCGAATCTCAGCCGGCTCGAATCTCAGCTGGCCCAGTCGAGCAGCGGGCGGGTGTTGCTCGGGTGGCGCAGCTTCGACAGCGACTCCTTCTCGAGCTGGCGGATCCGCTCCCGGGTCAGGCCCAGGTGCTTGCCGATCTCGTCCAGCGTGTGGGGCTTGCCGTCGGCCAGGCCGAAGCGCAGGCTCATGATCTTGGCCTCGCGCGGCGACAGGTTGCTCAGCACGCCCTTGAGCTGCTCGGCCAGCAGCTGCCGGTCCACGACCTCGGACGCCTCGGGGGAGTCGACGTCCTCGATGAGGTCGCCGATGCGGGTCTCGCCGTCCTCGCCGATGGTCGAGTCGAGGCTGATCGGCTGCCGGCTCGTGCGCAGCAGCTCCTCGATCTGGTCCGGGGTCTTGTCCAGCTCGACCGCCAGCTCCTCCGGCGTGGGCTCCCGGCCGAGGCGCTGGTGCATGTCGCGCTCGACGCGCGACAGCTTCGACAGCATCTCCAGGACGTGCACGGGCAGCCGGATCGTGCGGGCCGAGTCGGCGAAGCCGCGCTGGATGGCCTGCCGGATCCACCACATGGCGTACGTCGAGAACTTGTAGCCCTTGGTGTAGTCGAACTTCTCGACGGCGCGGATCAGGCCGAGGTTGCCCTCCTGCACCACGTCGAGCAGGGCCATGCCGCGGTCGGTGTACTTCTTGGCCACCGACACGACCAGGCGGAGGTTGGCCTCCAGCATGTGGTCCTTGGCCCGCCTGCCGTCCTCGATGACCCACTCGAGATCCTCGCGGACGCCGGGCGCGAGGCGCTCGCCGTTCTCCACGGCGGTCTCCAGCTTGTACTCGGCGTACAGCCCGGCCTCGATGCGCTTGGCCAGCTCCACCTCCTGAGCGGCGGTGAGCAGGGTGCGGCGCCCGATGGACTTCAGGTAGGTGTGCACCGAGTCGCCCATGACCGAGGAGGTGTCGTCGAGGTCGAGCGTCTCGCTCTCCTCCGCCTCGGGCTCGTCGGCCTGGAGCTCCTCGTCGTACGGCTCCTCGTCGTCGGCCTTGGCCGTCTTCTTCGCGGCGCTCCTGGGCTTGGCGGGCTGCGCCTTCTTGGCGGCCTGCGCCTCGGCCTGGGCGGCCCGGCGGGACTTCCTGGCCGGAGCCTTGTCCTTCTGCGTGCCGGCGGGGGTGGTGCCGCCCGGCGCGTCCTCCGCACCGGTGCCGGTGCCGTTGTCCGTGCGGTTGTCGGTGGCCAGGTTCACGCCCGCCTCGGTGAGCTCGCGCAGGATCGAGCGGCCCTCGGCGGGGCCGACACCGGCCTTCGCGAAGGCCTCGCGCAGCTCCGACAGCGAAAGGCGACCCTGTGCGCGGCCTCGCTCCAGTAGCAGGTCGAGCGTCGTCGGGGTCACCTCGCGCTCGGGCGAGGCCGCCACGGCGGTCCGGGGCATGAGGACACCTCCTCCTTGCGGAGTTCATGGAAGGTTCGAAGTTTCGAATGCTTGCGATCGGGGCGCGGCGTCCGGCGGCTCAGCGCACCAGTATCAATAACGCTCTCACGCCTGGTTTGTTCCCTCACCCCGCGGGGGAGGGTGTTCGGCTCGCGCGGGAGGACCGGGTCAGTCGGGGATGATGGAGACGGTGACCTCGGGCATCGGCATGGGGCTCGCGCCCCGGATGCGCTCGGGCGTCCAGTAGCCGGCGACCCCGTCAGGGTCGTCCGCGAACTCCTTGAACACCACGTCGGGGTCGACCTCAGGCGTGGACCGCGGCCCGGTGAGGCCGTCGCGGCCGGAATCGTCGGGGGAGACCTCGACCGATCCTCCGTGGCGGCCCGTCGCGGGGCCGAACTTGGCGGCGGGGGCGTCGCCCACCTTCGCGACGTCGTCCAGACGGCCGGCGAAGGCGGCGGCGGTGACCGACGCTCCACCCACGATGACGACGCCGACGAGCACGGCGGAGGCCATCATCTTGTGGGCCGGCGTGAGGCGGATCGGCTGCATAGGACGTTCCCTTCCCCCGCTCTCATGGACGCACGACGGTCATCCGCGGTTCCCGTTCGTCAGTTCCGGTTCTTCGGTTCTGGGTTCTTGAGTGCGACCATATCCGGTTTGCCGTTCGGCAGGAGCGGGATTCGGGACACCAGCTCGACGGCGCGTGGTGCGGCGTAGGCGGGCAGCCGCTCCTTGGCGAAAGCCCGCAGCCGGTCGAGCGTGACCTCGCCGGCGTCCCCGGGGACGACGACGGCGACCACGATCTCCCCCCACTCGGGGTCGGGCCTGCCCACCACCACGACGTCGCGTACGGCCGGGTGCCCGGAAAGGACCTCGGCGACCACGCCGGCCACGACTTTACGGCCGCCGGTGTTGATCACGTCGTCGGCCCGGCCGAGCACGGTGAGCCGCCCGTCCTCCAACGAGCCGAGGTCGGAGGTGACGAACCAGCCGCCGTCGAAGGGCCGCTCCTCGCGCAGGCGGTAGCCCGAGAACAACACGGGGCCCGAGATGCGCACCCGCCCGTCGCCGCCGATCTTGACGTCGACGCCGTCCAGCGGAACGCCGTCGTACACGCACCCGCCGCTCGTCTCGCTCATGCCGTACGTGGTGACGATCCGGGCCCCCGCCGCGCGGGCCTCGGCGAGCAGGCCTGCGGGAGCGGCCGCCCCGCCGAGCAGGATCGTGCCGAAGGCCGCGACGTCCGCCCCCGCGTCCAGCATCCGCCGCAGCTGGGTGGGGACCAGCGACACGTGGTCGGCCCCGCTCGCGGCGACCGCGGCGGGGGAGAAGCGCGTGTGGACGATCGGCTCGGTGCCGCACAGCAGCGACCGCACGAGCACCTGCGCGCCCGAGATGTGCGACGGCGGCAGGCAGCACAGCCAGCGGTCGCCTTCACCCGCCCTGAGCCGGGCGAGGGAGGCGCGGGCCGAGGCGAGCAGCGCCTCGGCCGTCAGCTCCACACCCTTGGGGGCGCCGGTGGAGCCGGAGGTCGCGATGATCAGCGCGGCGTCCGATGGCAGGCCGTCCGGCTCGCGCCGCACACCGTCGGCGGTGACGACGTGGGTGGGGCGCAACGCGGCGAGCGTCGCCTCCAGCGAGGGCCGCGGCAGGTCCGGGGACAGCGGCAGCACGGTGGGCCCGTCGCCGGTCAGGGCCTGCCGTACGGCCTCGGACAAAGCGGGCCCCGGAGGCAGGACGAGAGCGTGCACGGGTCGCTGTCCTGGGCGGTGTCCGGGATGGCTGAGCACGGTCGTAAGGTTAGTCCCGGCTGCGATGGCCGCAGGCGGCCGCCCGGCAGGTGACGGCGCCTGGTTGGTGTTGACGAAGGAGCGGGTGTGACGAGCGGGGTCGACTGGAAGCGGTCGGGCGAGTACGAGGACATCATCTACGAGACCGCGGAGGGGATGGCGAAGATCACGATCAACCGCCCCGAGCGGCACAACGCCTTCCGCCCCACCACCTTGTTCGAGCTCCGGGACGCCTTCAACCGGGCCCAGGAGGACACCGAGGTCGGCGTGATCATCTTCACCGGCGCCGGCGACAAGGCGTTCTGCTCCGGCGGCGACCAGAAGATCCGCGGCGACGACGGCTACGTGGACGACAAGACCCACGGCATCGGCCGGCTCAACGTCCTGGACCTGCAGGTGCAGATCCGGCGCTGCCCCAAGCCGGTCATCGCGATGGTGGCGGGCTACGCCATCGGCGGCGGCCACGTGCTGCACGTGTGCTGCGACCTCACGATCGCCGCCGACAACGCGAGGTTCGGCCAGACCGGCCCCAAGGTGGGCTCGTTCGACGGCGGCTACGGCTCCTGGCTGCTCGCCGAGACCGTGGGCCTGAAGCGGGCCCGTGAGATCTGGTACCTGTGCCGCCAGTACGACGCCCAGACCGCGCTCCAGTGGGGTCTGGTCAACGCGGTCGTGCCGCTGGAGCGCCTGGAGGAGGAGACCGTCCAGTGGGCCCGCGAGCTGCTGGAGAAGTCGCCCCTCGCGCTGCGCATGCTGAAGGGCGCGCTCAACGCGGTGACCGACGGCGCGGCAGGCATGCAGCAGTTCGCCGGCGACGCGACGCTCATCTACTACATGAGCGAGGAGGCCCAGGAGGGCCGCGACGCGTTCAAGGAGAAGCGCAAGCCGGACTTCTCGAAGTTCCCCCGCCGCCCGTAGAAGGCCGCGTGATGACGGCGGCCTCTCCGTTTTGCCGTACGCTTGCGGCTGCTGGAACGGGAGGAGACGGGCGGGTGGACAGGAACCGGGCCGGTCTGGGCGTTCTGAATCTGGGCGTTCGGGAGGCGCGACGGTGAACCCGGCGACCGCCCTCTCGACCGTGCTGATCGACGAACTGGTGCGCTGCGGGGTCACCGACGTGGTGCTCGCCCCGGGTTCCCGGTCCGCGCCGCTGGCGCTCGCCGCGCACGCCGATACGCGGGTGCGGCTGCACGTGCGCGTCGACGAGCGATCGGCCTCCTACCTCGCGCTGGGCCTGGCCAAGCGGTCCGAGCGGCCGGTGGCCCTCATCTGCACCTCCGGCACGGCGGCGGCGAACTTCCACCCCGCCGTGATCGAGGCGTCGGAGTCGGGGGTGCCGCTGCTCCTGCTGACCGCCGACCGGCCGCCCGAGCTGCGCGGCACCGGCGCCAACCAGACGATCGACCAGGTCAAGCTGTACGGCTCGGCCGTGCGCTGGTTCGCGGAAGTCGGCGTGCCGGAGGAGCGGCCGGGCCAGGTGGCCTACTGGCGGTCCCTGGTGTGCCGGGCCTGCCAGCGCGCCGCCGGGCCCCCGGATCCCGGGCCCGTCCACCTCAACGTGGCCTTCCGCGAGCCGCTGATCCCCGACGGCGACGCGAGCTGGTGCGAGCCGCTGGACGGCGACGCCTCCGGCGCGTGGTTCCGGGCGCGGGTCGCGCCGCCCTCCGCCGCCCTGCACATCCCGCCGACCCGGCGCGGGGTGCTGGTCGTCGGCGATGGCGCCGCCAACGTGCGGCGATACGTCGCCGCCGCGGGCATGGCGGGCTGGCCCGTGCTGTCCGAGCCGAACGGCGGCGGCCGGTACGGCGACCACGCGATCTCGACCTACCACTTCCTGCTGGGCGACCAGGAGTGGGCCGACGCCCATCGGCCCGACGTGGTGGTCACCCTCGGCCGCCCCGGTCTTTCGCGCCCGCTGCTGTCGTGGCTGCGCCGGGCCGAGGAGCACATCGTGGTGGCCTCCGACCTGACCCGGTGGCCCGACCCGACCCGCTCGGCGACCCAGGTGGCCCAGGCCGTGGAGATCCCCATCGCGGCCGGCGGGGACGCCTGGCTGCGCGCCTGGCGGCACGCCGACCACGTGGCCCGCGACGCGATCGACGCCGTGCTCGACTCCTCCGGGCTGACCGAGCCGCGGCTGGCCAGGGACCTCGCCGAGGTGCTGCCCAACGGCTCGCTGCTGTTCTGCGGGTCGTCCATGCCGATTCGCGACCTCGACCAGGCCATGCGCCCCCGGCGGGGACTGCGGCTGATGGCCAACCGGGGCGCCTCGGGCATCGACGGCCTGGTCTCCACCGCCGTCGGGGCCGCGCTCGCCCACAACGGCCCGGCGTACGCGCTGATCGGCGACCTCACGCTGCTGCACGACCAGAACGGCCTCATCATCGGCCCGCGTGAGCCCCGGCCCGATCTGTGCCTGGTGGTGGTGAACAACGACGGCGGCGGGATCTTCTCGCTGCTGCCGCAGGCCGCGCTTGAGGACCCGTTCGAACGGGTCTTCGGCACCCCTCACGGGGTGGACTTCGGCTACCTGGCCGCCGCGAGCGGCCTGCCGTACACGCTGCTCGAGGATCCGGAGGAGCTGTCCAGGGCGATCAAGGGGGACGGCCTGCGGATCGTGGAGGCGCGCACCGACCGGGGGGGCAACGCGGCCGTCCACGCCGCGATGCGCGACGCCATACGCGCGGCGATGCGCGACTGATCCTCTCCCGGTGGGAGGCGGGGCAGGCCCGTCGTCCCCGCGGCGGACCCGCCATGGTCCTTCCGGCGGATGCCGCACCCACGCGGCGACGGCAGAATGGGTGCTGTTTCCACGTTGAGGAGTGAGATGCACGTCGACGAGTGGCTGCAGACCATCCCATCCGTCTGGGTCTACGTGCTCGTGGGCGCCGTCATCGGGCTGGAGAGCCTGGGCATCCCGCTCCCGGGTGAGATCGTGCTGGTGAGCGCCGCCCTGCTGTCGGCCAGAGGGGTCGTGGACCCGGTGATCGTCGGGCTCTGCGCGAGCGGCGGCGCGATCCTGGGGGACTCCATCGGCTACCTGATCGGCCGCAAGGGCGGGCGGCCGCTGTTCGACCGGCTGGGGCGGCGTTTTCCCAAACACTTCGGTCCGGCGCACATCGCCAGGGCGGAGCAGATGTTCAACCGCCACGGGATGTGGGCGGTGTTCTTCGGCCGCTTCATCGCCTTGCTGCGCATTCTCGCCGGGCCGCTGGCCGGGGCGCTGCACATGCCGTACTGGCGCTTCCTCGTCGCCAACGTCCTCGGCGGCGTGGCGTGGGCCGGCGGGACCACGGCCGCGATCTACTACCTGGGCATGGTGGCCGACAAGTGGCTGAAGGGCTTCTCCTGGGTGGGGCTGGTGATCGCTCTCCTGTTCGGCCTGGGCACCACGGTGTGGCTCAAGCGCAAGGCCACCAAGGCGGCGGACGAGGAGCAGGAGGCCGAGAAGGTCACCGCCGCGTAGAACGCGGTTTCCTTACTTCGTAAAGGCCGCTGGCCGTCCGTACCGGTCACGCCCCGCCGCCCCCCTTCACCGACAGACGCGTCTCCTGCATCCGGTGGTCGGACATGCCCCGAGGGTCGAGAAGGCGATAGTCGTGGACGGCCAAGGACGCGGTGAAGATCCAGTCGAGCCGCCACAGGGCAGGACCGTCCGCGGGCCACGAGGTGGGCATGAGGGAGTCGCCGGCACGGTCGGCGCTCGACAACCGGTCGAAGAGCCCGCGCATCTCGCCCATCGCACCGGTGCTGTTGAAGTCGCCCGCGACCACGACGGGACGGTGGTTGCCGGCGAGGTCCTCCTCCAGCCCGCGGAACTGCGCCTGCCTGGCGGCGGCCCGGCCGCGCAACGCGGTGTAGAACCGTGAGGCGAACGGATTCTCGTCCAGCATGTACTGGGTCGGGATGTGCACGTTGTACAGCGAGACGATCGAAGGGCCGATCCGCAGGTCGGTCCGCAGGACCTTGCCCAGAGCGAACGCGGAGTCCCACGGCGGCCGTGGCCCGAGGGAGCGGGCCGGCCCCACCGGGACCGTGCTCACGATCGGGAAGCGGGACAGCGTCACCAGCTCGCCCTGGACGGCGATGTGATAGCCGGGGAACTCGCGGCGGAGCCTCGCCTGCTCGTCGACCCTCCGGGGAGTGCCGTCCACCCAGTTGAGATACTCCTGAAGGACGTACACGTCCGCGTTCCGCGCCTTCAACAGTCCGTAGAACCGTTCCGGATCGTCGTCCTGGTCCCAGTACTCGGTGTTCCACGACACCAGGCGGATCGACCCCGGCGGGGGCGGCTCGCCGCCGGCTCGCAACGCGGCGGGGTCGAGCCCGCTCTGCCCCGCCCCCAGGGCGAAGGCGACGGCCGTGGCTCCCGCGCACCAGAGCCGGGCCCGGCCGCGGGTCAGCGGGAGGGCCGCCACCAGCAGGAGCGGGACGGCGAGGTAGACCAGCGGCGGCACCAGATCGGGCACCAGCCACAGCCAGAACCGGCCGGACAGCAGCAGGTGCAGGACGACGAAGACCAGCCAGGCCGTCGCGGCGGCGGCGACGAGACGGCCCCGCCGTTTCCCTCCCCGGCGTACGGCGTCCCGCCTGCCGGGGGCGAGCCGGTCCGACAGCGTGCTCACCCGCGCTCACCCCCCGGCCCGGGAGGCGGCGGGGGCGGGCGTCTCGTACAGCGCCCGGAACCGTCCCGACAGCAGCCACTGCGCCGCGCCGGCCGCCAGTCCGCCGACGATGACGAGGTTCACCAGGAAGTGCACCGCCACGAAGAACAGGAAGAACAGCGGGCACCGCCGGGCGAGGACGAACCGGTACATGCCCGCGTCGCAGGCGAGCGACACGCCGAACAGGAGCGCGGGCACGACGGCCGCCGCGAGACCGTACGGGATCACGAGCGGCAGCGTGACGACGGCGAGTGCGGCCGACACCGCGCCCCATCCCCGGGCCGCGGTCTCGTAGCCGCGTGCCAGGCTGCGCCTGGCGGCGTAGAGGGGCACGCGGGCCCGGCCGCGGTGGAACAGCTTGCGCAGCAGCGTCATCAGCTCCCTGTCGTGGCCCATGCGGCCGTGCACGGCCGAGGTGATGAGGATGCGATATCGCCGGCCCAGCCGATGCCCGTAGTCGACCTCCTCTGTGTACCTCAGCCGGGGGTTGAACGGGCCGGTCTCGGCGAAGACGGCGGCGCGGATGGCGAACATCGCCGACCACAGGAAGGAGACCTCGCCCTCGGAGGCGACGGACCAGTAGTGGTGCTGCAACGCACGGTAGTCCTCCACCCTGCTCGAACGGATGAGGGGGTCGGGGTCCTCGATTCCGCAGGCCGCCCCGATCCCCGGGTCGGACTCCAGGATCGCCACGGCGGTGGCGACCGCGTCGGGGGCGAGGGAGACGTCGGAGTCGACGAAGAACAGGATCTCGCCGTTCGCCCGGCGCGCGCCCGTGTTCCGGGCGACGGCGGCGCCGCCGTTGGCGCCGGTGCGGATCACGGGTACGCCCGCCGAGCGGGCGATGCGCACCGAGTCGTCGGTGCTGTGGTCGTCCACCATGAGGATTTCCAGCGGCGCGTACGTCTGCTCCCGCACGGCCTTGAGCGTCAGCGGGAGGAATCGTGCGCCGTTGTAGTTGGGGATGATGACGGTGACCAGGGGGCGATCCGATCGCATGGTGACCTCGGGTGGGATTCGGGCGGGTTGGGGATCAGGTGCCGGATCGGGGGAGGGAGACGACCATGTCCTGGAGCTGGTGGCTCGACATGCCCTCGGGGGAGCGCAGGTCGTAGCGGTGCACGAGCAGCCCCGGCGAGGTGAAGGTCCAGTCCATCCGCCACAGCCGCAGGCCGGCGAAGGCCATCGTGGCGGGATAGGGCGACGCTCCGGCCCGGCTCGCGTCCTTCCAGCCGCTCATCAGCCGGGCGAACCCGGTGCCGGGCAGCATGTTGAAGTCGCCGGAGGCGAGCAGCGGACCGGAGTTTCCGCGCAGGTCCGCGGCGAGCCGGTCGAGCTGGCTGCGCCTGGCCGTGTCGAGCGTCCGCACGGTCCGGTAGAACCGCGGCGAGAACGGACCGAAGTCGAGATAGAGCATGTCGTAGAGGTGCACGTTGTAGACCGACAGGACGCGCCCGCCGACGTCCAGGTCGGTCCGCAGCGCCGCCCGGTTCCAGTTCCCGGCCGCCGGGTTGGACGTCCAACCGATCGGAACCGCACGGGTGATCGGATGACGGGAGATCGTCAGCAGCCCGTCGGCGGTGGCGAACCCGTAGCCGGGGAACTCGCGTCGCAGCCGGTCGTCGTCCTTCAGCGGCACGAGCGCGCCGGGGGCGCATCCGGCGTGCTCCTGCAGGAGGTAGACGTCGGCCCGCCACCTTCGCAGGTAGCGGAAGAAGCCGGCGGTGTCGTCGCCCTCGTCCCAGCACAGCGCGTCCCAGGAGACGACGCGCAGCGCGTCGCGCGGGGCGGGCCCGTCGGCGCCCGCACGTCCCGGCAGGTGCAGCCCGGCCTGTCCCAGGCCGAGGGCCAGTGCCGCCGCGGCGGGCAGCAGGCTCCACCACCGTCCCGCGGATGACAGGCGGACCCACGGCGCCAGGGCGGCCGTGACCGCGAGCAGCGCCGCGGGGACGAGCGCCAGCAGCAGGGGCGGCACCATGAGGTCGGGGATCACCCAGATCCAGGTGCGCCCGCTGAGCAGCGCGCGCAGGACGGCCAGCAGGAGGGCCGCCACGCACAGACCGGCCAGCACCCGTTCCCCGCGGGACAGCCCGGTGCGCCGGAGCACGAGCACGGCCGCCGCTCCGAGCACGACGACCGGCGCGGCGCAGCCCAGCGGCAGCAGGAGCCACCAGACCATCCCGCTCGGCCAGCCGGCCACGGCGAGGACCACCGGCGGATGCCCGGTCATGACAGCGAGGCTCCTTCCGGACGCTTGCCGGTGACGGGGGACGAGAGCCCGCGCCGCCGGGCCGCCCAGGTGAGCGCCCCCAGCACGACGGCGGTGGACATCAGATCACCCGCGGTGATCAGCACCCGGCTGAGGGCGACCAGGGTGACCAGATCGGGGCCGGTCAGCAGGGTGGCGATGGTGAGACCCAGCACGGCCTCGCGCGCGCCCAGCCCGGACGGCATGATCACGGTGAAGATGCCGGCGACCGTGGACAGCGCGAAGCCGCCGATGCCGATGGTGAGCGCCCCGGCGGGGGGCGCGCCGAGCGCGATCGCGAGCACCGCGACGTGCAGGCCGCTGATCAGCCAGCCGGCCGCCATCAGCCCGGTCACCGCGAGCAGCGTCCGGCGTCCCGGCAGGACGGGCGCCCGCCCGCCCCGGCGCAGCACCCGCTGGGCGACGCCGAGGAGCGTGGTCAGCAGCCGCGGCGCGGCGAGCGGCACGAGGGCGGCGGCCAGCAGCGGCACCAGGCCCCACCACAGCGGCCCGGTCGTCACCAGCCGGGGCAGGGCCACCAGCCCGACCCCGAGCCCCGCGATCACCCCGAGGCCCTGCCCGGCCAGGAAGGCTCCGGCCAGCCGGGCGGGGGGCTCGCCGAGCGGCCTGGCCATGGCGGCGTGCGCCACGGCCGGCCACACCCCGCCCGGCAGGTAGCGGGTGAGCCCCGCGAGGAAGAACACCCGCACGGCGGCCGGCAGGGGCAGGCGGGTGCCCAGCCCTGCCAGCAGCATCCGCCAGCCGAAGAAACCGGGCACTCCGCCCACGATCGCGAGCGCCGTCGCGAGCACGCAGGCTCCCCACCCCACGCGGGCCAGGCTCGTCCCCAGCCCGTGGCGCACCCGCCAGAGCTGGTAGCCGAGGAAGGCCAGCACGAGCAGGCAGGCCGCCGCGCGCAGCGCGGCGAACACCCTCCCGCGGGCCGTGTGGTCCCCGGTCACGTCGCCGCCCTGCGCGACGGGGAGGCGTACATGCGGCGGAACGAGCGCGAGGTGAGCCACTGCAGGATCCCGACGCCCGCGCCCGCCGCGATGGTGAGGTTGACGAGGAAGTGCATGGCCACGAAGAACAGCCCGAACGCCGGAGACCGGGTGGAGAACACGAACCGGTACAACCGCCGGTCGATCGCCAGCCAGGTGGCCAGCAGCAGGGCCGGCACGGCGGCCCAGGCGGCGCCGCCCAGCAGCGGCGCGGGCAGGGCCGCGACCGTCAGCGCGGCGGCCAGGCTGGCGGCCGCCTCCGGCGAGCCCACCACCCCGGCGGCGTACCTGCGCTGCAGGAAGAACGGCACGTGCATCCGGGTCCGGGTGAACACCTTCCACAGCGCGACGCGCACCGTGGCGTCGTCGTCGTGGCGGCCGCGCACGGCGGAGGTGAGCAGCACGGTCCATCGGCTGGTCAGCCGTTCACCCAGGTCGGTGCCCTCCGACTGGACGAACTCGTTCGTCCACGGGCCCACCTCGGCCCACACGGCCGCGGGGATGGCGATGATGGCGACCGGCAGGAAGCCGGTGATCGGGCCCTCGGCGACGCGGTACCAGTAGTGCCGGTAGAGGATGCGGTATTCCTTGACGAGGCTGTCGCGCCGCAGGGGGATCGGCTCGTAGTTGCCGGAGACGGCGCCGATCCGGGGATCGGACCCGAGGATGTCCACGGCCCGCGCGACGGCGTCGGGAGCCAGCGCGACGTCGGAGTCGAGGAAGAACAGCACCTCCCCCCGGGCATGGGAGACGCCGAGGTTGCGCGCGGCGCACACACCGCTGTTGCGCGGCGTGCTGAGCACCGGCACGCCCAATGACCGGGCGACCCGCACGGAGTGATCGGTGCTGCAGTCGTCCACGAGGATGATCTCGATGGGGGAGTACGTCTGCTCCAGGACGGACCTCAGGCACAGCTCGAGCACATCCCCGTAGTTGTAGTTGGGGATGACGACCGAGACCAGCGGCTTCTGGGAGTCCGGCGCTGAGGAGTCGGGCGCAGGGGAGTCCGGCGTGGGGGAGTGCATAGGGGAGTGCACGGTTCACCAGCCTTTCGAGGAGTCGGCGCGGTGGAGCGGGGCCGTGCGGTACGACGGCCCGAAGGAGGGGTCGAGCGTGGCGCGCACCAGCCCGTCCACGGCTCCGCAGAGCTGCGCGGCGTGCGTCAGGAAGTGCACCGCGGTGAAGTACGCCAGGAAGGCCGCGCCCTTCTCACGGAGCACGAAGCGGGACAGCGGCGGGTCGCAGACCGCGAACAGGGCGAGGAACGCGCCCGGCAGCGGGAGCGCCGGCCGCCAGGCGAGTGCGACGGGGACGGCGGCCAGGGTGAGGGCCGTGGCGAGCAGACCGGGCATCCGGTTGATCCGCAGGGCGCCCGGCCGCATCCGGTTGCGGGCGGAAAAGCGCAGATAACGCGAGCGCCGATACTGCTCGGCGAGCATCGGCAGGAGCCGGTCGGCCTCGTCGTGGCGGCCCACCACATCGGGGCTGAGGTGGATGTGACGGCGTGTCAGCAGCCGCTCGCTGTATTCGTCGTCCTCGGCGCTGCGCAGGCGCTCGTCGAACGGTCCCGCCTCGTCGAACACCGCCCGGGGCACGGCGGCGAGTGCGAAGATCGCGGTCGCCGTGGGGCCCGCCCCCCTGACCAGGGCGTGGTGCAGCCGCAGCGTGCGGTAGATCTCAACGGGGCCGTCGTCGACGAGGGGTTCCTTGGCGTAGACCCCGTAGACGCAGCCGCACCCCGGGTCGTCGAGCAGCAACGCCACGGCGTTGGCCACCGCGTCGGGTTCCAGGGCGACGTCGGAGTCGAGGAAGAACAGGATCTCGCCGCGGCTCGCCGCCACGCCGGCGTTGCGCGCCGCCGACACGCCCATGTTGTACGGCTGGCGCACCAGCGCGCACCGGAACTCGCCGGCGATGGCGTGGGTGCCGTCGGTGCTGGCGTCGTCGACCACGACGACCTCGATGGCGGGGTAGGTCTGCGCCAGCGCCGACGCCAGGCAGGCCCGCAGTGTCTTGGCCGCGTTGTGCGCCGGGACGATGATCGACACGAGGGGAGACAGTCGGGACACGTCGGTCGCCTCTCACGGTTGGTCTCAATGGGGGATCGCGGTGGCGAGCACCGGGTAACGGGTGAGGAGGATCGTCACGCCGAGGACGACCGCCAGTGCCAGCCCCGCGACGGCGATGCCGCGGTCGGCCAGAAGCTCACGGACGGGGTCGCCGCCTCCGCCGTCCACCAGCACGACCTGCAGGTAGCGGAACAAGACGAACAGCGCCGGCGGTGTGCACAGCAGCATCGCCGTCTGCCCGTAGGGCTCCAAAAGCGCGTCGGTTCGCAGGTGCATGAGGCCCGTGACGGTGGCGAGCACGCACGTGAGCAACAGGAGCTGATCGGCCAGTTGCACCGTGTAACCGCGCAGCGCGGGCCGGTGCGCGGCCCCGGTGCCGAGCAGCTCCTGGCGGCGCTTGCCGATGGCGAGCAGCAGCGCCATCGAGAACACCGCGACCAGCAGCCATTCGGCGACGCGCGCCCCGACGGCGAGGTAGCCCTGCAGGACGCGCAGCGCGAAGCCCAGCGCGATGGTGCCGACGTCGATCAGCGGGATGTGCTTGAGCACACGGCTGTAGGCGACGTTCAGTCCCAGGTAGGTCAGAACGGGCCAGTAGGGCCTGCCCGGCCCCGTAGAGACGACCATCGCGAGCAGGGCGAGCAGCACCACGCAGCAGAGACCGGCGGTGCGGACCGAGACGCGGCCCGCGGCCACGGGCCGGTGCCGCTTGACGGGATGAAAACGGTCGCGGTGCCGGTCGGCGACGTCGTTGCCGATGTAGACGCAGGCACCGGCGAGGATGAACGCGCCGACGGCCCAGGCCAGACCGGCCAGGGTGTCCAGGGTCCAGGCGGGCGCGTCGGCGAGGACCACCGGCACGACCAGGAGGGTTTTGGCGGCGTGCGCCGGACGGACGAGGGCGAGGAGATCCGCGACCGGCCGCGCGCGGGCGGGCGGCTCCCCGGAGTCACCGGGGAGCCTGCCGGTCGACTCGATGACACGCATGCGCTCCTCCAGCGGGGGATCAGAAGAAGACCTTCGCCAGCGAGAGCGCACCCTGCCGCCAGGCGTCCCTGCTGGTCCGTCCGGCGGCGCCCGCCGGCGGCCGCGGATGCCGCCGCCACGAGTCGTAGGCGCTCAGGATGGCGTCGCGGTTGGACATCCGCGGGGCGAAGCCCAGCCGCTCACGCGCCTTGTCGATGCTCACGTAGGAGTCGGCGAGCAGCTTGTACAGCAGGCGGTCGTAGACCGGCGAGACCCCGGCCCTCCCGAGGAGCCGCAGGACGGCCAGGGCGGGCCTGGCAGGCAGCGAGCGGACCCGTCCGCCGTGCCCGGCGGCGTCGAGCACCGCCTGGAAGTCCTCCCGCAGGGTGGCGAACTCGGCGGCGGCGATGTTGTAGGTGTCGTTCGCCACGCCGGCCGGGGCGTCGAGCGCCAGGGTGACGGCGTCGAGCAGGTCCTCGATCGCGAGCATCTGGATGCGGGCGTCGCCGGGGCCCAGGATGGGGAAGTCGCGGCCCTCCTGCGCCCATTCGAAGAGCATCGCGAACAGGCCCATCCGCCCGGGCCCGAGGAACGTCTTGGGGCGCAGGACCGGCACGCACATGCCCTCGGCCCGGAACTTCTCCGCGATCTCCTCGGCGGCGGCCTTGGCCCGCCCGTAGGCGTCGACCGGTTCGCGGGGGTGATCCTCGGGCGTGGGCACGCGCGTGGGCAGGCCGTACACCGCGGTGGAGGAGACGTGCACCACGCGTGGCACCCCCGCCCGCGCGGCGGCCGTCAGCACGCTGCCGGTGCCGCCGACGATGACGTCGCGGATCTCCTCGTCGGGGTAACTCGGCAGCGCCGACGCGCAGTGCACCACGGCGCCGGCGTCCGCGACCAGGCCGGTCATCAGCGCCGTGTCGCGGACGTCGCCGGTCGCGTACCGCGCGAGGGGATGGGGATCGGTTCCGGGACGCAGATCCACGCCCAGCACCGGGCGTCCCCGCTCGGCGAGATGCCGGACCAGATTGCCGCCGAGCATGCCGGAGGCACCCGTGACTACGACTCGGACGGCCATCGCGGCGCCACCTTCTCCCGTACGAACCTGGTGAGCAGACGGGGCAGCCCCTGCGCGAGGGTCGCCTCCAGCGCGTCGAGGAAGTAGTCGGCCTCCTCGGGCCCGGCGACGAGCGGGGGCGCCGCGACCAGCGGGTTGTCGCCGTTCAGCGTGTAGTAGGTGTAGACGCCGTGGTCGCGGTAGAGCGCGTCGACGACCGAGCAGGTGATGAGCTTGACGCGGAAGTTGGGGTCGCGCACGAGTCCGACGGGAGCGATCCTGGCGGCGAGGTCGAGGATCTTCGGCCCGCCCCGCAGGAACACGCCGTACAGGGCGCCGGCTCCGCGCACCTCGGCCACCGTGTCGGGGTGCGCCTTACGGACGCGTTCGAGTCCGGGCGCGAGCACGCGCTCGATCTCCCGTGCCCGCCGCGGGTAGTCGTCCTCGACGACGATGTTGACCGCCTCGATGGCGGTGGCGGTCTCCTCCCCGAAGCCGTAGTAGGTGGTGCTCGTGCTGTGCAGCAGCGAGTCGGTGAGGTTGTCGTAGGCCTTGCGGAACACCCGCTCCCTGGCGACGTACGCCGAGATGGAGGACTTGCCGCCGCCGAACGACTTCGAGGTGGTGACCACGTCGGGGACGAGCCCCGGGTAGCGCATGAAGTAGAAGAGGCTGCCGGTCTTCCCCCAGCCCGTGTAGATCTCATCGAAGATCAGCACGATGTCCTCCGCGTCGCACAGCTCGCGCAGGCCGCGCAGGAAATCCTCCGAGCAGCTGCGCATCGTCGAGGCGCTGAACGGCTCGACGATGATCGCGTAGACGTCGCAGCCGCCGCGCGTGGTCCGCGCCGCGGCGACCGCGGCGGCCACCGCGTCGAGGTCGCCGTACGGGAACGACACCACTCCGGGGATTTCGGGGAAGCGGAAGCGGTCACCGCCCCCGGTGAGGCTGCCCGAGCCCAGGAGTTTGCCGTGGAAGGCGATGTCGGCGCGCAGAATCCGCTGCCTGCGCCCGCCGTGATATTTGTAGGCGAGCTTGACCGCTCCCTCGACGGCCTCCGCGCCGGAATTCGGCAGGAACGACATGGTGAGGTCGCCCGGCAGGAGCGCGGCGAGATTGTGGCCGAGCGCGGCGACGTATGGCGAAAAGTAGGTTTTGTGCACCTCCATTCTCCGTGCGTCCTGGAAACGCCGGCGGGCCGCGAGGATGCGCGGGTGGTTGTGACCGTGGTTCAGCACCCCCACCCCTCCGGTGAAATCGAGGATCCGCCGGCCGTCGCGGGTCCAGATCCACGCCCCCTCCGCGCGCTCGACGAGCTCGCGGCCGAAACCGAAGGACGTCATGAGCGACACCTGGCTCCGGCTCACGTGCCTGCGGTAAAGGTCGCGTACCTGTTCCGCGCCGAGCCGTTCACAATCGTCGAGACTGATCAGTCCGGACACGCGCGTTCTCCCTTCCGTGTCCTCGGATGCTTCCTGTCACGGGCGCTCGTCCCGATCCGGGCCGTTTTCGCGCCGTCGTTGCCGAAGCGGTGTTCCATGCCGTTCCGGGCGCGAGATCAACAGTGCAAGGGCCGCGTCAAGGACGGGTAAAGGCGGAACTTGACATGAGAGAGCCCCGGGGCGGTTGCCGAGCTTTGATGCGCGTCTCGAGATCCGAGAAAAGGCGTCTCGGTGGGAAAGTCGGGGAAAGCCGGTGTCCGCCGGGGAAGGGCCGGAAAAAGCCAGTCAGTAACCCCTGGTTTGTGGCGAATCAAATAGGAATCTACGTGCTTATATTGATATGAGGTAAATATGTGATATGGCCGGGACATGCGGTTTCGTGTCCTGGGCGCACTTGAGGTCCGCTCCGGCGCCCATCGGCTCATCCGTCTCGGTGCCGCCAAGCAACGCACTCTCCTGGCCGTTCTCCTCCTGAACGTCAACCGTCCCGTCACCATCGATCGGCTGCTGGAGGCGTTGTGGCCGCAGCGGCCCCCGCGTACCGCGGTCGTCGCGCTGCGCACCTATGTGTCCGCGCTCCGCCAGGTGCTGGGACTCGCCGACCGAGACGGGCAGCAGGGTGGGGAGCCGCCACTGCTGTCCACGGTTCCCGGCGGATACCAGCTGTCCGTCTCGCCCGCCGACCTCGATCTGCTGGTCTTCCAGGAGCTGGCCGATCAGGGGCGGCAGGCGCTCAGCGACGGGCTGCCGGTCCTCGCCGGCGATCGGCTGCGCCGGGCGCTCGCGCTCTGGCGGGGCCGGCCGTTCGAGGACGTGCCGCTCGACCCCGGGATGGAGGCGGACCTCATCCGCATCGAGGAACGCAGGATCGCGGCGCAGGAGACCTGGATCGAGTCGCAGCTCGCCCTCGGCCACCACCGGGACCTTCTGGCCGAGCTGGGGGCGATGGTGATCGAGCACCCGCTGCGGGAGCGGCTGCACGCCCAGTGGATGCTCGCGCTGTACCGGTCGGGGCGGCAGGCGGAGGCCCTGGCGGCCTACCGCGAGCTTCGCCTGCGGCTGGTGCGGGAGCTCGGCGTCGAGCCCAGTCCGCCTCTGCGGCGGCTGCACCGCCAGATTCTGACCGGTCACGAGGATCTGGCCGGCGCGGGCGCGGCCGCACCGGCCGGAGCGCGGCTCCGCGACCCGGGCATGCCGCACCAGCTGCCCAGGGACATCGTCAGCTTCACCGGCAGGACGGCGGAGCTGACGTGCCTGCGTGCCCTGGCCCGTCCGCCCGGCGGCCCCGCCGCTCCCGTCATCAGTGTGATCGACGGCATGGCCGGGGTCGGCAAGACCGCGCTCGCCGTTCATGCCGCGCACCGGCTGGCCGACACGTTCGCCGACGGGCAGCTCTTCGTCGACCTGCACGGATTCACCCACGGAGTGTCGCCGGTCGACCCGGCCGAGGCCCTCGACCAGATGCTGTGCGCGCTCGGTGTGCCCGGCGAGCAGATCCCCCCGGACCTCGACGCCCGCGCGGCGCTCTACCGCACCCGCCTCGCCGGCAAACACCTGCTGGTGCTGCTGGACAACGCGGCGGGGGAGGCCCAGGTCAGATCCCTGCTGCCCGGCACGCCCACCTGCATGGTCCTCATCACCAGCCGCAGGCGGCTGGCCGGGCTGGAGGACGTCCGGCCGCTGTCGCTCGACGTCCTCCCCCAGGACGACGCGGTCACGCTCTTCACCCGCTCGGCGGGCCCGGAGCGCCTCGCCGGCCAGCCGCCCGAACTGCCCGCGGAGATCGTCGAGCTGTGCGGCCGGCTGCCCCTGGCGATCCGCATCGCGGCCGCACGCCTGCGGATGCGCTCCGGCTGGACGCCGGCGCATCTGGCCGAACGCCTGCGCGACCACCAGCACCGCCTGGGGGAGCTCGAAGTCGGCAGGCTCAGCGTCACGGCGGCGATGGACCTGTCGTACCGGCACCTCGGCCGGGGGCGGCAGGACATGTACCGGCTGCTCGGCCTGCACCCCGGCCCCGACTTCGAGCGGCACGCGGCCGCCGCCCTCGCGGGGACCACGCCCCGGCACGCCGGGCGGCTGATCGACGACCTGGTCGACGCCCATCTGCTGCAGGAGCCCGTACCCGGCCGATACCGCTTCCACGATCTCCTGCGCGTGCACGCCACGGCCGCCCTGGCGGACGAGGACACCGACGCCGACCGCGACGCGGCGCTGACCAGGTTGTTCGACCACTACGCCGACACCGCCTCCGACGCGGTGGACACCGCCCATCCGCGGACCCACCCCCGGCCCCATCCGCGGGCCGATCCGCCGGCCTGCCCTCGTCCGCCCGGCGACCACGGACGCGGGCGCCGGGCGGCCACCGCGCCGGACACCCGCGACCGGGCGCATGCCGCGCGGTGGCTGGAGACGGAGCTGACGAATCTGCTCGCGACGGCCGTGTACGCCGCCTGTCACGGCCGGCCGGGGCACGCCCTGCGCCTGTCGGCGGCGCTTCACCGCCATCTCCACACCGGCGCGCACCACACCTGCGCCCGCACCACGCACGGGGACGTGCCGCACCCGGCCGGAGACACCCGGGTCGCCGCATTGTGCGGCGTCGCCGACCTCCATTTGATGCTGGGCCAGTTCACCCAGGCGGCCGGGCACTTCGGGCGGGTCCTGGAGATCGCCCGTGCCGCCGGCGATCCCGTCGGCGAACTCAACGCCCTGTGCGGACTCGGCCACGTGTGCCGGGCGCAGGGGAAGACGGGGGCGGCGGCCCGATATCTGGAGCACTCGCTGCGGATCGCCCGTTCCGCCGGCTATCGCGACGGCGAGTTGAACGCTCTGTGCGGTCTCGGTGAGGTTCACCTGATGCTGGGCCGGCACGCCTCGGCGGCGGACCGGTTCCGGCGCGCCCTGCAGATCGCCCTCCGGATCGGCGACCGCAACGCGCAGTTCGAGGGCCTGCACGGGCTCGGGCGGGTGTACCAGGGCGCCGGTCAGGCCGAACGGGCCCTCGCGTTCCACCAGGTCGCCCTGCCCATCGCCCGTGCGCTCGGCCACCGCGCCGACCAGGCCCGCGCGCTGCACGGCCTGGGCCGGGCCTGTCGCAGCCTCGGCCGCCAAGACGAGGCCCGCGAGCACTGGCGGCGCGCGCTGGCGATCCTCACCGACCTCGGCGTGCCCGAAGCGGAGGAGACGAGCGTGCAGGAGATCCGCGCCCAGCTGCGGAAGCTCTGAGGCCGCCGCGTTCCGCCGGTGGTTTTACTTGGTAAAGGGCGTCACTCTCTAGACTGACCACGTGGCAGCGCCGTACCGGACGATCAGGGACATCGTCGAGCACGAAATCGAGATCCGCCGTTCACGCTTCATCTGCGCGCTCGCTCCGGCGGCGTCGGAGCAGAACGCGCGGGAGTTCGTCGCCGAGCGCAGGCGGCTCTACGCCGACGCGACCCACAACTGCTCGGCGTACGTCATCGGCGAAGGCGTGCGCCGGGCGGACGACGACGGTGAGCCGGGCGGCACGGCCGGCACGCCGATGCTGGAGATGCTCACCCGGCGCGGCTTCGCGGACGTGGCCGCCGTCGTCACCCGGTACTTCGGCGGGGTGCTGCTGGGCGCGGGCGGGCTCGCCCGCGCGTACGGCGGCGCGGTGGGGGAGACGCTCGACCGGGCGGAGGTGGTCGAGATGGTCCCCGCGTCGGTCGTGACCGTGTCGGTCGGCCACGCGCAGGCCGGAAGGCTGGAAAGCGACCTGCGCGCGTCGCCGTACGCGCTGCGCGGCGTGGATTACGGCGCGCGGGTCGCCTTCGAGGTGGCGGTGGCCGAGGACCGGCTGCCCGTCTTCGAGGAGTGGATCGCGGCGGTCACCGCCGGGCGGGCCGAGACCGCGCTCGGCGGCACGGTTCACCTCGCCCGCTGAGCCGGCCAGGACGTCGCGGGCAGGTCGCCGAACAGCTCCACCATCACGGGCAGGTCCTCAGCCGTCCACTCCCGCAGGACCGGTCCGAGCCCGACGAGCCTGATGCCGGCGGGGAAGCCGGTCACTGTGTCATCCGCGGTCGTGGGATTGCGGCGCCCGGGTCAGCCCTCCAGGGCGTACTGCATCACGCGGAGCTTGGCCTGCGCCTCGGCGAGCTCGGCGGCGGGGTCGGACCCGGCCATGATGCCGCAACCGGCGAACAGCCGGGCGCGCCTGCCCGATATGTACGCGCAGCGCAGCGCGATGCCCCACTCGCCGTCGCCGCGCGAGTCGATCCAGCCGACCGGCCCGGCGTAGCCCGCGCGGTCCATGCCCTCCAGTTCGCGGATGACGCGGAGCGCGGCGCCGGTGGGCGTCCCCCCGACGGCGGCCGTGGGGTGCATCGCCGCCACCACGTCGAGCACCGACGCGCCGTCGGACAGCCGGCCGGTGACGCGGCTGGCCAGGTGCTGCACGTTGGGCAGCACCAGGAGTTCGGGCTCGTCGGGGACGTGCAGCGCCGAGCACAGGGGGGCGAGGGCCTCCCTGACCGAGGCGACCGCGCACGCGTGCTCGTGGCGGTCCTTCTCCGACGCGTACAGCGCGGCGGCGCGGGCGGCGTCGTCGGCCGGGCCGGAGCCCCGCGCCGTCGTCCCCGCGAGGACCAGCGACTCCACCGCCTGGCCGGTGTGCCTCACCAGCAGTTCAGGAGTCGCGCCGACCAGGCCGTCGACCGAGAACGTGTAGCACTCGGGGTAGCGCTCGGCCAGCCGTCCCAGCAGCACGCGGGGGTCGATGTCACGCTCGGCGACGGCGGTCAGGTCGCGGGCGAGCACGACCTTGTCCAGCGTCCCGTCCTTGATCCGCCGTACGGCGCGCGCGACCCGCTGCTCCCATTGGGGCGCCGACAGCGAACCGTCGCCGTACCGGATACGGCCGGGCTCTCTTCGGGGGGTGACCAGGTCGAAGGCGTCGTCGCCGATCGTGGTGAGCCAGGCGCGGCCGTCCCGGCGGGCCAGCACCACACGGGGGACGATCAGCACGGTTCCCGGGACGTCGCGGTCGAAGGTGAAGGAGCCGAAGGCGACCGGGCCGGAGCCGGGAACGCCGACCTCGTCCTCGATGAGCGCCCCCGCGAACAGGGAGGAGAGCCAGCCGCGTGCCCAGTCGAACCGGCCGGGGCCGGGCGGCACCGTGGCCCGGGCCGCCTCCCCCCAGCCCACGAGTCCCTCGCCGTGTCTGATCCAGGCATACGGCGCGGCGCCGGGCAGACGCGCCAGCAGGTCGTCGGGGTCGCTCACCGCGACCGTGCGAACCACCAGGGGCCGGATAAGAGCGACACTCACCCGACTCACTCTACGCAGGATCTGAACATGTTCGACAAGAGACCCCCCACGCGACCCCGGGGTCCCTCTGTCAAGCCGCGATAGGAACTTGGTCATGGAAGGCTCGCCTTCCCTGGTGGCGATAGAGCGCACCTCCATGCGATCCCTACCTTTGATCTCCCGGAGGTGCCCATGATCAAGAAGATCACACCGGTCCTGGCCGCGACCGTCCTGTTCGTGCCGACCGGCGCCCACGCCCGTACGACGCCCGCCGTGATGGCGGCGCTGGGCGACTCGATCAGCGCGGGGTTCAACGCCTGTGGCTGGTACGTCGCCTGCACGTCCCGCTCGTGGTCCGCGGGCGACTTCCCCTCGGTGAACAGCCACTATCTGCGCCTGCTCGCGATGGGGAGCGAGATCAAGGGGCACAACCTGAACTTCGCCGTCCCGGGGGCGACCAGCGCCGACCTTTCCGGGCAGGCGCGGCAGGCGGCCCGGGCGGGCGCCGGGTACGTCACCGTCCTGATCGGCGCGCAGGACGCCTGCGTGGGCTCCGAGAAGGAGATGACCCCCGTGCGGACGTTCCGGCGGAACATCGACGAGGCCTTCGACGTGCTGCGGCCCACCGGCGCCCGGGTCTTCGTGGCGAGCATCCCGGACGTCAAGCGCTTGTGGCGGGTGGGCAAGGACAACGGGTGGGCGCGTCTCTTCTGGGGAGTCGGTCACATCTGCCCGTCGATGCTGGCCGCTCCGAAGTCCACCGCGAAGAAGGACGAGGCCAGGCGCGACCGGGTGCGCGAGCGGGTGATGGACTACAACGAGCAGCTCAGGCAGGCGTGCGAGACCTACGGCCCGGCGTGCCGGTACGACGGGGGAGCGGTCTTCTCCTATCCCTTCACGCTGAAGCAGGTCAGCGGGTGGGACTACTTCCACCCCAACGCCGACGGGCAGAAGGCCCTCGCGAAGATCACCTTCGACGCGAACGTCTTCTCGGACGTCGAGCCCTGATCGCCGAGCCCGATCCCCTGTCCTGACCGCTGAGTATCGCCGGGCCCTGATCCCGGCGGTTCAGTCCGCGCGGCGGAGGCGGTCGAGGGTCTGCTCCAGCTCGTCCTCCAAGACGCGGCCCGCGCCGTCGGCGTCGCCGCGTTCGACGGCGGCGACGAACGCCGCATGGGTGTCGTCTCCCGGGTTCGGGTCGCCCGCGCGCAGGCCGAGCAGATCCACCAGGGCGATCAACCCTTCCCGCAGGCGGGGGACGAACTCGGCGAACAGGTCGGTCAGCACCGGGTTGTGCGCGGCGGCGACGACGGCCGCGTGCAGGGCGATGTCGGCGTCGACGAAGGCGGTGTCGCTCTCCCGCGCGGCGGCCCGCCGCGCCTCCAGTGCCACGTGCAGCGCCGTCACGTCCTCCGGCGTACGGCGCCGCGCCGCCAGCCGGGCGGCCTGCACCTCGACCAGCATGCGCACCTCGTAGACGTCCGCCACGGCGGCCCGGCGCAGGCGGGCCGGCCAGTCCTCGGCGGGCCTGGTGGCGATGACGAACACCCCCGCGCCCTGCCGCGCCTGGACCAGCCCGGCTCCGGCCAGCGCGCGCAGGGCCTCGCGGACGGTGGAACGGCCCACTCCCAGGGTCGTGGCCAGGGTCGTCTCGCCGGGCAGCCGGGTGCCGACCGGCCACCGGCCCTCCGCGATCTGCTCACGCAGGCTCTCGACGGCCTGGTCGACGAGGGGACTGCGGTGGAGCGCGCCGAGCGCCATCGAAGCTTCACCTCTCAGGTTGTCTGATCTCAGGTTGTCTGAGGAGTAGTCGTGTGGTTAGTCTAACCGGCATGACGCCGCACGAGTCCTTCGGCCTGCTTCTCGGCCGCCGCGGCGGGGCCTGATCCGATGACCGGCACCCCGCCGCGGGGTGCCGTGCCGCCGGTCGTCCTCCGACCGAAGGATCACCATCGTGACCACCGTCTCCACTTCCTCTCCCGTGATCGGCACGCCTTTCCCCACGATCCGCACCCCGCGCGGCCCGGTGCCCGCCGGCGCTCCCGCCTGGAATCCGCAGCGGGGCAGTGCCATGCCGTACCACCGCTATCGGCCCGCGCACGAGCGGGTCGAGATCCGCGAGATCCCGCGCGCCTGGCCCGGGCACAGGATCGAGCACGCCCCGCTGTGGGTGCCCGTCGACCTGCGCGACGGCAACCAGGCGCTGGCCGAGCCCATGGACACGCCGCGCAAGCGCCGCATGTTCGACCTCCTCGTCGCGATGGGATTCAAGGAGATCGAGGTCGGCTACCCGTCGTCGAGCCGGACCGACTTCAACTTCGTCCGTCACCTGGCGGACAGCGGCGCGGTGCCGGACGACGTGACCCCCGTGGTGTTCACCGCGGCCCGCCGTGATCTCATCGAGCAGACCTTCGCCTCCATCCAGGGCATGCCGAGGGCGGTGGTGCACCTCTACACCGCGACCGCGCCGGTCTGGCGCGACGTGGTGCTCGGGCAGGACCGGGCGGGGCTCCAGGCGCTCATCCGGGAGGCCGCCGGGCACGTCGCACGGCTCGCCGACGCCATGCCGGGGACGGCGGTGCGGTTCGAGTTCTCCCCGGAGGTCTTCAACTGCACCGAGCCCGACTTCGTCCTGGAGGTCTGCAACGGCCTGACCCGGTTGTGGGACGCCTCACCCGACCGGCCGGTGATCCACAACCTGCCCGCCACCGTGGAGATCGCCACGCCGAACCTGTACGCCGACCAGATCGAGTACATGCACCGTCACCTGGAACGGCGTGACGCGGTCATCCTCTCGGTCCACCCGCACAACGACAGGGGCACCGGGGTGGCATGCGCGGAGCTCGCCGTGCTGGCCGGGGCGCAGCGCGTCGAGGGCTGCCTGTTCGGCAACGGCGAGCGCACCGGGAACGTCGACCTCGTCACCCTCGCGCTCAACCTGTACGCGCAGGGCGTCGACCCCATGGTCGACTTCTCCGACATCGACGTCATCCGGAGGACCGTCGAGGAGTGCAACCGCCTGCCGGTCCACGTACGCCATCCGTACGGAGGAGACCTGGTCTACACGGCCTTCTCCGGAACGCATCAGGACGCGATCAGCAAGGGCCTGGCCCACCACGAGCGCACGGCGGCCGAGCGGGGCGTGCCGGTGGGCGAGGCGCCCTGGTCCGTGCCGTACCTGCCGATCGACCCCGCGGACGTCGGACGCACGTACGAGGCGGTCATCCGGGTCAACAGCCAGTCGGGCAAGGGCGGCATCGCCCACCTCCTCCAGGCGCATCACGGGCTCGACCTGCCGAAGGCGCTGCGCGCCGAGTTCTCCCGCGTCGTCCAGGACGCGACCGACCGCAGCGGGCGGGAGGCCACACCGAAGGAGCTGCTGGAGCTGTTCCGCGGCGCGTACATGGCGGAGGACGGGCCGGTCACGCTGTCGTCGTGGACGGCCGGCGACGACGGCTTCCACTGCCTGGTCCGACGGGACGGGCGCGAAAGCGAGGGCGCCGGCGCGGAGCCGGTGGACGCCCTCGCCGCCGCCCTGGCCGCGGCCGGGCTCTCGGTCGAAGTGCTGGAACGCGGCGGACATCCGGCGGAGGGCGGCGCCGTCGCCTACGCCCGGTGCCGCGTCGGCGGCACACCCGCCTGGGGGGCCGGTGAGGACGCCGACGCCGTGACGGCGTTCGTCCTGGCGGTGCTCGCCGCCGTCGACCGCGCCCTGGCCGGGCAGCGGGGTGACCGCTCGCAAGGGTAGCCGGGCGCCGCGAGCGGAGGATCGTCCCCGGCGGCGTCGGCACTCGTCCGGCGCTCGCTGACTCGTCGGACACATGCTGGGACCGTCGATCCTAGGGAAACCGCTCCGTTCCTGCGCCGCTGACGGCGAAGGCATAGTCGAGGAGACCTACCCGGACGAGGGAGAGCGGTGATCAGGCGATGAAGGCGGTGCGGTTCCACGAGTACGGCGGGATCGATGTGCTGCGGGTGGAGGAGGTGGAGCGGCCGGTGCCCGGCCCCGGGCAGGTGCTGGTCGAGGTCCGCGCGGCCGGGATCCAGCCCGGCGAGGTGATGATCAGGCAGGGCGCCCGGCACCGGCGCTGGCCGGCGACGTTCCCCTCGGGGCAGGGCAGCGATCTGGCCGGAGTCGTGGTGGAGGCCGGTCCGGAGGTGCGTGGCGTCGCGGTGGGCGACGAGGTCCTCGGCTTCACCCACAACAGGGCGAGCCACGCGGAGTTCGTCGTGGTCGACGACGTGGCGCTGGTCCTGCGTCCGGAGGGGCTGTCCTGGGACGTGGCCGGGTCGTTGTACGTGGCCGGCACGACCGCGTACGCCACCGTGTTCGCGGTCGACCCCGGACCGGCGGACACGGTCGTCGTGTCCGGTGCGGCGGGCGGCGTCGGGTCCCTCGCCGTGCAGCTCGCTCGGCGGCGCGGCGCCACGGTGATCGGGCTGGCGAGTGAGCCGAACCACGCCTGGTTGCAGGATCGCGGTGTCGTCCCGGTCGAGTACGGGGAGGGCGTGGCCGAGCGGATCCGGCAGGCCTGCGGCGGGAAGGTCGACGCCTTCATCGACACGTTCGGCGACGGCTACGTGGATCTGGCGGTGGAGCTGGGCGTGCGGCCCGAGCGGATCGACACGATCCGCGACTGGCAGACGGCGGCCAGGGTCGGTGCGCGGACCTACGGAGAAGGCGCGGCGGCGTGCGCGGTCGTGCTCGGCGAGCTGGCCAGGCTCGCCGCGCGCGGGGAGCTCGAGGTGCCGATCGCCCGCGTCTACCCGCTGGAGCGGGTGCGGGACGCGTTCCGCGAGCTGGAACGAGGGCACACCCACGGCAAGATCGTGCTCCGCCCCTAGCTGGATGTACTGACCGAAACCAGACGTCTTCGCCGCGCGACCTGGTCGAACGCTGCTTCGGCACGCTCAGGCAGTGGCGTTCCGGTATGCCCGGGGCGCCGCCGTGACCGGTACCGGCTGCGCTCGCGGGCCGATCAGCCGGCCGACAGGCGTGGTCGCATTGAGGCCCCGCGAGTTGGACATCCCGCTGGTTGTGGACGAGGTGCAGACCGGATGCGGACGGACGGGGACCTGGTTCGCCTCGAGCAGTACGGCATCGAGCCCGAGGTGATCGTCGCATCCAAGGCCCTCAATGGGATCGGGCTCCCGGTGGCGATGATCCTTCATGACCGGCGGCTCGACGTCTGACACCCGGGCGTGCACATCGGCACCTTCCGGGAAAACCAGCTCGCCTTCGCCGCCGGCGCCGAGGCCGTGCACATCATCCGCCGGGACGACGTGCTCGCCAACGTGCGGCGGCGCGGCGAGCAGATCGCCGAGCGGCTCGCCCCGCTACGGGGAAATCCGTGGGTGCGGGAGGTACGGGGCCTCGGCCTGATCCGCCGCTTCGAGCGATCGTCACGACGGCAACCCCGCTTTCGCATGACCACCCAATCGTGTGTGCGGTCGTACACAGAGGGTGAGGAACGGCTGGATGGGTCCGGCACGGAGGTGCGGCGATGGCGAAGCCGATCATCCGTCCCGCGGAAGACGCGGACATGTCCACTTTGCGGCGTCGTGTTGGGGCGTACTTCGAACTCTTCGGCTTCTGGCCGGATATCCCGGAAGCGCCCGACTTCCTGGACGCCCAGCGGGCGTTCGGGAACCTGCTGGTCGGGGAGGTCAAGGGCCGGGTCGTGGGTTTCGGCGGCACCCTGCGGCGGGGGACGTTGACGCATCTTGACGATCTGTTCGTGGTGCCCGAACACCAGTCATCGGGTATGGGCCGCATGATCCTCGCCCAGTTGTTGCCGCAGGGCAGCCCGAAAATCACCTGTGCCACAGACGATGAGTGCGCGCTCGGCCTGTACGTCAGGAACGGCATGCGCCCCCGCTGCCCGCTGCTCCATCTGGAGGGTACGGGTCGGTCCGCCTGGACCGCTACGTGCCGCACCCCGATCTGGGGTAGTACCAGGGGCCTCGCCCCGACCGAGGGCACCGCGATCCGCCGCAGCCATGGCGAGGTGCGCACCGATCGGTCCGGTCCTGTGCAGGAACAGCCACAATCGCTGTCGCCGAACAGGATGTAGCACGGGCTTTCCGGATATGCCCCTGTGGGGTGTGCTCCTCGTGCCTGGCATCCGCCCCCGGAGAACCTCCGGGAGCGGTTACGCAAGGAGGAGAACGTTCAGGGCAGCAGGAAGTAGAACGGCTCGTCGGTGGCGGTGCCCTTGACGCCGGTCAGCACCACGATGGTAAAGGCGTCGAGGACGCTGACGTAGATCTCGCTTTGCCAGTCGGCCGCCTTGTTCAGCGTGGCCTGCGGTGCCGACTGCAGGGCGTTGATGTGGGGCTCCAGCTTGATGGTGTAGCGGCCGGGCTCGGTGCGCTGCACCGAGGTGATGCCTTTGGCCCGCTCGAGGGTGCCGTCCTTGGCGATCTGTGCGGCGGCCTGGGCGTACGGAGCGATGATCTTGTCGGTCATGTCGTCCTTCATGCAGGTCAAAGGCGCGCCCGTGACGGCGTGCGCGAGGGGAAAGGGACGGAAATGGTAATCAACTCTCCTATAGCTACGTTTCCTGACTGGTTTTTTCAAGGCCTTGAAAAATCGGGCCACATAGGGGTGCGATCGGAATGCGGCGGGACTGTCCCGCTAGCAAGGATCTTGCTAGCTGGTACACGTGACAGTTCTGACCGATCAGAACCAAACCCGAATACTGTTTGCTCAGCCGAAGCGGATCCTGACAGGTCAACGCCCATGACGCAGTCCCAGCGCTTTATTCGGTCCCAGCGTCGTCCCCCCGCGCCACCGCCGAAACCATTCGCGCGTGTCATGTACGAATACTTCATCGGATGCAATCGCGGGACCCGCGGCCCGGCAGCACAGCGGGAACAGCCGTAGCCTGGCCGCGCCGATTACGTAGACGTGCTCTTCGCCAGCCGCACAGTCGACATGACTGTCAGGACTGAGACCCGTGACCGACTGACGCCTCATTCCGCTTGCCGGGCCTCAGGGGCGAGTCAATCACGGAACGCACGCGCGTCGTTGTCGTAGATCGCATCCCGCCTGAGCCGCTCCCTCACCGTGAAGTACGTCGCCACGTCGTCCGGCTGGTCGACAACCGTCATGCCGTGGACCAATTCCGCCTGCACGAACGGTGAGCCGCCCTCCACATCGTTGTGAATCACGAAGGCATTCCAGCTGAGGGCCGTAACCGTTCGGTCCTGGGGGAGGAGGCCGAGCGAGACGTTCTCGAGGGTCGACAGAGATGAGATCCGGTCGAGCTGAGCTGCGAGCAGAAAGTGGTTGGGTGGCCAAGGACGGGGCGGCTGTCGCCGTTTGTCAGACAGGCTTCGGTACTGGGTTGCTCCTGGCGGACGATGGACGCCCGGCTCGCGAATCGGCCCGGGCGGGTTCTCCCGGTGGACTCTCCCACTGTGGGAGGCCCGACGCTACTTCGGCGATCAGGGATGAGGGCGGTGAGACGTTCGCCGCGTCGGCGTGAGGAGATCGAGCATGGCCATCGTGAAGGACGTCGAGGCCCGTGGAATGCACCACTGCGAGACGACGGCGCTGGGAGTGCTGTTGCGGCACGAGGGACTCGATCTGTCCGAGCCCATGCTGTTCGGGCTGGGCTCGGGCCTGTCGTTCGTCTATTGGGACAGCAAGGACATGCCGTTCCCCTTTCTCGGAGGCCGCGTCAAGCCGTTCGACCTCACCAGGAACCTGGCCGCCAGGCTGGGGCTGACGTTGACGACCGAGGAGACCACCTCACCGCGCAAGGCGTGGGAGAACGTGGCCGCCCCCGTCGACGCCGGACGGCCGGTCGGCGTCCAGCTCGACAGCTACCACCTGGACTATTTCCGCTCCAAGGTGCATTTCGGCGGTCATGTCGTCGCGATGTACGGCTACGACGAGCACGACGTCCACCTCGTGGACACCGCCCAGCAGGGGGGAGCGGTGCGCACCAGCCGGGCCGGTTTCGCCATGGCGCGGGCCGCACGCGGCCCGATGACCGCGAGGAACCGCTCCTTCACCGTCACCCTGCCGGCACGCCCGCTCGCCTGGCAGGACCAGATCATCCCCGCGGTCAAGGACTGTGCCGACGCGTTCCTCGCCGCTCCCATCGCGAATCTGGGTTACCGCGGCATCGAGAAAGCCGGCAGGCAGGTGCCCGGATGGCTGCTGCGTGCCGGCGAGCCGGAGCAGGACCTGCCGCGGGCCGCCCTCCTCATGGAGCAGGGCGGCACCGGCGGCGCCCTGTTTCGCGCCCTGTATCGCGACTTCCTCGACGAGTGCACGCGGCTGATCGACGACGACGACCTCCGCGCCGGTCACCGGCTGTACGCCGAGGCCGCCGTCCTGTGGACGCACGTGTCCGCCCTGATCGCGAAGGCGGGAGAGAGCGGCGACGCGGAATGCCTCGCGCAGGCCGAGGCCATCCTCCGCGATCTTTCGCGCATCGA
The DNA here is from genome assembly GCF_040685655.1 of Microbispora sp. NPDC088329. NCBI lineage: Bacteria > Bacillati > Actinomycetota > Actinomycetes > Streptosporangiales > Streptosporangiaceae > Microbispora > Microbispora sp. NPDC088329. Next base: position 208,742 of record NZ_JBFBIP010000003.1, read on the forward strand.
GAAGGACGCCATGCAGGTGCTGCGCCGGCTGTAGTCCCGGGAAAGCCTGCCGGGCATCCGGTCCGGGAGCCCGCCGTGCCCGTGTCGCGCGGGCGCTCCCGCTACTCGTGCCCGGCGAACATGTCGAGCAGGCGACGGGGTGCGTCGTCGCCGAACATGAGCTCTTGGAGGGGGGCGGCGTCTGCGGCTTCCGCCGCGCTGCGGGGGAACAGGCCCGCTCGTATTCGACGAGCGCGGCCTCGACGTCGCCGGGATGCGCGGCGATGGCCTTGCCGAGCTCGGCGCCGTCGTACATGGCCAGGTTGGCGCCTTCGCCGGACGGGGGCATGAGGTGGGCGGCGTCGCCGAGCAGGGTCACCCCCGGAACGCGATCCCACCGGTGTCCGCTGGGCAGGGTGTTGATGAAGCGCAGGACAGGCGCGGTGTCACTGTCGAGAGTGTGCGCATGGCAACCAGGGCACGTGGTCCGGAGCGACGGCAGGAACCGCTCTCGCGGGAGCGCATCGTCGGCGCCGCCGTCGAGCTGCTCGACACGGTGGGCGAGGGTGGTCTCACGTTCCGCGCGCTGGCCGAGCGCCTCGCGACCGGCCCCGGGGCGATCTACTGGCACGTCACGGGCAAGACCGAACTCCTCGCCGCCGCCGGCCAGAACGCCGCGAACGCCGCGAGCACCGCGAGTGCCGGCGCTGAGCGGCCCGGCGTGGACCGTGCCGTGCTCCTCGACGCCGTGTCGGCGGCATGGAAGGAGCTCGACCCCGGCGACTACCCGTTCACGCGGGCGGTCGCGGACCAGGTGCGCGGGCACGACGACCGCGAGCAGTTCCTCGACGGGATCGCGCTCATCCTGGCCGGCATCGCTGTCAGCCACTCGCTCACCACGTAGCCGTCCCCTGGCACCGGGGGCGGTCCGGGCGAGATCCCGCGCGAACCGCACGGTGTCGGACGGGCCTACCGCACTACCCTTCGCGGGAGCGGTGGGCGCGGACCTTGTGGCGGTTGCCGCACCGCTCCATGGAGCACCAGCGCCTGCTGCCCGGGCGTGAGGTGTCGACGAAGACGAGGGCGCAGTTGTCTCCCGCGCACTCCCGCACACGGTCCGCGTACGGGCCGGTGAACAACTCGATCGCGTCCCTCGCGACGGTAGCGACCACCTGGGCGCCGGTCGCCGGGACGGCCCAGGATCTCAGGCCGCCGGCCGTCATCACGGGCGTCAGCGGCGGCCCCGAGGCCGCGTGGTTGACCGCGTCCACGTCCGCCTGCCGCGGCGTGCGTCCGCTGACGTGGTCGCCGGCCAGTCCCCACAGAGCGGTGCGCAGGGTTTTCGCACGGATGAGGTCGCCGGCCGTCGTGTCCAGCCGCTCCAGGCCGAGCCGGGACACGCCGGCCCACCGCGCCAGGTCGTCCGGCTCGTGCAGCGTCTCGTAGTGGGCGTACACCCCCACGCCGCCGCTCACCAGGAACTCCAGGCAGAGCGCACCCGGATCGAAGCGGAAGGAGACCCCGTCACGCGGGTGTAGCGTCAGGCTCATGTAACCACTATAAAGGGTTACATGACTCTCGAATGGAAGCTCGTCATCGATGCCGCCGACCCGCACGCGCAGGCCGCGTTCTGGGCGGAGGCTCTGGGATACGAAGTGGAGGACAACAGCGCGGTGGTCGGCCGGCTCCTCGCCGCCGGCGTCGTGGGGGAGGAGGCGGTGACCCCCGACCACGCGGCCTTCCGGACGCTGCGGGCGGTACGACACCCGGACGATCCGGTCGATCCGGACAGCGGCACCGGCCTCGGCCGCCGGATCCTCTTCCAGGCGGTGCCCGAGCCGAAGGCCGGCAAGAACCGCCTGCACATCGATCTGCACGCGGGCCCCGAGCGCAGGGACGCCGAGGTGCATCGGCTCAAGGCGCTCGGCGCGACCGTGCTGCGGACCGTGCGGGAGCCGGGGACCCACCACGTCACCATGGCCGACCCCGAGGGCAACGAGTTCGACGTGCAGTAGGTGCTCTACAGCCAGCCGTTGTGGCGGGCCAGGCGCGCGGCCTCGATCCGGTTCCTGGTGCCGGTCTTGCCGATGGCCGACGACAGGTAGTTGCGCACCGTGCTCTCCGACAGGTGTAGGCGGGCGGCGATGTCGGAGATCGTCGAGCCGTCGGCCGCCGCGCCGAGGACGTCCCGCTCCCGGTCGGTCAGCGGGCTCGGGCCGGTGCCGAGCGCGGCCGCCGCGAGAGCGGGGTCGATGACCCGCTCGCCGCGCAGCACGCGGCGGACGGCGCCCGCGAGATCCTCGACCGGTCCGTCCTTGACCAGGAACCCGCGCGCCCCGGCTTCCATGGCGCGCCGCAGGTAGCCGGGCCGGCCGAACGTCGTGAGGATGAGCACGGCGCAGTCGGGCAGCCGCTCGCGCAGGTCGGCGGCGGTCTCCAGCCCGCCGCGGCCCGGCATCTCGATGTCGAGCAGGGCCACGTCGGGCCGGGTGCGCAGCGCGGTGTCCACCACCTCGTCGCCGTGGCCGACCTGGGCGACGACCTCGATGTCCTCCTCCAGGCCGAGGAGCAGGGCCAGCGCACCGCGCATCATGCCCTGGTCCTCGGCCAGCAGCACCCTGATCACTCGTCGTTCTCCTTCGCGTACGGGACGGCCACCCGGAGCAGGAAGCCTCCCTCCTGCGGCGCCATGGTCTCCACGGTGCCGCCGGCGGCCCTCACCCGCTCGCGCAGGCCGATCAGCCCGTTGCCGTGCCCCTGGGCCTTCTTCGGCGGGCCGTCGTCGCGGATCTCCAGCACCAGGAGCCCGGCGTCGTCGCGCAGGCCGATCGCGCAGCTCGTCGCGCGGCTGTGCCGCACGACGTTGGTCACGCCTTCGCGCACGGCCCAGCCGAGCAGGGCGTCGGCCTCGGGACCGGGCCGTACGGAGGAGGTGCGGACGGTCGCCTCGATGCCGGCGTCCGCGAGCGCGGCACGGGCGGAGTCGAGTTCGGCCGTGAGCCCCCTGCCCCGGTAGCCCGTGACGGCGGCCCGCACCTCGGTCAGCGCCTGCCGCCCGATCTGCTCGATGTCGGCCGCCTGCCCGGCCGCCGCGTCCGCGTCCACCCGCGACAGCCGGCGTACGGCCTCGGCCTTCACGACCATGATCGAGAGGGTGTGTCCGAGCAGGTCGTGCAGGTCGCGGGAGAAACGCAGCCGCTCCTCGGTCACCGCGGCCAGGGCCAGCTCCTCGCGGGTGGCCTTGAGCTCGTGGATGGCCTCCCACAGCCGGATGATGATCGCCGGAATGAGACCCGCGGTGAACGTGCCCCACATCATGGAGAGGACGCCGGTGAGGGATGCGTCGGCCACCACGGCCACGGCCAGCGCGGCGCCGCACTCCGCGAACAGCACCACCGGCAGGATCTTGCCGCGCACGGTGACCCCGGTGGCGACGGCCAGCATCATGATCAGGTAAAGCCAGTTGTGCCGGAACCCGGCGGCCGACGCCACGACCACCACCGCGAGCAGCCCCAGCGTCGGCAGGGCGCGCCGCCGGTCGGCGAAGGCGAAGTGCGTGGTGACCACGTAGAGCCCGGCGGTGGCCAGCGCGGCCGGCCAGGCCAGCCAGAGGGGATGGGACCGGCCGTGCGCGATGTCCCACACGGGCGCCGCCGTCACGGCCACCCACATGTACATGCCCTTGGCGTCGGGGCCGCGCTCGCCCTCGCGCAGCGGGTCGAGCCAGGTGTCGCGTTCTGTCGTCATCGGGAACGTCACATTAGCGGTCAGGCCCGGCGTCCGGCACGGCGGTAGCCGTGCACGGCGTAGACGCCGAAGACGAGCAGCCAGGCCGACAGGAGGGCGACCTGACGGAGGGTGGGGGCGTCGCCGAAGGCGATCCGCCAGGACAGGCCCGCGTAGCTGTTCGACGGGGTCCACTCGGCGATCGCCCGCAGCCAGGACGGGAAGTTCTCGACCGGCACCCACAGGCCGCCGAGGATGGCCAGAGTCAGCATGGTCGCGATGTTGGCCATCGCCGCCGACTGGCCCGAAAGGCGGTAGCCGTTGCCGAGGCCGAGCAGGGAGAAGGGCACGGTGCCCGCCCACAGGAGCGCCACGATCGCCAGCCACCGCTGCGGGGGGAGCGTGACGTGGTTGACCAGCACGCCGGCCAGCAGCACGGCCGCGATGCTCGGCACGACGGCGACCACTCCGGTGACAACCTTCCCGGCCACCACCTGGGCCGGGGTCAGCGGGGTGAGCCGCAACTGGCGCAGCCACCCCGCCGCGCGGTCCTCGGCGATGCCGCTGCCGTTGTTGAACGCGCCGCCGAGCGCGCCGTACGCCGCCATGCTGACCATCGTGTAGATCGCGGCGTCATGCCGGTTTCCGGGGGCCAGGCCGAGGTTGGTGAAGACGAGGTACATGACGACCGGCATCACGATCCCGAAGATCACGTAGCCGCCGTCGCGCATGGACCTGGTCAATTCGAGCCGTACGTATCCCCACATCACGCGTTCTCCTTCGCCGTGAGGGCCACGAAGGCGTCCTCCAGATCGGCCGGGACGACCTCCAGGTCGCGGACGGCGCCCGCGCGGGCCAGGGCCATGACGGTGGCGTCGGAGTCGCCGCTGCGCAGGTGGACCCGGCCGCCCCTGATCTCCATGTGGCGCACGCCAGGCAGGGTCGAGAGCCAGGCCGACTCGCCGTCGGCGGTCACGCTCACCGTGGTCAGCGCGGCCGCCCGCTTGATCTCCGCGCTGGTGCCGTCGGCGATCACCCGGCCGTGGCCTAGCACGACGACGCGGTCGGCGTGCTCGTCGGCCTCGTCCAGATAGTGGGTGCTGAACAGGATGGTCTTGCCCTGGCTGGCCAGCCCGCGCATGCCGTCCCAGAACTCGCGCCGGGCCTCCACGTCGAGCGCGGCGGTGGGCTCGTCGAGGACGATCAGATCGGGGTCGCCGCACACCGCCATCGCGAACCGCACGCGCTGCGCCTGGCCGCCGGACAACCGGTCCACCCGGCGGTCGCGCAGATCGTCGATCCGGGCGAGCGTGAGCACCCGGTCGAGGGGGAGGGGAGCGGTGTAGGTCCCGGACACGAAGGTCAGCAACTCGCGGACCGTGACCCGGGGGATCAGCCCGCCTTCCTGCGGCATCGCGCCCACCAGGCCCTGCCGCACGGCCTGCTCGGGGTCGAGCCCGAACAGCGTGGCCCGCCCGGAGTCGGGCGGCAGCAGTCCGAGCAGCAGCGCGATGATGGTCGACTTGCCCGCGCCGTTGGGGCCGAGGAGGGCCACCGTCTGGCCACGGGGGATGGCGAGCGTGAGCCCGTCCACGGCCCGTACGGGGCCGAAGCGCTTGGTCGCCGAGGTCAGGGACACGGCGTCGGCGGTTTTCGTGGTCATGAGGACGACGGTAGGCGGGCGCCGTCTGCCCAGGTAGAGAGATCGATACGGCCCCGGGCAGGACAAATGTCCCACCCAGGGAATCTACAATGTAAAGGCGCCGGCTTGTTACGCCATCTCGGCAAGAAGCAGAGCCAGATCACCGGCGCGAGAGAGCATCGGCCAGTGACCGGTGGGCAGCTCACGCAACTCCCACTCCGGCCCGCCCAGCGGCGCGAACGCCGGGTGCCCGGCCGCAATCAGCTCGTTGACCTGCGTGAGCGGGAACGAGCAGCTGACGAGCGTTTTCGGCAGCGCGGCGAACGCGGCGGCGTCCTCGCCCAGGGCGAGGGGCCGAGTGATCGTGCCGACCGGCTGGCCGGTGGCGCGGGTGGCCATCAGCGCACGCTCCCGCTCGCCCAGCCCCTCCAGGCTCGCGCCCGACTCCTGCAGTTCGTCGAAGGAGGGCATGGGGTAGCGCCAGCCGTCCTCGACGCGCTTTTCGACGAACTCCCGCCCGGTCAGGTCGATCTGGGCCATCCCGTCCGGCACCGGCCCGCTCTCGGCGTACACGACCCGGCTCACCCGGCCGGCCGCGCGTGCGGCGGCTCCGGTGACGGCGGCGGCGCTCCCGCTGTGACCGACGAGCACGACGTCGCGCAGGTCCTCGGCCTCCAAGAGGCCGGTGATGTCGCGGATGTGGGTGTCGAGATCGAGATCGGGGGAGGCGAGGTGGGCGCGGTCGGCGAGGCCGGTGAGGGTCAGGGGGTGGACCTCGTGCCCCATGCCCCGGAGGGCGGCGGTCACGTCCCGCCACGCCCACGCGCCGAGCCAGAAACCAGGGACCAGTACGTATGTCGTCATGCGTCGACGCTAGAGCCGAATCAGGGCAGAATCGGTCCTGATATGTCGACCAATCGCGTCCTCGCCTTCCTGGAACTGCTGCAGGCCCGGCCCGGACTCACCGGGCCCGAGCTCGCCGAGCGCCTGGAGGTCGACGTGCGGAGCGTGCGCCGCTACGTGCGCAGGCTGGAGGACCTCGGCATTCCGGTGGAGGCCGAGCGGGGACGCTACGGCGGCTACCGGCTGATGCCGGGATACCGGCTGCCGCCGCTCATGCTGACCGACGACGAGGCCGCCGCCGTGGTGCTCGGCCTGCTCGCGGGGCGCCGCGCGGGCCTCACGGTGGGCGAGGGGGCGGCCGAGAGTGCGCTCGCGAAGATCCGGCGCGTGCTGCCCGCCGCCCTGCGCGAACGGGTCGGCGCCGTCGAGGACATGGTCGGCCTGACCTCCCGCTCGGCCGCGACCTCCCGCCCGAGCGGCGCCACGCTGCTGACGCTGGCCGACGCGGCCCGCCGCGGCCGCCGCGTACGGCTGGTCTACCGCTCGTACGCGGGGGAGGACAGCGAGCGCACGGTCGATCCGTACGGGCTGGTGTTCCACTCGGGCCGGTGGTACCTGACCGGCCACGATCACCGGCGCGGGGAGGTGCGCACGTTCCGTGTCGACCGGATCGGCCGGGTGGCGCCCACGGAGGAGGAGTTCACGCAACCGGCGGAGTTCGACGCGGTCGCCCACGTGACGAGCTCGCTGGCCTCCGTGCCGTACCGGTACGAGGTCGAGGTGGTGCTGGAGACGACGCCGGAGGAGGCGCGGCGCCGCGTTCCGCCGACGGTCGCGACCCTCACGCCCGTGGAGGGCGGCGTCCGGATGACCGGCCGTGCCGAACGCCTGGACGGCATGGCGCGGGTGCTGGCCGGCCTCGGCGTGCCGTTCACCGTGGTCGGCCCGCCCGAGCTGCGCGAGGAGGTCCGCGTGCTCGCCCGTGGCCTGGAGGAGTGGGCCGGCCGGGCTCCGAGGGGCTGACGTAGCGGGCGTACGAAGAGTCCCGTCAGGGAGGGCCGGGTGGTGTGGTGCAGCGGGACCGGTCGTTCCCGAGCTGCTGGGGGGCGAATGCCGGGGCGCCCGGATGGACGAGCTGGGATCGACGGATCTGTCAGGTGCTGCCGAACCGGGAGGCGAACCGTGCGGTGAACAGGTCGGCGCCCTTGCGTTGGTAGACCGTCTCGGCCGTGGCCGCGGCGACACCGTCCGGTGTGGGGAGCTGGCCGATGCCCGCGCGCGTTCCCAGCGGAAGCAGGATTCTCCGTTCGGATGCCGGGGTGTGAACGGCGTCCGGCTGGTCGCCGGCCAGCTGCGCTTTGAGGTTCCGCACCACGATGTCGGCATGGGTCATCGCGTAGGAGGCCATCTTGGGGTCGGGTAGAGCGACGATGTCCCCGATCGCGTAGATGTGTTCGTAGCCCTGGACGTTCAGTCGCTCGGTGACCGGGATTGTTTTCTGCCCGGTCAGCGGCGAGAGGCATCCGTCGGCCAGGTAGCCGGTGTTGATCTCGACTCCGAAGGCTTGGAACCAGATGTCTGCCACGATCTGTTCGCCCTTGTCGGTAGTGACCGCGAAACGGCCGGCCCGACCGGCCGCGACCGCCGGCAACGCGGTCAGACCGGTACCCGTCCGCACGTCGATACCGAGCTCGTCCAGCTGGTGGCGTAGCGCGTTCCGCACCTCGGGAAGGAAGCCGGGGAGCAATTGATCGGCCCTGTCGAGGACGACCACATGCTTGTCCGGCCAGACGTCCTTGATCTCCCCGGCGAGCTCCAGACCGACCGGGCCGGCGCCGAGGATCAGCACGCGGCCGGTGCCGGCCAACTCCTCGTGGGTCTCGCGCAGATCGTTCAGCTGCTGGGCGATGCTCGTCGACGCATGGCGCGGTTTGGCCGGATATGTGTAGCTGGAACCGGTGGCCAGAACCAGATAATCGGCCTCGACTCGCTCGCCGGAAGCGAGCGTGACGCCCTTCGGGTCCACCGAGACGGCCCTGTCGCGGATCACCCGCCCCCGTTGGAGCAGCGTCGCGAACGAGAAGAACGCGTTGTGCGCCCAGTCCGGGCGAGTCAGTGCCCGCAGCGACGCGGCCGCGTTGACGAAGGCCTCCCGGGGGTCGATGAGCGTGACGTCGGCCTCGGAGTCCAGCTCCCTGGCGACCAGCGACCCTCCATACCCTCCCCCGACGACCACCACTGTGTGATTCATTCTCGCTCCTCAGCGCATTGCCGCCGCTGGGTGGCGATGCGCGGCGTACCATGACGGAAGGCCGCGCAGGGCACCACCCGAAGTTGACGTGACAACTTTAAGCTCGAGGAAGTTGTCACGTCAACTTCGGATTGTTATGCTGGTGTCATGGCGAAGCCCCGCACACTGGAACCCGAGCAGTGGGAGCTGTGGAACAGCTGGATGCAGGCGCAGCGTCTCCTGGCCCGTGAGCTGGACCGCGATCTGCAGCGCGACTACGGCATCTCCAAGGCCGAGTTCAGCGTGCTCGTGACGCTTCACCGGGCGGCCGAGGGCCGGATGCGCGTGGGTGAGCTCGCCGAGTCACTCGCCTGGGAGAAAAGCCGGGTGGCGCACCAGCTGACACGGATGGAGAACCGCGAGCTCGTGGACAGGACCGAGGACCGGTCCGGCCGCCGGATCGGCGTCGGACTGACCGCCAAGGGCCGCAGCGCCGTGGAGAACGCCATCCTGGGGCACGCGGACAACATCCGCCGGTACTTCTTCGAAACGCTCACGCCCGAGCAGGCCGCTGCCATCCATATGTGGAGCCGGCAGATGGTCGACCGCGTCGAAGCGCGTTCCGGCGAGGGCGCCGATGGCATCACCGCGAAGATCGCCGATCAGTCGATCATGTAACGGCCTGCAGCGGGCCACGCCGCATGACGTGACGACGGTGACGGAGCCACCCGCACCAGGCGACGACAGACGATGGGAGAAACCGGGTGACTCACCCGGCCCACCGTCCTGCCTTCCGTCCGGTCCCGGCTACAGCCGATTCCCGTTCCCCAGAGCCTGACTGCCGATGACGGCGAGCAGGCGCAGCTTGTCGTGGCTCTCGGTGCCCGGCGTGGCCGTGTAAACGAGCAGCGCCTGCGACTGATCGGGGTCGAGCAGCGTCTGGCACTGCAGTTCCAGCACGCCGAGCTCCGGGTGCAGCAGCCGCTTGGTGTCCGGGTGCCCGAGACCGACCTCGTGCCTGTCCCAGAGCGCGGCGAACTCGGCGCTGCGGCCGAGGAGGTCGCGGGTGAGAGCGGCGGCGCGGGAGCGGGGCCCCTCGCGCGTGGCGGCCTCCCGCAGCAGGGAGGTGAACACGCGTCCGTACAGGGGATGGTCGTCCTCCAGGTAGAGGCTCCGTTCGGCCCGGTCGGTGAACCACCGGTAGAACAGGCTGCGCGCCATCCCGCTGAAGACGGTCTGGTCGCCGAACAGGGCGACGGCGGCCGGGGTCTGCCGGAGCGTCTCGCCGAGTGCGGTCGTGACCAGGGCGGGGGTGTCACAGAGCCGGTCGAGCACACGCATGATCCCCGGGTTCACGTGGTCGCCCCGCAGCGCTCGCTGAGGTGCGCTGTGCCCGGCGAGCCGGAAGAGGTGGTCGCGCTCGGCGAGGGTCAGGCGCAGCCCGCGGGCGATCGCGGCGAGCATCTGCTCCGAGGGCTGCGGTCCTCTCAGGCGTTCCAGACGGCTGTAGTAGTCGCTCGACATGCCACAGAGGGCGGCCACCTCTTCGCGGCGGAGCCCGCTGGTGCGCCGGCGTGGGCCGCGGACCATCCCGACATCCTCGGGTTGCAGGGCTTCCCTGCGCTTGCGCAGGAAGTCCGCCAGTCCCTCGCGGTCCACCCTCGGCCTCCTCGCCTTCTCCCGTCCCGCTCATCCTTCCGCGCCGGTCACCGCGTATCCACGGCCTGCCGATCCCCGGATAAGCGGGCCTCGGTTGCGCGGGCCCCGGTTGCGCGGGCCACGGCTGCGTGAGCCGTGGACATGTGGGCCGTGGCAGCCCGGCGCGCGACCCGGTGAACTGGGCGTGACGGCCCCGCCAGGGGTCCGTGTCCCGATGACCAGGAGCTTCAATCATGACCTCTCAGCGAATCGCCCTCATCACCGGTGGCAACCGGGGCCTCGGGCGTGCCACGGCACTCGCCCTCGCCGGGCGCGGCGTCGACGTCGTCGTCACCTATCGGGCCGGCAAGGACCAGGCCGAGGAGGTCGTCGAGTCCGTGACCGGGCTCGGCCGCACCGCGGCGGCGTTGCCGCTGGACACCGCGGTGGTGGCGGGGTTCGACGGCTTCGCGGACGAGTTGCGCCGCACCCTGCGCGAGCGGTGGCACCGGGACGATTTCGACTACCTCGTCAACAACGCCGGCATCGCGGTCAGCGCGGCGTTCGCCGACACGACCGAGAGCGACTTCGACGCCCTGCTCGACGTGCACTTCAAGGGCGTCTTCTTCCTCACGCAGAAGCTGCTGCCCCTCATCGCGGACGGCGGCCGGATCGTCAACCTCTCGACCGGGCTGACCAGGTTCGCGAGCGTGGGGCAGGCGGCGTACGCGTCGGTGAAGGGCGCGGTGGAGGTGCTGACGCGATACCTCGCCAAGGAGCTCGGGCCGCGCGGCATCACGGTCAACACCGTCGCCCCCGGTCCGGTGGGCACCGACTTCGCGGGCGGCGTCATGCGGGACGACGAGGGGTTCCGCGCCCTGCTCGCGTCGCAGACCGCACTGGGACGGGTGGGGGAGCCCGCCGACGTCGGGGGCGCGATCGCCGCCCTGCTCGCCGACGGGAGCGGCTGGATAACCGGTCAGCGCGTCGAGGTCTCCGGCGGCATCTTCCTGTGACCGCTGCCCCGGAGCCGCCGGCGATCCTCCTCCGCGTCCCTGACGGGGCCGCCCGCCCGGGGTTCACGCACTTTGGCTGAGGCGTGCCGTCACGTCCCGCGTACGGCCGAGGTCGAGCGCGGCGGCGTCGAGCGGGCCGGGCCGTTCTCCGGCGTCGTGCTCGCCGGTCCCGGCCTGCCCGTGCCCGAGCGGCTCGTCGCCGGTCGGCAGGCCGCGCCGCCGGTCCACCAGGCCGGCCAGCAGGTCCTCCCACCGGGCGCCGATGACGTCGAGGTCGTAGCGGGCGGCCGTCTCCAGCGCGTTGGCGCCCAGGTGACGGCGCAGGTCCTCGTCCTCGATCAGCGTGCAGATGGCGTCGGCCATCGCATGGATCTTCTCCGGCTTCACCAGCAGCCCGTCGTGGCCGTGGGTGATCACCTCCCTGGGGCCGGTCGGGCAGTCGTAGCTGACGACCGGGACGCCCTTGCTCATCGCCTCCAGGATGACCATCCCCATGCCCTCGTGGCGGGAGCTCAGCACGAACATCGAGGCCTCGGCGAGGACGGCGCCGACGTCCTCGGCCGGGCCTTCGAGGAACACCCGCTCGGACAGGCCGCGCTTGTCGATCGACGCCTGGAGCTTGTCCTGCCGGGGGCCGCCGCCGTAGATCCGCAGCGTCCAGTCCGGATGCCGCGCCGCGACGTGGGCCCACGCGCGGATGAGCAGGTCGTAGCCCTTGCCCCAGGTCAGGCGGCCCGCGGTGACGACGGTCTTCGCGGTGAGCGGCGAGAGCCCGCCGTTCAGGCGGGGCGTGGCGTTGGGCACCTGCGCCAGCACGGCCGGGAGGTCCTTGCGCGCCTTCTCGAAGGACCGCTCGTAGGCGCGCAGGTCGGCCTGCGTGAGGGTGACGACCGCGTCGTGCCTGCCGTACCTGCGGGGGATCTGCTTGCGCACCAGCGGCTGGTGCGAGGCCAGGTTCCCGTGCTCCTGGGCGACCGTGATGATCTCCGGGGGCGCGAAGCGCGCGGCGATCAGGTTCAGGCCGGGCCGGGTACCGATGAGGATGCCGCGGCGGCGGGAGCGGATGTAGCGGACCAGCTTGAGGTCGGTGCGCAGGCTGAACCAGTGGTAGGCCGCCTCGTCCTTCGGCACGAGTTTGCTCGGGAAGCGCGACAGCAGGCCCTTGCGGCGGGGCAGCCGGTCGTCGAGGTAGCGGACGCGCACTCCGGGAGGCATGGGGAAGAAGGGCTCCTCGCGTTCCCGTACGACGCTCACGATCTCGACGTCGTGGGTGCGCGCCAGATATCCGGCGAGGTTGAAGACCGTGCGGATCGTGCCGCCCATGCCGTTGGCGTGCAGCAGCAGGATGCGGATCTCATGAGCGTCGGGTGGCGGCGCCGAGCGGGCCCGCTGCCGGTCACGGGCCTCCAGCGCCCGCACCACCGTCCTGGCCGCTTTCCCGGCCACCTTCCTGACCACCCTGCGATGAAGAGAAGGCACAGTCACGCCCCGTTCGTGTCAGATGAAGATCCCCTTTCCCTATGACGTAACCGGCAGTTGTCCCGTTGTTGTGAACTAGATCACATAGTGCCTGAAAGCCGATATATGGTCGTCCGTTTGCTGAGGGTGTTCTCCAGCGCGGCGGGCACCCGATGCACGCCGGCCTGCTCGAACACGCCTTCCGGGAGATAGGAGCAAGCGCGGTCGGGCACCCCGATAAGGACAGCGCCTCCGGCCCGGGACAGGAACGGGGTGACCCGCCGGGCCAGCGGCTCCTCGTAGTAGACGTCGCCGGCCAGCACGACCTGCTGGGACGGCGTTCCGTCGAGCAGGTCGCCCCCGGCGACGCGCACCGCCACGCCGTTGGCGCGTGCGTTCACCCTGACGGCCGCCAGCGCGTACGGGTCGACGTCGTTGGCGACGACCAGGGCGGCTCCGGCGAGCGCCGCGGCGATCGCGACGAGCCCCGAGCCGGTGGCGAGGTCGAGAACGGTACGGCCCCGCACGATCTCGGGGTGGTCGAGCACGTGCCGGGCCAGCGCCTGCCCGCCGGCCCAGGGGCACGCCCAGAAGGGCAGCCGCCCGGCGCGCTCCCACAGCTCGTACACGCGGTCGTCTCCGCCCGCGTCCCGGGTGACGAGCGGTGTGATCGTGTGCAGCCGTACCTCCGGCACGTACGGCACGGCCGCGAGCGTGGTGTGCGCGCGGACGAAATCTTCGACGTCGTCCTCCGTGTCGTTCTCTGTGTCGTTCTCCACGGCCGCCGATCGTATCCGCACGTCCGGGGCTACGCGCCCGGGAGCCGGACGTCGTCGGCGACGGTGGAGGCCGGGGTGCTGAGGACGCCGTCGAACGCGTCGAGGACGGGGGTGTGCACGTAGGCGCTCTGTATCCGGATGCGGTCGGGGCCGGGGGGCCCGTGGGGCGCCTGGCGGAGATCGGCGATGCTGAGCCCCAGACCGGCGTCGGCGAAGGCGGCTTCGACGCTTCCCGGCTCGGGCGGCTGCAGGGCGGTGTCGTCGATGGCGAACCCGAAGCGCGCGTCCTCGTCGGGGCGCATGTCGGCGGTGTGCCCGGTGACGCTGGTCAGGGCGAGGGCGACGTAGTCATCGCCCAGGGAGCCGTGCAGATGCTGTCCCATGGGGAGCCCGGTGAGGTGGCCGTTGAACGAGACCGGCGTCTTCTGGATGTGGGCGTTGTGGGCCGCCAGCACGATGCGGGTTCCGGGGCCGAACCGCTTCAGGTGCCACAGGACCGACCCGGCCATGTAGACGTCGCGGGCCGAGGTGTCGGCGGTCAGGCCGGTGCCGGCGTACAGGCCGGCCATCGCGCGGAAGCCGTAGTCGGCGTGGCAGGCGGCCTCGAGCCGGCGCAGGGCGATGTCGTAACCGGCCCGATCGCCGCGGGAGACGTACAGCACCTCGACGGCGCGGAACCGGAGGAGCAGGCGCATCAGGATCGCGCTGAGGGCGTCCTGCTCGGCGCTGGTCAGACGGGTCCACGCGGGCGCGGCCGCGGCCGCGGAGGCACCGGCGAACGATTCCGCGATCCGCATCGCCGCCTGGACGACCGGTAGGGCTTCGGGATCGACCTGGCGCAGGTAGTCGGCGACCGGAGCCAGGGCGGGAAGCAGGGAACCACCGGCCGCCGGGATGTCGATCCCGGCGAAACGCACCGGCGCTGCGGCCGTGGCGTTGTGCCGGCGCATCCAGCGCAGCGGCTCCTCGACGCCGACCGGGATCGCCGCGGCGAGGTGATCCGACAGATCATGGTCCGCGCCCTCCCCCTGGGCCCAGGCGTCAAGGGGGAAGCCTTCGCTGAAGCCGTACTCGAAGGCCAGGACGGTGAAGCCGCAGCGTTCGACCAGGAACCGCAGGATGCGCCGGCGCATGAGAGAGAACTCGGTGATGAAGTGGGAGTTCTCGCCGATCGCGACGACGCGCGTCGCCGACGATGTCGCGCAGCGGCTCCAGGTCATCGAGTGGCGCGGCCGGGTCGAGGTGGGTGAGCGGAACGGCGCGGCTGTGAAGCCAGCCGGCGAACGGGGTGTGGCGGGACGGAGCAGGCATGCCGATGGCTCGATTCCGAAGTGCTGGAACTCTGAAGTGCTGAAACGTTTAAGGGCCGGGACTCTGAAGGGCCGGAGCGCGAGTGGATCAGCGGTGTGGGCGCGCGGCCGCCGCGGTCTCCAGGTCGTCGATGCTTCCGGACATGATCGTGCGGAGGTGTTCGGTGATGTGCCGGATCGGCCAGTCCCACCAGGCGACGGCGAGGAGGCGGTCGATGTCCGCGTCGCTGTAGCGGCGGCGGATGAGCCTGGCGGGGTTGCCGCCGACGACGCCGTAGTCGGGAACGTCGTCGACGACGACGGACCCGGAGGCGATGATCGCTCCGTGGCCGATGCGGACACCGGGCATCACCATGGCCCGGTAGCCGAACCAGACGTCGTTGCCCACCACGGTGTCGCCCCGTCCGGGCAGGCCGGTGATGAGGTCGAAGTGCTCCGCCCAGGAACCGCCCATGATCGGGAAGGGAAACGTCGAGGGGCCGTCCATGCGGTGGTTGGCGCCGTTCATGATGAACCGCACGCCCTCGCCCAGCGCGCAGAACTTTCCGATGACCAGTTTCTCCGGCCCGTAGTGATAGAGCACGTTGCGCGTCTCGAAGGCGGTCGGGTCATCCGGATCGTCGTAGTAGGAGAACTCGCCGACCTCGATCAGCGGTGAGGTGATCAGCGGTTTCAGCAGCACCACCCGAGGCTGCCCGGGCATCGGATGCAGCACGGTCGGGTCGGCGGGCACCATCAAAACGTTTCCTTTCCGCAAGGGAGCTCGCGGACGTCGGGGGCGGGCGTTGAGGACCTGTGCGGGCATTCGGGCACTTCACGGCATTCGGGGGCAGGTTCGTGGGCGGGGCGGCCGCCAGAAGCCCGCGGCCGGGCGAAAGTCAGAAGACCACCGATGACCCCGCTATTGCGACAGTTGATGCATTAAGATGCTGTCATGACACCGTCCCATCGAGCAAACGGGCCACCAACGATGACTCCTTCAGCGCCGCCACCGGAGGGTGCTCAGCCCGTGCCACAGTCCCGGCGCCGGCCCGGCGGCCGCACCGCCCGTATCCGTGAGCAGGTGCTCGACGCGGTCCTGGCGGAGCTCGGAGAGGGCGGTTACGACGGGCTCACCATGGAGGCCGTCGCGACCCGTGCGGGGGTGCACCGCGCCACGGTGTACCGGCGCTGGGGAGACGTCGGAGGCCTGCTCGCCGACGTCCTGGACGCGGCGGGCGACGACGCCTGGCAACCCCCGGACACCGGTTCTCTGGAAGGTGACCTGGCGGCACTCAACCATGAGATCCAGGACGCGCTGACCGCACAGCCGCCCATCATGGGGGCCCTGATCGCCGCTTCCTTCCGCTCCGACAAGGCCGACCACGCCCAACGGCGGCTCTGGGAAGACCGCTACGCCCGCTGCGAGGCCATCGTCCACCGGGCGATCCGGCGCGGCGAGCTCCCCCCGCACACCGATGCCCGGCCACTGCTCATCGCCGCCACCGCGCCCGTCTACCACCATCTGGTGCTTCTGCGCACGCCCGCCGACCCGGGCCTACCCGGCCGCGCGGCCAGAACCGCCGCCCTCGCCGCATCCGCCGGCGCCTTCGACGGGACCCCGCCGTCCGGCGACACCTGATCACTCCGTCGATCCCGTATCGGACGATCACGCCGCCCAGAGTGAAATTCCACGCGGGCGAAGGTGGCCGCCTTAAAGGAGTGTGAGCTGTTCGGGCGTCGCGGCGGGCGCGGGCGGCGGCGCCGACCGTTCGCCGGGGCGCTGTCCGGCGCTGGCGCCGCGCGTCCCCGCTGTTCCGGCCCCGCGTGCCTCTGCCGCTCGGCCGCCGCGCGCGCCTGCTTCGCCGCCGGGTGGAGCCGACCGGCCGATGCCGTGCTCGCGGGCGAGCGCCCGCACCATCTCGCCGATGCGTTCCTGGTAGGCCTTGGGGGCGTAGGCGCCCCTGCCGTACAGCTCCAGGTAGCGGGGGACCAGCCGGGGGTGTTCGCGGGACAGCCAGGCCATGAACCACTCACGCGCGCCGGGCCGCAGGTGGAGCACGATCGGTGTGACATGCGTGGCGCCGGCCTCGGCGATGCGCCGGACGGTGGTCTCCAGCGTCCGGGGCGAGTCGGACAGATAGGGGAGGATCGGCGCCATGAGCACGCCGCACGGGACCCCGTGCCCGTTGAGGGCGGCGCACACCTCCAGCCGCTTGCGCGGCGACGGGGTGCCGGGCTCGACGGCCCGCCACAGCGACTCGTCGGTGAACCCGATCGAGACAGCGGTGCTCACGTCGGTCACCTCCGCCGCCTCGGCGAGCAGGCCGAGGTCGCGCAGGATGAGCGAACCCTTGGTCAGGATCGAGAACGGGTTGCGGGCGTCCCGCAGGGCCGCGAGGATCCCCGGCATCAGCCGGTAGCGGCCCTCGGCCCGCTGGTAGCAGTCGACGTTGGTCCCCATCGCGATGGGGTGCCCGCCCCAGCGGGGCGCCTCCAGTTCCCTGCGCACGAGGCCGGGGGCGTTGACCTTCACGACGATCTTCGAGTCGAAGTCCCGTCCTGAGTCCAGATCGAGGTATTCGTGCGTCTTGCGGGCGAAGCAGTACGTGCACGCGTGGGTGCAGCCCCGATAGGGGTTGACGGTCCACTCGAACGGGACCCGGCTGGCCGAGGGCACCCGGTTGATGATCGACCGCGCGTGGATCTCGTAGAAGGTGACGCCGCGGAACTCGGGGGTGTCGAAGGTCCTCGCCACGGCCGACCGGGCGAACAGGGGCGTCGTCCCGCCCTGTCCGTCGCTATGACGTCCGCCGCCCTGCCCACCGCCCTGGCCGCCGTCATCGTGCCCGCCGTCACCCGTGTCGACGCCCACGTCGAGGCGCAGCCCATCCCACCGCACCTTCCGATTAGAACAGAGGTTCGATGGAGATCGCAACGTGCAACGGGCGGTAAATCGCGGCCCTGGAAACGGCTAACGATCTTCATCGTTGGGCAGAACGTCGGCACATACCTTGCGTTCTGGGAGAGTTGCGCGATGGCCTGGTCGCAGGACGAAGAGCGGATGCTGGCGATGATCGAGCGGCACCTCACCGACGAGGACCCGAAGCTCGCGGCCAGGCTCGAGTCGTTCAACCACCGTGCGGAGCGCGGGCGGCAGGGGCGGAGCGCCGGCCGCCGCCGGCCCGGCCGCTCGACGGTGATCATCGCGGTGAGCTGGCTGCTCATCGCCACGTTGATCGCGACCCTGCTGGTCATGGCCCTGCGGCACGACGCCGCCGCTCTCCCCGTGTAGCTCGGGCGTCATCCGGCCCTCCCGGCACCCGGGCGAGCGCGGTCACCCCACGCCCGCTGCGCGCGCCGCCCGCCTCGGCGGCGGGATCAGGACAGGCCTTTGAGGAAGCGCGCGGCGACCGGAGCCGCCACGGCGCCGCCCATTCCGCCGCCCTCGACGACCACGGCGAAGGCCAGGTCGCCGCGGAAGCCCATGAACCAGGCGTGCGAGTCGAGTTCGGGGCCGGTGCCGAACTCGGCGGTCCCGGTCTTGCCTGCCGTCCCCCCGGGAAGTCCGGCGGCGTGGGCGGTGCCCTTGGTGACGACCGCCCGCATCATCGACCGCAGGCCCGTGACGACGTCCTGCGGCAGCTCCTTGGGAGCGGCCTTCTGCTTCATCGAGGGCACCAGTGTGGGCGGCCGCCAGGAGCCGTCCGCCACGGCGGCGGCCACGGTCGCCATGACCAGGGGACTGGCGGTGATCCTGCCCTGCCCGAAGGACTCCGCGGCAAGGTCGGCGGCGCTGGTGGCCTTCGGCATGCTGCCCGCGGTGGCCGGGACGCCGATGCGCAGCGGCTGGTTGAAGCCCAGATCGGTCGCCAGGTCGTACAGCTTGGCCGCGTTCAGCTTGTCCGCGGCGAGCGGGGCGAACGTCGTGTTGCACGAGTGGGCGTAGGAGTCGAGGAACGACAGCGATCCGAACGCCTCGTGGTCGGAGTTGCGGATCTTCAGCCCGCCGACGACCGCCTCCTTCGGGCAGGTCACCCGGCTGGACGGGGTCAGTCCCTCGGCGAGCAGCCCCGCGGCGGTGATCGTCTTGAACGTGGACCCGGGCGGATATCTGCCGTCCAGCGCGCGGTTGAACCCGCCCCTGTTGTTGACGACGGCGAGGATCTCGCCCGTCGAGGGCCTGACGGCGACGAGCGAGGCGGGTTTGTCCAGGTCGCGCACCGCGTCGGCGGCGGCGTTCTGCACTTTCAGGTCGAGACTGGTCCGCAGGTCCTTGCCGGGGGAGCCCTTCACGGAGTGGAGGGTCTTCGTGGCCGGCCCCACCACCTGGATCTCGGTGGTGGGGGTGCCGGCGAGCTGCTTCTGGAACGTCTCCTGCAGGCCGCCACGTCCCACGGCGTCGCCCTTCTTGTAGGCGGCGCCCAGCCTCTCGACGTCCTTGTCCGTCGCCTTGTCGAGGAAGCCGACCAGTTGCTGCACCGAGCCGCCCACGTCGCCGCCGTCGATGCGGTGGCCGTCGGCGCCGGTGATCGCCGCCCGCTGCGGCCACGACGTCTTCAGCGCCAGATGGCTGGTCCCGTCGAGCGCGGGGTGGACCGCGGCGGGCGACCAGTCGACCTTCCAGTAGTGGTCCTTGACCACCAGCTTCAGCGACCCCTTGTAGGTCCAGTCGCCGACGTTCTTCACCGTCGCGGTGGCGGTGTAGGAGGCGGTCGCCCTGTCGTCCTTCGCCGCGCCTGTCCGCAGGTCCCGGACGACGACCTTCGTCACCGCGAGGTTCTTGGTGAGCTCGGCGTACGCCGCGTCGAAGCCGGCGGCGGGGGAGGCGAGCTCGGCCTTCATCGCCGCGAGGTCGCCCCGGGACCACGCCGCGGCGAAGCGCGACGCGGTCTCCTGCGGCGTGCCGCGCGTGTGCAGCACGTAGTAGGCCCCGCCTGCTGCCGCCCCCACCAGCACCACGGCCACGGCGGCCGAGATCGCGACAGTACGTCCTCGCGGCACGTGCACCCCCATCGACGGCCCTGTGGTCGGCAACAGAGCCTAGCGGGGTCAAATCGTTATTTACACTTCTGTTCCGCCGACGCCCTTGACGCTGGCGCCGTACCGGGGGACGTACTCCTGCCCGGACAGACGCTGGATCGCCGCCATGACCTCGTCGGTCACCCGCCGCCGGTCCCTCGCGTTGCCCGGGTCGCCGGTGAAGGTCATCGGCTCGCCGAACCGCACGCCGATGCTGTGCAGACGCGGCACCGACGTGCCCGGCGGCAGCACCTTCTCGGTGCCGAGCATGGCGACGGGCACGATCGGGGCGCCGGTGGTCAGGGAGAGCCAGGCCACACCGATCTTCCCCCGGTACAGCCGACCGTCGGGGGAGCGGGTGCCCTCGGGGTAGATGCCGAACAGCTCGCCCGCCTTGAGCACCTCCACCGCGGCGTCGAGCATGTCCTGGGCGGCGGAGACGTTCTCGCGGTCGATTTCCATCGCGCCCATCGCGCGCATCCACGCCGCGACGAGGGGGTTACCGGTGAAGTACTCCTTCTTCGCCACGAACCGCACCATCCGCGGCACCACGGCCGGCATGAAGAACGAGTCGAGCACGGACAGGTGGTTGGAAGCGAGGATCGCGGGCCCGTGCGCAGGGACGTGCTCGAGTCCTTCCAGCCGCGGCCGCCACAGCGCGTGCATGACGGGAACGCTGATGAACTTCAGGGCGGGGTAGAGCACGGCCTCTCCTTCTCCGGTCTGACGGACATACCCTAGGCCGCTCGGGCCCCCGCACAGGTGTACGCCCTCTGCAACACACTCTCTCGTGTTTTGTACGGCTTCACCAACACACTGCTGTACCTACTAGTATGTACAGCATGAGCACACCGGACCGCCTGATCGAGAGCACCCGGGAACTGCTGTGGGAGCGCGGCTATGTCGGGACCAGCCCGCGGGCCATCCAGCAGCGGGCGCGAGCCGGGCAGGGCAGCATGTACCACCACTTCTCCGGCAAGCCCGATCTCGCGCTGGCGGCGATCGGCCGTACGGCCGAGGTGATGCGCGCGGGGATCGAGGAGATCCTGGACGGCCCTGGCACGGCCGTCGAGCGCGTGTCGGCCTACCTCCGGCGCGAACGGGACGTGCTGCGGGGCTGCCCGATCGGCCGACTCACCCAGGACCCCGACGTGATGGCCGATCCGGTGCTGCGGCGGCCGGTGGAGGAGACGTTCGCGTGGCTGCGCGACCGGCTCGCGGCGGTGCTGGCCGAGGGGCGGAACCGGGGCGAGCTCGGCGCCGCTCTCGATCCCGTGCGGACCGCCGCGACGATCGTGGCGGTGCTGCAGGGCGGCTACGTCCTGGCCCGCGCGGCGGGCTCGCCCGAGCCGTTCCACGAGGCCGTCGACGGGGTGCTCGCCCTGCTGTCCCGCGCTTGAGACAAGGAAACCCGCTGTGTACGCGATGCAGTACGAGATCACTCTGCCCGCCGGCTACGACATGACGATCATCCGGGAGCGGGTGGCGACCCGCGGCCACGCCCTCGACGACCGGGCCGGGCTCGGCCTCAAGGCCTACCTGATCCGAGAGCGGGGCGTCGCCGGGTCGCCGGTCAACCAGTACGCGCCGTTCTACCTCTGGAACGACGCCGGGAGGATGGGCGAGTTCCTGGTCGGAGGGGGCGGCTTCCAGGGCATCGTCGCCGACTTCGGCCGCCCGGTCGTCCGGCACTGGACGGGCCTGGCCGTCGAGGCCGGCCCGGCCCGGCGGGCGGCGCCTCTCGCGGCGTCGCGGCGGCTGACGCCGATGCCCGCCTCTGCCGACCCGGCCGAGCAGGTGGCGGGCGCCCTCGCCGAGTTGCGTGATCTCGCCGGCGCCGACGGCCTGCACACCGCCGCCCTCGCCGTGGACCCTCATCACTGGACGCTGCTGACGTACGCGCTGTGGGAGCGGGAGGTTCCCGGCGTTCACGGCGACGCCGAACGCTACGAGGTGCTGCACCTGTCCGAGCCCGGCCTGGCGAGCCTGCCCGAAGGCCGGGCCTGGTGAGAAGACAAGGCGCCCCGCGAGAACAGGTCTCGCGGGGCGCCCACGCCGAGGGCCGATGTGGCGGTCGCCTCCTCGGCGAGATGCACAACACGGCTCCAGCCGAACGGTATTCCGTGAAGGCGGTGATTGCGGCCCGGGGGACACAAACCACATCGGCCATGAACGACTCTAGCCGACTTTCGCCTCTGCTTTCTCCCGCCCCCCGCATCGGGCTCCGTCATCAGCGGCCCAAGCCTGCGTGCACTATCGTCGGCGGGTGACGATTTCGATCAAAACAGAACGGCTCGTGCTGCGGCGCTGGCGCGAGGAGGACAAGGAGCCCTTCGCGGCGCTGAACGCCGATCCGGCCGTCATGGAGCATTTCCCGGCCACGCTCTCCCGCGAGGAGAGCGACGCGCTAGCCGAGCGCGCCGACGCCGGGTTCGACGAGCGCGGGTTCGGCTGGTGGGCGGTCGAGGCGGACGGGGAGTTCATCGGCTTCACCGGACTGCAGGTCCCCAGGTTCACCGCCCACTTCACGCCGTGCGTGGAGATCGGCTGGCGGCTCGCCCGCTCCGCCTGGGGGCGGGGGTACGCATCGGAGGCGGCACGGGCGTCGCTGGAGGACGGGTTCGGCCGCCTCGGCCTGACTGAGATCGTCTCGTTCACGGCGGTGCCGAACGTCCGCTCGCAGGCCGTCATGCGCAGGATCGGGATGACCCACGATGCCGCCGGGGACTTCGACCACCCGGTGCTCCCTGAGGGGCACCCGCTGCGCCGCCACGTGCTGTACCGGATCCGCCGTCAGGCGTGAGCGGCATGCGGTTGCTGGTGCTCGGCGGCACGACGTTCGTCGGCCGGTGGGTGGTCACGGCCGCCGTGGAGCGCGGCTGGCACGTCACCACGTTCACCCGCGGGTTCGCCGGGTGGGCCCACCCGGGAGCCGAGGCGGTGACCGGCGACCGGCTGCGTCCGGCCGACCTGGCCCCGCTCGCCGAGGCCCGGTGGGACGCCGTGGTGGACACCTGGGCGGGCGCGCCCCGGGTCGTGCGCGACAGCGCCCGCGCGCTGGCCGGATGCGCGGGCAGGTACGTGTACGTCTCCAGCAGGGCGGTGTACGCGCCCCCGACGCCGGTCGGCCTGACCGAGGACTGGCCCACGGTCGAGGCCTCGGCGGAGGCCGGGGACACCGACTACGCCCCGAACAAGCGGGGCGGCGAGATCGCCGTGGAGGAGGCCTTCGGCGACCGCGCCGTGCTGGCCAGGGCCGGGCTGATCCTCGGGCCGTACGAGGACCAGGGACGGCTGCCGCATTGGCTGCTGCGGGCCGCGCGGGGCGGGGAGATGCTCGCCCCGGGCCCCGCCGGCCAGCCGTTCCGCTTCGTGGACGTGCGCGACCTCGCCGCCTGGCTTCTCGACGCGGCCGAGGGCGGCGTGCGGGGCCCGGTCAACCTGGTCAACCCGGAGGGGCACACCACGACCCGCGACCTGCTGGAGTCCGCGGTCGCGGTCACCGGCGGGCTCGCCGAGCCGGTCTGGGTCGAGCCCGAGGCCATCGAGGCCGCCGGGATCGACCGGTGGGCGGCGCTGCCGGGCTGGATCCCGCCAGGTCCCGAGCAGGCCGGGCTCATCTGGACCGGCGTCGGCCGGGCCCTGGCCACGGGGCTGCGGTGCCGTCCGGTGGTGGAGACCGTCGCCGACACCTGGGCGTGGCTGACCGGGTCCGGTGAGATCCCCGAGTTCCCGCCCGGGCTCGATCCCGCCGAGGAGCGGGCCGTCATCGACGCCTGGCGGCGGTCGGCGCGCGGGACCCGATGACGGACGACCCGGCGGTCCTGCTCGAGGAGATCCGCGCCGCCGGGTGACGCCGGGTGACGCCGGGGCTCAGCCCGCGGCCGCCAGGTCGCGGATCGCCCGCAGCACCTCCTCGGCCCGCTCGACATGCAGGTACTGGTGCGAGGCGCCGTCGATCACGCGCTGCTCTCCTCTGGGCACCGAGCGGGCGATCGCCGCGTGCAGGGCGCGCACCCCGTCGTGTGCCTCGCGCACCGCCTCTCCCGGCATGAACTTCGCCCAATAGGGGTTCACACCTCCGGCGGTGAGCACGATCAGCGGGACGTCGGGCAGCGGTCCGCCCTCGCGCAGCTCGCCGTAGACCTCGGACTCGAAGTTCTCCGTCTCCCGCAGGCTCGTCCGCCACGACGCCAGGTGATGGTCGATCAGCGCCTCGCGCACCGGTGCGGGCCACTCGGCGTACAGACGGCCGTACGCCTCGCGGGCGGCCCGCTGCTGCTCGCCGGTCAGCTCCGGCATCTGCGCCGGGTCGGGCCGCATCCGCTCGGCCAGCTCGGCGGCCTGCGGCGGCATGTGGTCGAGGATGTCCTCGTGGCCGGGGTCGATCAGGAGGAGACCGGCGACCTCGCGGGGGAAGAGCTGCGCGTAGCGGCGCGCGTAGAAGGCGCCAAGGGAGTGACCGGCCAGGATCAACGGCCCGGAGACCGCCGCGGCGCGCAGGAGACCGCGCAGTTCGGCGGCGACGTCGGCCGCGCCGCGGGGGAGGGGGACGGGGGTGCTCCAGCCCGTGCCGGCGCGGTCGTAGAGCACGCTCGTGGTGAACGCCGCGGCCCCCTCATGCACGTTCAGGAAATCGAGCCCGACCAGGCCCGCCCCGGGCAGGAACACCACGCTCGGACCGCCGGAGCCCGAGCGGTGCAGCATCAGCCGCCGTTCCCCGACCTCGTGGAGACGCCCCAGTGGCGGGGTCGTCGTTTCCGATGACGGTCGTCTCATTCCGCCCTCTTCCGCAATGATCATTCGCATTTCTGCGAACGGTAGCACACGTGCGATCATTTGGGCCATGGACGTGATGGAGGTGCTCGCGCATCCGGTGCGGCTGCGCGTCGTGCAGGCCCTGGCCGGTGGGCGGGTTCTCACGACGGCGCAGCTGTGCGAGCGCATATCGGACGTGCACAAGGCGACCGTCTACCGCCACGTCGGCGCGCTCGCCGACGCCGGCGTGCTGGAGGTGGACGGCGAGCACCGCGTACGCGGCGCGGTGGAACGGCGCTACCGGCTGCGTGAGCGCGTGGTGATCGGCACCGAAGTCGTGGCGGCGATGTCGCCGGACGACCACCGGCGCACCTTCGCGACGGCGATGGCCGCGCTGATCTCCGAGTTCGACGCCTATCTCGGGCTGGACGGCGCCGACCCGGTGGCCGACGAGGTGGGCTACCGGCAGCACGTGCTGTGGCTGAGCCCCGGGGAACGCGCCGAGATGATCGAGGAGTTGCGCGCGGTGATCGTCGCGCGGATGCGGCACGGCCCCGCGCAGGACCGCAGGCGGCACCTGCTCAGCCCGATCCTGTTCCCGGTCGAGACACCCGCGCCGGACGCCGGGGCTTGACCGGCATCGGTGACGCCGCGCTGCTGGCCGCCGCCGGAGTGCTCGCCGGGCTGGTCGGCACCGCGGGCGGCATCACCTCCCTCATCTCCTATCCGGCCCTGCTCGCGGCGGGCCTGCCCGCCCTCGCGGCGAACGTGGCCAACATCGTCGCGCTCGTCGCCTGCTGGCCCGGCTCGGCCCTGGCCTCGCGGCCCGAACTGCGCGGGACGGGGCCGTGGCTGCGGCGCTGGGTGCCGCTGTCGGCGCTGGGCGGGGCGGCGGGATCGGCGTTGCTGTTGTCCACCCCGCCCGGTGTCTTCGCCCGCGTGGTGCCGTTTCTCGTGGCCGCGGGTTCGATGGCGCTGCTCGCGCAGCCGTGGCTCGCCGTACGTCACGGGCGGAGCGGTTCGCCGGAGGCGGTTCTCCCCTTCGGGCTGATCGCCCTGTCGGTCTACAACGGATACTTCGGCGCGGGGTCGGGGGTGATGATCCTCGCCCTTCTCCTGGTGACCGCCGAGCCGCGACTGCCCGCCGCCAACGCTCTGAAGAACATGCTCCTCGGCGCGGGCGCGCTGGTCTCCGCCGCCGGATTCGCCCTTTTCGGGCCCGTGGACTGGGCCGCCGTCGCCCCTCTCGCCGCGGGCCTGTTCGCGGGGTCCACACTCGGCCCTCGTGTCACCAGGCGCCTGCCGGCCGCGCTGCTGCGCTGGGTGGTCGCCCTGATCGGCCTCGTCCTGGCGGCCCGCCTGTGGATCGCACCGGAGATGTGATCACCGAGATCCCCGCGCCGAGTGCGGGCCCGGTCATCGGCGCCGGGAATCCCGGGTGACGACCACGGGCGCGTTCAGCTCGCCGTCGCGCCGGCGGGGTTCGCGTCGTCGCCGAGATACGTCCCATATCCTTCGACCACCAGCGGGCCGTCGAAGATCAGCACCTCGTTGACCAGCCCGCCCTTCTGGTTGCGGTAGTTGATGACCAGGCAATCGACGCCGGCGTAGGAGCCGAGGACCTCGAACCGCAGGTCGGGGATGCGCCGCAGCCCTTCCGCCCAGTAGGCGCGCAGCGCCGCCTTGCCCCGGATGGTCCCATCGCCACCGACGAGCTGCGCCGCGACCGGGGAACGGAACGTCACGTCCTCCGCGAAGTGAGCCAGCACCGCGTCCACGTCATGGGCGTTCCACGCCGCCACCCAGCCGTCCACGAACTCCCGCACCGCGACATGATCCATGAAGCGATTATGTCGGCCCCCGTACGCCGGGGTTCGCGCGCCTCGGCGACGGACGCCGCCGACGGCCGCGTCAGCCGGACGATCACGCGCGCCAAGAGGGCTTGTGCCGTGGACTCTCTACTGCGCCGATTGAGCTTGGACCTTGGCGGAGTCGAACTCGACGTATTCGGTGATCGCGCCGCCGGGGTGGCGGATCTTCAGGTTGCGTCCGGTGGGAACTTCGTTCGGGCCGTCAAGGGTGCTGCCTCCCTCGCGCTCGACGATGGCGAAGACCTCATCGAGACTGTCGACGATGACGGTGGCCTGCACGTCGCGGTAGGGCGCCAGCGCCTCTGGGGTGCCTGGGACCAGGAGGTAGTCGCCGATGGTCGCCAGTTCGAGGTTCCGGTAGGAGAAGCGTAGCCCCGGCCGGGCGGCGGTGAGGGCTTAGAAGGTGGGCAGAGTGGTGTCCAAGTCGTCGACATAGACGCGGGCGTAGGTCGTGTTTTGGAACTGAGGTCCGTGTCTCGCTTCGTGCCGTGATGATCTCTATGTGGGGCGAGGGGATCTTTTCGATGATCAGTGGGCGGTGCTGGGTCCGTTGCTGCCGGTCGCGGTGTTGGGCAGGCCGTCTGGGTGCCGACGGCGGTTGATCGACGGGATTCGATGGCGGGTTCGGACCGGTGCCCCGTGGCGGGATCTGCCGACGGAGTACGGTCCCTGGCAGACGGTTTACGGGCTCTTCCGTCGCTGGCAACGTGATGGTGTCTGGTCGACGGTCCTGACCAGGTTGCAGGCCCGGGCGGACGCAGCAGGGCTGATCACCTGGGACGTGAACGTCGACTCCACGATCTGCCGGGCTCATCAGCACGCTGCCGGTGCTCGGCGCGACGGCCAAGCCCAGAAGGAACCGCCGGGTGGCCGTCAGGACGAACCCGACGATCACAGCCTGGGCCGGTCGCGCGGGGGCTGGGCCACGAAAATTCACCTGGCCTGCGAGCAAGGACAGAAGCCGTTGTCGCCGCTGGTCACAGCAGGGCAGCGGGGAGACAGCCCTCAGTTCACAAGCGTGCTAGAAGCCATCCGGGTCCCCCGCCTCGGTATGGGCCGGCCACGGGTTCGTCCGGTGCGGGTTCGTGGCGACAAGGCGTACTCATCACGTGCGAACCGTGCCTACCTGCGTCGGCGTGGGATCCGCTGCACGATTCCGGAACCCGCCGACCAGGCTGGCCACCGCAAGCGCCGGGGCACGGTCGGCGGACGGCCTCCGGCTTTCGACCGTGAGGACTACAAGGCCCGGCACGCGGTCGAGTGCGGCATCAACCGGTTGAAGCGGAACCGGGCGGTGGCCACCCGGTTCGACAAGCTCGCGGTCCGCTTCGAGGCGACCGTCCTCATCGCCGCGATCAACGGATGGCTGTGACCTGTGAGGTGAGGCATTTCGATCAAATGAGGGGCTCGTGGCCTGCTGGGATGCCGCTGGACGATCTGTGGGCAGGTCTGGGAGTGAAATGCCCCGCCGAGGCCGGCGGGGGTGGGTGATTCACGAGTCGGTGGGCAGGTGTTGGGCGCTCACTGGTGTTGGTGGCCGTAGGTCTTGGTGCGGTTCATCATGTCGCGCAGGTTCGCGGGTGCGTTGTAGCCGAAGGTTCGCTCGAAGGATTGGTAGCCCTCGATCGAGGACGCGGCGCTGCGGGGCAGCATCTGTTCGGCGAAGGTGTTGAACGCCGTGTCGATGTCGGCTGGTGTGGCGGCGATGGCTTGTGCGAGCTGGGCACCATCGTAGAGGGCCCAGTTTGCGCCGTCGCCGTCCGGCGGGGTGAGGTGGGCGGCGTCGCCGATGAGCATGATGCCCGGGACGCGGTCCCAGGTGTGTTCCAGCGGCAGTCCCCAGATCGGGCGTGCGACCGGCGTGGTCTCGCCCCGGGTGACCAGTTCGAGCAGCTCAGGCGCCCAGCCCTGGCCCAGCTGCTCGGCGACGAGCGTCAGCGCGCGCTCGCGGTCGGAGAAGTCGACCGACTGCATCCACTCGAGCGGCTTCTTCAGTACGACGTAGGTGTGGATCACGTCGTTCGCCTCGCGGTGTCCGAAGATTCCCCTGCCCGGCTTCATCGCCAGCATCGCGCCGCTGCCGACCAGTGCGGCGCTCTGCGGGTGGTTCTTTTCGACGTCGTGGAGGAAGGTCTCGACCCACAGGGTTCCCAGGTACTCGGGCATGGCGCCGTTGAGGGAGGCCCGGACCCGCGACCAGGCCCCGTCGGCGCCGATCAGCGCCTCGGTTGAGACCGACGAGCCGTCGGCGAAGTCGATCACGTGCGGTCGGTGGCCGTCTCCGGGGGTGACCGAGGCGATCTTGCGGCCCCACTGGATCGTGCCGTGAGGCAGTGACTCGATCAAGATTCTGCGCAGTTCGCCGCGCAGGACTTCGGGGTTGCTCAGTTCCCCGTCGTCGGGGATCTCGCCGACGAGTTCTCCGTCGGGGCTGAGGAATCGCATGGCCTCGGCGCCCATGTTGACGATCGAGTGGAACTCGTCCATGAGCTGGCACTGCTGGAGGGCGACCTGGCCGTTGAAGTCGTGGATATCGAGCTGGCCGCCCTGGGTGCGTCCGCTGGGCGATGCCTCCGCCTCGTAGACGGTCGAGGCTATGCCGTGGACGTGCAGGACGCGGGCGAGGGCGAGTCCGGCCAGTCCGGCTCCGGCAATGGTGATCGATCCGTTCACTGTGATGACTCCTTGAGTTCCTTCGATGGGC
Organism: Microbispora sp. NPDC088329; assembly: GCF_040685655.1. NCBI lineage: Bacteria > Bacillati > Actinomycetota > Actinomycetes > Streptosporangiales > Streptosporangiaceae > Microbispora > Microbispora sp. NPDC088329. The sequence continues at coordinate 237,697 of NZ_JBFBIP010000003.1, forward strand.
CTCGGGCGACTGCTGGTCCGGGTGAGTCCGGTGGCCTGGTGGACCCGATCCCGTATCCTTATGTCGCAAAATCATTATGCAACATAACTATATTGGATTGTCGTAAGGTACCGGGGGCGTCGAAAGGTAGGTCATGACAGAGACTGAGCCGGGTGATGAGTACGAGCAGGTGCTGGGCAGCCTCACGGCCTTCACCGCCACGCAGAAGGAACTGGCACGGGCCTTCGCCCGCAGTGCGCGCCTGCACACCACCGACGCCGACGCCATCGTGCTGATCATCGAGGCGGAACAGCGTGGCCGGCCGCTGACGCCGGCGCGCCTCGCCGAACGCGTGGGCCTCTCGCCGGGTGCGACCTCGATCCTTCTCGGACGCCTGGAGAAAGCAGGGCATGTCGAGCGCGCGCGGGAGGGCTCCGACCGGCGGGTCGTGACCCTGCGCGCGACCACGACGATCAACGCCGCTGCCGACGCCTTCTTCGAACCGCTGCATCTGCAGCTCGGTCAGGCGCTGGGTGAGTTCACCACGGAACAGCTCGCCCTGATCATCCGTGCCGCCGACAATCTCCGCACCACCATGGAGACCTACCTCCGCGACTGCGAATCGACCCCGAAGGACTAACCTCTGGGGCCGGATGGCCGGCCGAGCGTGTGGATGGCTTGTCTCATGTCATATCGGGTAGCCACGGCGCGACACTGGCGGAGCTTGTCGACTCACCGCTCCACGGTGTTGCGCTCGCTCTTAGCGATCACGGTCGAGCCGTGCCCACCCCCCATCCGTTAGATCATGATGCTTCAGGCGCGCCTCATCCGCGCGGATGATTCAAACCGGACTGGCGCCAAAGATCACGGGACATGCCCTGAGCCGTCGGCTGTCCGCCATCGCGGCACCGCACTACCGTGCCAGTATGGATCTCTTCGCGCGCTCGTGGGCGGCATTGCGCAAGGCGGTCGCCGAACTCCCGGACGAGGATTTCGCGCAGCCGTCCGGCTGCGCCGGCTGGCTCGTGCGGGATCTGGTGTGCCATCTGGTGATCGACGCGCAGGACGTCCTGATCACCCTCGTGACACCCGCGGAAACGGAACCGACCCGTGACGCGGCGACCTATTGGGAGGTCTCCGCGACGTCACCGACCGGTGACGACCCGCTGGACGCCCTGATCGTCCGGCTGGCCGCCGCCTATCAGGAGCCTCGGCTGCTGAAGTTCCACCTCGACGACGTCGGGTCCGCCGCCGGCCGCGCCGCCCGGCTCGCCGACCCGGGACTCCGGGTCGGCACCCGCGGCGAGGTTCTCACCGCCGGTGACTACCTTTCGGCGTACGTCCTGGAGTGGACGTTGCACCACCTCGACCTGGTCGCGCATCTCCCGGACGCGGCGCGACCGCCCGCCGAGGGGCTCGCCCGCTCCCGCGAGATGCTGGAGACAATCGCCGGGGGCGCCTTTCCTTCGTCGTTCTCGGACGAGGACGCGCTGCTGGTCGGCACGGGGCGGCGTGCCCCGACCGACGCCGAAAGGGCGGAACTGGGCGAGCTGGCCGCGAGACTCCCGTTCGTCCTCGGCTGATCGTCCGGCTGCCCGGGCAGATGCGTGCGACGGGTAGAGCGATCGTCGCCCGGCAGCGACCGGCGGCTCCTCGCGGCGGCGATCAGTCCGAGGTCGCCGGGGCAGTACACCCCTCCACCGGCGCCTCTCCCTACGGGATCTGACAGTGGGCGCGCAGCCCGGCGAACGGTTGACGCCGGGAGCCGGCGATCGCGGACGTGCGGAGGTCATGTCGCCGCGCCGTTTGACCCTGACGCAGGGTCAATCTCCCAGCATGGCGGCATGACCACGGAAACCAGTGCGATCGAGGTCGCCGGACCGCGCGGGTCGTACGGCGAGCGCGACGACGACGGAGCGCGGGCGGAGAGAGGCGACAGGACGATGCGGCACTTCGAGATCCGGCACGACGGCGTCACGATCCCGGTGTCCCGCGATGGGCGGGGAAGGCCACTGGTCCTATGCCCCGGGCTGAACTCGACACAGGCGGACCTGCACGAGCTGGCCGGGCTGCTGCGACGCGACCACGACGTGGTGACCTTCGACCTGAGGGGCCATGGCCTCGCCTCGGCCGCCGGCCGGTACTCCTTCGAGGGCTTCCTGAGCGATCTCGCCGCAGTGATGGCGGAGCTGCGAAAGCTCGGCCTGCCTGCGGCGCCCGTGCTGGTGGGCTACTCGCTGGGCGCGGACCTGGCTGTGCACTACGCCTCCGAGCATCCGGACGCCGTCGCCGAGCTTGTTCTCATCGACGGGGCCAACCCGGTGCCCGAACCGTTCATCACCGAGGCCGTCCTGCCGGACTTCCGCGCCATGTGCGAGGAACTGGCGACGCAGCACGAGGCCGTGCGGGGCACCGCGCGTCAGGTGGTGCTCACCGCGCAGGAGATCCTCGATCTGAACGTCGAGATCGATGTGATCCGGTCCGGGATCCTCGACCGGTACCGGAAGATCGGCCGGCCCATAAGCATGATCATGTCGACCTCGATGGCCGGTGACAGCGGCGAAGGGCATGCGCCTCGGTTCAACCACAACTGGCGTGCCGGCGTCGAGCGGCTTGTCCGCGAGCAGCCGCACATCGACACCACCTGGCTCGACGCCGATCACCAGCTGGCTTTCACCCATGCCCAGGACATCGCCCGGATCATCCGGAACGCCTCAGGCCCAGCCGGCCGGGCGACCTCTTGAGCGACTCCTGGAGACTGGTCCGATGCTGACCATCGGTGAGCTGGCGTCGTACGCCGGAGTGACGGTGCGCGCGGTGCGGCACTACCACGCCAAGGGGCTGCTGCCGGAGCCCGAGCGGGACCACTCCGGCTACCGCAGGTACGACGCCGGGGCCGTGATCGATCTGATCAGAATCCGGATCCTCGCCGAGGCCGGGGTCCCGCTGGCGCGGGTGCGGGAGTTGCTGCGGGCCGGCGAGGAGGAGTTCGCCGCGGCCGTCGCGGAGATCGACGGGCGGCTGCAGGCGGAGATCCGGGAGCGGCAGCGGCACCGCGAGCGAATCGCCCGGCTCGCCTCCGGGGACAGCCTGGCACTGCCCCCGGAGGTGGTCGACTATCTCGACCGGCTGCGGGCGCTCGGGATCGACGAGCGCATCGTCCGGGCCGAGCGTGACGGCTGGATCCCGCTGGTCACGCACTCACCCGCGCGAGTCCAGGAGTGGGTCGCCCGCAAGCGGGAGCAGATCGACGATCCGCGGCTCGTCGGCTTCTTTCTCACCCTGAGCCGGGCTCTCGACCGGCCCGACGACGACCCGCGGCTGGTCGAGCTGGCCGACGAGCTGGCCGCCTACATCACGCGCATGGCCGACGAGCGGGGCGAGGACTACGTCGACGACATCGACATCGAGGCGCCGCTTGTCACGCTGATGGACACACTGGCGTTCGACACTGTGCCGCCGGCACGCCGGCTGATCGAGCTGCTGAAGCAGCGAGGCTGGACGGGCTGGACCAAGCTCGAGCGCGTGGTCCCGACGCCGGGTGTGAGTCCCGGGTAGCGCCAGTACGGACAGGAGGACACCGCGGCGCGGCGAAACGGCGGGCAGGATCCTGGCGGGGGGAGGCGTGCACCACGCGTGCGGGAGTTGCTGCCGACCACGGCGAGTGCCGGGGCGGACATCTGCGGAAGGGCAGGCCCGGTCAGCGGGCGGCGCCGGGGACGCGGAGCCGGTCGACGGCTTCGCGGCGGCGCCGCTCGGGCCGCCGGTCGTACCGCGCGGTGGTGGCGGGGGAGGCGTGGCCCACGAGGGCCTGGGCGGTGGCGAGGTCGACCCCGGCGTCGAGTAGTTCGCCGATGAACGTGCGGCGGAAGTCGTGCGGCGTACGGCGGGCCGCCCCGGCGGCGGCCAGGCGCCGGGAGACGATGTCGGCGATGGCCTGGCCGGTCATGTGGGCCAGCCGCAGCCGCCCGCCCTTGTTGACGGGGCAGAACAGGGGGCCCGTCCTCCGGCCGCGCACGGCCAGCCACAGGTCGAGGCGTTCGACGGCCTCGGCGGTCAGGTAGACCAGGCGTTCCTTGTCTCCCTTGCCGCGCACCCGCAGAGAGCGGGCGTGGGGATCGAAGTCGGCCAGGGTGAGCCCGGCGATCTCGGCCCGGCGGCAGCCGGTGGAATAGAGCGCCGCCAGCATCGCGCCGTCACGACGGCCCGCGGGGGAGTGGTCGCCGTCGCACACCTCGAGCGCGGCGGCCAGCGCCTCGGCTTCGACGTGTCGTCCCGCCGGAACGCGGGTGTGCGTGTAGGCGGGCAGGTCGGCGGCGCGCTGGTAGTCCTCGCCGCTCATCAGCCCGAGCCGCCACGCCTCCTTCAGCACGCGGCGCAGGGCGACCAGGTGCTTGTTGACGTGTGAGGGCGACCAGCCCTGCTCCCGCATGAGCGTGCGCAGGCGGATCGTGTGCTCGTAGCGGAGCAGTTCCCAGGGCTGCCCGGCGCCGGTCGCCTCCGGGTCTCCGGTGATGAGACGGGCGATGCGGTCGAGACAGCCCTTCATCGTGCGCTTGGACTCGGGGCTCTGCAGCGCGTCGAGATACACCTGGTAGGGGTCGCGTCCGGGTCGCGCGGGGGCGCTCGGCTCGGGGACGGCGGGGGTGTTCATCACCGTGATCCTACTATGAATCTACAATGTAAAGGCGGTGGGCAGTTACAAGATCATTCAACTCGTCGACCAAAACCACCCGCGACAATGCGAGAACCATGCGAATCGCGATTCTCGGGCTGCTGCGGGTGACGGACGCCGACGTCAGAGGCGCACGCCTGCGTGTGCTCCTGACGTCGGCTCGCTCTGGAGCCCGGCAGAGTGGTCACCGCCGAGAGACTGATCGACGACCTCTGGGAGGAGCCGCCGGCGAACCCCGTGGCCGCCCTGCACTCCCTGGTGTCCCGGCTCCGCCGCGAGCTGCACAGGGGACTGCCGGGTGGCGTGGTGTCGCATCCGGCCGGTTACCTGCTCGACGTTCCACCGCGCGAGGTGGACGCGGCGGAGTTCGAACGCCTGGTGGGCGAGGGCCGGGCCGAGCGTGCCCCCCGGCGTGCCGCCGCTTGCCTGCGTTCCGCCCTGGCGCGGCGCGGCGCTCGCCGACGCGGCGGGCCTGCCGTTCGCGCGGGTGGCGGCGGTACGCCTGGAGGAGCTGCGCCTTTCGGCTCTGGAATCCCGGATGGCGGCCGATCTCGTCGTGACGGACATGACGGCGGCCGGCGATCTGGTGGCGGAGCTGGAGGAAGTCGTGACCGCGCACCCGCTGCGCGAGCCGTTCCACGCGCTGCTGATGCGGGCGCTGTGCGCGGCGGGGCGGCGCGGCGGGGCGGCGCGGGGACGCGCTGGAGGCGTTCGAACGCGTCAGGCTGCGGCTGGCGGACGAGCTGGGCGTCGATCCCGGGCCGGAACTGCGCGCGGCACACCTCGAGGCGCTGCGCGACGCGTCCCCGGCGCGGGCCGTACCGGCACGGCCGGTACGGGGGAATGTGCCGGCGCCGGTGACGAGTCTCGTCGGCAGGCAGGAAGACGTGGCCAGGGTGCGGAGCCTGCTGGCGGCCGTGCGGCTGGTCACGCTGGCCGGTCCGGGTGGCGCGGGCAAGACCAGGCTGGCGGTGGAGGTCGCGGGCGGGCTCGCCCCGGCCGGGGGCGGGTGGCTGGCCGAGCTGGCCTCTGCGGGGGACCCGGCGGACGTGGCCGCGGTCGTGCGCGCGACCATACCCGCTGCCGTGCCCGAGCCGGACGGAGAGGCGGCCGGGCGGCCCGCCGCGTCGCCGCTCGACGCGCTGGCTGGACATTCCGGGCGAGCACCTTCATCCGGTGCGTCCGCTCGCGGTGCCGGCGGACGGGGCGGACGCGGCGCGGGCGATGGAGTCTCCGGCGGTGGCGCTGTTCGCGGAGCGGGCGGCGGCCCGGTTGCGGTCGTTCACCATGCGGCAGCTCGCGGCGGCGGTGGGGGAGGTGGGGGAGCGGCTCGCGCTGCGCGGCGGCCGTACGGCGGGGTCGCGGCATCGGACGTTGCGGGCGGTGATCGACTGGAGCTGGGGTCTGCTGTCGCCGGAGGAGCGCGTGGCGTTGCGCCGGTTGTCGGTGTTCGCGGGCGGGGCGACGACGGACGCGGTGCGGCGGGTGTGCGGGGCCGATCTGGAGACGGTCGCCTCGCTGGTGGACAAGTCGCTGGTCGTCGCGGCCGAGCCGGACGGGCCCGCGGACCGGGACGGGCGGGTGCGTTACCGGCTGCTGGAGACCGTCCGGGTGTACGCGGCCGAGCGCCTGAAGGAGGCGGGCGAGGCGCGGGCCGTACGGGTGATCTCGCGGGGGCGGAGCGGGAGCTGGCGGGGGCCGGTGAGGTGGCCGGCCGTACGGGTGACCGGGTGGCGCTGGCACGGGTGCGGCAGGCGGCCGGGGAGGTGGCGCGGCGGAGAGGGGAGCCCGCCGAGGCGGAGGGCCTGCTGGTCGAGGCGTTGGAGCTGGCCGACGGGCAGGTGGGCGCCCCGGCGCAGTTCCTCGCCACGGTTCAGGTGGAGCTGGCCCGGGTGCGGGCGGATCGCGGTGACCGTGAGCAGGCGTGGCGGTCGCTGCGGTCGGCGCTGGAGTTGTCGGGGCGTGCGGGCGACGAGACGGTGCGGGCGGCGGTGCTGGAGGCGGTGGCGGAGTGGTGCGCGGGCGGCGGGGACCTGCCGCGTGCCGCACTGCTCGCCGGGGCGGCGCGGGCGCTGCGCGGTCTGGACGGCGCGTGTGGTCGGGGCGCCGCGCCGGTGAGGTTCGTCAGGGCAGCTGCGCGCGTACCCACCGCGGGTCGGGGTTGACGTGCGATGTGCCCGCCACCACCACGGTCGGCACCGTCTCGTCACCGCCGGTGGCCGCCCGGACCGCTGCGGCGCCTTCGGGGTCGCGCCAGATGTCGACCCAGTGCATCCGGTACGCGTGGCGGCCGAGCCGCGTACGCAGTCGCAGGCAGTAGCGGCAGCCGGGGCGCCAGTAGACGACGGGGCGGCCGTCGGCCCGGCTGCGGCGCTGTGCCTCCGCCGCGCTCAGGGACCTCGGGAACACCAGGGGCGACAGCAGGACGGCGGCCAGCAGGAAGATCAGGAGCATCGTGACGGCGCCGCCCGTGGCTCCCTCGTTGGTCTGCCGCACCGCCGCGGCGAGGCCGAGGGCCAGGAAGAGGATCGGCAGCATCCATCGGCGCAGCATGGCGATCACGCTAGCGCACCGGCCGGGGTGTCAGCCGGGGCGGGGTTTCAGCGGTCCGCCGGAGATGACGTGGCGCCGCACGAGCATCTGACCGGCGATCTCCGAGCGCCTCGACGGCGGCGTCGATCGGACACCCGGACCGTGGTTCCACGATTCCTCCTTGACAGGTGATTCGTCCCGCCGATAGGAGTTGCATGTTGCAATCACTCATGGGAAGAGGGACTGATGGGCCGCTTCGACCCGCTGGAGCAGCGATCGTTCGGGCAGGGCGTCACGATGCGTCGCCACGCCATCCGGGGGGCGAAGGAGGCGAGCTCGTGCTGAGGCAGGTGGCCGAAGGCGTGCTGGTCCACGAGAGTGCGTTCGTGCAGAGCAACGCCGTTGTGGTGCAGGGCAGGGCCGGTGTGTTGCTCATCGACCCCGGGGTGACCGGGTCCGAGCTCGACTGCCTCGCGAACGACCTTCGCGAGTTGGGCCGGCCCGTTGTGGCGGGCTTTTCGACGCATCCGCATTGGGACCACCTGCTCTGGCACGACCGGCTCGGCGGGGCGCCCCGTTACGGCACGGCGCGCTGCGCGGCCACTGTCCGTGATCAGCTGTCGGACGCAGGTGCGAAGGCCCGCATCGCCGCCCACCTGCTGGAGACGGAGATCGCCGGGCAGGTGCCGCTGGACCTGCTCGGCCTCATCACCGGCCTGCCCGCCGAAACCGCGCAGATTCCCTGGGATGGCCCCGAGGTCCGGATCATCGAGCATCACGCGCACGCACCGGGCCATGCGGCGCTGTTGATCGCGGAACGCGGGGTTCTCGTCGCCGGCGACATGCTTTCCGATGTCTTGATCCCGATGCTCGACGTGAACGGCACCGCTGACCCCATCGAGGACTACCTCGCCGCGCTGCGGCTGCTTGAGGGCGTGGCGGGCGGCGTCGACATCGTCGTCCCGGGCCACGGGTCCGTCGGCGGATCCGACCAGGTGCAGGCACGGATCAGCCAGGATCGGGCGTACGTGCTCGCGTTGCGGAACGGCCGAGTCCCCGCCGACCCGCGGATCGGCCCGTCGGCCAAGCCTGGCTGGGAGTGGGTGAGCGACGTGCACGAAGGGCAACTCCGGCGCCTGGCCCACTGAAGCGAACGCGACGGGACGCCCCGCCGGCGATCGGTACGACCGCTTGGTGGTGTCGTCGCGGGCCTTCGCGACCCGCCACGCCGGCGTCGTCACCCCCGCAGCGACTCGTACCGTACGGCATACGGAACCGGGGTGCGCATAGAATTCGCGGCGATGACCGAGTACAGCTCGCAGGGAGACCCGGCGCGGAGTCTGGCCCTGCTGTGGCGCACGGGGGAGCGGACCGGGCGTAAGGGCAAGCCGGAGATCGGGGTCGACCGGATCGTTCGTGCGGCCATCGAGGTCGCCGACGCCGAGGGTCTGGCCGCGCTGTCCATGCGCAAGGTCGCCGAGCGGCTCGGCGTGGGGACGATGTCCCTGTACACCTACGTGCCAGGCAAGGGCGAGCTGATCGACGTCATGCTCGACACGGCGTACGGCGAGCTGCCGGCGCCGGCAGAGGTGCCGGGCGGCTGGCGGGGCAGACTGGAGCTGATCGCGCGGGAGAACCTGGCGCTGTACCGGCGGCATCCGTGGATGCTGCAGGTGTCGTCGGTCACCCGGCCGCCGCTGGGTCCCAACCTCATCGCGAAGTACGACTACGAGTTGCGGGCGGTCGACGGCATCGGCCTGGACGACCTCGAGATGGACTCGGTCGTCACGCTGGTGAACGGCTATGTGAGCGGCGCGGCGCGGGGCGTGGTGGAGGCGGCGCAGGCGCCGGGGGACACGGGCGTCACCGACGAGCAGTGGTGGTACGCCCATGCGCCCTACCTGGCCACGGTGCTGGACCCCCGGCGTTACCCGCTGGCCGCCCGGGTGGGCGCGGCGGCGGGTGAGGCGTACAACGCGGCCTACGACCCCGGCCAGGCCTTCGAGTTCGGCCTGCAGCGCGTGCTCGACGGCATCGAGGCGTTCGTCGCGACCCGTACGGCCGGGTGAGGAGCGCGCGGTTGGTGCCGCGTCCGAGCGGCTCGGCCGGTGACGCTCGCAGAGGTTCGACCACGTCCGCTGGTCCGGACACCGTTGTAAAGAGTCGGTAGGCCCGCGGCGGCTCCGCGCGTGCCTGCGTGACTACGGCCCCTCGTCCCGGGAACCTGCCCAGGCGGAGACGCTCAGGGGATCCGTACTGGGAATCCGTACGGCGGTGCCGAGGGACGGAGGCAGGGCGATGGCGACCACCGCGGGCGAGCGTGGGGCCGGTCCGGCGCCGGCCAGTCTGCGCCTGCCGGGCATCGTGCTCGGGGTGGGACTCGGCGGGTTCGTCGACGGCATCCTGCTGCACCAGATCCTGCAGTGGCATCACATGCTGAGCAGCACCGACAGCGACCACATCGGGGTGAGGTACTACAACCCCCGCACCGTTTCCGGGCTGGAGATGAACACCGTCTGGGACGGCGTCTTCCACGCCGTGTGCTGGCTCGCGGTCCTCATCGGGCTCGCGATCCTGTACTCCAGGGTCACCCGCGACCGGCGCCGGGTGTGGACCTCGCGGGTGCTGTGGGGCTGGATCCTGGCGGGCTGGGGAATCTTCAACCTCGTCGAAGGCGTTCTGGACCACCACATCCTGGGCATCCATCACGTCCGCGGTGGCCCTCACCAGCTGTGGTGGGACATCGGCTTCCTCGTCCTGGGCGCGCTGCTGCTCGCCGGGGGCTCCCTGCTCGCGCGCAGCGGCCGGTCCTTCGATCCCGCCGAGACCTCCGCATGACGGCCCACCGCATGATGAGCCCCGCATGACGGGCCACGGTGTGGTGGGCCCCGCATGATGGGCCACGGCGCGCATGTCGCGGGGTTGTCCGGTGTGCTGCTGCCGGTCCTCGCCCTCGTCGCGTACCTGCACCTGGCCGGCCGGGCACGCCGCCGCAACCCGGTCCTCGGGTGGAGCCGGTGGCGTACGGCGAGTTTCGGGACCGGGCTCGCCCTGACGGCCGTGGCGCTGTCACCTCCTGTCGCGCCCTTCGCCCACGCCGACTTCCGCGGGCATATGGTCCAGCACCTGCTCGTCGGAATGTACGCTCCGCTCGCCCTGGTGCTCGGCGCCCCGGTGACCCTGCTGCTGCGTGCCCTGCCGGTCGCGGGGGCGCGGCGGCTGTCCGCCGTCGTGCACAGCCGCCCCGCCCGGCTGGCGGCCCATCCGGCGATCGCCCTGCTGCTGTCCACCGGCGGCGTCGTGGTGCTGTACTTCACTCCGCTGTACGACGCCGTCACGGCCCGGCCCGCCGGGCACTGGCTGCTGCACGTCCATTTTCTGCTGTCGGGATGCCTGTTCGCGCACGTCATCGCGGGTCCTGACCCCGCGCCCGCCCGGCCTGGCGTCCGTGCGCGCCTGGTCTACCTCGGCTGCGCGATCGCCGTGCACGCCGTCGCCGCGCAGCTGATGTACGGCGGTTTCTGGGTGGACGTCCACGCCCCGATCCCCGAGGTGCGGGGCGGCGCGGAGATCATGTACTACGGCGGCGACATCGCCGAGCTTCTTGTCGCCGCCGCGCTCGTCTCCACCTGGCGTCCAGAGCGCCGCCCCCGGCCCGGGCGCGGGGCCCTCGCCCGCGGGTAGCCGATGGGCCGCGTCCGCGAACGATTTCACCGCTGGTGGTTACGGGGAGGTGACCACAGGCGCGGCGGTGGCCGGCTGCTCGGTACGCGGGCGGCCCTTGATCCAGGCGAGGGAACCCGGCCTGCGAGCCTCACGGCGGATCTTCAACAGGGCGAACTTGCAGGTGAGCTCCTTGTACGCCGCGCCCATGCGGCCGTCGAAGTGGACGTTCGTCGCGCTGTCGTCCTTGCGGGCGAACTGCCGCAGGCCTGCACGCCGGCCGAGGCTGACGCACGACCCGGCGAAGGCCAGGTCGATCACCGCGGGAGCGGTTCCCGCGATGCGGCTGAGCACGGTGTCGGCGGCCTGTGCCCCGAGCGGCCCGGCCGCGTAGCAGCTCATCCGCAGCGGCCGGCCCGACGGTGCGGCGGCGTCCCCGGCCGCGACGACGCGGTCGTCGTCGATGCTGGTCAGCGTCTCGTCGGTGAGAAGCCGGCCGAGCGCGTCGGTGCGCAGTCCACTGGCGGCCGCCAGCTTCGGCACCTCGAAACCGGCCGTCCAGATGGTCAGTGCGCTCGCGCGCACCACACTGCCGGCGGAACCGGCGGCGAGGACGACCGCATCCGGCCGGACCTCGCTCACCACGGCGGCCTCGATCACGACGACGCCGTGCCGGGACAGCCACTTGGCCACGGAACGGCGCCCCGGCACGCTCAGCGACGGCGCCAGGGCCCCGCCACACACCAGCGTGACCCTGCGCCCTTGCTCGGCCAGCTCGGCGGCCGTCTCGACACCGGTCAGCCCGCCGCCGACCACGGTGACCGCGGCGTCGGGGGGCAGCTCCCGCACCCTGGTACGCAGCCGCCGCGCGGATTCGAGTTCAGCGACGCCGAGGGCGAATTCGGCCGCGCCGGGCACCGATGACGGTATCGCCCCGGTGCTGCCGACCGCGTAGATGACGTGGTCGTAGTCCAGCGCGCGGCCCGACGCCAGCCGCACGGTGCGGGCGGTGACGTCGATGTGCGCGGCGTTGTCGACGACCAGCCGGACGCCCTCACCGAGCAGCGTGCCGTAGTCGGCCGTGGCCTCGCCGGTGCCGGCCGCGAACTGGTGCAGCCGGATTCGGTTGACGAACTCGGGGCGGGGATTGACCAGAGTGACGTCGACGTCGGGACGCATCCGTAGACGGTTGGCCGCGAGCGTGCCGGCGTAACCGCCGCCGATGACGACGACCTTGTGGGGTGTGTGGTGTCCGGGCGTGGACATGAACGGGTTCCCTTCTCGGCTGCAGCGCGGGTTCGAGGCTTCGCGACCCGACGGGGGTGGCCCTGTGCGCTGAGGCCTGTGCGCTGAACGGTTCTCACCAGTCCGACAACGCGGCGCCCCGGAATGTGAGGCGACGCGCCGGCCTCACAGTTCACCGGGCTGTCTTGTCGGACTGGTGGGGAAGACGCGACAGAGGGAGCCGACGACAACCATGACCATCCAGTCCGAGCCGGGCGGCGGCCGGGCCGAACCCGGCCTGAGCGGGATCACGGGCGAGCGGCGTCAGCTGATGAATCTGGCGTATCGGCTGCTCGGCTCCCTGGCCGACGCCGAGGATGTCGTTCAGGAGACCTACGCCCGCTGGTGTGCGATGTCCGGAGAGGAACAGGGGGCCATCACGTCCCCCGGCGCGTGGCTGACCAAGGTGGCCGGTCGTTTGTGCCTCAACGTGCTCTCCTCGGCGAGGGTGCGGCGAGAGACCTATGTGGGCGAGTGGATCCCCGAGCCGCTGCCAGAACCCACGGAGTGGATCATCGGGCGGCCGGGCGGCTTCGGCGTCATTCCCTCGGCTCCGGCGGCCCGGCAGGCCCGGATCGTCAGCGACTTCAAGCAGGCGTTGGAAGCCGGGGACGTCGACGCCCTCATCGGCCTGCTGGCCCCCGGCGTCACGGCGATCAGCGACGGTGGCGGACTGGTCAGCACCGCGCTCCACCCGATCGAAGGCACCGAGCGGATCGTGCGCTCTTTGATCCGTCTTTGGGACAGGGTGCGCGGCCTGACGCTCCTGGAGCGTACGGTCAACGGTCGCCCCGGTCTGGTCGCCCAGCAGGACGGGGTCACCGTGTCGGTGTACGCGTTCGAGGTGGCGGGCGACCGGATCACGCACATCTGGGCGGTACGCAACCCCGACAAGCTCCGCCCGTGGACGATGGGGCGGCGGCAGTAACGCACCGGCCTGCCACCGCGGGTGCGGGGCAGGCCGGTGACGACGGGGGGAGGGTTCTCAGGCGCGGGCGGCTATCCGCGTGAGGAGTGGCTGGACGAGACGCGCCGCCAGGGGGCCGAAGGCCGCCAGGATCAGGACGTACGCCGCAGCGAGGGCGCCCAGGTCGGGGTGGGCGCCGGCGGCCACCGCCAGCCCGGCGATGACGATGTTGAACTCGCCGCGGGGGATGAGCGCGATGCCCGCGCGGACCCGCCCGGCGCGGGCGATACCGGCCCGGCGGGCTGCGTAGATCCCTGTGAGCAGTTTGGTGATCATCGTCACCAGGGCCAGGCAGACGGCGAGGCCCGCGGCGGGAAGGATCTTGGTGGGATCGGTCTGCAGGCCGAAGAAGACGAAGAAGACCGCGGCGAACAGGTCGCGCAGCGGCGCGAGGAGCGCCTGAGCGTCTTCGGCCAGTTCGCCCGACAGCGCGATGCCGACGAGGAACGCGCCGACCGCGGCCGACACCTGCAGTTGCTGGGCGAGCCCGGCCACCAGCAGCGCCAGCCCGACCACCTTGAGCACGAGCACCTCGGAGTTGGGGCTGGCCACGAACGCCTCGATGTAGCGGCCGAAGCGCAGCGCGACCAGCAATACCACGCTCACCGCGGCGAGCGCGATGGCCACGGTGACCGCTCCGGCGACCGCGCTCAGGCCCGCCAGCATGGCGGTCAGGACCGGCAGGTAGACCGCCATCGTGAGGTCCTCGAAGACCAGCAGCGACAGCACCACGGGGGTCTCCCGGTTGCCGATCCAGCCCAGGTCGGACAACACCTTGGCGGTGATGCCGGAGGAGGTGGCGTAGGTGACGCCGGCCATGGCGACGGCGGCGACCGGTCCCCAGCCGAGGATCAATGCGCAGATGGCGCCGGGCGTCGCGTTGAGCACGAGGTCGACCAGGCCGGCGCGGGCGTTGCCCTTGAGGCTGGTCACCAGTTCGTCGGCGTTGTATTCCAGGCCGAGGGTGAGCAGCAGCAGGATGACGCCTAATTCGGCGCCGGTGGCGGTGAACTCCTCGCTGGTGGCCAGCGGGAGGATGCCACCGGTGCCGAAGGCCAGGCCGGCGATGAGGTAGAGGGGGATGGGGGAGATGCCGACGCGCAGCGCCAGTGCTCCGAGGATGCCGAGTCCGAGGACGACGGCGCCGAATTCCAGGAAAAGTATGGCGGTATTGTGCACGCGCTGCCCTCAGCCGCTCGCGAAGATGTCGGCGACGGCGGCGGTGCTGTCCTCACTGCCCACCACGACCACGACGTCGTCCTCGGCGAGGACGAAGTCGGGGGCGGGGCTGGCGAAGACGCGCCCGGCGCGGACGACGGCCACGATCGAGGCCCCGGTGCGGGTGCGCACCTGCGCATCGCCCATCTGCCGGTCGGCGTAGGGGGAGCCGGGCGCTATCGGCAGCTGGAGGCTGACCAGTCCCTCGACCTCGCGGTGCAGGGCGTTGAGCCGCTGGACGATGCGGGGGGCGCCGAGCAGCTCGACGAGCGCGTCCGCCTCCTCGTCGTTGAGTTTCACCGTCTCACAGGCCCTGTCGGGATCGTCGGGGTCGTAGATCACCAGGTCGCGCCGCCCGGTGCGGTGGGAGACGACCCCTATTCGCCGTCCCGAGCGCGTGGTGAACTCGTGCCGCAACCCGATCCCCGGCAACACCGTCTGCTCGACATCCACGGCGCTGCTCCTCCGTTCGATAAGTAAATACTTGTCCAGTGAACCTACCAATCACGGGCAGAGGTCTCACTTTGGGCCGTCTTCGCACGTGTTGTTGCCGGTATGGCAAGCTGGCGACGTGGACGACGACCTCGAGCACGCGCTCGTTTCGGTCGGGCCCCGGCTGCGCGCGCTGCGCCGGCAGCGCGAGACGACCCTGGCCGACCTGTCGGCGGCGACCGGCATCTCGGTGAGCACGTTGTCACGGCTGGAGTCGGGCGCCCGCCGGCCGACCCTCGAACTGCTGCTGCCCCTGGCGCGGGCCCATGGTGTGACGCTGGACGAGCTCGTGGACGCCCCGCCGACCGGGGATCCGCGCATCCACCTGCGCCCGGTCGTGCGCAACGGCATGACGATGCTGCCTTTGACCCGCAGGGCCGGGGGCATCCAGGCGTACAAGCTGGTGATCGCGGCGGGCAGCGGCAGGAGGGAGCCGGAGCCGAAGACCCACGAGGGGTACGAGTGGCTCTATGTGCTCAACGGGCGGCTGCGGGTCGTCCTCGGCGAGCAGGATCTGGTGTTGTCACCGGGGGAGGCGGCCGAGTTCGACACGCGGTTGCCGCACTGGTTCGGCGCCGCCGACTCGCGGGCGGTGGAGTTCCTCAGCCTGTTCGGCAGGCAGGGCGAGCGCGCGCATCTTCGTGCCCGCCCCACACCGCGGTGACCCGGGAACGATCGGCCCCGCTCCTGAGCGGGCCGGGGGCTGCCGGGGGTCAGGTTCCCAGGTGTGCCGCGGCGACCCGCTTCGGCACCACCATGCGCCAGGCGTCGGTCACGATCTCGGCGAGTTCGGCGGTGTCGAGCGCGGCGAGGCGTGCGCACACCCAGTTGTACCGCTCGTCCGACGGCCGGGGCATGAGGAACCTGCCGGGGTCGGAGGCGACCAGCGCCGCGCGTTCCTCCTTGGGGAAGGCGAAACCCATGAGCGTCTCGTCGCGGGACAGCGAGACGTAGACGATGCGCCCCACACGGAACTTGACGCGGTCGCGGATCAGGTGCTCGGTGGTGCGCGGCAACGACATCGCCACCTGACGCACGTCCTGGGTGGTCACCACGGTCGCCTCCCGGTGGGTGCGTGCGCGACGGTGCGGCTCACTGTCATGCCGCGGCTGTCACAGCGCGGCTCACTATAGCGTCGGCGTCGCCGAGACGGCCGCGGCCGCCCGCGACCGGGCCCGGGCCCGGTGCAGGGACACGGCCGGGACCAGGGAGCCGAGGGAGACGACGACGATGACGGCGCCGAAGATCTGGAAGGTCTGCACCGCTCCCAGACGACGGACGGCGAACCCGGCGGCGACGGCGGGCAGTGAGATCGCGGCGTAGGCGACGATGTAGAAGGCGGCCATGACCTGAGCGCGCCGGTCCGGCGGCGCGGCGGCGCCGACGGTGCGCAGCGAGCCGAACATCCCGAAACCGACGCCGACGCCGATCACCACGCTGGCCGCGACGAACAGGGCCGCGCTGCCGGCGGACAGCGACCAGGCCATCAGCGCGATGCCTGCGGTGAGCGCGAGCGCCCCCCAGGCGATCTGGACGGCCGGGGCCGGCCTCCGCGCGATCAGCGGCGGCACCGCGGAGGCGCCGCCGAGGGCCAGGATGGCCAGGCCGGCCGCGAGCCGGTTCTGGGTGTGCAGCAGAGCGGGGGCGAGCGTCCCGACGAGCCCCAGATAGAGGCCGATGATCGACCAGGTGCAGGCGATGCCGAGGCCGGCGAGCGTGAAGGGGGCGATGATCTGCCGTGGGACGCCGGGGGCGGCGATCCGGAACCCGGTACGGGACTCGCCGGTCACGGTCTCGGGAACTCCGAGCATGCCGAGCAGCAGGACGACGATCAGTACGGCGAGCACGAGGAACGGGGTCACCAGCGGTCCCGGCGCGTACTGCACGAGCACCGCGCCGAGCAGGCCGCCGACCCCGACGCCGAGGGCGCTGGCGACGACGTTGTAGCGGCCGGCCCTGCCGGGGTCGCCGCCCTGGTGCAACTCCAGCAGGGCCGCGCCGGACGCGCTGATGGCGATCCCGGTGGCCAGGCCCTGTACGGCGCGGGCGGCGAACAGCCAGCCCGCGCCGGGCGCGCACATGAACACCGCCATCGAGACGAGGAGGCCGGCCAGGCCGGCCACGATGACCGGCCGGCGGCCCCAGGTGTCGGAGACCCGGCCGAAGGCCAGCAGCGAGACCAGCACTCCGAAGCAGTACGTGGCGTAGATGAGCGTCACGGTGGAGGTCTGCAGGTGCCATTGGGCCGCGTAGAGCCTGTACAGCGGGGACGGCAGGGCCGATGCGGCGAGGCAGAGCCCGATGACCCCTGCGGTCAGCGCGAACGCGGGCCGGGGTCCCAGCCGCCTCGCGGGCGGAGCAGCGGAGGTGTCGTTGTTCACGCTCATCAGCCTGGCCGGGCGTCCGGCGCCCGGCCAGTGGCAGAACTGCCTGCCTACATCAAGATCCTGCCGCTACCGTGGAGGCATGAGAGCCGGCACGGGGGTCGTGGCCCTCGCCGTCACCGCGGACATGCCGATGTTCGAGCTGTCCATCGCCTGCGAGATCTTCGGCACCGACCGCCGCGACCTCGCCGACCCCTGGTACGAGCTGCGGCTGTGCGCCGCCGAGCCGGGAAGGACGCGAACGCAGAACGGGTTCGTCCTGCACACCCCTTACGACCTGGAGGCGCTCGCCGCGGCCGGCACGGTGGTGGTCCCGGCGTTGCCGGCCGACGCCGTGCTGTCCGGTGCGCCGGTCGACCCGCGGCTGCTGAGGGCGTTGCGGGAGGCGCACGCGAACGGGGCCAGGATCGTCTCGTTGTGCACCGGCGCGTTCGTTCTGGCCGCGGCCGGGCTGCTCGACGGCCGGCGTGCCGCGACGCACTGGATGTACGCCGACGTCCTCGGCGCGCGCCACCCTCGGGTGCGGGTCGATCCCGCCGTCCTCTACGTGGACGAGGGTGACGTGCTGACCAGCGCCGGCCGCAGCGCGGGGATCGATCTGTGCCTGCATCTCGTCCGGACCGACCTCGGCGCCGAGGTCGCCAACCAGGTCGCCCGCCGCATGGTCGTGCCCGCCCATCGGCCCGGCGGGCAGGCGCAGTACATCGAGGCCCCGGTGCCCCGCTCCGGCGGCGACGGGCTGGCCCCGGTGCTGCAGCGGGCCATCGAGCACATGGATCAGCAGCTGACCGTCGCGCAGATGGCCTGCTGGGCCGGGGTGAGCGCGCGTACCCTGGTGCGGCGGTTCCACGACGCCACCGGCACCACGCCGCTGCGCTGGCTGCACGCTCAGCGGCTCGCGCGCGCCCGGCACCTGCTGGAGGCGACCGACCTGCCGGTCGAGCGGATCAGCCGGTTGTGCGGCATGGGCACAGCGGGCAACCTGCGCCACCACTTCACCAGGGCCGTCGGCGTGACCCCCATGGAGTATCGGCGGGCCTTCCACGGCCGGTCTCCGCTCGCCGGGTCGTCCGTCAGCAGCGCGAGGTCGTGTCGCTGATCCACCGCGACGTCTATGCTGTTCTGCGCCCCGGCCGGCCCTGCGCACCTCTCAATGAGGGCGCAAGCCGCCGGGTGGCAGGCCCGACGGCCCGGGACCGCGAAGCGTTGACTTTGTCTCAAGGTATGACTCACTATGTTGCTACAAAGCTTGAGACAAAGGAGGCGCTATGACCGACGAATCGTTATCGGACGCCGACCGGCCGGCGCGTGCGGCCGATCTGCGACTGGCGAGCGAGTGGCTGGCCCGGCACGACCTGGCCGGCGCCCGCCCGACCCCGCTGCTGGCCGACCGGCTGGCGGTCCGCAGACGCGCCCGTATCGCCGCCCACCTCATCCTGGCCGTGCTGATCATCGCGAGCGCGCTCGCCGCGTCCTACGACCGGCTCGCCAGTTCCGCCTTCGGCGGCTTCCAGCCGCATCGACCGCTGCCGCTGCTGGCCCTGACCGCGTCGGTGGCCGGGCTGCTGCTGGCGCAGTCGCTGCTCGACTGGTGGGTGCGACGCGTCGACCAGCGGGCGGGCGCGTCGCTGTCCCGCAGGGCCGCCCATCTGATCCAGCCCGGCTGGCGGGCCGTGCTCGGCCGGCCGTACGCCGTCTTCGCGGTCGCCACGTTCGCCGGTGCGATGGTGCTGGCCGGGAGTGCCCTGGCCGTTCCCGACCCCACCGTGCGGCAGCTGGCCGTCGTCCTGCTGATCGGCCTGCTCGGCGTGACGGCCATCATCGCCATGCAGCTGCGCCACCTGCTCAGGCGCCCGGTCGTGGCGGAGGACGAGGAGTCGCTGACCGCCGACGTCATCATGCGCGTCGAGGACGCCCGCGACCTCACCGTGCCGAGCGCGCAGTGGTCGCTGCCCATGGTGCTGCTGTTCGGCACCGCGCCCGCCTGGTGGAGCGCCGCTGCGGTCGCCTACCTGATCCTGGGCCTGGTCGCGTGCGTCGCGCTCCACGCCAAGACGCCGTCGAGCGCGACGGTGGCCCGGCGGGCCATGAGCGTCCGATGATCGTCATCGACGCGGCCTCGCCGGTGCCGCCGTTCGAGCAGCTGCGGGCCCAGCTCGCCCGGCAGATCCAGGACCGCACGCTTGCCGTGGGTGCCCGGCTGCCGACCATCCGCCACCTCGCGGCCGACCTCGGCCTGGCCGTCAACACGGTCGGCCGGGCCTACCGGGAGCTGGAGGAGGCGGGGCTGATCGAAACGCGCGGGCGGGCGGGCTCGTTCGTGTCGGCCGCCGGGGAGGAGGGCCGGGAGCGGGCCCGCCGGGCCGCCGCCGACTACGCGGCCGTGATCGCGAGCGTCGGCATCGACGCGGGCGAGGCGATCCGCATCGTACAGGCGGCTCTGGCGTCCGGCGCGGCAGCACCGGCCTCGTCATGACCGCGACCCGGCCGCGGAGTCACGCCGCCGGGCGCGCGACGTCGGCGTAACGGCCGATCAGCGTAGTGGTGCCGTACTGTCCCGTGAAGCATGGTGAGCCGTTGGTGCTGGTGCACCCGCGCTTGGCGGTCAGGACGGCTGGACTCGGTCGAAGAGGGCAAGCGCGTCGGCGGGGTCCGGGCTCACGAGGCGTTCCAGACCGGCGGTCGTGATCTTCGCCCACCTGCCGGCCCGTGCCCACATCTGTTCCTCGAAGGCGCGGACGGCCTCGTCCAGATCTCCACGGCAGGTGGCGATGGACTCGGCGAGTTCGGCGCCTTCCAGCATCGCGAGGTTCGCGCCCGCCCCCAATGGGGGCATCAGATGGGCGGCGTCGCCCAGTAGCGTCACCCCGGGGACGTGGGTCCAGGTGTGGGACACGGGCAGGACGTAGAGGGGGCGGTGGACGAAAGCGGTGCCGTGGCGGAGGAGGTCGAGGACGGGAGCGGCCCATCCGTCGAACAGCGCCAGCAGGCTCGATCGCACGGCTTCGACGTCGGCCAGGTCCAGGTCCGTGTGCCAGTCCAGCGGCGCGCGGAACTGGGCGTACACCTTGACGTGGCCGCCGCTGTTGCGCTGGGCGACGAGACCTCGGTTCACGCCGTACACGGCCACGGAGCCGTCGCCGATCAGCCGGGCGAGGTCGGGGTGGCGGGTGTCGACGTCGTCGAGGGAGGTTTCGACGTAGGTGACGCCGGTGTAGTGCGGCGTCACCGAGGAGACTGCCGGGCGTGTCCGGGACCAGGCGCCGTCCGCGCCGACCACGAGGTCGAACGTCTCCTGTCGCCCGTCCGCGAAGTGGACTGCAACGCCCTCCCGGGTCCCCGGCACCACCCGCGTCACGCTCCGCCCCCACTGGACGTCGAGAGGGCCGAGCAGCAGGTCACGGAGTTGCCCGCGGTCGATCTCGGGATTGGCCCGGTCATCTGGACGGGGCCGCCAGTCGCGCAGGACGGTGCCGTCCGTGTCCAGGATGCGCATGGCCTGCCCCTCGGGGCGGGACAGCGCCTGGAACTCTGTCAGCAGCCCCGCCTTGTTCAGCGCGAGCTGGCCCATCCCCTCGTGCAGGTCCAGCGTGCCGCCCGGGGGGCGGGCATCGGGGGCGGGATCGCGTTCGAGGACGGCGACGGGGTAGCCGTGGCGGTGCATGACGCGGGCGAAGGTAAGGCCGGCCGGGCCGCTCCCGACCACGGCGATACGGTGTCTCATGTCGATACACCGTATTTCCCTAATACGATGTATCGCAACAGTACGATGTAGCCATGACCGTGTGGGACCGGCCGGAGCCGCCGACTCGACCCGCCCCGCTCGATCGCGAGCGGATCGTCGCCGCCGCCATCGCGCTGGCCGACGAAGGCGGGCTGGAGGCGGTGTCGTTGCGCAAGGTCGCCGCCCGGCTCGACGTCGGCCCGATGCGGCTGTACGGATACATCTCCACCAAGCAGGAGCTGTTCGACCTCATGGTGGACGAGGTCTACGCCGAGATCCTCCCCCAGGAGCAGCCCGGTGACTGGCGTGAGGCGCTGCGTGCCCTCGCCCACCGCACCAGACACGCCGCTCTCCGGCACGAATGGCTGGCCGACCTGCTCGGCGGCCGCCCGGCCCTGGGCCCGAACGCCCTCGCCGTGGGCGAGGTCACGCTGGCCGCCCTGAACAGCCTCGCCGACATCGACACCGCCATGCGCGCGGTGGAGACTGTCAGCGCCTACTTCACCGGGGCGATCAGGCGCGAGATCGCGAGCCTGCGGGCCGAGCGCGCCACGGGCCTGTCGAAGCACAACTGGCAGCGCGCCTCCGGCCCGCGGCTGACAAGGATGTTGGCCACCGGTCGCTTCCCGGCGCTGACCAAGGCCGTGTACGACGGCACGGACGTAGACGCCGAGGCGTCCTTCGCGACCGGCCTGGAGTGGGTCCTCGACGCCGTGGCCGCCAAACTCACCCGGCCGCCGGTATGACGCTTCGAGCGAGCTCGGGGCCCGGTGCCCATGGGCCGTGAAGGCCGCTTTCTACCGGCAGTCGGCGGCGCGGGCGAGGAACAGGGCCCGCTCCCGCTCGTTGCCGGTCAGGGCCGCCGCCCGCTCGAACTCCCGCCGCGCCTCGTCCGTACGGCCCAGCCGGGCCAGCAGGTCTCCGCGTACGGCGGGCAACTGCGGGTAGCCCCGAAGGGCCTTGTCGGCGGCGACGGCGTCGGCGACCTCCAGCCCCCGGGCGGGGCCGTCGGCCATCGCGACCGCGACGGCGCGGTTCAGCTCCACCACGGGGGAGGGTGAGACGTGGGCGAGCACCCGGTAGAGGGCGGCGACGCGCTCCCAGTCGGTGTCCTCGGGGCGGGGCGCGCGGGCATGGCAGGCGGCGATGGCGGCCTGCAGGGCGTAGGGGCCGAAGGCGCCGCCGAGCGACTCGGCCCGCT
Source organism: Microbispora sp. NPDC088329 (assembly GCF_040685655.1). NCBI lineage: Bacteria > Bacillati > Actinomycetota > Actinomycetes > Streptosporangiales > Streptosporangiaceae > Microbispora > Microbispora sp. NPDC088329. The sequence goes on from NZ_JBFBIP010000003.1 coordinate 259,816, forward strand.
CCAGCGCCCGCAGGCCGCGGCGGATCAGGAGCCTGTCCCACAGCCGCCGGTCCTGGTCGGGGAGCAGGACCGGCGCGCCGCCGGGTCCGGTGCGGGCGCGCAGACGGGAGGCCTGCAGCTCCATCAGCGCGGCCAGGCCGTGCACCTCGGCTTCGCGGGGGAGCAGGCCCGCGAGGAGGCGGCCCAGGCGCAGCGCCTCGTGGCAGAGGTCAGGGCGGGTCCAGTCGTTTCCGGCCGTGGCCGAGTACCCCTCGTTGAAGATCAGGTAGACGACTTCCAGCACGGACGCCAGCCGCTCGGCCAGGTCGGCCGGCGCCGGCATCTCGAACCTGACGCCCTTGGCGGCCAGGGTGCGCTTGGCGCGGACGATCCGCTGCGCCACCGTCGGCTCGCCGGCCAGGAAGGCCCTGGCGATCTCCCCGGTGCTCAGGCCTCCGAGCAGGCGCAGGGTGAGCGCGACGCGGGCGTCGGTCGTCAGCGCGGGGTGACAGGCGGTGAAGATGAGCCGCAGCATGTCGTCGCGGATGTGGTCGTCCATGTCGGCGTCCGGGTCCGGTTCCGGCCTGCTCTCGATGCCGCGCCCGATCTCCTGGAGCTTGCGCTCGTAGCGGGTGCGCCGCCGCAGGTGGTCGATCGCGCGGTGCTTGGCGGTGGCCATCAGCCAGGCGCCCGGGTTCTCCGGCACGCCCGCCTCCGGCCACTGCTCCAGCGCGATGAGCAGCGCGTCCTGGGCGAGTTCCTCGGCCAGGCCGACGTCGTCGACGAGGCGGGCCAGCCCCGCGACGAGCCTGGCGGATTCGATCCGCCAGACCGCCTCGATCGCGCGGTGCGCCGCGAGCAGCGCGTCGGTTCCCGTCGTCGGGGAGCCGGGCATCGGAGAGCCGGTCATCGGGGTGCTCAGGCCGGCGGGGCGAAGTCCTCGGGGCCGAGCACCTTGACCACTTCGGCCTCGCCCTCCCAGCCTTCCCACAGGTCACGGTGCAGGCGCATGAAGCGGGCGGTCCACTCGACCGCCTCCTCCTTGGTCCGCACGTCGTACAGCGCGTAGCTGATCAGCTCCTTGGACTCGGCGAACGGGCCGTCGGTCACCTTCAGCTCGCCCTCGGCGAGCCGTACGGTCGCCCCGGACGCGCTGGGGGCGAGGCCGGCGGTGTCGAGCAGGGCCCCCGCGACGGCCGCCTCCTGACCGAGCTTCGCGATCGCCTCCATGAGGTCCGCGGGCGGCGGGGTGGCGGGCTGGCCGGCCCTGAGCAGAACCATGTATCGCATCGTCCGTCTCCTTCCGGTTCTTGATCTATCAGGTGCTTGTGGGACGTGTCAGGCGTTCCGGTACGCGTGCGCGGCCAGAGCGCCGATCCAGGCCCAGCCGAGCACCACGGCGGCGGTGAAGGCGAGATTGGACCAGGCCGCGCCCGCGGCGGAGACCATGGACAGGAAACCGGCGGCGAACAGCGCGCCGGTCGCCCGCGAACTCCACGCCCAGGCCGCCCGCCCGCGCCGGGCGAAGCGGCGGGCCAGGACGAAACAGGCCGCGACCAGGCAGGTGAATCCCACGCCGCCGGAGGCGAGGTGCGCGACGCCGTGCCAGGTCGTCTCACCGCCGGGCACGCCCCGGGGGAAACCCTGAACCGGGTCGGCGCGGAAGGCCCCGGCCGCCAGCAGGCTCAGGCCGTAGACGGCCAGCAGGCGGGGAGCCCAGCCGCGGCCGTGGGCCCGGCGCAGTCCCACGGCGAAGGCGATGGTCATCGCCCCGGCCAGGACGAGGTTCGTGATGTGGATCCAGCCGAGGTCGCCGTTGGCGAGCAGGCTCCAGGCGTGCCGGGTCAGGTCGAACCCGTCGCGGGTCAGCGCCTCGGTCAGCGACACCCCGACGTAGACCGGACCGGCGATCACGCCGTATCCCAGCAGGCTGCGGGTAAGGCTGGTCTCGCGGTCGCAGGGGCGGGCGGCGGCGCGGGCGTGAGCGGTGGTGGCGGTCATGGGGGTCGTCCCTTCGTCCGTGGGCCGGTCCCTCACCGGCCCTTCACCCACTCCTCGAACGGGACGCCTCAGGATCGACATCTCTCCCGGATTTCTTCCAAGATTTTTTCCCGGGGGTCCCTCGCGTCGCGGCCGTTGTGATGCCATGAGCGGTGTGCAGACCCTCCGGCCGGCCGCGCGAACCGCGGCGCAGACCTGCCGCGGCCTGATCGCCGCCGCGCGGGTGACGGCACCTGGGTGACAGGGTTCGCCACCATCACCGCCGGCCGCCACCGGCGCCGACCCGAACCCGCGGAAAGGGAGCGTCCCCATGACGAAGGTCCGGTTCACCCACATCGGGGGCCCGACCGTGCTCATCGAGGTCGACGGCTGGCGCCTGCTGACCGACCCGACCTTCGATCCCCCCGGCCGGACCTACGCCTTCGGGTGGGGAACCTCCTCCCGAAAGCTCGCCGGTCCCGCCGTCGCGCTCGACGAGCTGCCCCCCATCGACGCGATCCTGCTCACCCACGAGCAGCACGGCGACAACCTCGACGACACCGGCCGGACCCTGCTGCCGGACGCCGGCACGATCGTGACCACCTCCTCGGGTGCCCGTTCCCTGCCGTACCCGGCCCGTGGCCTGCGAGGCGGGCAGGCGACCCGTCTGCAGGACTCCGGCCGCCCGCCCATCGACATCACCGCCACGCCCTGCCGGCACGGACCCCCGTTCAGCAGGCCGATCGTGGGCGAGGTCGTCGGCTTCGCACTCACCTGGCCCGGGCAGGAACACGGACCGCTGTGGATCACCGGAGACACCGTGTATCACCGGGCGCTTCGCGACACGGCCGCCCGCCTGCGGCCCGGGACGGTCCTGCTCCACCTGGGCGGCGTCGGCTTCCCGATCACCGGGCCCCTGCGCTACACGATGACCGCCAGGCAGGCCGTCCGCCTGCACGAGGCGATCAGCCCGCGCACCGTGCTGCCCGTTCACTACGAGGGCTGGCAGCACTTCCGCGAAAACCGGGAGGGCATCGAGCGGGAGCTCGCCGCCGGCTCGTCCACCCTCCGTGAAAGCCTCCGCTGGCTGCCCAGGGGCGCCCCGGCCGACGTCGTCGTGTGAACGGAAGGGGCCGTGCGGCCGGTCAGCGGGGCGATCCGCATGGGATACGTTCTAGCTGGGTGCCGTGACGGCGGCGAGCCGGCCTACCCGCGGACATCCATGGACCACGAGGAGACCAGGCACGTTGCCCGATACGCACGACTCCGGGGACGCCCGGGCGGACGCCCCCGCGGGCCCCGGCGGCCGGCGGACCGGCCTGCGGGCCGACTGCGCGAACTGCTTCGGGCTGTGCTGCGTCGCGCTGCCCTTCGCCGCGTCGGCCGACTTCGCGATCACCAAGGACGCCGGGCGGCCGTGCCCCAACCTGCAGGCCGACTTCCGATGCGGCATCCACGCGCGCCTGCGGGACAGCGGTTTTTCCGGCTGCACCGTCTACGACTGCTTCGGCGCGGGGCAGCAGGTCTCGCAGGTCACCTTCGGCCGCAGCTGGCGCGACGATCCGTCGGCCGCCGCCCGGATGTTCGAGGTCTTCCCGGTCGTGCGGCACCTGCACGAGCTGCTGTGGTACCTGGACGAGGCGCTGTCCCTGCCGGTCGCCCGCCCGATCCACACGGAGCTGCGCGGCGCTTTCGAGGAGACCGAACGCCTGACCGCCGGCACTCCCGACGACCTGCTCGGCGTGGACGTCGCCGCCCACCGCGAGAAGGTCAACGTGCTGCTGCTGCGCACGAGTGAGCTGGTGCGGGCGTCGGCAGGGGGCCGGGCCCCCGAGCACAGAGGAGCCGATCTCATCGGCGCCCGGCTGAGGAAGGCCGACCTGCGCGGGGCCAATCTGAGGGGGGCCTATCTCATCGGCGCGGACCTGCGCGGGGCCGACCTGCGCGCAGCCGACCTCATCGGGGCGGACCTGCGCGGGGCGGATCTACGCGGGGCCGACCTCACCGGAAGCGTCTTCCTCACCCAGGTGCAGGTGAACGCGGCCAGGGGAGACGACGCCACGAGGCTGCCGCCGGCCCTCACCCGCCCGGCGCACTGGTCGGGTCAGCCGGCCCACCCGGCCCCGGCAGCCGCGGCGGGCCGGGCCTCCACCCGCCGCCCGCGCCCCCGCCGCGGGCGCGGGCGCGGATAGCACTCCGGGCCCGCCGGCACACGCCGGAAGCCGGGCGGTCCGGCGGCCCCGGGATTCAGCGACATTCAGGCGAACGCGGTGCGGTGATCGTATACCCAGGTGGAGAACGTACGGGGCGGACGGCCGAGCACGCGTTCCACGTCCTTGGTGGTGATGGCGTTGCCGCCTTGTGCGACCAGTCTTGAGCCGTTGACCGCGATCTCGGCGAAGGCGGGATCGACGCCCGCGGCGAGCATCTGCTTCTCGTACACATCCAGCGGTACGTCGGTGGCCGTGATGCGGCGTCCGATGGTTTCGCCCAGGATCGTGGCCTGGTCGGGGACGCTCAGCAGTTCTGGCCCGGTCAATGTGAGCACGCCGCCCGCGTGATCGTCGGAGGTCAACGCCCGCGCGGCGACTTCGGCGACGTCACGAGGGTCGACGACGCCTTGCCTGCCGGTCCCCGTCGTGTTCGGGATCGGCTCTCCACGGCGGATGTGACCGGCCCAGCGCAGCGTGTTGGAGGCGAAGCTGGACGGGCGCAGTAGCGTCCATCGCAGGCCGCTCGCGCGTACGGCCCGCTCTCCCGGCAGATGCCAGTCCCCGACCTTGACCTCGGTGTTCCGGCCCGTGCCGACGGCCGACACCTTCACCACCCTGCCGACACCGGCGGCACACGCGGCGGCCAGCATCGCCTCGTCATGCTCGGGCAGCCGTGGCCCGGGGGCGCTGAGCAGGAAGAGCGCCTCCGCCTTGTCCGCCGCCCGCGCCAGGGAATCGGGCTCGCCGAAGTCGCCCCGCACGACCTCCACGCCCGGTGGCGGCGTGATCGTTGCCGGGTCTCTGGTCATTGCCCGCACTCGCGCACCCATGGCCGCCAGCAACCGGAGCGTCTCTCTGCCGATGGTGCCCGTCGCACCTGTCACGAGGATCATGGTGGCCACCATGTCAGTGCAGGTGCGGTGAGCTATAGGAACTTTCGGCACGGTCGGCGTGCCGGGCGCCGCTGGGTAATGTGAGGCCGTGACCCTCGAAGTCCCGATGTCCGTGCCGGTCCCGTTGCGGTGGCTGGTCAGCGAGATCACATCTCTGAGGGCAGGCGTACCGGCCGAGCGGACGCCGCTCGTCCACGTTCCCGACGCCGACACCTCGCTGATCTTCCGGACGACATCGGCGCGGCGCAGCGCTTTGCTGGTGGCCGGCCCCCGCACCCGCGCCTCCTACCATGTGGGCGAGGACTTCCCGCTCTGCCTCAGGCTCAGGCTGCGCCCCGGCGCCGCCCGGCTCCTGCTGGGAGTTTCGATGACCGAGCTGGTCGACCGGGTCGTCGACCTCAAGGAGCTGTGGGACGGCGCAGCGGGGCTGACCGCCGAGCCGGGAGACGACGTGAGGCGTGTCCTCCGGCGTCTTCAGTCGGCGTTGCCGGCGCGGATCACCGCCCAGTCCAACGCGGACCTGGCCCGCGGCGCGCTGGTGCGCGCAACCGCGCAAGCCTTGCGTGACCAGGCGGGGCAACAGCGCGAGCCCATCGCCGTCATCGCCCGGCGGCTGGCCGTCAGCGAGCGTCATCTGCGTGATCTCGTCCGCGACGGCATCGGCGTGCCGCCCAAGCGCCTCGAGCGCATCGAACGCGTCCGCCGGGTGCTCGCCCGCGGCGGAGCCCGCACCGCGCGCTGGGCGCAGCTCGCCGCGACCGCAGGCTTCTACGACCAGTCCCACATGACCGCCGAGTTCCGCACCCTGATGGGCGTGCCTCCGGCCGCCTTCTTCGCGGGCCGTTTCCCCTCCCTCCAGCCATGCTGACCGGCGATCCCGCAGAGGGGGAGAGCACAGGCGTCACGACCGGCTCGGCGCGATCCCCGTCGGCCGGTTGAGAGCGGCGGCGAGGTCGTCCAGATGCGCGGACACCGGGCCGAGCGTGAGCACCCCGCTGCCCGCCCCGGCCAGCTCGCCCGCCGCGGGCAGCAGCGCGGCGTGGGCGCGTTCCATGGTCGTGCGGTCCCCGAGCGTGAGGGCCGCCCGGGCGGCCAGGCACCACAGGGCCTCCGTCAGCAGGTCGGGCGGCGGCTCTGGCAGGGCGCGCAGCGCCTCGGCCGCCTCCGCGCGGCGGTCGCGCGCCAGCAGCACCACAGGCCTGGCCCACGGCGCGTACGGCCCCCAGCCGGCATGTCCGACATCGGGCGGGGGCTGTCCGTGCCGCAGGCGCAGGCACAGCAACGCGAGCGGCAGCAGGCCGCGCTCCATGCCGGGCATGCCGGCGCCGTCCAGCCGGGCGGCGGCCTGCCGGTAGGCGGCCTCGGTCTCCTCCAGCGTCGCCCGCCCGGACGCGTCCAGGCGCAGCGCCCGATACCACGTGGTGAACACGCCCACGAGGGGCCGCTCGTGCCGTACGGCCAGGTGCTCGGCCTCGGCGGCGTGGGCGTCGGCGGCCGTGAAGTCCGCGAGCGCCGACCTGGCCTGCATCCGGATGAGACGCCCGAGCACTTCGAAGGTGACCAGGCCGTGCCGGGCGGACAGCTCCACCAGCTCGGCGCCGATCTCGTCGCGGCGGGCGGCCAGGCCCGTGCGGTGGAAGGTCTGCATGAACAGGCCGCTCAGCGCGAACGCCAGCAGCGCGGGATCACCCAGGCGGCGGGCGATCTCCTCGGCCTGCCGCGCCGCCCGCCGCCCGTGTCCGGAGCGGTCGCCGCGTGACTCCAGCGCGATCGTCGCCAGCAGGCGGGCCCGGGCCGCCTCGTGGCCGGCGGCAGGGTGACCGGCGGTCGCGTGATCGGGGGCCAGCGCCGCCAGGGTGCGCCCGGCCGCCGCGACGATCCGCGCCGCCTGCCCGGGGTCGTCGGACCTGGTCCAGATGGCCGGGACGTCGAAGGCGCCGATCACCCGGGCGGTCAGCTCCGCGTCGCCCAGCTCTTCGGCCGCCTCTACCGCGGCCACGCGGTGCTCGCCGGCCGCCCGCGGGCCCCCGCCCCCGGTCACCGCGAGATCGCGCAGCAGGCCTGTCGTGGACTCCAGGCGGGCCCGCGCCCCGGAGGCGACCGCGCGGTCGTAGGCGGCGGTCGCCTCGGCCCAGACCCGTTCGGCCGAGCCGCGCACCGGTGAGTCGAGGTGATCGGCCTGGCGCAGGATGTCGGTCTCCAGCCGGCGCAGTGCCGGGCCGGGGTCCACTCCCAGCTCGTCCACCAGCAGCGTCCGCGCCCGGCGCAGCACGGCCAGCGCGTCGCCCTGCCGTCCGCTGCGGTACAGCGCGAGCGCGAGCAACCGCCAGGCATCCTCCCGCCACGGGTGCCCGGCGGCGTGCGCGTCCAGGTCGGGCACCACCTCCGCCGCCCGTCCCAGGGCCAGCAGCGCCTCGGCCCGGCGCTCGGCCGCGTGCAGCCGCAGCTCGGCCAGGCGGGAGCGCTCGGCGCGGACCCAGTCCTGGTCGGCGAACTCCGCGTACGCGGGGCCGCGCCACCATCCCAGCGCCTCCTCCAGCCGTGCGAGCCCGTAGTGCGGGGGCAGCGCCGCTGCGGCGGTCACCGCGTGCTCGAAGCGCCAGGCGTCCACCGCGTCGGCGCCGGCCCGCAGCGCGTACCCCGGTCCCTCGGTGACCAGCAGCCGCGCGGGGGCGCGGGGCGGCCGGTCGGGTTCCAGCGCCCGGCGCAGCGCCGCCACGAACGTCCGTACGGCCCCGACCGCGCCTGCCGGGGGTTCCTCCCACAGGTCGTCGACGAGGCGGGTGACCGGGACGACGCGGCCTCGGGCGACGATCAGCCGGGCCAGCACCGCGCGGTGCCGTGGCCCCTTCAGGGCGATGGCGCCGCCGGAGCCGTCCCAGGCCGTCACCGGCCCCAGCACCCCGAACGCGACCCCCACCCGCGGCCCCCCTCCCCACCTGGCCTCACGTCACGGTAGCGCGCTCATCGGATGCTCATTCACGCCCGGCAGCCTGAAGGCATCTGATCCCGCACAGAAAGGGGCGCACCATGGCGCCTGTCCTTCCCGGTTTCGACTACCTCCGCGTGCCGGTGGCCGACGGTGTCGCGCTGAACGTCGCCGTCGCCGGGTCGGGGAGCCCGATCGTGCTGCTGCACGGCTTCCCCCAGACTCACCTGATGTGGCGGCACGTCGCCGCCGACCTGGCCGCCGGCCACACCGTGATCTGCCCCGACCTGCGTGGCTACGGCGCCAGCGACAAGCCGGCCGAGGCCGGTCGGGAGACCTATTCCAAGCGCACGATGGCCGCCGACGTCGTCGCCCTGGCCCGCGCGCTGGGACATGAGCGGTTCGCGCTGGCCGGGCACGACCGCGGCGCGCTGGTCGCCTTCCGCGCCGGGCTCGACCATCCGGCGGCGATCACTCACCTGGCCTGCCTCGACGTGCTGCCCACGCTGGACATGTGGGAGGTGATGCACGGCGTGGGCGCCGCCGTCGGGTTCCACCTGTATCTGATGGCTCAGCCGCCCGGCCTGCCCGAGCGGATGATCGATGCGAGCGCCGACGCCTTCTTCGGTCATTTCCTCGACGTCTGGACCCGCGACCGTGGGGCGATCCCCGCCGACGTACGCGCCGCCTACCTGGAGGCCTGCCGGGCGGCGGTGCCCTCGATCGTGGCCGACTACCGTGCGTCGGCGGGGATCGACGTGGACCACGACCGGGCGGACCGGGAGGCCGGGAACCGGCTGCGGATGCCGGTGACCGTGCTGCAGCAGGATTGGGGGGCCGCGCTCGGGTACGACGCCGTGGCGCTGTGGGGCGCCTGGGCCCCCGACCTGGTGCACACGACGGTCAAATCCGGGCACTTCATGGCCGAGGAGGACCCGGCCGGCGTCGCCGGGGCGCTGCGGGCCCTTCTCACCCGCTGACCGTTCAGCCGGATCGGGCAGGTCCCGAACCTCCAGCCGGTGAACGCGTCGCGTGAGGTTCACTCCATGGCCCGCGCGTGTCGACAGGCGACGTCGGTGGGCGGCAGCGTCCCGGTGGTGAGGAAGTCGTCGACGGCGCCGTTGAGGCAGGCGTCGCCGAACGCGGGGTACGGCGCGTGGGTGTGGGCGTCGATGGTCACCAGCCGCGAGCCGGGGATGTGCGCGGCGACGGCGCGGCTGTTGGCGATCGGCACCGCCACATCCCGCAGGGCGGCCGTCACCAGGACCCCGGGCGCGCGGTTGGCCGACAGCCGCACCGGCTCGTCCTTGATCCGGGGCCAGAAGGCGCACGGCGTGATGTTGGCGTTGGCCGGCCCGAACAACGGATACCGCGCGCCGTAGGAGGCGAGGTCGCGCAGGTAGTCGCGGGGGTCGCGCGGCCAGGGGCCGTCCCCGCACCGGTAGGCCATGTTGGTCGCCGTGTGGTTGTCGGCGGGGACGCCCGGCACCCCGGCGGGCGGCAGCGGCCGGAGGGGGAACGGCACGTACGGCTCCCGCCCGGCGGAGAGGTCGGCGAAGGCCGCCGCGACCAGCCCGAAGGTACGCTCGTCGTAGATGCCGGCGACGAGCAGCGACCCCAGTTCGCCGCCGGTCCAGGCGTGTCCCGCGACGACGAGGGGGCTCGTCGCGGCGCGGCGGATGAGCCCGGTGACCGCGTCGGTGACCTCCTGCGCGGTGGCGCCGAGGCCGTAGCCGGCGTTCCGCTCGGCCGTCCAGGCGGCGAAGGAGGCGGCCCCGGCCTCGAACGCGGGGGTGCGCGCCAGCTCGTACGGCCGCCACGCGGTGTCGCCGTAGGGCGGGCTGTCCAGCACGAACCGGTCCACCCGGCCGGGGAACAGGGTGCTGTAGGTCGCCCCGAGCATTCCCGCGTACGACCCGCCGAGGTAGGAGATCTTCTCCTCGCCGAGCGCGGCCCGGATGACGTCCATGTCGCGGGCCGCGTTGGCCGTCGTTGCGTGGGGCAGGGCCCACCCGGCGGCGCGCACGCAGTCGCGGGCGTACGCGCGGGCTTCGGCGGTGTCGGCGGCGAAGCTCCCGGGAGCGGCGGTGCGCACCCAGTAGCCGCCGGGCTCCTCCACGCTCTGCCCGCAGCCGATGGGCGTGCTCCGCTCGACGAAGCGGATGTCGAAGCCGATCAGGTCGTAGCGCGCCCGCACCTCGGGGGACAGCTGGGGCGCCAGGCTCGACGGCAGTGGCACACCCGGCCCGCCGGGGCCGCCTCCGGTGGTGAGCAGCACGCCCCTGCGGCGGGCCGGATCGGTCGCGGGCAGCCGTGAGATCGCGATCGTGATCGTCCGCGCGTGCGGACGGCGGTGATCCAGCGGCACGGTGACCTCCGCGCAGCGCAGGGCGGGGTCGTCGACCCCCGCGCAGTCACCCCAGCGCAGGTCCTGCCCTCTCGGCCGCCCGGGATGTCGCCGCGGGTCCTGCCGTGGATCCTCGCGCGGATCCGGCTGTGGTGCGAAGTCCGCGGCGCCCTCCACGCCCTCCACGCTCTGCACTCGCGCCGTCGCCGGGGCCGCCGCCACCGGCGAGAACAGCACGGCCGATGCCACAGTGGTCGCCGCGATCGCCGCGAGCCGCGACGCGCCTGCCCAGTACGCCATGCCGCACACACTGATCAACTGCAGGCGCTCGCGCCAGCGGCCGGCCTCCGCGTACCGCACGGCGGGGGGAGTGCGTGCTGCTCCGGGGCACGGACCCCGGCGCTCGCGCGTGAAACTTTCGCCCATGCCGCCGGCGTGACAGGACCGCGCCCGCTCCGGCACAGTCTCCTGCACAGCGAGCGGGCGGGACGTCTCTCGTGTTCACCGAGTGTGTCCGGATCGGGCGGCCGGCTCCGACGTCCATGGTGGAGCGGCGCGACGAAGGCGCCCGGCGGAGAGGAACAGACCGTGAAATACATGATCATGCTGTACGGCTCGCAGCAGGACTACGACGTCCTGGCGGGACGGCCGGGCGGCGGGCCCGTGTGGTCGGCCGACGACGTCGCGGCGATGCACGCGTTCATGGCGGAGTGGAACGACGACCTGGTGAAGTCCGGCGAGTTCGTCGACGCCCAGGGACTGACCGCCCCCGTCCACGCCCGCAGGATCCGGCTGCGTGAGGGCGTGCCCGTCGTCACCGACGGCCCGTACGCCGAGACGGAGGAGGTCCTGGCCGGCTACACGATCGTGGAGTGCGACGGTTTCGACCGGGCCACGGAGATCGCCGCACGCCTGGCCCGCACCCCGCATCCGCAGGGCGCGGCGCAGGCGCACGAGTGGTACGTGGACGTGCGCCCGATCGCCGGCTCGCCGGCCGAGCTGGAACTGTGACGACGCCGGGAGAACAGACCGAGGACCTGCTACGCCGGCTGGCGCCGCGGGTCCTCGGCGCGGTCGTGCGCCGATACGGCCACTTCGACACCGCCGAGGACGCCGTGCAGGAGGCGCTGCTCGCCGCCGCCGGCCGCTGGCCGCGGGACGGCCTGCCGGACAACCCGCTGGGGTGGCTGGTCACCGTCGCCGGCCGCAGGCTCACCGACCTGCTGCGCGCCGAGCAGGCCCGGCGCGGCCGGGAGGACGTCGCCGGCAGACGGGCGATTGCCGAGTGGCGGCTCGCGCCCGCGGCGGACCTGTCCGCGGCCGGGGCCGACGACACGCTGATCCTGCTGTTCTTGTGCTGCCATCCCGCGCTGCCGCCCGCCTCGCAGATCGCCCTCACTCTCCGTGCGGTCGGCGGCCTGACCACCGCGCAGATCGCGCGGGCGTTCCTGGCGCCGGAAGCGACCATGACCCGGCGCATCACCCGGGCCAAGCAGCGCATCAGGGACAGCGGTGTCCCGTTCGGCATGCCCGCGAGTGCCGACCGCGCCGCGCGGCTGCGCGCGGTCCTCCACGTGCTCTACCTGGTCTTCACCGAGGGGTACGCGGGGGAGACCTGGCCCCTCCGTGAGGACCTGACGACCGAGGCGATCCGCCTGGCCCGCATCGTCCACCGGCTGCTGCCGGACGACGGCGAGGCGGCCGGGCTGCTCGCGCTCATGCTCCTCACCGAGGCCCGCCGCGCCGCGCGCACCGCCCCTGACGGCACGCCGATCCCGATGGCCGAGCAGGACCGCGCCCTGTGGGACGCCGCCCGCATCGCCGAGGGCGTGGCGCTGGTCGACGCGGCGCTGTCGCGGGGAGCGCCCGGGCCGTATCAGATCCAGGCGGCGATCGCCGCCCTGCACGACGAGGCGCCGAGCGCGGAGGCGACCGACTGGCCGCAGATCGCCGCGCTGTACGCGGTGCTGTCGGGGATGTCGGACAACCCCGTGACGGCGCTGAACCACGCGGTCGCGGTGGCGATGAGCCGGGGCCCGCGGGCGGGGCTGGACCTGCTCGGCGGCCTGGAGGGCGACGAACGGCTCGCCCGCGACCACCGCCTGCCCGCGGTTCGCGCGCACCTTCTGGAGCTGGCGGGGGAGCGGGCGGCGGCGCGGGAGGCCTACCTGGCGGCGGCCCGGCGGGCGGCGAGCCTGCCGCGCCGGCGCTACCTCAACGCCCGCGCCGCCCGTCTCGACGACGACCCCTGACGGTTGGGGCGATCCGTCATCCGGCGGGGGTGAAGCGGGACAGGTCGTAGATGCCGAGCGCCTTCTCGATGTCGGCGACCTGGTCGACCACGCCTTCGAAGCCGCGCGGCCCGAAACGCCGGTGCTCTTCGTCCTCGAAGACCTCGGCCAGGCGGAGGAACTCCTTGGAGGGCACGACCTGACGGAAGGCGGGGAACACCACCGTGTCCTCCCGCGCCTCGTGCGGCTCGTACATGCGGACGAACGCCGCCATGTCGGCGACCAGGGTGTGGGCGGCCCTGGCCCCCCTGGTACGCCGGGTGGCGGTGAGGATGCGCCCGGTCAGCTCGCGTCCTCGTCGGTGTTGCAGCTGCAGGACCGAGACGGTGCCGGTGAGCCTGCCGGCCTCGCGCAGCCGGGGGAATACGTACTTCTCCTCCAGCTGCTCGTGGTAGTCCTCGATGAAGCCGCGGATGATGCGGGCGGCGGCGTTCAGCGGCTGCGCGGGCACCCGTTCGCCGCCCTCGGCCCGCCGGATGCCCTCCCGGTAGACGAGCAGGAGACGCTTCAGCACGCCGTGCTCGCGCATGAGGTCCTCGGGCGGCGTCACCTCCGCCTCCCGTTCGGGGGCTCGCGGCGCGGCCGCCGCCGCGGGGGCCGCGACGGTCACCGCCCCCGCGAGGGCGGCGGGCAGGCCGAGCAGGTCGCGGCGGCGCACCGCCGGTGAACCACGATCGTCCACGCCGTCTCCGTCCTCGCCCGGTCGTCGGGCGCCGCCCGCGTTCTCGTACGCGATCGGAGACTCCCCCGCACGGCCGGACGCCACGCGGCGGCGCGGGTAAACGCTTCGCCCGGCCATCCGTGTCACGCGACCGGCCGGCGGGGCCGCCGGTCGGCGATGTCGATGCCGTAGCGCTCGCGCAGCACCCGTACGGCGTGCGGGTGAACTCGTGGTCCGGGCCGGCTGCCGGCGCCGGCCACGGTGACGAGGCCGGCGGCGTGATGGCGCGGTGTGATGGCGCGGCAGAGCTTCGGCGATCGGTGAGCGGGCGGTGTTTCCGGTGCTGGAATACTGCCGAGGGGTCATGCCGGGCCGCACTCGCGGCGTACGCGGAGCGGGCGGCGGGCTGGCGGTGGTGAAGCATGGTGGCGACCGGTCATCATCGAGACTCGAAGTGGAGGAGTGATCGTGGGGGACAACGGTCCGGCGAGGTCGATCCGTGATCTGCTGCGGAGCCTCGCGGTCTTCGACACCGAACTGCCGGAGTTCGACGTCGACGCCGCGCCGTCCGATCCGGTCGCCCTTTTCGTGGAATGGCTGACTTCGGCCGTGAAGGCCGGGGTGCGCGAACCGCACGCCATGTCGCTGGCGACGGCCGACGCCGCCGGACGGCCTTCCTCCCGCGTGCTGATCTGCAAGGACCTCGAAGCGGACGGCACCTGGTTCTTCGCGACGAGCGCGGGCAGCCGCAAAGGCCGCGAGCTCGCCCGCAATCCGTACGCCGCCCTGTGCTTCCACTGGCCCGAGCAGGGCCGTCAGGTCCGGGTGCGGGGCGTGGTGGTCCCGGCGGGCGCCGAGCGCTCCGCCGCCGACTTCCTCGCCCGGTCCCCGGGCGCCCGTGCCGACGCCCTGACCGGCCGCCAGTCGCAGGTCCTGGACGACCCGTCCGACCTCGACGACGCGCTCCGCACGGCGCACGCCGAGATCGAGGCCGACCCCGGGGTGGTCGCGCCGGGATGGACCCTGTACGGCGTCCGCGCCGACGACGTGGAGTTCTGGCAGGCGGACCGCGACCGCCGCCACACCCGTCTGCGCTACACGCGCCAGGAGTCCGGCTGGGCGCGGCACCGCCTGTGGCCCTGAGACTGCCGGAACCCCTCGTCACTGGAGGTCGCCATGGCGGGCACGCCGTCCCGCCCCGGGCAGGGGCCGCTGAAGCGGCGGCTGGGCCCGGCCGACGCCGTGGTCATCGGGCTGGGTTCGATGATCGGCGCCGGAGTCTTCGCCGCTTTCGCCCCGGCGGCGCGCGTGGCCGGGTCCGGGCTGCTGCTCGGGCTGGGGGCGGCGGCGGTGGTCGCCTACTGCAACGCGACCTCCTCGGCCCGGCTGGCCGCGCGCTACCCCGCCTCCGGCGGCACGTATGTGTACGGGCGGGAGCGGCTGGGGGAGTTCTGGGGCTATCTGGCGGGGTGGGCGTTCGTGGTCGGCAAGATCGCCTCCTGCGCGGCGATGGCGCTGACCGTCGGTTCCTACGTGTGGCCGGAGCAGGCCCACGCGGTGGCGGTGGCGGCCGTGGTGACGCTGACCGCGGTCGACTACGTGGGGATCCACAAGAGCGCCTGGCTCACCCGGGTCATCGTCGGGGTGGTCCTCGCGGTGCTGGCCGCCGTGGTCGTCGCGGGCCTGACCTACGCCGCCGCGGACCCCGCGCGGCTGGGCGCCGGAGCCGGCGCAACTCCCGGCGGGGTGCTGCGGGCGGCGGGTCTGCTCTTCTTCGCCTTCGCCGGATACGCCCGTATCGCCACCCTCGGCGAGGAGGTCCGGGATCCGGCGCGGACCATCCCCCGGGCGATCCCGATCGCGTTGGCGGTCACCCTGGTCGTCTACGCGGCCGTCGCGGTGTCCGCGCTCGCCGTGCTGGGCGGCGCGGGCCTCGGGAACGCGGCCGCCCCCCTCGCCGCCGTCGTGCGGGAGGCCGGGCATCCCGGCCTGGCCCCGGTCGTACGCGCGGGCGCCGCGCTGGCCGCGCTCGGTTCGCTGCTGGCGCTGATCCTCGGGGTGTCCCGCACGACGCTGGCCATGGCCCGTGACCGGCACCTGCCGCACGCGCTGGCCGCCGTCCACCCCCGCTTCGCGGTGCCGCACCGGGCCGAGCTGGCCGTCGGCGCGGTGGTGGCGGTCCTGGCCGCCACCGCGGACCTGCGCGGCGTGATCGGGTTCTCCTCCTTCGGCGTGCTGGTCTACTACGCCATCGCCAACGCCAGTGCCTGGACCCTCACCGCGGCCGAGGGACGCCCCCCGCGGGCCGTGCCCGCCCTCGGCCTGGCCGGGTGCCTGATCCTCGCCTTCGCCCTGCCGCCGTCCTCGGTGGTCTCCGGGGCAGCCGTGCTCGCCGCGGGCGCCGCCGTGTACGCCCTGCGCAAGGCCGCCTGAGGAATCGCGGCCTCGGCCACCAGTGATCGTTGCCGACCGTCAAGGACGTGGTGGCCCGGCTGGCGATCAATCCGAACACGGTGCTCAAGGCGTACCGGGAACTCGAGCACGAGGGCCTGGCGGCCGCCCGCCCGGGGGTGGGGACGTTCGTCACCCGGACGCTGACCGACGCCTCCCTGGCCGCGCACGGACGCCTGCGTCAGGACCTGCGCCGCCGGCTGGCCAAGGCCCGTCTGGCCGGTCTCGACGACGAGAGCATCGAGGCCCTGTTCATGACCACCTTCCGGGCCGCCTCACAGGAGGACATCGCGTGGGCGCCGTCCTGCGCACCCGGGGCCTGGGCAAGAAGTACGGCAGGCGCTGGGCGCAGCTGCTCGCCCAGGTCGCGGTCGCGGTAGCCGTACGCGAGGAGCAGCCGGCGCAGGATCTCGCCCTCGCCGCAGGAGAAGAACAACCCCACCGAGGCGAACTCGTACTCCCGCGTGCCTCGCCCACGGCGGCGTCGCGACCAGGCAGGTGCCCCTCGACGGCCCGCAGGACGGTCAGCTCCGTGTCGTACGCCTGGGGCAGGCAGACCTCGGGGCAGAGCTTGAGCACATGCCGGTCACCCACCGCGTAGACCGGCAGCGACCCGGCGGCGAAGCGCTCGACGCGTTCGCCGCCGAGCCCGAGACCGCTTACCAGGGCGGAGACGGCCGGGCCGAGACGGGACTCGTCCCGCCGGACGGCCATGAACTGCTCCTGGGTCTCGGCCGACGGCAGCCGCACGTGGGAAAGCACGACCCGACGACAGACGAGAGCGCAGGGAGCCGATCAACCGGTTTGTCTCCGGCGGCCGCCGCCGCCCCGGGCCCTAAGCCGACCTCACGGCCGAGCTCACGGCCGCCGCCGGAACGGGGCGAGCGTGACGCGCGCGAGGTCGGCGGCGCCCCAGTCGGGATCGAACTGGGCGATCACGGCCAGGTGCTGGCGTAGCTGGAGGATCGGCATGCGTTCGCGCCAGTCGCGGTCGAGCCCGGTCAGCTCGGCGTACACATCGAAGAACACCTGCGCCTCGGGCGGCGGCGCCGTCGTCCACAGGTGGGCCAGATCGACCTCGGCCCACATGTACGACACGGCCGGGTCGATCAGCGCGGGACGCCCGTCGGGGGTGGCCATGACGTTCAGCGCCCACAGATCGCCGTGCGTCAGGCACGGGGGCCTGACCGGCAACAGCTCGGGCAGCCGGTCGCACAGCCGCTCCAGCGCCGTCCGGTCCGCGGTGTCGAGCGCCTCCCGGACGCGAGGCTCGCCGAGCCAGCGCAGCAGACGGTGCTGGGCGAAGAACTCGAACCCGTCGTCATCCCAGGTGTTGACCTGCCGGCGGCGGCCCAGCCAGTTGTCCCGGTGCCACCCGAATCGGGGGTATCGCGTGGTGGTGTGCAGGTGGGCGAGCGCATGCGCGAACCGCTCCCAGAAAGCCCCGGTGTCCGGCCGGGGCCGCAGCACGGACAGCACGAGCAGGTCGCGGTCCACGTCGATGATCTCGGGCGTGGCGATGCCGCCCGCCTCGCGCAGCACGGTGAGCCCTTCGGCCTCCGCGGCGAAGGCGTCGTCCGACGGCGGCTCGCCGAACGCCTTGACGAACACCGACGTGCCGTCACCGCGGCGCGCGAGCCCCGCGGTCGCGGCGAGGCCTCCAGTGGCCGGCTCGACCGCGACGACGTCGGTCAGGCCGGCCGCGTGCAGGCGTTCCAGCAGGAACGACGTCGCGTCTGTCACGGATGTGCTCCTTCGGTCGCCCCGGGCCCGGACGTGGGCACCCGGAGCCGATCAACCGGTTCTTCGCGCGGGCCGCCACCGGGCCCGCGCGCACCGGCCGGCCTGGTTCCGATCACGGCGGTCGCGTCCAGCTCGTCGTCGCGCGTCAGGCGGGCGGCCAACCCGGCGCGGGCGACGGCCTCGGCGGTCCGCTCCGCCTGGCCTCCGCTCGTCTCCACCAGCAGGTGTCCGCCCGGCGCGAGCCAGCCGCCCGCCTCGGCGACGACCCGCCGTACGACGTCGAGCCCGTCCGCGCCGCCGTCGAGCGCGACCTGCGGCTCGTGTACGCGTGCTTCCGGCGGCAGCAGCCCGATCGCGTCGGTGGGCACGTACGGCGGGCTGGCGACGATGACGTCCACCCGGCCGCGAAGGGCGGCAGGCAGGGCCGCGTACAGGTCGCCTTCGTACACGGTGCCCACCGCCGCACCGCCCGCCGGGGCGAGGTTGCGGCGGGCACAGCGTACGGCGGCGGGGTCGACGTCCACGGCGTGCAGCTCGATCGGCCCGGCGACGGCCGCCAGCGCCGCGCCCATCGCACCCGAGCCGCAGCACATGTCGACGACGACGGCGCCCGGCCCGGCGAGCGCGGCGGCCTGGCGGACCAGGAACTCGGTGCGCGGCCGGGGCACGAAGACCCCCGGGCCGACGGCCAGCCGCAGCCCGCAGAACTCCGCCCACCCGAGGACGTGTTCCAGGGGCAAGCCGGCGGCGCGCCGGTTCACCATGTCGTCGAGCTCGGCGGGGGTACGCGCGGCGGAGGCCAGAAGACGGGCCTCGTCTTCGGCGAACACGCATCCGGCGGCCCGCAGCCGGGCCACGATCGGGGGAAGAGCGGGGGAGAAGGACAGTGACAAGGGGAGAGCCTTTCGGTGTGCCGAGGGCGCTCCCGCGGTCGCCTTGCCTCTACGCGACCGTACGCACGGGATGAGGGGAGCACCCGACCTGTTCAGCGGTAATGGGGCT
Source organism: Microbispora sp. NPDC088329 (assembly GCF_040685655.1). NCBI lineage: Bacteria > Bacillati > Actinomycetota > Actinomycetes > Streptosporangiales > Streptosporangiaceae > Microbispora > Microbispora sp. NPDC088329. The sequence continues at coordinate 278,305 of NZ_JBFBIP010000003.1, forward strand.
CACCTCCTCGCGTCGTCGCCGCCGTGATCGGCACCCTACACCAGAGCGCCCGTTCACCCGCACGGGGTGGCGTCGATGAGAGCGAGGTCGAGGGTGCGCAGGCGCGCGGGGTCGGCGATCACATCGATCTCGGCGATCCGCTCGCCCTCGACCTTCACGCGGAGAGCGAGCAGCAGCCGGCCGCGCGGCGCCACCACGATGCCGACGGCGCCGTTGACGAGCGCCGGCTCGGCGAACCGGGCCCGCCGGCCGAGGACGACGGTCTCCCGCGCGACGGCCCGCGCCCCGCGCACCACCGTCGGCGTGCCCGCGGGCACCGCGGCCGCGTCGGCCCGGCGCACCACTCCGGGCGCCAGCACCGCCATCAGCGCCTCCAAGTCGCCCTCGCGTGAGGCGGTGAGAAAGGCGTCCACGACGCGCCGGTGCCGCGCGGCCCGCGCGCCGACGGTCCCGGTCCTGCCGCGCAGCCGGTGACGTGCCCGGCTGGCGAGCTTCTTGGCGGCCACGGGCGACCGCCCGACGATGGGACCGATCTGGTCGAACGGCACGGCGAACACGTCGTGGAGCACGAACGCGATCCGTTCGGCGGGAGTCAGCGTGTCCAGCACCACGAGCAGCGCCCGGCCCACGGCGTCGGCCAGCACCGCCTCCTGCTCGGGGTCGCCCGCGTCGTCCGCCGTCCGGTCGCCCCACACCTGGTCGTACGGCCACGGCTCGGCCTCCTCCCGGCGCGCGGCGCGGGCGCGGAGCATGTCGAGGGACACGCGGGGGACGACCGTGGTCAGCCATCCGCCGAGGTTCGCCACCTCGCCGACGTCGGAGCGGCTCAGCCGCAGCCAGGTCTCCTGGACGGCGTCGTCGGCCTCACCCGCGACGCCCAGCATGCGGTGGGCGACCGCGCGCAGATGAGGACGGTAGGTCTCGAACAGCTCCGCCATGTCGTGCTCGCCCATCGGTCACCTTTCCCCCGTGCCGTCTCGTCATCTCCATGACGTACACGAGGAAGGAGAAGTGACAGGTGTTTTCACTGCTGCATGTCGATTCCAGCGCGAGTCTTCCGGGGGATTCGGTCACCCGGCGGCTGACGGCGTCGTTCGCCGAGGCCTGGTGCCGGCGGCACGGCAGGGGCGGGTACCGGTACCGGGATCTGGCGGCCGACCCCGTGCCGCTGGTGTCCCACGCCTACACGACGCTCGGCCGCCGGGTGGAGCGGCACGGCCTCGTCCCGCCGGCGCGGGTGGCCGCGATGACCGCCGACCCGGCCGAGGAACGCGAATGGGCACTGACGCTGCCGCTGATCGACGAACTGCTGGCGGCGCGCACCGTGCTGATCGGCTGCCCGATGTACAACTTCACGGTGCCCGCCGCGCTCAAGGCGTGGATCGACCGGGTGACGTTCCCGGGGGCGTACGTCGATCCCGCCACCGGAGACAGCCGCCTGCGCGGCACGACCGTGATCGTGGTCACCGCCCGGGGCGGCGCCTACGGCCCCGGCACCCCGCGGGAGGGCTTCGATTTCCAGACGCCCTACCTGCGCGCGTACCTGCGGAACCTGGGAGTGGCCGAGGAGAACCTGCACGTCGTGCAGGCCGAGATGACCCGCGCGGGGGACGTCCCCGAGCTGGCCCGCTTCCGTGAGCTGGGCGATCGGTCTCTCGCCGACGCGTTCGCCGCGGTGCGCGTGCTGGCCGGGAGCGTGGAGATTGATCGGGCCTACGTGCGGGCCCTAGGATCACGCCCGTGACGTTCACGTTCTTCTTCCACCTCCGCTAGCCGCCGTCGGCGAAGCGAGGATCCGCCCGTCGCCGACGAGGCGGGACGGCGGGGTGCCGTCCCGGGCTGACGCGGGAGAAGAACGATCACGATGCGCGCACGCGCTGTCACTCTCACCGCTCCGCGTCCCAGTGCTCCCGCCGTCCCATGACGGCGGTGAGCCTGGTGGCGCGGTGCGTCCACGGGCTGGAGCCGACGGTCGCCGCCGAGATACTGCGGCTCCGGCTCGGCACGATCACTCATATCGGGCATCGCGAGGTGCACTTCCGCGCGTCGCGGTCCCCCGCGCCGCGCGGCCTCGCACTGGGTCTGCGCACGGCGGACGACGTGTTCCTGCTGGCCGCGCAGGGCCCCGACGCCGGCACGTCGCGGAAGGGGGCCGCCGCGCTCGCCGGCCTCGCGGACGCCGCCGACCTCGCCGCGCTGGAGCGGCTGCGCCACGACCACGGCGGTCCCGGCGCGCTCACCGGCGTCGAGGTGTCGGCGTCGTTCCTCGGCAGGCGCACCTTCACGAGGTACGACGTGGAGGACGCGGTCGGGCACGCCCTGGCCGCCCGCCTGGGGGTCGGCTACCACTCGCGGCGCGGCGGCGGCGCGCCGCCGCCGGGGCACAGCGGCTGGCGGGTCACTCTCGACGGCGAGCGGGCCACGCTGCTGCTGCGGATCGGCGAGCGCCCCCTGCACCGGCGGGCGTACAAGCGGCGGTCCGTCCCGGGGACCCTGCATCCTCCGCTCGCCGCCGCCATGGTGGCCATGGCCGGCGTCGAGCCCGGGGACACGGTCGTCGATCCCTGCTGCGGCGCGGGGACGCCGCTGATCGAGGCGGCCCGGCAGCGGCCCACGGCTCGTCTGCTGGGGTTCGATCTGGCCTGGGAGGCGGTGACGGCCGCGCGGGAGAACGCCGCGGGGCTGCCCGTCGCCGTCGCCCGGGCCGACGCAGGCCGTCTGCCGGTGCCGGACGGCGTCGCCGACCGCGTGCTGGCCAATCCGCCCTGGGGTGGCCAGGTCGCCCCCGGAGGCCTGCTCGCCGCGTCCGCCGGACGATGGTGGGCCGAGGTGCGCCGGGTGCTCGTGCCCGGCGGGACCGCCGTGGTCCTGCTCCCGGGCGTCGCCGAGCTGCCGCTCGGCATCCGTCACGGCCTCACGCCTGTGCACTTGCAGCGCGTACGGGTCGCGGGGGCGGAGGCGTTCCTCGTCCGATGGACGGCGCCCCGGGCGGGCTGAGGGCGCTGCCGTGCGGGTCGCCCGCAGCGGCAGCGCGGCGGGGCGCCGCTGCCGCTGTCGCTGCGGGCGACGTGACGGGGCGGAGGCGGGGGAGAGGAGTGGGCCGGCATTCAACTCTTCAAGCGCGAAGGGCGTCGATCAGGGCATCAACGGCGGCGAGCGCGGCGGCCGTGTCGAGTCCCGCGCGGGAGACCAGGGAAAGGCCCTGGACGGTGAACAGCAGTAGCTGCGCCTGGGCCTCGGGGGCGGCGGCCTGGGTGACCTCGCCGTCGGCCTGCGCGCGCCGCAGGGCGTCGGCGACGATCTGGGTGAAGCGGGCGTGCGAGCGGGCGACGATTTCGCGGGCCTCGGCATCCTGCGGCACAAGTTCGGCGGTGGTGTTGCCGATCATGCACCCTTGCGGAACGCCGGCCTCCGAGGCGTACTCCTGCGCCCGGGCCGGATTGGCGAGCACCTCGCGCAGCGCCGGCAGCACCGGTCCGGCCTCCAGTGCCGTGACCAGCTGGCGCTCGTAGGTGTCCCAGTACAACTGGACCGCGGCCAGGTAGAACTGCCGCTTGTCGCCGAAAGCGCCGTACAGGCTGCCCCGCTCCAGGGCCAGCGTGTCGACGAGGTCCTGAACGGAGGTCGCTCCGTAGCCCCGCGACCAGAACAGGAGGAGCGCGCGCTCCAGGGCCTGGTCTTTGTCGAATGCGCGGGGGCGTCCTGTCCGTGCCACACCCCCAGGCTAGGACTTTTTGACCGCCTGCACAAAAAACCGTACGGTGAGGGCTGACCGACTTATTGAACGACCACACGGAAGTCGGCGGCGCGAGCGTGCCGCCGGACGAGAGGCAGGACCACGTGGACTTCGAGGGAAAGACGGCACTGATCACCGGATCGGGCGCCATCGGCGGGCTCGGACACGCGACAGCGAGGATCCTCGCCGCCGGCGGGGCCAACGTGATCGTCACCGGCACCGACCCGGACCGCGGCGCCCAGGTCGTGGACGACGTGCGGAGGAGCGCGACCGGCACCGTGCGCTTCGTTCCCGCCGACCTGGCCGACCCGCAGGCCGTGCAGCGGCTGGCCGAGGACGCCGGAGCGGTGGACATCCTCGTCAACAACGCGGGCGTCGTCCCCTTCAGCGCGACCGCCGACCAGGACATCGCCGCCTACGACGCCGCCTTCGCGGTCAACGTGCGCGCGCCGTTCGCCCTGGTCGCCCGGCTCGCACCGAAGATGGCCGCCCGCGGGGGCGGCAGCATCGTCAACGTCAGCTCCACCGCCGCCGGCCTGGGCATGCCTCCGATGGCGGTCTACGGTGCCACCAAGGCAGCGCTTGAGTCCCTGACACGCACCTGGGCGGCCGAGTTCGCCGCCTCGAACGTGCGCGTCAACGCCGTGTCGCCCGGCCCGATGACCACCTCCAAGGTGGTGGCGGCCATGGGACCGGACCTCGGCGGCATGGGACTGACGACCGCGCTCAGGCGCACCGCCGACCCCGCCGAGGTCGCCCAGGTCATCGCCTTCGTCGCCAGTGACCAGGCAAGCTACGTGACCGGTGCCGTGGTGGCCGCCGACGGAGGCCGGACCGCCATCTAACCCCGGACGCGCCTGCCAGGGGCCACGTCCGCAGTGAGGAGGCCGGCCCCTGGCGGGTGCCCCGTGATGGCGGGGATGGCCCGTCATCGTTGCCGGAACCACCGTTACCAGAGCCACACGCCCTAGGCGTGAGTGAGGGGAATGAGTTCAATGGGTCGTCTTGAGGGAAAGTACGCACTGATCACGGGCGGGACGAGCGGCATCGGGCTTGAGACCGCCCGCGAGTTCCTCGCCGAGGGAGCGACTGTCGCGATCACCGGCCGCTCGCGGGAACGGCTGGATGAGGCCGCCCGGCAGCTGGACGGCCCGCTGCTGCCCATCCTCAGCGACGCCGGCGATGTGCCCGGCCAGGCGGCACTCGCGGCGCGGCTGCAGGAGGAGTGGCCGCGGCTCGACATCGTGATGAGCAACGCCGCCGATGTCACCCATCTCCCGATCGAGGCATGGACAGAGGAGGCATTCGACAGGCTCGTCGCCACCAACCTCAAGGGGCCGTTCTTCCTGGTCAAGGCCTTGCTGCCGCTCTTTTCACGGCAAGCCTCGGTCATCCTTGTCGGCTCTGTCTCCGCTTTCATCGGGCATGAGAACGCGGCAGTCTACGGTGCCGCCAAGGCAGGCCTGCTGTCCTTTTCTCGTGGGCTGACCTATGAGCTGAAGGACCGGGGCATCCGGGTCAACGGGCTGAGCCCTGGGCCGACCCTGACGGACACGTTCAAGTCGCTCGGTCCCGAGCGACAGGCCGCCATCTACGACGAACTCCGGCAGACCGTGCCCCTCCATCGCATCGGCACCGCCACCGAGCTGGCGAAGGCGGCGGTCTACCTGGCCTCTGACGAGTCCGCCTACACCGCCGGCACCGTCCTGCGCGTCGATGGAGGCATCGGAGAACTCGCCTACTAGGCACTGCCGGAGCCGACGGAGGACCGGCTGCGGGAAGCCCTGCTCGTGCGGTGCCGGAGCGAACGCATGGACCGCCGCCGTGCGCACCATCGTCGCCTGCGACTACCTCGCCGGCCCCGACCTCCGCCACGTGATCCCTCGTCGGACACCTTGGCGTCGGACGAACCGGGGGCAACCGGGTGGGACAGGTCAGGCAGCGCACGCTCAGGTGAGAAGCGTCGCGACACTTCCGTACATCTCGGTGCGGGTCGGGGCGGGGCAGAGGGCGTTGACGCGGATGACCCGGTCCCACTCGTCGCACGTCATGGCGGTGAGCTGACGGCTGGTGGACGGAACGCCCGCGTTGTCGAAGGCGAATTCGAGCGCACTCGCGCGGCCGATTCCGCTGCCGGCGCCGGGGACCAGTGCGACCTTTCCCGCGAAGTCCGTCACGACAGGGCCTCGTGATTGGTCCAGACGACCTTGTAGGGGTACCGCGACTGCCAGCGCCGGATGAGCTCCTCGGCGCCGGGCACCGTGAAGACCGCGTTCAGTGCGTCCAGGTCGGCAAGCCCGAGTTGCACGATCGCGCTGGCAACGAAGACGGGACTGTGGTCGTCTGCCGGCACGCGGATGTGGCGCCGGGCCGACAACGTCTGGACGTGGCCGGACCCCAGCATCAGGTTTTCGATGTCTTTCAGGTATTGATCGAGCTCGGCATCAGGGATGGGCTGGTCGAAGGAGACAATCATCGTGTGGTTGAGCATGAACCCATCCAAACAGCGCAGTCGGTGCGGAGTCCAAGACCGACTGGGCACCGGGCGATAACCTACGGGAATGGTTGAGCTGGAGACGCGCGAGCTCGAGTACTTCGTCGCGGTCGCGGAAGAGCTGCACTTCGGCCGCGCCGCGGTGCGCCTGTCGATCGCGCAGCCCGCGCTGTCGAAAGCGATCCGGCGCGTCGAGTCCCGGCTCGGTGTGAGGCTGCTCGCGCGTTCGAGCCGACACGTCTCGCTCACGGCAGCGGGGGAGGCCTTGCTGCATCACGGCCGCCATGCGCTGAACGCGGTCAGCGCCGCGGCGCAGAAGGCGCGGCAGGCCGGTGACGCCGACGCGCATCTGCGGCTGGTGATCAAACCGGGTGGCGACGCGAACCTGTTGTCGGGGATCCTCACCGCGTACGCCCAGCAGCCTGACGCGCGCCGGGTCGACATTCTTTTCGGCGGCGCCACCGACCGCGCCGACTACCTGCGCGACGGCAGGGCCGACGTGGCACTTCTGTACGCGCCGTTCGACGATCTCACGCGGTTGGCGTACGAGACGCTCCACGTCGAGGACCGCGTCGCGATTCTCCCCACCGATCACCGACTGGCTGCGCGCGACGAACTGCGGCTGGCCGATCTCGAGGGGGAGACCTTGCCGCGCTGGAAGGGCGTGCCGGGCGGCGGTACCGGGCCGGAGCTGGTGGACGTGCCCCAGATGATCCAGATGATCGCGCTCGGACGCACGATCGCGATACTCCCGCGCTCGCTCGTGGAGCCCGTGCCGCCGGGACTCGTGTGCGTTCCGGTGGCCGACGCCCCCGCCAGCCGGATCGTCCTCGCCTGGGCGGAGCCGGACCGCCGCCCACTCGTCGCCTCGTTCGTGGCAGCGGCGCTCGCCGCCGCGGGCAGGCGCCGCCGCCCGACGCCCTAGCCTGCAGAGAACCCGGGCTCGTCGCCGGCGCTGAGCCGGATCACCAGCATCTGCGTGGTGGGTCGTGGGCGGCCACCAACTCGGTGATCAGCCGGTCGAGGTGGGCCGCGAGACGGGCGGCGGGGCAGGATCAGTCGCGCCCGGCTTCCCGCGCCGTACGCTCCAGCCGGTTCCGGTAGCTTTCCCACCACGCCCGGTCCCCGGAGGGCATGTTGGGGTTCCCGTCCCGCAACCCGGCCACCCCGTCGACGAGTTCCCTGACGATGTCGGCGTGACCGGCGTGCCGGTTGGTCTCCGCGATAACGTGCACCAGGATCTGGTGCAGGGTCACCTCGCTCCGCTCGTCCGGCCACCACCGCACGCGACCGGTCGCTTCGAGGGCCAGTGCGGCGATCGTGGCGTCCGAGTGCTGCCATACCCGCCGGTAGAGCGCGACGATGTCGTCGCGCGACTCGTCCGCGGTCGCCCACATGTCCGCGTTGTCTTCGGCGTCGTCGGCCATCCACGGCAGGGCTTCGCCGTACGGCCGCCCGAACGTCTCGCCGAAGTAGCCCTCCTCCACCCCGGCGAGGTGTTTGACGAGCCCCAGGAGATTGGTGCCCGTCGGGGTCAGTGGGCGGCGGATGTCATATTCGGTGAGTCCGTCGAGCTTCCAGAGCACAGCGTCGCGGGCGGCTTGCAGATAGCGGTGCAGATCCGTCTTCGGTCCCGGTGTGGTCATGCCGGCAGTCTTCCAGCGGGTGCCGGGGGTCCGCACCGGTGTTTTTCCGGGCCTGGTGTCGCTCCGGGACACCAGGGGTGACGCCGTCTCCGGCCGGTCCTCATCCATACGGCGCCCGGGGCGTCGCGCCGGCGATGGCCGGCCCGCTCGGCGGGCTCCCCTTCAGTGACGGGCCGGGTCGGCGAGACGCATCAGGTTTCCTTCGGGGGTTCGTGGTGGGCGCGGCCGGTCAGTCCGGCCGCGGTCTGTGTGAGGTGCCGGGCCAGTGCCTCGGCCGCGGTGTCGGCGTCGCGGGCCAGCGCCGCCTCCTCCAGCCGGCGGTGCTCGCCGACGTGGTCCCGGCCGGGGGTGCGGCGCGCCGAAAAGCGGCGGGCCAGCTCACTGGCGGTCCACAGCCGGTCGCAGGTCTCCAGCAGGACGGGATTGCCGCAACCCTCCAGCAGCGTGCGGTGGAAGACCCGGTGGGCTTCGGCCCATGCGTCGCTGTAGTGCTCGCCTTCCTCCGGCGTGAAGACGGGGGTGCGGGCCAGGCGGTGGTGGGCGGCTCGCACGCGAGCCTCCCAGTCGATGTCGCCGCGCTCGACGGACATGCGCAGCACGACCGGTTCGATGGTCCGGCGGGCCTCCGCGATCTCCTGCCAGCGGCGGTCGGAGAAGGCCGGGACGGCGAAACCGCGGTTGGGCAGCCGGTCGGCGAGGCCCTCGCCGACCACCCGCACCAGCGCCTCGCGCACCACAGCCAGGCTCACGCCCTGTTCCTTGGCGAGGTCCTGGGGTTTGAGGGCGTCGCCGGGGGCGTGGTCCCCGCGCATGATCGCCTCCCGCAAGTGTGCGTAGACCTGCTCGGAGAGCATCTGCTTTCCCGGCGTAACCGGGAGAGGGGCCGTCTGGGTCATGCGGACAGCATAGACGATTCGACAAATAATCGATTATTGCTGCTATAGTCGATGCGCGGCCGAGGAAGGCTCGGCAGTGCCTCTGCGCGAGGCTGCGTCGGCCGCATCACCGCCACCCACACCAGGGCCTGAAAGGAACGACGCGATGAGCGCCAACGACCCCTTCGCCCGCCTCCCCGAGGCGGCCTCCTTCACCGTCACCAGCACCACCGTCAGCGACGGTGCCCCCTGGCCGCCCGAGCAGTTCTCCTCGGGAGTTCCCGGCGGGAAGGACATCTCCCCGCAGCTGTCCTGGAGCGGCGCGCCGGAAGGCACCAAGAGCTACGCCGTCACCGTCTACGACCCCGACGCTCCCACCGGCTCCGGGTTCTGGCACTGGGCGGTCGCCGACATCCCCGCCACCGTCACCGAGCTGCCCGAGGGCGCCGGCGACGACACGGGTTCGGGCCTGCCCGAGGGCGCCTTCCAACTGCCCAACGACGTCCGCGCGGCCCGCTTCATCGGCGCCGCGCCGCCGGCCGGGCACGGCCCGCACCGCTACTTCGTCGTGGTGCACGCCCTCGACGTCGAGCACATCGGCGTGCCGGCCGACGCCACCCCGGCCCTCCTCGGCTTCACCATGTCCGGCCACACCCTCGGCCGCGCCGTCCTGACCGCCACCGCCGAAACCCCCGCCTGACGGACGGCGTGTCCGGACTCATCGGCGCCACCGCCCGGTATCTCCGCACCGTGCCGGGCTCCTGAGAGCCCGGCACCGCACCTCTGGGCACAGCCGATTTACCTGGAGTTCGAGGTGGGAGTCCCCACATTAGGCCCTGCTGCGTTTGTGTGGAATTTCTCCGAAACGTGGTCAACGGAAATAATCGACCCGTTGATCATTGAAGAGGAGAGGCATGCTTTATGGCGGACCGGCAAAGCTTCTTACGGGCCGGCCGGGCAATGGCGGCGGCCACCCTGGTTTCCCGGATCACCGGATTTCTCCGTACGCTGGCGCTGGTCGCCGCCCTCGGACTCGGCACCCGACTGCTCGACGCCTACTCCGCCGCCAACGTCACTCCCAACAGCATCTATGAACTGGTGATGGGCGGGGCGGCCGCGAGTGTGCTGGTCCCGCTGCTGGTTCGCAGCGCGGCTGACGACGACATCGACGCGGACCTGTTCGCGCAGCGGCTGCTGTCCCTGGTGCTTTACGGGCTCTCAGCGGTCGTCATGGTGACGATCGTCGCTGCTCCGCTCATCGTGAATTTGACCGTTCCCGGGTTCAGCCTCGCCCAGCGTGAGCTGGCCGTCGATTTCACCCGGATCTTCCTGCCTCAGATACTCTTCTACGGCATCAGCGCGACGCTTGCTTCGATCCTGAACGCCCGTGGCCGGTTCGCCGCTCCGATGTGGGCTCCGGTGGCCAACAACCTGGTCGTCATCGCCACCGCCGGAACGTTCCTGCTGGTCGGCGGGACCGGCCGGATGGAAACGCTGACTCAGGGCCAGATGCTGCTGCTGTCGATCGGCACCAGCGCCGGAGTCGGCGCCCAGATGGCCGTCCTGGCGGTGGTCACCCGACGGGCCGGTGTCCCCCTGCGGCTGCGCGCCAACCCCCGCGGCATCGCGGTGCGCAGGATCGCGGCGATGGCCGGATGGACCGTCGCGTCGGTGACCGCCGCACAGATCGCGCTGATCGTCGTCAACCGTCTCGCGTCGCAGGCGGGGCCGGGCGCGGTCAGTGTCTTCTCCAACGCGTACACCTTGTTCCAGCTGCCGTACGCGGTCATCGCGGTGACCGTGATCACCGGCATGCTGCCTCGCATGAGCCGGGCGGCAAGCGAACGCGACCTGTCCCAGGTCACCGCCGACCTGTCCCAGAGCCTGCGGCTGACCGGCGTGGTGCTGCTTCCCGCGGCCGCCGCGCTCGTCGTGCTCGGCCCGCATCTGACCACCTTGCTGTTCGCGCACGGGAACGCCTCACCCGGCGCGGCCCATCTCACCGGCGTCGTGCTGGCCGCCTACGGGCTGGCGCTGGTTCCGTTCGCCGGCTACCAGATCATGTTGCGCGTCTACTACGCCCTCGGTGACACGCGCACGCCGGCCCTGATCAGCGTCGCGGTCTCCGCCGCTCTCCTCGTCAGCAGCTTGGCCGCTGCGCGGCTTCACCCGGGCACGGATATGGTCATCGCCCTCGCCGGATGCACGGCCATCGCCTACGCCTTGGGATTCGTGATCACCGCACAGCTGCTGCGGCGTCGAATCGGCCGCATCGACGGCCATCGCCTGCTCGGCTCTCACTCGCGGATGCTGGCGGCTGCGGTCGTCGCCGGGCTCACCGCCGCGATCGTCGCCTCGGGTCTCGGCCGGGCCGTGGGTGCGGGACCGGGCGGTTCGCTCGCCGTTGTCTGCGCCGCGACAGCCGTCGGCGCCTGTCTTTATGCATTGATCGCCCGCCTTCTCCGGATCAGCGAGCTCACCTCCCTGACCGCGGGACTGCGCATCACCCGCACCTGATCAAAATGGCCCGGGATTCCCGAGGGCCGCAGGAGACAGGGTGCAGGACCCATCGGTCGGCCGCACCACCACCCGCTGCCACGCCTGCTTCGATGCCGCCAGGCCGGCCGGTGTTCCCGGCCGACCGGCGCGCTCCCACCTCCGGGCGACGCGCTCCCCGTCACCTCGCGGTGCGTGGTCAGGTGATGGTCAGCGTGGTCACCCCTGTCGCACCGGTGAAGCCGGTGGTGAGGCACTTCAGCAGCCCCGGCTGGGGGAGGGTGATGAGCTGCACCACCGACCGGCCGGCGAACGGACCCGAGGTGACCGTGCCGGTGAACGTGGTGACGACCTGCCCGGCCACGGCGGTGCTGCTGCCGGTGCCCTCGATGACGCTGGCCTGCCCGGTGTTCCAGGTGACGGTCCGCGCGCCCTGGAAGCCGTCGAGCAGGTCGTTGCAGCCGGCGGACATGCTGAACTGCTCGTCGTACGATCCGCCCGTCACCTCGCCTCCGCCCAGGCAGGAGGTGAATCGGCCGGTGGTCGTGATCTCGAAGGTGCGGGGCTGGAAGATCACCCCGGGGTCGTAGGCGTCGGACTCGGTCCCCTGGCACTGCACCAGCGCGGACGACCTCGCCTGGGCCGGGTTCGCCGCGGCCGGTGTCACCACGGTGAGGGCCGCCACGACGGCCAGGGCCAGTGAGGGCGCCCGGACTCTCCTTCTGGCCATGATGTGTCTCCTCGTGTGATGCGGTAGGCCCCGGCTCGCCCGCCGTGTCGCCCGGGCGGAGAAGGAATGACTTTTGCGCAAATAGAGGGAGCGCTTGTTGAGTAAAAACGGCGCACGAACCCCGAGCTGTCAATAAACCTGTCTATTCACGCTCTTTCCGCAGGGTGATGTGACAGGTAACACCGCCGAGTCGGCCCGGCGGGGGCGAGCGGTGAGCCGGACGGGACATGGCCGGACTATGTCCGGCAGCTGATGCGATTTCGAGGTCACAGGTGACGCATGCCTCACTCGCGCGTCACATCACTCTCGGTGTTCATCCAATTACTTTCAGTAGGGCGACAAGGTGGTGGTCACCGTACTTGGGGCGTTGGGTACGGGAGGTCATCGCTTGGCCGAACAGCGGGCGGCGACGTGATCGTAGGCCGGTCAGGCCAGGCGATCCGCCGTTGACGACCCCCCCCCGGGGAATACGCCTCGGGGCAGAGCGAAGGCGAGGTGGCGGGTGCATCTGACCCCGCATGAACAGGAACGCCTGATGATCCATGTGGCCGCGGACGTAGCCCGTAGACGCAAGGAGCGGGAGGTTCCCCTCAACTACCCGGAAGCGGTCGCGCTGATCACGGCGCACGTGCTGGAGGCGGCCCGGGAAGGCAAGTCCGTCCACGAGCTCATGTCCACCGGCAACGAAATCCTCTCCCGGGACGACCTCATGCCGGGCGTCGCGGAGATGATCTCCGACCTCCAGATCGAGGCCACGTTCCCTGATGGCACCAAGCTGGTCACCATCCGCAACCCCTTCGCGGACGACGAGGGAGACGGGGAGAAGGACGCAAAGGAAGCGCGGACGCAGTCGCTGATTCATCCGGGGAAGATCGACCATCCGGAGGGCGCCACGCAGGTGCCCTTCAACGAAGGTCGCGAGATCACGACGGTGACGGTCACCAACACCGACGACCGTCCCATCCAGGTGGGCTCGCACTACCACTTCTACGAGGCCAACCCCCTTCTCGACTTCGATCGCTCCGCCGCCTACGGCAAGCGCCTGCACATCCCCGCCGGCAGCTCGGTCCGGTTCGAACCCCAGTGCACCCGGAGGGTGAAGCTCGTGCCCATCGAGGGCAAGCGCGTCGTCGCCGGCCTGCGCGGCCAGGTCGGAGGGCGACTCGATGGATGAAGCCCCGGACGCATCGGCCGACACTGCAGCAGACCAGGCGCCAGGCGCGCTCGCCGAGCTGGTGGCGGACACACCGCCGCGGGAGCCCGCGTCCGATATGGAGATCCTGACGATCGATCTGCCGCTGACCCGTGTCCAGTACGCCGACCGGTACGGCCCAACGGCCGGCGACCGCATCCGGCTGGCCGACACCAACCTGCGCATCGAGATCACCGAGGACTGGGCCGGCGGCCCGGGACGCAGCGGCAACGAGGTCATCTTCGGCGGCGGCAAGGTGATCCGCGAGTCGATGGGGCAGTCCTGCGCACCGCGCGACTCCGCCACGTTCGGCGCCCCGCAGCCGCCCGACACGGTCATCACCGGCGCGGTCATCCTCGACCACTGGGGCGTGGTCAAGGCCGACGTGGCCCTGCGCGACGGTCGGATCGTCGCGCTCGGCAAGGCCTACAACGACGAGACCATGGACCGGCTGCACGACGGGCACGAGCGGGCCACCGATTTCCTGATCGGCCCGGAGACCGAGGTCATCGCGGGCAACGGCAAGATCCTCACCGCGGGCGGCATCGACACGCACGTGCACTTCATCTGCCCCGAGCAGGTGCACGAGGCGCTCGCCGCCGGGGTCACCACTTTGATCGGCGGCGGCACGGGCCCCGCCGAGGGCACCACCGCCACCACCGTCACGCCCGGCGCTTGGCACATCGCCCGGCTGTTCGAGGCGCTGGACGCCTTCCCGGTCAACATCGGGCTGCTCGGCAAGGGCAGCACCATGTCCACCGAATCCCTGTACAACCAGGTAGAGGCCGGCGTTCTCGGGTTCAAGATCCACGAGGACTGGGGCGCCACGCCGGCCGTGCTGCGCCGGTGCCTGGAGGTGTGCCGGGCGACCGGCGTCCAGCTGGCCCTGCACGCCGACTCACTGAACGAGGCGGGCACCGTCGCCGACACCATCGAGGCCATCGGCGATCATCCGATCCACATCTTTCACATCGAGGGCGCCGGCGGCGGCCACGCCCCCGACATGCTCACCATGGCGAGCCTGCCGAACGTGCTGCCCGCCTCCACCAACCCCACCCGGCCCTTCACCGTCAACACGGTCAAGGAACACATCGACATGGTGATGGTCTGCCACCACCTCAACCCGCTGGTGGACGAGGACCGGGCCTTCGCCGAGTCACGGATCCGGCCCTCCACGATGGCCGCCGAAGACATCCTGCACGACCTCGGCGCCATCTCGATCATGTCGTCGGACGCCCAGGCCATGGGCCGCATCGGCGAGATGATCATACGGACCTGGCAGACCGCGCACGTCATGAAGGACAGGCGGGGTCCGCTGGAAGGCGACCGGGCGGGCGACGGCGGGGCCGACAATCACCGCGCCCGCCGCTATGTCGCCAAATACACCATCAATCCGGCCATCGCGCACGGCATCGACCACGAGGTCGGCTCGGTCGAGGTGGGCAAGCTCGCCGACCTGGTGCTGTGGGAGCCGAAGTTCTTCGGCGTCAAGCCACACCGGGTCATCAAGGGCGGCCAGATCGCCTACGCGCAAGTCGGCGACGCCAACGCCTCCATCACCACCCCGCAGCCGATCCTGCCCCGGCCGATGTGGGGAGCGACGGGCCGGGCGCCGACCGCCAACGCGGTCAACTTCGTCACCGAACACGCCATCCAGGCCGGCCTGACCGAACGGGTCAACGTGGGCAAGCCGTTCAAGGCCATCCGCAACACCCGCAAGGTGTTCAAGGCCGACATGCGGGAGAACAACGCCTGCCCCGACATCAGCATCGATCCCGACACCTTCGAGGTGGTGATCGGCGGAGCGGAGGCCAAGGACGTCAAGACGGAGATCGACGATCAGCTTGTGGACGGCCGGCGGTTCGCCGAGACGCTGCCCATGGCTCAGCGCTACTTCCTCTTCTGACCAGCGCACCATGAAGGACTCGATCGGAAGGTGAGCCGCGCACGATGAACAGTGCCGCCCTACTCGTTCTGGCCGACGGCCGATTCCCCGCAGGCGGGCACGCCCACTCCGGCGGGGCCGAGGAGGCCGTCGCGGCCGGACGGGTGCGCAATGTGGCGAGCCTGCAGGAGTTCTGCCGTGGCCGGCTGCACACGGCCGGCCTGGTCGCGGCAGGGCTCGCGGCCGCGGCCGCCGCCGGGTGCGACCCGCTGTTGCTGGAGGAGGCGGCCGACGCCCGCACCATCGCCCCCGCCCTGCGGCACACCTCGCGGCGGCTCGGCCGCCAACTGATGCGCGCCGCCCGGGCCGCCTGGCCGTGCGCCGAGCTCGACGCCCTGGCCGCCGCCCGCCCGCGCGGCGCCCACCAGAGCGTGGTGCTCGGCCTGACCGCCCGTTGCGCAGGACTGGCGCCGATGGACGCCGCCTACGCGGCGGCGTACGAGAGCATCGGCGGCCCGGTCACCGCGACCGTCCGCCTGCTCAGGCTGGACCCCTTCGACGCCACCGCCGTCCTGGCGCGCTTGGCCGCCGACATCGACCACGTCGCCGCCCAGGCGGCCGAAGCCGCGCAGCGTGTCCGCACCGACGGAGTCGCGGCGCTGCCGGCCGCCTCAGCGCCGCTGCTCGACATCACCGCCGAACAGCACGTCACCCGCCCGGCCCGCCTGTTCGCCTCCTGACCATTCCTTCGACCCCTTGCCTGGAGCAGCCATGCACCTCCATCACGACGACACCTTCCCCGAAGGTTCCCCTCACGGCCCCGGCGGTTCTTCTCGCGAGCGTCCCGGCGGCGGTCATCGCGCCCTGCGCATCGGGCTGGGCGGACCGGTCGGCTCCGGCAAGACCGCCACTGTCGCCGCCCTGTGCCGCACGCTGCGCGAGCAGCTGTCCATAGCGGTCGTGACCAACGACATCTACACCCGCGAAGACGCCGAGTTCCTGGTGCGCGAGGCCGTCCTGCCCGCCGGGCGCATCACCGCCGTGCAGACCGGCGCCTGCCCGCACACCGCCATCCGCGACGACATCTCCGCCAACCTCGAAGCCGTCGAAGACCTCGAGGACCGTTTTGCCCCGCTCGATGTGATCCTCATCGAATCCGGCGGCGACAACCTCACCGCCACCTTCTCCAAAGGCCTCGTCGATGCCCAGATCTTCGTCATCGACGTCGCCGGCGGCGACGACATCCCCCGCAAGGGCGGCCCCGGCGTCACCACCTCCGACCTGCTCGTCATCAACAAGACCGACCTCGCCCTCCACGTCGGCGCCGACCTGGAGGCCATGGCCCGCGACGCCAAAGCCCAGCGCGGCGACCTGCCCACCGTCCTGACCGCGGTCAAGACCACGGGAGGCATCACGCCCGTGGCCGGCTGGATCCGCGAGCGCCTGGCCGCCTGGACCGCGGGCCCCGCATGAGCCGAGCGGCCCTGCCACCCACACCGCCCCCCACTCCCGCCCCAACGCCGGCCGAGCGCGCCGGGCCGGGCGTCCACGCCACCGCCCGCATCAGGGCGGTCCGCATGGGAGGCGGCACCGGCCTACCCGTGCTCGCCGGTGACGGCCCCTTCGACCTGCGCCGTGCCCGCCCGCACGGCGACCAGGCACGGGTGTGCATCCTCGGCGTCATGAGCGCCCCCCTCGGCGGCGACCGGTTGCGCATCGAGGCCACCGCCGACCGCAACGCCCACCTGCACGTCACCACCGCCGCCGCCACCATCGCCCTGCGCGGCCCCACCACCGCCCACGCCACCTACGATGTGCACCTGAACGTCGCCGAGCACGCCAGCCTGCTCTGGGTGCCCCAGCCCCTGATCTCGGCGGCACGCAGCAACCTGCGTCAAAGCTGCACCGTCGACCTGGCCCCGACTGCCCGGCTTCTGCTTCGCGAAGAAATCGTGCTCGGCCGCTCCGGCGAAGGGCCGGGCCGGCTGTCCACCCACCTCACCGTCCGCCGCGACGGGCACCCCCTGCTGGAGCAGCAGACCAGGTACGGCCCCGAAGCGTCCGGCTGGGACGGCCCCGCCGTCGTGGCCTGCCACCGCGCCGTCGGCCAGATCCTCATCGTCGACCCCGCCCTGGACCGGCAACCGCCCCACACCCGACTGTTCGGCGACGACCCGGCAACCGGCCAGGCCGTACTGACCCCGCTGGCCGGCCCCGCCATCCTGATCACCGCTCTGGCCCCGAACACTCTGCACCTGCGCCGTCTGCTGGATGCGGCGCACCTCATTGCCTGAGCATGTGGTCAGCCGCGGTGGACGCAGTAGAGCGTGCCGCGTGGGAGAGGCGTGGGCAACCTGCTTCACCACGCTCACCGGCCCCGGCCGGATCACCTTCGCCGCGATCAGGTGGGGTGGGGGTGCGGCGGTCACCACGCGACGGGGCCGAGGCGATCGATGAAGATCCCCGTCGGTCCGTCGGCGCCGAGCGTCGCGAGTTCGACGATCGGGTCGGTGCCCTCGGTGACCGTCAGCTGGCCGGTGTGGTTGTTCATGTCGGTGGCGGTGAACTTGTGGTTGGCGACCTCTCCGGGAGTGACGACGTTGAACCTGATCTCCGGGAGCGCCTGCGCGTACCGGACTGTGATCATGTTCAACGCAGCCTTCGACGAGCTGTAGGCGAGCTCGTGCATCTTCGAGACGGCCTGCTCCGGATCGGTCACGACCGCGAAGGAGCCGCCGGCGCTGGACACCATCACCACGCGCGGGTTGTCCGCCGCCCGCAGCAGGGGGAGGAACGCGTGCGTGACCCTGATCGGCCCGTACACGTTGGTGTCGTAGACGGAATGGATCTCGCCGGCCGTCGCGTCCGCGGGCGCGACGACTCTTCCCGGTACGCCGGCGTTGTTGACCAGCACGTCCAGGCGGTCGGTGTGCTCGCGGACGAGCCGCACCGCGCCGGCCACGGAGTCGTCGGAGGTCACGTCCAGCGGGACCGGGACCACATTCGCGCCACCGGCGGTCAGTTCACCGGCGGCCGCTCGTCCCCGGGCTTCGTCGCGCGAGCCGAGAAAGATCGTCCAGCCCCGTTCCCCGAGGCGCCGGGCCGTTTCGAGGCCGAGGCCCTTGTTGCCTCCGGTGATCAGCACCGAGGTCTGTTCCGCGTTCGTCATCGAATCCTCCATCGTGGAGTCGCATGCCGCGCGGTGCGTCCGCGCGGCGTCTTGACTGCCATGGAGACGCCGGCGACCGGCTCCTTGTGACAGCACGGTCGTGTGAGGCATGTCACGGGTCGCGGGTGTCACACGGCCGGGGGGTACGGCGTCTTGTGCGTGTGACACAGTCGGTAGCGATGACGGGGGAGCCGGCGATGACCGAGTGCGGCGAGCGGACCACAGGCACGGCTGTGCCGCTCGGGGAGGGCGGCCGGACGGACTCCGCCACCGAGACGTTCGTCGCCCATCGCAACCTGCTGTTCACCGTGGCCTACGAGATGCTCGGCTCGGCCGCCGACGCCGAGGACGTCCTGCAGGAGACCTGGCTGCGATGGGCGGGGGTCGACCTGGACACGGTGGGGGATCGGCGTGCGTACCTCGTGCGGATCACCACACGCCAGGCGCTGAGCCGGCTGCGTACGCTCGGCCGGCGCAGGGAGTCCTACGTCGGGCCCTGGTTGCCCGAGCCGCTGCTGACGACACCCGACGTGTCCGAGGACGTCGAGCTGGCCGACAGCGTCTCGATGGCGATGCTGCTGGTGCTGGAGACTCTGCACCCGACCGAACGGGCGGTGTTCGTGCTGCGGGAGGTGTTCGATCTCGGGTACGACGAGATCGCCGACGCCGTGGGCAAGAGCCCGGCCGCGGTCCGTCAGATCGCCCACCGGGCGCGGTCACACGTCGCCGCCCGCCGGCCGCGCGACGTCGTCACCCCGGCCGAGACCCGCGACGCCCTCCAGGCGTTCCAGCGGGCGGTCGAGACCGGCGACCTGCAGGGCCTGCTCGACGTCCTCGCCCCCGACGTCGTCCTCCTGACGGACGGAGGCGGACTCAAGCGCGCCGTGCCGCGGCCCGTCGCGGGGGCCTGCAAGGTGGCCCGCCTGCTGGCGGCCGGCGTGGTCAAGTTCGGCGCCGGGGTGTCGGTCGAGCCGGTGCAGGTCAACGGCTGGCCGGGTCTCCTCCTGCGGATCGACGGCGAGATCGACGGTGTCCTGGCGATGCGGGTCGAGACCGGTCTCGTCACCGGGCTCTACTTCGTACGCAATCCCGAGAAGCTTTCGCATGTGGAGCGGGAGACCGTGCTGAGCCGCTGAGGCCGGAAACGACCCGCGACCGCTCGCACGCCGGCGTCGCGACGCGCGGTCAGGCTTCGCGGCTCGAACCTGACTACGCGCGCGGCGCCGGCCAGTTGCGCAGGGCGACGTCGATCGTGTCGAGCATCCTGCTCCAGGACTCGTCGGCGGCTCGTGAATGATGGCGGAAGCCCCCTGCCATCTCCAGGCTGACGAACCCGTGGAAAACGCTGCCCAGCATGCGGACCGCATCGGTCTGGTCGGGCTCCGCGAGTGCGTAGCCGCGCAGGATCGCCCGCGTCATGTCCGAGTGCCGCCGGGCCGCGCTCGCCTCCGGGCTCTGCGGGTCGAGGTCGGTCTGCATCGCCGTGTATCTGCCCGGGTGTTTTCTGGCGTAGTCGCGGTAGGTGCCGGCGAAGGCGACCAGCGCGTCCTTGCCCGCCCGCCCGGCCAGCGACGCCGCGGCCCGGTCGGCGAGCTCGGCCAGGGCCAGCCCGGCCACCCGGACCCGCAGCTCGTGCGCGTTTCTGATGTGGGAGTAGAGGCTGGCGTCCTTGACGCCGAACCTGCGCGCCAGCTCTGAGATCGTCAGGTTCTCCAGCCCCACCTCGTCGGCCAGGTCCGCCGCCGCCTCGATCAGCCGTTCGGCCGTCACCCCCGCACGTGCCATCGATTGCCCTTCCGCTTCCTAGAGGTCCTAGGCAGAAGCTTAATTAATTGCGACTGAAATCGATAGGGGATAGCTTCGTTCCTATGAAACCGATCGCCGAGCGCGACATTCGCGCCTCGTTCGTCAACTGCACCAAGGGTGAGGCCAAACGCCTCGCCGTACCGAGGGACCTGGACGCGCGCCCCTGGGACGACCTCGACTTCCTGGGCTGGCAGGATCTCGCGTCGCCGGGCCGGGCGTACCTGGTCGCCGATCAGGGCGACCGGTTGGTCGGGGTGGCGCTACGCCGGGCCACTTCCAATGCCGGGCATGTGCGGCGCAGCATGTGTTCGCTCTGCCTGACCACGCACACCGGCGACGGCGTCTCGCTGATGACCGCCCGGCGTGCCGCCGGCAGCGGCAACTCCGTCGGCGTCTACGTCTGCACCGACCTGGCCTGCTCCCTTTATCTGCGCGGCAAGAAGGACGTCGGGCCCGGCGGGCGGATGCCCGAGTCGCTCACGCTCGAAGAGAAGATCAGCAGGACCGTGGCCAACGTGCGCGACTTCCTCCAGAAGGTGACCGCCTGATCACCGCTGTCTGCCCGCGAGGACCCGTGCGCGGGGCGCCGCGGGCCCTGACGCGCCTGGCTAGAGCCGATTGTCGTGGGCGATGAGGGCGAGCTGGACGCGATTGTCCAGATCGGTCTTGGCGAGGATGCGCGAGATGTAACTCTTCACCGTGCCGACGCTCATGTGGAGCTCGGCCGCGATGTCCGCGTTGGACCTGCCCCGGCCGACCGCGGCGGCGACCTCGCGCTCGCGGTCGCTGAGCCTGGACAGCAGCCTGCGCGCCTCGTCGCGGCGGCGGTCCTCCGCCTCGGGCGCCAGGTGGGCGATCAGGCGCCGGGTCACGCCGGGGGACAGGATCGGTTCACCCGCGGCGACCCGGAGGACCGCCTCCACGATGCCCTCCGGCGGGGTGTCCTTGAGCAGGAACCCGCTGGCCCCGGCGCGCAGCGCGCCGAAGACGTGCTCGTCGGCGTCGAACGTGGTCAGCATGATGACGTGGGGAGGGGCGGGGCGCCGCCGCAGCAGCCGGGTGGCGTCGATCCCGTTCAGGCCCGGCATCCGGATGTCCATGAGCACCACATCGGGCGCGTGCGCGTCGACCGCGGCTGCGACGTCGGCGCCGTCGGCCACGCCGCCCACCACGACGAGCTCGTCGGCGCCCCTGAGCATCAGCGTCAGACCCGCCCTGACGAGCGGATCGTCGTCCACGACCAGCACGCGTATGGCGCTCACCCCGGCCATGGTAGCCAGACCGCCAGGCGGAACTCACTCTTCTCCGCCCCGGCCTGCTCCACTCTGGCCTGCTCCACCGTGTCTTTCTCCACCGTGTCTTTCTCCACTGTGCCCTTTTCCGCCGTGCCCTTTTCCACTCCGGCCTGCTCCACCCGGCCGCCCGCCAGCTCGGCGCGTTCCCGTATACCCGCCAGGCCGGCGCCCTCTCCCGCGAGGAAGTCCGCCGCCGCACCGGCGGCGGACGCCGCGACCGGGTTGCGCACCTCGATGGCCAGCCCCCGGCCGGGGCCGCCGTCGAGGCGTACGGTCACCGGTAGGCCGGGGGCGTGTTTGCGGGCGTTGGTGAGACCTTCCTGGACGATCCGGTAGGCGGCCCGCGCCGTCGCACCCGGCAGATCGGACAGCCGCACGCCGCCGTCGTACATCTCGACCCGCACCCCCGCCTGCCGTACCTCATCGAGCAGGGCCGGCAGGTCGAGTGCGGCCAGGACGGGCGCCTCGCGCAGGACCGAGATGACCTGACGCAGCTCTTGCAACGCCTGGTGCGCGTTGGTGCGCATCACCGCGGCCGCCTCGACCACCTCGGCGGGGTCGGCACGCGCGTTGAACGCCAGCGCCCCGGCGTGCAGTGCCAGCAGCGACAGCCGGTGCGCCAGCACGTCGTGCATCTCGCGGGCGATGGCCAGGCGTTCGGCGTGGCGGGCCTGCTCGACGCGTCGCCGCTGCTCCTCCTCGGCCCGGCGCAGCCGCTCCGCCAGTGACAGCACCAGCTGGCGGCGGGCCCGCGCCAGCATCCCCCATCCGGTCAGCGCCACCCCGAACAGCACCGCGACCAGCGCCCACACCGGGTACGGCGCCAGCCCGGGCGGCCGCAGCCAGAACCGGGCCAGCATCGCCGCCACCCAGGTGGCGCCCACCCCGATCGCGACGGCCGAGCGCCGGTAGAGGGCGGTCATCAGGGTGGCGATGCCGGCCGCGACCGACGCCGAGGCCGCGGGCACCGCCAGCGCCACGGCCGCCAGCGCGGTGGTGGCCGGCCACCGGCGTGACACCCACAGCGCCGCGCACGCCGCCGCGCCGCAGGACACGTCCGCGACCAGATACCAGCCGGGAGCCGCGCCGAGGTCGCCTCGCACGACGACCGCCGCCGCGGCCAGCGCGCAGGCGACACCCCCCGCCCGGATCGCCCGGTCCCGCCGGGTCCTCACAGGGCCCGGCCGTACGTCTGCCGTCACGGACGCCCAGCGTAACGACGGCGGGCCCACCGGCGGCAGCGCCCAAAGTCGACGCCGGATTGTCACCTGGGTTGCCACGGGCAGGACCCGGGGCGGCAGACGCGGGCGGGGTGCGCGGCACACGCTGCCCCCATGACAGCGAACAAGACGCGCGGCCGCCGGGCCGCACTGCTGCTCGCGGTGATCACACCGCTCGTGGCCGAGTTCACCCTCGGCAACCCGCCGCTGCGCATGGCCTGGCTCCTGCTGCTGTGGATCCCGATATACGGCGCCGGCGTCGTCCTGGTGCGCGAGCTGGTGCGGCGGGCCGGGACGGGCTGGACCGGGGTGCTGCTGCTCGGCGCCGCCTACGGCATCGTCGAGGAAGGTCTGGCGCTGCAGGCGCTGAGCAGCCCCACGATCTACGGCGCCGCCGGGTGGGCACCCCGGATGATGGGCCTGAACAGCGCGTACACCGAGCTGCAGATCCCCTACCACGCGGTCTTCAGCGCCGCGATCCCGATCCTCCTGACCGACCTGATCGTCCCCTCCCTGCGCGACCGGCCCCACCTGGGCAGGCTCGGCACCTGGCTGGCCGGGACGGTCTTCGTCCTCGGCGCGTTGCTGCTGCGAGTGACGGTGGTAACCTCCATCGACCCCGGCTACCAGGCGCCACCGGCGATCCTCGCGGGCTGCGCGACCGCCGTGGCCCTGCTGGTGGCGGCGGGGCTGCGGCTGAAGGCCCCTGCGGGAAGGCCCTCGATCACGCCGCCCGCACCCGCGGCGGCCGGGGTGTTCGGCGCCGTGGCCGCCTTCGTATACCTGGCGGCGCTGTTCCCCTTCGGCGGCGCGACCCAGCCCGCCTTCACTCACGGCGGGTGGGTGGTCGTGCCCATGGCGGCCGCCGCCGCCCTGGCGGTGGCCGCCGCGTGGCTCCTGCGCCGCTGGACAGCCGGCGGCCTGTGGACGGACCGGCACAGCCTTGCCCTGGCCTCCGGCGCCCTGGTCGCCCACACCGCCTTCGGCCTGATCTCCAACACCGACACGGCGGCCGACCGCGCCGGCCTGGCGGCCGTCGGTGTGGTCATGGTGTGTCTGCTGGCTGTACTGGGCCGATACAGCGGCCGAGCGGCTGCTGCTGGTCGTCCATCCCCGCGGCACGGGGACCGCGATCTCCGCGAACGGCCGCGGGCATAGGATCGGCGGATGGCAACGAGGCTCGTGCAGATTCACATGAAAGCCGGGGACGATGCCGCGGTCGGCCGGTTCTGGGCGCAGGCACTCGGCTGGGGCATCTCCAGCGAGGGGCCCGGCGTGACCAACCTCGAACCCGAGGGCTTCGTCTATCCCGACCCCGCCGCCGTCTGCATCGACGTCGTCCGCGATCCGAAACCCAAGACGGTGAAGAACCGTGTGCACGTCGACCTCGCCGCCACCTCCGCGGCCCACCAGGCCGACCTCGTCGCACGCCTCCGGGGACTCGGCGCGACACCCGCCGACGTGGGCCAGGGCGACGTGCCGTGGGTCGTTCTCGCCGACCCGGAGGGCAACGAGTTCTGCGTGCTGGAGCCCCGGGAGATCTACCGGGACACCGGTCCGATCGCCGCGGTGGTGGTCGACTGCGCCGACCCGCGGGCCATGGCCAGGTTCTGGGGCGAGGCGATGGACTGGACCCTGCACGAGGTGACCGACGACCACGCGGTGCTGCGCTCGGCCAAGGGCGTCGGGCCGTATCTGGAGTTCCTCCGCACGCCCGACGTGAAGACCGTGTGGAACCGCGTCCACCTCGATCTGCGGCCGTACCCCGGTGACGACCAGGCGGCGGAGGCGGCCCGGCTGCAGACCCTCGGCGCGACGCCCGCCGACGTCGGCCAGGGCGACGTCCCGTGGGTCGTCCTCGCCGACCCCGAAGGCAACGAGTTCTGCGTCCTCACCCCGCTCTGAACGCGAAGCCCCTGCCGTTCCTCGTCGTGGGCACCGGCGACGGCGACCGGCGGAGCTTCGCCGACGGCGTCACCTTCGCCACTGCATCGCGGTCGCACTGACGACGCTGCGGCCGGTAAACCGGTTGAACCTTACTTCCGCTTCCCGTACGTTGCCTGCTGCCCGTCGTAGTGAGGACAGAGGACAAGACCGCGTGACCCCGCCTGCTCTTCAGATCTGACACCTTCTTCCGCTCATTCACCAGCCGACCGTTCCGTCGGCTCTGCCGGGCTGCCCGTGCGCGCCCGGTCATGCGGCGTTTGAGGCCGCGCGCAATCGGCCTCGTGTCAGGTCTAGAGAGATCATGTCTTCACAACCTCATACTGTGCTGCCCTGGGTCGTCCGCCGGACCCGGCTGCCTCTGTTGTCGCTGCGGTGCGTGGACTGCCGGTCGGAGTCGGCCACCACCGGCGAGGGCAGGTTCCGCGTCAACGCCAACGGCAAGTCGCTGGACGTGTGGCTGCTGGTCCGCTGCGTGTCCTGCGATCGGACGAGCAAGCTCACCGTGCACGAGCGGGCGCCGGTCAGATCCTTCGACCCTGCCGAACTTCACGGCTACCGCGTCAACGATCCGGAACTGGTGGCGTCCAGGCTGCTGGATCCGCTGCTCGCCCGGCGCAACCGCTTCACCCTGGACTGGACGGCGGCCTGGCGGCTGGACACCCCGTCGCCATGGCTCGACGAGGCGTGGCCGGTGCAGGTGGAGGTCGTCTTCGAGGATCCGGTACCGGTGCGCCCGGAACGGCTCATCGCGGAAGGTCTCGGCTTCAGCAGGAACGAAGTGCTGCGCCGGATCAAGTGCGACATCTCGCTGCGCCGTCCGAGGAGCACCGGCTTCACCTTCACCGTGATGGCCGGAGACTAGACGATGCGCGTCTGCGCACTCGGAGAGCTCAGGTGCGGCGGGCGGCCCAGACGGTGCGTTCGGTGCGTACGGCGAGGTCGCCGCGGCGCAGGATGCTGTGCGGGCTGCCGGTGTCGAGCAGCCGGTCGAGCGCGGCGAGGTCTTCGGGCGAGAGCGCCTGGACGGCGGCGCCACGGATGCGCCGCAGGGCGCTGAGGGCGTAGCGGCCGATCGCCTCGCTGCGGGAGCCCTCGATGTGCACGGTGATGGTGCGTGTGCCATCGAGGGCGAATCCGGCGCCGGTCAGCATCGGCCCCCAGTCGGCGCCGCGGTGGGGCATGTGTTCGGCGTGAAGGTGGCCGGTCGCGGCGTGGCAGCGCTCTTCCAGGCCGGGCCGGTCCTCGGGTGCGCCGGCGGGCAGGAAGCGGGGGAAGCCGGCCAGTTCGACGACGGCGAACAGGCCGCCGGGCGCGAGCAGGTCGTGGACGTTGCGTATGACACGCTCGGGGTCGGCCATGTGGTGCATCGAGGCCGACGCCCATACGAGGTCGGGCGTGCCGAGGTCGGGCCAGTCGGCGTCGTCGAGGTCGGCCTGCACGACGTGCACGCGGTCACTCATGTCACGGGCGCACGCCTTCTCCTGCAGGCGCTGCAGGTGCCCGGGGGCGGTGTCGACGGCTGTGACGTGTGCCTCCGGGAAGCGTTCGAGGAGTGCGAAGGTGCCCGCTCCGGTGCCGCAGCCCACGTCCACGATATGACGCGGGCCGGCGGTCAGGGGCAGCCACTCGGTGATGGCGGCGAGGTGCTCGGCGAGGACTTCCGCGTCCAGGTCGAGGATCTCCTCCTGGCCGCCGGCGCCCTGCTTGTGGTCGTGGCCGGTGTGCAGGTGTGTTCGGGTCATGACGTCACATTACGAAGTCTATGCGTTGGCGGCATAACACCTTTCGTATGACGCAAGAAAATAGCCGCCGACGCTGCCGGGTGCGCAAAGCGCATCCGTGCACCGTCCAGCAGCACCGTCCAGCAGCACCGTCCAGCAGCACCGGGCATCTGTCGCGCCATCAGTCACCGCCCTCTCGGGCATCCCGGCCGCCGTCCTCGCGCTGGTGGCCGCGCCGCGCGTCGCGGTCGAAGATGCCCAGGATCTCGCACGGCCCGCCTTCGGCGCCGATGGCGTGCGGCATCATCGTGGGGAACTCGGCGGCCTGATTGGCCTCGAGGCGGAAGCGGCGGTGGCCCAGCATGAGGATCGCCGTGCCGGACAGGACGACAAGCCATTCCCGGCCCGGGTGGGCGCGCATGCGGGCGGGGTTGTCGGGCGGGGGCTCGGTCATGCGCTGACGCATCACGGTCATGCCGGGGTCACTCTTGATCGGCCAGCGCATCACGCCGTGAGTGCCATCGATCATCGGGCTGGTGACGACGTCGTCGGCGGCGGTCTCGACCAACTGGTCGAGGGAGGTGTCGAGGGCGCGGGCGAGGGTGACCAGCTGATCCAGCGCGAGACGGCGCTGGCCGTTCTCGATGCGGCTCAGCGAGGACTGGCTGAGCCGGGCACGGGTGGCCAGCTCTTCCAGCGACCAACCCTGGGCGACCCGCAGGGCGCGGATGCGCTTGCGTACGAGGCTGTCCAGACCCTCATCTTCTTGCTTCATAGGCAACAGCCTATGCCGTTGATGCAAGGCGCGGATATC
The DNA here is from genome assembly GCF_040685655.1 of Microbispora sp. NPDC088329. Classification (NCBI taxonomy): domain Bacteria; kingdom Bacillati; phylum Actinomycetota; class Actinomycetes; order Streptosporangiales; family Streptosporangiaceae; genus Microbispora; species Microbispora sp. NPDC088329. Next base: position 305,331 of record NZ_JBFBIP010000003.1, read on the forward strand.
GTCGCACGTAGACGGCCCTGATCCGGTAGGGCCGACGTCCGCAGCCCGATCGGCCTGTGTCGCCGAGGACGCCGTCTTCCTGGCGCGTCCGGCACGCGGGCGCCTTCCCCGGCTCATCATCGTGGCGCGGACCTCACCTGCCCTTTGACCTGCCTTTTCGAGAGGAATTCATGAGCACCAACCAATCCGTACAGGGGGCAACCGCCGAGGCAAGCGGCAGGGGTGCGCCGGACGCGCGCCGACTGTGCACCATCCTGATCGCCGTCTGTGTCGCGTTGATGGCGGTCATCGCCTCGGTGACCGGGTTGAACGTCGCCCAGCCAGCCATGGCCGTCGAATTCGGCGCCTCACAGACCATGATCCTGTGGATCATCAACATCTACACCCTCACCCTGGCCGCGCTGCTGCTTCCGCTCGGCGCGATCGGTGACCGGCTGGGCCGCAAGCCCATGCTGATCACCGGGCTGAGCATCTTCGGAATCGCCAGCGCGTTGGCGGGCCTGGCCCCGTCGTCCGAGGTCATGATCGCCGCCCGCGTGCTCAGCGGTGTGGGCGCTGCGGTGATCATGCCGATCACCCTCGCTGTGATCACCTCGACCTTCCCGGACGAGCAGCGTGGAAAGGCGATCGGCGTGTGGACCGGCGTCGCCGGAGGCGGCGGCATCATCGGCATGTTCCTCTCCGCCCTGCTCGTGGACGTGGCGGACTGGCGGTGGCTGTTCGTGCTGCCCGTCGTCCTTGTCGTCGTCTCGCTCGGCATGATGCGGTCCGTGCCCGACTCTCGCGAGCGCTCCGGGCACTCCTTCGACACCATGGGCGCACTGGCCTCCGTCGTCGCTGTGGTGGGCCTCATCTTCGTCCTGCAGGAAGGCCCGGAGCGCGGCTGGAGCGACCCTGTCACTCTGATCAGTCTCGTCGCCGGTCTGGTGGCCCTGATCTTCTTCGTGGCCTGGGAGTTGCGCCGCGGGGACGCATCCCTGCTGGACGTGCGCCTCTTCCGCGAGCGCGGCCTGGCCGGCGGCTCCGTCACACTGCTGGTGGTCTTCGGTGTCCAGGCCGGTGTCTTCGTGGTCCTCTTCCCGTTCCTGCAAGCCGTCCTCGGCTGGTCGGGACTGCTGTCCACTTTGGCGATGATGCCCATGGCCGTGCTGATGATGATGACCTCCGGCTCGGCGCACAAGCTGGCCGCGCGTGTGGGCGCCCGCTCGACCATGGCGGCGGGAATCGCGTTGTTCGGCGCCGGTCTGGCCCTCATCGCCGGCATCGTTTCCGTCGACGGCGGCTATCTGTCCATCCTGCCCGGCATGCTCGCCATGGGCATCGGCATGGGCCTGTCGATGGCCCCCTCCACCGAGGCAATAACCAGTGCCCTGTCGCGAGAGAAGCAGGGTGTCGCCTCCGCGCTCAACGACATCACCCGCGAGTTCGGCACCGCACTCGGCGTCGCCCTGCTCGGCGCCCTCCTGGCGAGTGGTTACCGCAGTGCCATCGAGGACAGGCTCGGCGGCATCCCTCAAGGCGCGGCGGACGCCGCACGCCAGGGCGTCGCCAACGCCATCGAGGCCGCGGGCACTGCCGGCTCCCACGCGCGGGCGCTGGTCGACGCCGCCCGTCAGTCCTTCGTCCACGGCTGGCAGCAGGCCATGTGGGCAGGAGTCGTCGTCATGGGCGTCTTGTTCGTCTACATCGCCGTCCGCGGTCCGCGGAACAAGCTCTCCACGTCGGCGGGCGAGGAGAAAACCCCAGAAGACCGCCACCCCCAGGTGAGCGCGTAAGAGCTGAACCGGCTCGCGCAGGGCCTTGTCGGGCCGGTGGCCGGGTGCCCAGCACGTGCTCGCGGCCCCGAAGGGCCGTTGGTGCCGACGCTCTCAAAGCCGATCACGGCGGCGGGAACCCGAGGCGTTCGGATAGCTTGCGAGAATTACCCATCTCCCAAGTTATCCGGACGACGCCAGCACGCAACGGATGAGTATTTTCTATTTTCTATTTCCAGAAAATCAGAAATTGGCTATGCTGAGCCGCCGTGACGAGCTCCGTGACGATCACCGCGTGCAAGCACTGCGGCGCCCCCATAGAGCAGCCGGTACGGCGGGGCAGGCCGCGGGAATACTGCCCGGACGGCGACTGCCAGGCGGCGGCCAAGAGGGAGCGGGAGCTGCGCCGTGCCACACCGGGCCTGGAGGGCGCGCTCGCACGGGTGGAGGACCTGTACGAGCGCATGGAGAAAGGCCTGGCGGCGGCGATCGAGCCGCTCGCAACGGTGCTCGCCCAGGAGCTCAGCCCCGCGGGGGTCGAGGCGAAACTGAGCGCGATCCAGGCCGAGGCGCACACGAGCGTCGCCATCGCCCGCGCCGAGCGTGAGCAGGCGCTGGAGCAGGTGCGGCTGGCCCGCGAGGCCGCCGAGGAGGCCCGCGGGGAAGCGGAGAATGCCCGCCGCCGGATGGAGGAGGCCTACGCCGAGCGCGACACGGCCTTCGCCGACGCGGAGACCGCCCGCGAGCAGGCGCTGGCCGCCCTGCGGGAGGCGGCGAGCACCGAACGCCGCGCCAGGCAGGAGGCCGACCAGGCCACCCGCCGCGCCGAGGTCGCCGAGACCGCCCGCGAGCAGGCCGTACGAGAACTGGCCGAGCGGGTGGACCGGGCCGCGGCCGAGGTCGGACTGGCGCGGGACCAGGCCGACCAGGCCGTGCGGGAACGTGACGCGGCGCAGGCCGACGCGCGGGCGGCGCGTGCGGAGGCGGAGCTGGCCCGCCGTGCGCACCGTGAGGCCGAGCAGTCCAGCGCCGCCGCCCTCGCCCGCGCCCAGGCGGCCGAGGCCGAACGCGACCGCGCGGTCGCGCGGGCCGAGGCCGAACGCGACCGGGCCGTGGCGCAGGCCCATGACGAGCGTGACCGGGCGCTGGCCCGGGCCGAGGCGGCGGAGACCGCTCGCGAGCAGGCCGTCGCGGAGGCCGCCCGGGTGCGCGCGGAGGCGGCGCAGGCCGAGGCGCGCGCCGGAGCGGCGGACGCGGCGGCGGGACGGGCCGAGCAGCACGCCCGGGACGCCGCAGCGGAGCGGGAGCGCGTCCAGGCGGAGCTGGCGCTGGAACGGGCCCGGCTGGCCGACCTGCGTGCGCAGCTCGACGTGGCCCGGTCCGAGGCGGCCCAGCTGCGCGAACGCGCGGTCGCCGCCGAGCTGCGGCTGCGCCAGGAGGCGCCAGAACCCCCGCCCGGGCTGTGACGACGGTAAAAGCGGCGGACCACTTCCTTGTTCAGTCCGGGCTGGGCCGGGTTCGCACTCGGCCCAGCCCGCCAAACCACCGCAGCCGGCAGAACTGTGGACACGCCCCAGGACGGATCCGCCGTCGTTCGACGCGGTCGCCGAACACCCACGGCGCGCGGCCCATCTCACCCGCAACCCCTGGCGGCAAGAGGCCGCTTCCGGCGACTATCCGTTCATCCGGGCCATCGCAGATGCACGGGAGACGAGGGCGTCACCGTTGTGAGCAGCGGGACACCTCGGTGGTCGCGCTGCCGGCCTTCGGGGCATGCACCATCGGCCTGCCGCCACAGCTTCACCACCTCCGCCGCCGGTCTCGGAATGGCCGTGTCGGCGCTATCGGAGCTCGCCGAGGCGGGTCCGGGTTCTGGACGAGCTGAGCCTCGATACGCTGCAGCGTCGAGACCACGGCGGCGATCTCGTTGGCATCGGTGACGGTTCCCGCGAGCAGAGGGCTCCAGGCCTCCCTCAGCCGCCGCAGGTTCTCCCGCGCCTTGCACCGACCTGGGCGGCCCCTCCGCACACCTGACGATCGACGAAAGCACCCCCGGTGCGGCCGACACGATCAACGCCCGGACAAGTAAGCGCGGTCTGCAGTTCCCGAACTGCCAGGGCCAGACCGTCCGCGGTGACACCAAGTTCCTACGGCTGGCTGGGCCCTCGCGGCGCTGACGGTCAGTAGCCTGCTGCCGCGCGTACGCGGCGCCCGGCATCCCCGCAGCCAGGCTCTGAATGGTCTTCGCGATATGCCGGCGCCGCCTTGGCCTGTGGGCGTACGTCTCCGGGCCGATGCCGCGGGGGCAGCGGGCGATTAGTCTCGCGGCATGGACCCCGTGACGACTGCGCCCGTCGCCTACCGCGACCTCGTTACCCGGAGGGCACACCGCCGATGACGAGATCGAAGGCTGTGGCCTGGGCCGGGGGTGCCTTCTACCTCCTCATGATGGGCCTGCTGGTCGCGGGCACGGCGCGGGCGCCGGGCATGGTGCACGGGCTCGGTTCCCTGCTCGCCGTGAGTATGCTCGCCGGTGTGGTGCGGCGGATGCCGCTCCTGGCTCTGGCGATGGCGCTGGTCGGATCCACCGCCGTGGCGGCCGGCATGCCGAGCGCCACCCACGGGTCGGATCAGGGCCGGTTCCTGTCGTACCTGGCCGTGGACCTCGTCCTTGGTGCCGTCGTCGCCACCCGCGCACGCCGGACTTCGATCGGCGCCGTGGCCGTGTCATTCGTTGTGCAACTGCTGGTGATGGGCAGCTTCTCGTACGGGAACGACCTGATCGTCAACGGGGTGCTCGCCCTTCTGGCGATGGCCGCATCGTGCATGGCCGGTCTGCTGATTCGGCAGCGCCGTGAGCACGCGGCGGCGCTGCGATCGCAGGAGGTGGCCGAGGCCGTGACCGCGGAACGGCTGCGGCTCGCGCGGGAGTTGCACGACATGGTCGCCCACAGCATCGGCATCATCGCCATCCAGGCCGGTGTGGGGAGCCGGGTCATCCAGACCCAGCCGGCGGAGGCCCGCGAGGCGTTGCGCACCATCGAGGCCACCAGCAGACAGACCCTGTCGAGCCTTCGCCGGACGCTTGTGGCGCTCCGCCAGGCCGACCGGGGTGCGCTCGCCTCGCAGCGGTCACCGCTCGAACCCTCGCCGGGCCTGGCGGACGTCGAACGACTGGCGGCGGCGACCGCGGACGCGGGAGTACGCGTCGAGGTGCGCCGCACCGGGGAGCGACGTCCTTTGCCCGCCGACATCGATCTGGCCGCCTACCGCATTGTGCAGGAGGCGCTGACCAACGTGGTCCGCCACGCGGACACCGGCTGTTGCCGGGTGGCCATCGACTTCGGCGATGAGGAGCTGTCCGTGGAGGTCGTCGACGACGGGCGCGGCGCTCCCTGGAACGGATCGGCGCAGGGCTTCGGCATCGTGGGCATGCGGGAGCGGGCCGGCCTGCTCAACGGTCACCTCAGCGCCGGTCCGCGCCCCGAGGGGGGCTTCCGGGTGGCGGCCCGGCTGCCGCTGCCCGAACCCGCCGGTGTCGCGGTGGACGCCCGATGACCGTCCGGATCCTGCTCGCCGACGACCAGCCGCTGGTGCGGTCCGGGCTGCGGGTGCTCATAGCCGACCATCCCGACCTGGAGGTCGCCGGTGAGGCCGCCACGGGCGCCGAAGCGGTCCGGCTCGTCGGCGACCTCTGCCCCGATGTCGTGGTGATGGACATCAGGATGCCCGGCATGGACGGGATCGAGGCCACTCGCCGGATCACGGCCGGCCCGTCGGCGGCCCGCGTCCTGGTCCTGACCACCTTTGACGAGGACGACCACGTCTACGGCGCGCTCCGGGCCGGCGCGAGCGGCTTCGTGGTCAAGGACATGGCGCTGGACGACATCCTCGCGGCGATCCGGGTGGTCGCCGCCGGCGACGCACTGATCGCGCCGAGTGTGACCCGCCGCCTGATCGCGGACTTCGCCGGGAACCCCGCGGCCGCCCCGCAACGCCCCGCACGGCGGCCGCTCGGCGGCATCACCGAACGGGAACGGGAAGTGCTGACCCTGGTCGGACGCGGCCGGTCGAACACCGAGATCGCGCAGGACCTCTTCATCACGGTGGCCACCGCCAAAGCGCACGTGTCACGGCTGCTCACCAAACTGGGCGCCCGGGACAGGGTCCAGCTCGTGATCACCGCCTACGAGACGGGACTCGTCACGCCGCCACGCTGAAGACGTCCTCGATGACCCCAAGAGAAGTCCGTCACGTGCGGGGCTCGGCGGCGAGGGGCAGACGCAGGACGAGACGGGCACCGCCGTTCTGCTCGGCGGCGTACAACCGGCCCCCGTGCTCCTGGGCGATCTCCCGCGCGATGGACAGGCCGAGCCCTGACCCGCCGGGATCCCGTAGGCGTGCATCCTCTCGCCGGTAACGGCGTTCGAAGACGCGTTCGCGGTCCTCCGGCGGGATGCCGGGGCCGTCGTCGACGACCTCCAGGACGGCGTCGGGCGGGTCGGAGGTGACGACCACCTCGATCTTGGTGTGACTGTGCCGCTCGGCGTTGGTCATCAGGTTGCTCAGCAGCCGGGCCAGGCGGATCGCCGACGCACGCACGCACACGTGCGTATCGAGGCGGGTGATGACGGCCGCGGAGGGGGTGCGGCGGTCCAGTTCCTCGGTGACGAAGTCGGCGAGGTCGATCAGGCGGTTGTCCTCGGGGGGCCGGTTGTCCAGCCGGGCCAGGTCGAGCAGGTCGGCCACGATGTCGTTGAGCCGCTCGGCGTCGCGCAGCAGCTTGCGCAGGAGCCGGTGCAGGTCGCAACCGGGTTCGGACAGCGCGACCTCCAGCTCCGTCAGCAGGCCGGTGATGGGGTTGCGCAGGTCGTGGGAGGCGTCGTAGACCAGCCGTCGCTGCCGTTCGATGGCCTCGCGCAGCGCCGAGGTCGTCTCGCGCTGTTCCCGGTGCGCCTGCCTGAGCTGGTCGTTGAGGGTCCGCAACTGCAGGGTCAGGGAGTCGTTCCCGCCCTCCTTGTCTTCGTCCGCGCCGGAGCGGCGCAGCGCGCGGACGAGGTCGGTGACCTCCTCGGTGCTGAGGACGATCCATCTGACCTGGCCGTACGGACCGGGAACGGGAGTGAGGACCGTGCTCCAATACCGCTCCTCGAACGCCCCGGGCCGGTCCGCCGCCTCGACGTCGTACCTCTGCAGCGGAACGAAGTCGCGGCGCCCGGTGGTCAGCACCTGCTCCAGGGCGGCTCGCAGTGTCGGCGCCCCCTGCTGCTCGGAGTCCTCCGGCGCGGCGGGATTGGGCGGGAAGACGTCGAAGAGGCCGCGGCCGACGAAGGCGTCGCGATCGCGCCCGTGCGTCTTCAGGAAACCGTCGTTCACGTCGACCAGGACGAAAGCGGGGGTCAGCACCGCCGACGGGGCCTGACCGGCCCGGAACACCGCTTCATAGTCGATCTCTGACCTCATGACCACGGTGCCTTTCCCGCACCTTGTCTTCCGGCCCCCGCAGTCCGCAAGACTCCCGGCCGCGCGTCCGGCGGCCGTGTCGTCTCCTATGCCCATGAGGCGGCCTGTCACCGGGGGCCGCCGCCGAAGGGGTGACGGAAAAGCAGATGAAGACGCCGGCAGCCATCACGAGGACCGTCCACCGTCTCGTACGGCGGGCCGCACCGGCGATCAGGTCGAAGCCTCGCCGGTCGGCGGGGGCACGGCGCACGGGCGGAGGACCATGGACGAGCCCTCCACGGCCGCCACCATGGCGAAGGGGAACCGGTCGAGTTCAAGACAGAGTGCGACGTCGTCAGGATGGGCTCCTTGGCGCACGCCCTCCGCCAACTCGGCGGCCGCGCGCGACTCGCCGGCTCGGCGGAGGAACTCGGACGCATCCGCCCCGGCCCCGGTGGCCCTGCGCGCGATGTACTGAGCGCACGCCAGATCCTCATCGGCGCGCCCGTCGTCGCCGGTGACCACGAACGTGACACTGCCGCACTCGCGTGCGCGCAGAAGCCGAGCCGTCGCCTCCGCCACCACGAAGCCGGCGCACAGCACGAACGACGCCTCCTTGACCGCGAGGGCGCCGACCGTCCCTGCGGTGGTCTTCTGCACAACGGTCCGCCCGCCCAGGTCGGCAGACCGCAGCAGGCCCGGCGAGTTGACGGCGTCGAACCCGGTCGCCGGCGGACCGTCCTTGATCGCCACCCAATCCGGGTGGCGTGCCTTGAGCGCCAGGGCTTCGTCCAGCGACTCGGCGAGGACGATTTTCTCCGCCCCCCGGGCGAAGGCCCAGGCAGCCACGGTGAAGGCGCGCATGACGTCGACCACGACCGCCGCGGACGGGGCTTCGGCCAGCTCGGCGATGCCGAGGAAACGAGTGTCCATCCGGTCATGATCGCGCATGCCCGGCGCGGGATCCGGCCGGTTGCCGTGCTCCCCGGCGGCCGGCCCGCAGAGCCGGGCGGCCGCCGATAACCGTCACCCTCGGCAGGAGCTGAGCAGGGGCCCACCGCCTCAACCGGCGGGCGGCCGGGCCCTCCGGGACGTCCGTGCGACGGCGACGGCCGCCGCGGCGCACACCACCCCCGGCACGATCAGCGCGTACGCCGCGCCGCGGTGTCCCTGATCGGGAACGCCGAGGGCGACGAACGCCCCCGTCACGGCGACGCCGATCGTGGCGCCGCACTGCCGGGCCGCGTTGAGCAGCCCACCGGCCGCGCCGGCGGCGCCCTCGGGAGCCGCGGTCACGACCAGGGTGGCCAGCGCGGGCAGCGCGAACGACACACCGAAGCCGGTGGCGACCAGACCGGCCAGCAGGAACGGGTAGGAGGCGCCCGCCCGGACGGCCGCGCCGAACGCGACGCCGCCCGCAGTGAGCAGGCCGAGCCCCGCCAGCACCGGCGGCCGCGGCCCTGACCTGGCCACGAGCCTGCCGGTGAGCAGCGGATTGACGGCGAAGGGCAGCGTCATGGGCAGGAGCGCCGCTCCGATCCGCCCCGGAGTCAGGCCGAGCGCCTGCTGGAACAGCAGCGGCAGCACGAACAGCACCCCGCTCATCGCGAAGTTGACCGCAGCGCCCGCCAGCAGCGCGGCGGGCATACCGGGCGCGCGGAGCACGGCGGGCGCCAGAACCGGCGCGTGGCCGCGCCGCTCCCGTACGGCGAAGGCGCACACCGACGGCACCGTCGCGCCCGCCGACCAGGCGGCGTGGACGAGGGACCGGGCGCCGAGGGCGATCAGCGTGTCGGTCAGCAGCGCCACCGCGGCGCAGGCCAGGATCTGGCCGGCCCAGTCGATCCGCCGGTCGCCGCGCGGGCAGCGCACGGCGGGCACGGCGGTGAGCACGAGGGTGACGGCGGCGAGCGGCACGTTGATCAGGAAAATCGCCCGCCAGCCCGCCAGATCGGTCAGCGCCCCGCCGGCCACCGGGCCGGCGACGAGCGCGGCGCCGCTGGTCGCCGCCCAGACGGCCACGGCCCGGGTTCGTTCTGCGGGCACCGGATACAGCCGGGCGATCATGGCCATGGACGCGGGGACGCAGCCCGCGGCGGCCAGGCCGAGCAGCGCCCGCAGCCCGACCAGCGCCCACAGCGACGGTGCGAGCGCGGTCAGCAGGCTGCCCAGACCGAATGCGGTGACCGCCGCCCGGAACACGCGGTGCGCGCCGTACCGGTCGGCCACCGACCCGGCGGTCAGCAGCGCCGCGCCGAACACGAGGGTGTAGCCGGTCACGGCCCACTGCAGCCCCGCGACGCCCGCTCCGCCGAAGGAACGCGCGAGATCGGGCTCGGCGACCGACACGACGGTGGTGTCGAGCAGCACCATGAAATAGCCGAGCGCGATCCCGGTCAGCGCGCGAGCCCGGGCCGGCGTGTCCGGGGGAGAGGCGGTGATCGTCATGAGAATCTCCAGGAAGGTGAATCAACCTGGGCCTCACTGTGGAGCCGGCCGCCGTACGAGCTCCACCGGCCCGGCCGCAGGGAGCGTTCGGAATAACCGAACGCTCCCGGCCTGTTCGCTGCGGCATGGAACTGCGGCAGTTGCGCACCTTCGAGGCGGTTGTGACTCATCGCACGGTCACCGACGCCGCCGTCGCCCTGGATCTGGCGCCGTCGTCGGTGTCGGAGCAGATCAGGACGCTGGAACGGGACCTCGGGGTCGCGCTGTTCGACCGGGGACCCCGGGGGATGCGCCTGACCGCGGCGGGCGAGCGGCTGCGCGGCTGGGCGCGCCGCCTGCTCGAGCAGGCCGACCAGGCCAGACGCGACGTGGCCGGGACGCGCCCGGTGCTGCGGCTGGGCGCCCTGGAGACGATCGCGGCCGTGCACGTGCCCGAGGTTCTGTCCCGGCTGGCCGAGCGCCGGCCCGACCTCGTGGTCGAGGTGCGGTCGGACGGCGTCCGCGACCGACTCCTGAACGCGGTCGCCGCCGCGGACCTCGACGCGGCGCTGCTGCTGGACACCGGAGAAGACGTCGGCGGGCTCGGCTTCGGCGCGCCGGACACGCCGCTTGCCTTCCTCGACCTCGATCCCGTGCCGCTCGCGCTGGTCGCCGCACCCGATCATCCGCTGGCCGCCGCGTCGCGGCTGCGCGAGGAGGACCTGTACGGCCAGCGGCTGCTGGTCAACGTGCCCGCCTGCTCGTTGTGGCTGGCGGGGGAGCGCCTGCTGGGCGACCGGGTGGAGCGGGTGCGGGCGGGGGGAGTGCCCGTCATGCGGGCCTGGGCCGAGCGTGGCCTCGGGATCACTTTGCTGCCGTGGTTCGCGGTCGCCGATCGGGTCGCCGCCGGTGCTCTCGCCCGGCTCGCGCTCGATGTCCGCGGTCTGAGCCTGCGCCTGGTGTGGCGGGCCGACCGCGAGGCCCTCCCCGGCATGCGGGAGGTCCTGTACGCCAGCGCCGGAGGCCGTTGAGTCAGCGGATGGCCCTGCGGGCGTCCTCCAGCGCCTTTTCCAGGCGGTGGTGCACGTCCTGCAACTCCCGATGCCAGGCGAAGATGCGGTTGCGCAGCATGACGGCACTCAGCGGAAGTCGTCTGCGTGCTCGTCGGCCCACTGCGCGAACCCCCGGGCGGGCAGCCCGGTGAGCCGCTCGACGGCAGGTGACACGGTGGCGGGCACTCCCACGGAGGCGGCCCACATGGCCAGGAGCTCGTCGACGACGGAACGCGGCATGCCGTAGCGGGCCATCCGTTCGCGGGCCTGCTCCGGCGTCTCCTCGACGAAGGAGAGCTCACGGCCCAGCGCGCGGGCGAGGATGGCGACCTGCTCGCGGAAGGTGAGCGACTGCGGCCCGGTGAGCGAGTATCGCCGGCCCGCGTGGCCGCCCCTCAGCGCGATCGCGGCGACGGCGGCGAGGTCGGCCTCGTGCACGGGTGCGGTCGCCGCGTCCGGATACGGGGCACGCACCGCGCCCTGGTGCCGGATCATGCCGCCCCAGTGCCGCAGGGCGTTGGAGGCGTACGCGTTGGGCCGCAGATGAGTCCACTCCAGCCCGGCGTCGGCGAGCGGCCGCTCCACGCCGGCCGGGTCGTCGTCGAGTCCGGACACCACCACGATCCGCTTGACCCCGGCACGCGCGGCGGCCGCGGCGAACCCGCCGGCCGCCCGGCCGGCGGAGAACAGATACACCGCTTCCACGCCGGTCAACACCGGCGCCAGCGACGCCGGCTCGCCCAGGTCACCGCCCACCGCCCGCACCCCGGACGGCAGGTCCGTCAAACACGACTAGCGCCGGCTAGTCAAACACGAGTAGCGCACCCGTGGTAGCGCGCCGGTGCCGCCCATGCGACACTCACTGTTATAGAACTCTTTGTAGAGTTATAGAACGATTGGGGGATGGCATGCGAGATGTGCTGCCGTGGAGTGAGCCGGTCCCGCTGGACGGGACGATGGGCGAGCCTCAGACACGGGGCCGATTCGGCGAGTACGGCGGACGGTACGCGCCGGAGTCCCTGGTGGAGGCGTGCCGCGAGGTGGAGGGGGCGTTCCGGGAGGCCTGGGTGGATCCGGGGTTCCGCGGCGCCCTGGCGCGGCTGCTCGCCGTGCACGCCGGGCGGCCGACCCCGCTCACACCGGCCCACCGGCTGTCGGAGACGCTGGGCGTGCGGCTGTATCTCAAACGCGAGGATCTCACCCACACCGGATCCCACAAGATCAACAATGTGCTGGGCCAGGCCCTGCTGGCCACCCGGATGGGACGGCGCAGGCTGATCGCCGAGACGGGGGCGGGCCAGCACGGGGTGGCCACCGCGACCGCCGCCGCGCTGCTCGGGCTGGAGGCCACGGTGTTCATGGGCGAGCGCGACATCGAGCGGCAGGCGCTGAACGTCTTCCGGATGCGCATGCTGGGCGCCGAGGTGGTCCCGGTGACAACGGGCAGCCGCACCCTCAAGGACGCGACGAGCGAGGCCATGCGGCACTGGGTGGGCGCGACCGGCGACTCCCACTACTGCATCGGCTCGGTCCTCGGGCCGGATCCCTACCCGTGGATGGTCAGGGAGTTCCAGCGGGTCATCGGCGACGAGGCCCGCGGGCAGTGCGCCGCCGAGCTGCGGACCGGCGTGCCGGACTACGTGGTCGCGTGCGTCGGCGGCGGCTCCAACGCGGCCGGCACGTTCGCCGGATTCGCCGACACCCCGGCGCGCCTGGTCGGTGTCGAGGCCGACGGCGGCGCGGGGGCGACCCGCGGCCGGCTGGGCGTCCTGCACGGCTGCCGCTCGCTGTTCCTGCAGGACGACGACGGGCAGATCGTCCAGGCGCACTCCATCGCCGCCGGGCTCGACTACCCGGGAGTCGGCCCGGAGCACGCCCACCTGCGCGATCTGGGCCGGGCCCGCTACGTCACGGTGACCGACGACGAGGCCGTCGGCGCGGCGGTACGGCTGGCGCGTGCCGAAGGCATCGTCCCGGCGCTCGAATCGGCGCACGCCCTCGCCTGGGTGATCCGCGCGGCGGGCGACGGCGAGTTGCCCGCGGGATCGACGGTGATGATGACGTTGTCCGGCCGGGGCGACAAGGACGTGTCAACCCTGAAGGAGCTGCTGTGACGAACTCCACCCTGGCCCCGGGCGCGGTCGAGCGCCACCTGCGTGCCCGCCGGGACGCCGGCCGCGGCCTGCTCATGCCGTACGTCACCGGCGGGATCACGCCCGGCTGGACGGACTACCTGCGGGCGTTCGCCGCCGCGGGAGCGGACGCGATCGAGGTCGGCCTGCCCTTCTCCGACCCCACGCTGGACGGCGTCACCATCCAGCAGGCAGGCGACACGGCACTGGCGCGGGGGGCGAGCACCCGCCGGATCCTCGCCGACCTGTCCGCCATGCCGGACCTGGGAGTGCCGTTGGTCGCCAGCACCTACTACAACCTGGTGCTGCACGACGGCCCCGCGGCGTTCTGTGCCGCGCTGCGCGGGGCCGGCGTCGACGGCCTGATCGTGCCCGACCTGCCGGTGCACGAGGCGGACGAGCTGATGGACGTGGCCGCCGCCGCCGGGATCGAGCCGGCCCTGCTGGCGTCGCCGGCGACGCCGCAGCCACGGCTGGCGGAGATCGCGTGCCGCAGCCGCGGATTCGTCTACGCGGTGTCCCTGATGGGCACCACCGGTGAGCGGGCCGCCCTCGCCGCGTCGGCGGCGGAGCTCACCGAGCGGATCAGGCGCGTGACCGACCGGCCGGTCTTGCTAGGATTTGGCGTTTCCACCCCGGACCAGGCACGCGAAGCCCGCCGGCACGCCGACGGCGTGGTGGTCGGCGCCGCCGTCATGCGGCGGGTGCTCGACGGGGCCGGGCCGGACGACCTTCGGACCTTCCTCGCGGCCCTGCGGCGAGCCCTCGACCAGGAGTGTGACCGACCACGATGACCCCCGACGCCGGGCACGAGGCGAGATACCGCGCCATCGCCGCCGACCTCGCCGCGAAGATCCGGTCGGGACACTACGCCCCCGGGGAGGCCCTGCCGCCGCAACGGGAGCTGAGCGCCTCCTACGGGGTGACCCTCATGACGCTGCGGCAGGCGTTGCGGGAGCTCAGCGACGAGAGGCTGATCGTGCAGCAGCCCGGCAGGGGCACGTTCGTCGCCCCGCCCCACCTGTCGTACCAGCTCGACTCGCTCCGCAGCCTGGTCGACGACCTGCGTAAACAGGGCCACGACGTGCGCACCGCGGTGGTCGGGCGGGCGGTGCGCCGGGCCCCCGCCCCGATCGCCGCGGAGCTGCGGCTGCGTCCCGGCGACACCGCCCTGCGGCTGGAGCGGGTCCGCGAGTTCGCGGGACGTCCCGCCGTGCACCAGGTGTCCTGGGTCCGGCGGCCGGTGGCCGACCAGATCCGCGACCGCGACTTCACCGCCGTCTCCCTCTACACGGCCCTCGCCGACGCGGGGGTGGCGGTCGCCCGGGCGTCGGAGGTGGTCCGGCCCGGTCTGCTCGGCCCCGCCGCCGCCCGCCACCTGCACGAGCCGCAGGGCGGCCCGGTGCTCCTCAGCACCCGGATCACCTACACCCTCGACGCCACGCCCGTGGTGTCCGACCACGCCACCATCCTCGGCAGCATGATGGAGATCCGCACCGAACGCGCCGCCACCGGCCTGTCTCTCACCTGGGGCCCCACCAGCTGAGACCCTCCCGCCGCACACGCCGGCGGCACCTCGGCCGTGGCGGGAAAAGGATTGGACGGGCCGATGCTCGGACTTGTAGCTTGCAGCTGACCGTGACGCCGCCCGAGGAGGTGAGACCCATGAACGCTGTATCGATGTGGGTGCTCCCCCTTCCCGTCACGGCCGGGCGATCGACGTAGGTGTCGCCGGGAGCGCCTCACCAACAAGGCACTCCCGAAAGGCAACACCTATGGACTCTCAGTTCACCGCCGGGCCGTCGTCGAACGACAGGGCCGGGCGCGACGCCACCGTGGGCGACGTCCCGGGGCCCCGGTCGCCGGCCTCCGGCGCCGATCACGCACCCCTTCCGTTCGACGTGATCATCGCCGGGTGCGGGCCGACCGGCGCGATGCTGGCCGCCGAACTGCGGCTGCACGATGTGCGGGTGCTCGTTCTGGAGAAGGAAACCGAGCCCAAGTCGTTCGTCCGCATCGTCGGTCTGCACATTCGCAGTCTCGAGCTGATGGCGATGCGCGGACTGCTGGATCGCGTTCTCCCGCATGGAAGACGGCGTCCGGCCGGCGGTTTCTTCGCCGCCATCCCCAAACCCGCGCCCGCGGGCCTGGATTCCGCGTACGCCTATCTGCTGGGCATCCCGCAGCCGGTCGTGGAACGCCTCCTGGAAGAACACGCGACCGCACTGGGCGCGCAGGTCCGGCGTGGTTGCGCGGTCGCCGGTCTCGAGCAGGACGACGAGGGCGTGACCGTCGAGCTGGCCGACGGGGAACAGCTGCGTTCGCGCTATCTCGTCGGCTGTGACGGCGGGCGCAGCACGGTGCGCAAACTGCTCGGTGTCGGCTTCCCCGGCGAGCCCTCACGCAACGACACGCTGATGGGCGAGATGGAAGTGGGTGTGCCGCAGGAGGAGATCGCCGCCAAGGTGGCCGAACTCCGCGAGACCCATCAGCGATTCTGGCTCCGGCCCTTCGGCGGAGGGGTCTACAGCGTCGTCGTCCCCGCCCTGGGAGTCGGTGATCGCGCGAAGCCGCCCACCCTCGAGGATTTCAAACAGGCGCTGCGCGCCATCGCCGGAACCGATTTCGGTGTGCACTCCCCGCGTTGGATGTCCCGCTTCGGGGATGCCACCCGGCTGGCCGAACGTTACCGGGTCGGGCGGGTGCTGCTGGCCGGGGACGCGGCACACATCCACCCGCCCATCGGCGGACAGGGCCTCAACCTGGGCGTCCAGGACGCGTTCAACCTCGGCTGGAAACTGGCCGCACAGATCCGCGGCTGGGCGCCGGAGACACTGCTGGACACCTACCAGGCCGAACGCCGACCGGTCGCCGAGGACGTGCTGGACAACACCCGCGCCCAGATGGAACTGCTGTCCGCCGAACCGGGCGCCCAGGCCGTGCGCCGGCTGCTCTCCGAGCTGATGGACTTCGACGAGGTGAACCGCCATCTGATCGAGAAGATCACCGCCATCGGCATCCGCTACGACTTCGGCGAAGGGCCCGACCTGCTCGGCAGCCGCCTGCCCGACATCGACGTGAAACAGGGCAACCTCTACAGCCTGCTGCATCGCGGCCGCGGCCTGCTGCTGGACCGGACCGAACGCCTGACCGTCGGCGGCTGGTCGGACCGGGTCGATCACCTCGCGGATCCCGCTGCGGCGCTGGATGTTCCGTGCGTCCTGCTACGCCCTGACGGCCACGTCGCCTGGATCGGCGACGATCAGCAGGACCTGGACGACCACCTCTCCCGCTGGTTCGGCAGGCCCGCCGACTGATCTCACCTGAGCGGCGGCCATCCCGCGGATGCGCGGGCCGGACATCAACCGCCCGCCGGCATGGCGGAAAACGGCCATGCCGGCGGGCGGTGGCCGCGCGAAAGTGTCGGTGGCGCGACGTACTATCCCCAGGTGACCAGCAGAACCGCCTCGCCGCAGCACCTGCGCGATCTCGCGCTGCTGCGCCGAGTCCGTGACCGCATCGACCGGGAGTACGCACAGCCGCTGGACGTCGAGGCGCTCGCCCATGGTGTGAACATGTCGGCCGGGCACCTCAGCCGCCAGTTCCGGCTCGCCTACGGCGAATCGCCGTACAGCTATCTGATGACGCGGCGCATCGAACGCGCGATGGCGTTGCTGCGCCGTGGCGACCTCAGCGTGACCGAGGTCTGCTTCGCGGTGGGCTGCTCGTCTCTGGGCACCTTCAGCACCCGCTTCACCGAGCTGGTCGGCGTGCCGCCCAGCACCTACCGACGCCAGGCGGCGGACGCGACCGCGGGCATGCCGCCCTGTGTGGCGAAACAGGTGACCAGGCCGGTCAGGAATCGAGAAGCGCCACTCGCCGAGCCGCGGCTAGCGTGACGGCCATGGACGTCAGGATTCACTCGGTCTTCCTCCCGCACGACGACCCGGACGCGGCCCTGGCCTTCTACCGCGACACCCTCGGTTTCGAGGTCCGGGGCGACGTCGGTTACGGCGGGATGCGCTGGATCACGGTCGGTCCTCCCGGCCGGCCCGGCACGTCCATCGTCCTGTACCCGCCGGCCGGCAACCCCGGCGTCACCGACGACGAGCGCCGCACCATCGCCGAGATGATGGCCAAGGGCACCTACGCCATGATCACCCTGGCCGCCGAGGACCTCGACGGCCTCTTCGAACGGCTGCGGGCCGGCGGCGCCGAGGTCGTTCAGGAGCCCGTCGAGCAGCCGTACGGGGTTCGCGACTGCGCCTTCCGCGATCCCGCGGGCAACATGATCCGCGTCAACGAGCTGCGCTGAGGCGGCCCTACCGCATCGCCGGTTCCGCGGCGGCCCGCGCAGGGCGCGCAGAACCGGGCGTACCGCTCGAAGCTGGTTGAATCAGTCAGGCGACGCCGGCGCGGGTCGCGAGGACGGCTCCGCCTGAAACTTATATGGAGACACGATGACCATGGCCCCGAGGACGGACACGCGGTCGGCCACGCCGCACGTCGCCGACACCCACGACCTGATTCGCGTGTACGGCGCGCGTGAGAACAACCTCAAAGACGTCAGCGTCGAGATCCCGAAACGCCGGCTCACGGTGTTCACCGGCGTCTCCGGCTCGGGCAAGAGCTCGCTGGTGTTCAGCACGATCGCGGCCGAATCGCAGCGGCTGATCAACGAGACCTACTCCGCGTTCGTGCAGGGCTTCATGCCGACGCTGTCCCGGCCCGAGGTCGACGTGCTCGACGGGCTGACGACCGCGATCGTCGTCGACCAGGAGCGGATGGGCCCCAACCCCCGTTCCACGGTCGGCACCGTCACCGACGCCAACGCGATGCTGCGCATCCTGTTCAGCCGGCTCGGCCGGCCGCACATCGGCTCGCCCCAGGCGTTCTCCTTCAACGTCGCCTCGATCAGCGGCGCGGGCGCGGTCAAATTCGAGCGCGGCGGCAAGACCGTGAAGGAGCGGCGCGAGTTCAACGTCACCGGCGGCATGTGCCCGCGCTGTGAGGGCATGGGCCGGACCTCCGACATCGACCTGTCCCAGCTGTACGACGACTCCAAGTCGCTCAACGAGGGCGCGCTCACGATCCCCGGCTACAGCGTCGACGGCTGGTACGGCCGCATCTTCAGCGGCTCCGGTTTCTTCGACCCGGACAAGCCGATCCGCGACTTCACCAAGAAGGAACTCCACGACCTGCTCCACAGGGAGCCGACCAAGATCAAGGTCGACAACATCAACCTCACTTACGAGGGCCTGATCCCGCGGATCCAGAAGTCGATGCTGTCCAAGGACAAGGAGGCATTGCAGCCGCACGTCCGGGCGTTCGTGGAGCGGGCGGTGAAGTTCATGACCTGCCCCGAGTGCGGCGGCACCCGGCTCAGCGAGGCGGCCCGGTCGTCCAAGATCGAGGGGGTCAGCATCGCCGACGCCTGCGCGATGCAGATAAGCGACCTGGCCGACTGGGTCCGCGGCCTGGACGAGCCGTCGGTCGCGCCGCTGCTCACCACGTTGCAGCAGCTCCTCGACTCGTTCGTGGAGATCGGACTGGGCTATCTGTCCCTCGACCGGGCGTCGGGCACGCTGTCGGGCGGCGAGGCGCAGCGCGTCAAGATGATCCGCCACCTCGGCTCCTCGCTCACCGATGTCACCTACGTCTTCGACGAGCCCACGACGGGCCTGCACCCCCATGACATCCAGCGGATGAACGGTTTGCTGCTGCGGCTGCGGGACAAGGGCAACACGGTGCTGGTCGTGGAGCACAAGCCGGAGATGATCGCGATCGCCGATCACGTCGTCGACCTCGGCCCCGGCGCCGGCACGGCGGGCGGCATGGTCTGCTTCGAGGGCACGGTCGAGGGGCTGCGGGCCGGCGGCACCGTCACCGGCCGCCACATCGACGACCGGGCCGGCCTCAAGAAGTCGGTGCGCACGCCCACCGGCACGCTGGAGATCCGCGGCGCGACGGCGAACAACCTGCGCGACGTCGACGTCGACATCCCGCTCGGAGTGCTCGTCGTCGTCACCGGAGTGGCCGGATCGGGCAAGAGTTCGCTCATCCACGGGTCGATCCCCGCCGGCGCGGGTGTCGTGTCGGTCGACCAGGGCGGCATCCGCGGCTCGCGGCGGAGCAACCCGGCGACGTACACAGGGCTGCTCGACCCGATCCGCAAGGCGTTCGCGAAGGCCAACGGCGTGAAGCCGGCGCTGTTCAGCGCCAACTCCGAGGGCGCCTGCCCCACCTGCAACGGCGCCGGCGTCATCTACATGGATCTGGCGATGATGGCCGGGGTCTCCACCACCTGCGAGGAGTGCGAGGGGAAGCGGTTCCAGGCGGCGGTGCTGGAGCACAAGCTCGGCGGGCGCGACATCAGCGAGGTGCTCGCGATGCCGGTGGAGGAGGCCCAGGAGTTCTTCGGCTCCGGCGAGGCGCGCACGCCGGCCGCGCGCGCCATCCTCGACCGGCTCGCCGACGTCGGGCTCGGCTACCTCACGCTCGGCCAGCCGCTCACCACGCTGTCCGGCGGCGAGCGGCAGCGGCTCAAGCTGGCCACCCACATGGGCGACAAGGGGGGTGTCTACGTCCTGGACGAGCCGACCACCGGCCTCCACCTCGCCGACGTCGAGCAGCTGCTCGGCCTGCTGGACCGGCTGGTCGACTCCGGCAAGTCGGTCATCGTGATCGAGCATCACCAGGCCGTCATGGCGCACGCGGACTGGATCGTCGATCTCGGTCCGGGCGCCGGTCACGACGGCGGCCGGATCGTCTTCGAGGGCACTCCGGCCGATCTCGTCGCCGCCCGCTCCACCCTCACCGGCGAGCATCTCGCGGCCTACGTCGGCGCCTGACCGGGGCCGTCGGGGCCGTCGCGGGCACCGCGACGGCCCCCCGCAGGAACATGTCGTCAGGACACGTCAGGCACTAGGGTGACCGCGATCGCCTGCGTCGGCAAAAGGAGATGATCATGACCACCGACCCGACGATGACCCGGATCGGTCAGGGGGTGGAGTTGCATCACCACCAGGGCCGGCGTGAGGCCGCGCGCGACCTGTTCGCGCAGATCTGGGACGACATCGGCGGTGAACAGGGCGACCCGCTGCATGTTTGCGTCCTCGCCCACTCGATGGCCGACGTACAGGACGACGTGCACCAGGAGCTGATGTGGGATCTGCGTGCGCTTGCCGCCGCCGATCTCGTCACCGACGAGCGGGTGGCCCAGGCCGGGGTGCCACTTTCCGTGGCCGGCCTGTATCCGTCCTTGCACCTGAACCTGAGTGAGTGCTATCGCAAGCTGGGCGACTCAGGCCGCGCCCGTGAGCATCTCCAGCAGGCGCGGGCCTTGATCGGCGAACTCGGCGACGACGAGTACGGGCGGCTCATCAGGGGCGGCCTGGAGCGGCTGGCCGAACAGTTGGGCGAGGCCACCTGACGCGCTCCGGTTTGATCGAGTCGGACCCCACCAGGAACGCCTGTCCTTCTAGGATCACTGGGTCTGTTGGAGGCTCGATCCTTGCCCCGATCGACCCGGCCGGACGGCCCCGCTCGGGAACCCGTCGCGGATCGCGGCGTGCGCATGCACAGCGATAGCGGGCGGCACTCCGGTCCTTCGCGTGGACGGCGAAGCGCGCCGGGATCGCCGGCGCGCTTCGGGGTCCGTGCCGGACCGCCGGCCCGTCAGGCGGAGGCGGTGGTGGAGGCGTCCGCGGGATACATCGGGTAGCCGTACCCGACCACCTGCGAGGTGGGGCGGGTGCGGGTCTCGACGGCGCCGCCGTCGCCCGTGTTGCCCTCGATGGTCCGGATGGTGCCGTCGCCGTTGTCCTTGACGACGAAGCCGACATGCACGATGTCGTCGATGTCCTTGCTGCCGTTCCAGTTGAAGAACACCACCGCGCCCGGCTTGGGCGTCTGACCCCAGCGGCCGTGGTCGGCGAACCAGCGGGCGTGCTCGACCGTGTAGGCGTCGGAGCCCATGACGGGCCCGATGCCGAGCTGGTCGCCGACCCAGGAGACGAACATGTCGCACCAGGCGGCGTTGAGGTAGCCCTTCAGGGTGCCTCCGTCGCGGGCGAGGGTCTCACGGGCGCGGGGCGAGGACATGTACCACTGCTGGAACTTGGTTCCGCCGCCGGCCGCGTTCTCGCTGATCCCGACCTGGCTCCTGGCCAGGGTCAGCACGTCCGCGGCGCTGATCTTGGGCAGCGTGGAGGCGATCTCGGCCATGGACTGCGAGGCCGCCGGGCCCTTGCCGGCGTGCGGGTTGTCGGCGTGCGCCGCCGGCGACGCGACCAGCACGGTGGCGGCGAGGGCCCCGCCCGCGAGGGCAGCGCGCATACAGGTGTTGAGGACGTGCATGGTGGGGCGAACTCCCTTACTTCCATGCCGCCTACCGGGTTAGCTGACGGGTTCGGGCTGGAAGTCGCCCTACGGCAGGCATGCCGATTCACCCCAGGAGAGGTGGGTCCCCGGCTCCGCGGACGCGGACTCGGCGGCCGGGCGGCAGGCCGGTATCGGCCGGCCGCGTCGGTCTGAGGAGGGCTTCTTGACCATTGAGATGAGCAAGTGCGCCCTGAGATGCCTAAAAGGTAATAGACCAGGTCAAACCGGTCAAGTTAGACCAAGTCAGATTTTACGGTGCTTAGTGCGGCAAGTCGGGCGGGGTGGGTAGCAGGCCGCGCCACGTGATCATCAGGGGCGCGCCGTGGCGCGCGCAACCCGTGATCACCCGGGCAGGCGCACGGTCACCGCCAGGCCGCCTTCCGGCCGGGCCAGCGCCTCCGCCGTGCCGCCGTGTGCCACGGCGATGGCCCGGACGATGGACAGGCCCAGCCCCGCCCCCCGGGCGGAACGCACGCGGTCGCCGCCGAGCCGGCGGAACGGCTCGAACATGTCGTCCACCTCGTACGGCGGGACGAGGGGCCCGGTGTTCTCCACCGTCACGCTCACCCCGGCCTCGTCCTCCCGCAGCCGGACCCAGACCTCTCCGTCGCGCACGTTGTACTTGATCGCGTTCTCCAGCAGGTTGAACAGGCAGCGCTCGAGGAAGAGCGGATCACCCTGCGCGACCGCCGGGCGCAGGTCCTCGTGGACGACCACCTTCCCGCGTCGCGGCTGCAGGTCGATCTGCTCCATCACCGTGCGGACGACCTGCCGCAGGTCGACCGGCCTGCGGCAGGTCACCTCCTGCTCCGACTGGGCCAGCATGAGCAGGCCCTCGATCAGCCGCTCATACCTCGCGTTCGTGCCCAGCAGCGCGCGGGCCAGCGCCTTGAGGTCCTCCGACGCGGCCGGTTCCTCCAGCGACACCTCAAGGACCGTACGGTTGACCGCCAGCGGGGTGCGCAGCTCATGGGAGGCGTTGGCGATGAACCGGCGCTGGGCGTCGAACACCCGGTGCAGCCGGTCGAGCATCGCGTCGAAGGTGTCGGCGAGCCGTTTGACCTCGTCCTGCGGGCCGCGCAGGGCGATCCGCTCGTGCAGCGTGCTCTCCGACAGCCGCTGCGCGGTCTCGGTCACGCGGTCGAGCGGGCGCAGAGCGCGGTCGGCCACCAGGTAGCCCAGCACCACCGCGACGGCCCCGACCAGGATCATGACGATCACCGTCGACCTGAGCACGTCGCTCAGCACGTCCGCCGCCCCCTGCTCGACATTGGTCCGCACCCGCTGCGCGAGCAGGTCGCCGTCGGGCAGCCTGCCGCCGGGGACGGCATCGGGGGCGCCCGCGCCGGTCACCTTCGACGCCACCGCCACCACGAACCGCTGGTTGAGTGCCCGCGCGGTCAGCAGGTGGGTGAACCACAGCAGCACCGACCCCGCCAGGAGGAACAGCCCGCCGTACAGGAGGGTGAGCCGCATCCGCAGACCGAGCCCGCCCCACAAGGACAGGACGCGGGTCACAGCCGGTACCCCCGGCCCGGCACGTTCTCGATCACCGGCGGCTCGCCCAGCTTGCGGCGCAGCGAGGTGATCGTGACGCGCAGCACGCCGGTACCGGCGCCGGCGTGCTCGTCCCACACCTTCGCGCGCAGCCGGGCCGGGGTGACCAGCCCGCCGCCCGCGCTCATCAGCTCGTGCAGCACGTCGAACTCCTTACGCCCCAGCGCCACCTGCCGCCCGTCCCGCACGACCGTGCGGCGGGCGGGGTCGAGCCGGATCCCGGCCCGCTCGATCGCCGGCGGCACCGCCCGGGGCGTGCGCCGGGCCAGCGCCCGGATCCGGGCCACCAGCTCGGCGAACGCGAACGGCTTGACCAGGTAGTCGTCGGCGCCCAGGGACAGGCCCCCGACCCGGTCCCGCACCCGCCCGGCCGCCGTCAGCATGAGGATGCGGCTCGCCCCGCCGGCGCCGACCAGCTCCCGGCACACCTCGTCTCCGTGCACCTCGGGCAGGTCGCGGTCGAGCACGACCACGTCGTAGTCGACGTAGGCGGCCAGCTCCAGCGCCTCCCGGCCGTCGCAGGCCACGTCCACCGCGATCGCGTGCAGCCGCAGCCCGCGGGCGACCGCGTGGGCCAGCTGTTCCTCGTCCTCGACCACGAGCACCCGCATTCCAACCTCCCGCTCGGCTCCGAGACTGGCGCAGGAGGTGTTAGCCGCGGATAAACGGATCTCGCTTATCCGCGTTTAGCACCGCCTCCGCTGAAGTTGGGCCCCGTCCCGGGCGAACGCCCCGGGAAAGAAGGAGCGACCCATGCGCTTACGACCGCTGCGCGCCCTGGGCCCGGCATTCGGGCTCGCGCTGGCACTGGCCGCCTGCGGCGCGGCCCCCGCGGACGACGGGATCGCCAGTGCGGGCGGCGCCACTCCCGGCGCCACTCCCGGCGCCACTCCCGGCGCCACTCCCGGCGCCACCACCGGCACCGCGACGGGCGCGACGACGAAGCCGTCACCGGGCACCGTCGACCGGCAGGAGGCCCAGCTCAAGTTCGCCCAGTGCATGCGCGAGCACGGCGTGGACATGCCCGACCCCGGCCCCGACGGCCGCGTCCGCATCATGGGCAAAAAGGGCGAGGAGGCCGTGATGCGCAAGGCCATGCAGGCCTGCGAGCACTTCATGAAGGACGCGGTCGGCGACAAGCTCGGCGGCGACGACCCCCAGGTGCGCGACCGCATGGTCAAGTTCGCCCAGTGCATGCGTGAGCACGGCATCGACATCCCCGACCCGGCGCCCGGACAGGGGATCCAGTTCAAGCTCAAGCCGGGCCAGGAGAAGGCGATGGAAGAGGCGCAGAAGGCCTGCGAGGAGCTCGCGCCGGGGAGCAGGCAGTGAGGAAGGGCCTGGTGATCGCGGGCGCCGGCGTCCTCGCCCTGGCCGCCGCGGGAACCGCAGTGGTCCTGTCGGGCGGCGACGGGGCCGGCGCGGCCGGGCCTACCGCACCCCCGGTCCCCGCCACCGGGGTTCCCGCCACCGTGTCGATCAGCCGGCAGGACGTGGTCGACACCAAGACCGTGGAGGGGGCGCTGACCTACTCCGGCGAGCGGCAGGTGAGCACCGACGCCACCGGCATCGTGACCTGGGTGCCCGCCGAGGGGGCGATCGTCCGGCGCGGCCGCCCGCTGCTCAGGGTCGACCGCAGGCCGGTGGTCCTCATGTACGGCTCGCTGCCGATGTACCGCCCGCTGCGGCAGGGCGTCGACGACGGCCCGGACGTCGAGCAGCTCGAACGCAACCTCAAGGTCCTGGGCTACGGAGACGACCTGACCGTGGACGACCACTTCAGCTACGCCACCTATCTGGCCGTCAAGCAGTGGCAGGACGACGCCGGGCTGCCCGAGACCGGGCAGGTGGACGCCTCCCAGGTGGTCTTCCTGCCTGCCGCCGCCCGGGTGACGGACGCCAAGGTCGACGTCGGCGACAGGACCACGCCCGGACGCCCGGCCCTCACCGTGTCGGGCGTACGACGGCTGGTGCACGTGGACCTGTCCACCGACGACCAGACGCTGGCCAGGAAGGGCGCCAAGGTCACCGTGGAACTGCCCGGTGGCGAGCGGGTCACCGGGAGGATCACCTCGGTCGGCACGGTGGCCGAGTCCGTCCCTTCCGGGCAGGGACAGGACGAGGGCAGCACCGTCGACGTCGACATCACCTTGGGCACGACCCCGAAGACCCGCCTCGACAAGGCCCCCGTCGAGGTGGAGCTGGTCAGCGAGCGGCGGGAGAACGTGCTGGCCGTGCCCGTGGAGGCGCTGCTGGCCCTGCGGGAGGGCGGCTTCGGCGTCGAGGTGGTCGAGGGCGCCTCCACCCGCGTGGTCCCGGTCGAGCTCGGCGCCTTCGGCAGCGGCATGGTCGAGATCACCGGCGCCGGCCTCGCCGAGGGCATGAAGGTCGGGGTGCCCGCCCCATGAACCTCCCGCAGTCCGAGCAGCCGTACGTGGTGGAGCTGCGCGAGGTGACCAAGGTCTACGGCGGCGTGCGGGCCCTGCGCGGGGTGGACCTGCTCATCGAACACGGCGAGCTGGTGGCCGTCGCCGGGCCGTCCGGCTCGGGCAAGTCGACCCTGCTGCACCTGATCGGCACACTGGACCGGCCCACCACGGGCACCGTGCGAATCGCCGGGCACGACGTGGCCGGGCTTCGCGACCGCGAGCTGTCCGCGTTGCGCGCCCGGCACCTGGGCTTCGTCTTCCAGCAGTTCCACCTCGCGCCCGGGGTGAGCGCGCTGGACAACGTCGCCGACGGCCTGCTCTACACCGGCACGCCGTTGCGGGCGCGGCGGGAACGCGCCGCCGCCGCGCTGGAGCGGGTGGGCCTCGGCCACCGGCTGGGCCACCGCCCCAACCAGCTGTCCGGCGGTGAACAGCAGCGGGTGGCGGTGGCCCGCGCCGTGGCGGGCGACCCGCCGCTGCTGCTGGCCGACGAACCGACCGGCAACCTGGACTCGGCGGCCGGCGCCGAGGTGCTGGCAATCCTGCGCGACCTGCACGCCTCCGGCACCACGATCGCGGTCATCACGCACGACCCCGAGATCGCCGAGTGGTGCCCCCGGCAGGTGCGCGTACGCGACGGCCGGGTCGTCGCCGACACCGGGCACGGCACCGGACGCCGGCCTCCCGGGCCCGATCCCAAGGCGCGGACGGATGAACCGGCGTGCCCCACCGGCACCGGGCGCGACCTGGTTCGGGAGACCGGGGAAGGGGCGCGATGATCCGGCAGCACATGGCTCCTGCCAGGCTCGGGCCGTCCGACGTCCTGCGGACCGGCGCGGCCGGGCTGCGCACCCGCCCGGCCCGGGTGGTGCTGTCCGCGCTCGGCATCGCCATCGGCATCGCCACGATGATCGCGGTGCTGGGGATCTCGGCCTCCTCCCGTGAGCAGTTGCTGCGCCAGCTCGACCGGCTCGGCACCAACCTGCTCACCGTCTCGCCGGGGCAGACGGTGTTCGGCGGGGAGGCCCAGCTGCCCAAGGAGGCGCTCGGCATGGTCCGGCGCATCGGGCCGGTCCGCACGGCCTCGGCCACCGGATCGGTCGACACCACGATCCGGCGCACCGATCGCATCCCCAAGGCCGTGACCGGCGGCATCGCCGTCCAGGCCGCCACCGCGGGCCTGCTCACCACCCTGGAGGGCCGGGTCGTCACGGGCGCCTGGCTGAACGCCGTCACCGAGGCGCGGCC
This sequence comes from Microbispora sp. NPDC088329, assembly GCF_040685655.1. Lineage (NCBI taxonomy): Bacteria > Bacillati > Actinomycetota > Actinomycetes > Streptosporangiales > Streptosporangiaceae > Microbispora > Microbispora sp. NPDC088329. Next base: position 331,754 of record NZ_JBFBIP010000003.1, read on the forward strand.
CGCCGTCGTGCTGGGTGCCAAGGCGGCGGAACGGCTCGGCATCAACAGAACCGGCGCGCAGGTCTGGATGGGCGAGCGGTGGTTCACGGTCGTCGGCGTCCTCGGCCCGATGCCGCTCGCCCCGGAGATCGAGCGTTCGGCGCTCGTCGGGTTCCCGGCCGCGGAGAAGTACCTGGGCTTCGACGGCCACCCGACGACCATCTACGAACGATCCGCAGAGGAGGCGGTGGAGGCCGTGCGGGCCGTGCTGCCGCGCACGGTCAACCCGGAGAACCCCGAGGAGGTCACGGTCAGCAGACCCTCGGACGCACTGACGGCCCGGGCGGCGGCCGCGAGCGCGTTCACCAACCTGCTGCTCGGCCTCGGCGCGGTCGCGCTGCTGGTCGGCGGGGTCGGCGTGGCCAACACGATGGTGATCTCGGTGCTGGAACGGCGCAAGGAGATCGGCCTGCGCCGCTCGCTGGGCGCCACCCGGGGACAGGTCCGTCTGCAGTTCCTCGCGGAGTCGCTGCTGCTGTCGGCGCTCGGCGGGATCGCGGGGGCGGCGCTGGGCGGCCTGGCCACCGTCGGCTACGCGCTGTCGCGCGACTGGCCGCCGGTGGTGCCGGCCTGGGCCTTCGCGGGCGCCGTCGGCGCCACGCTCGTCATCGGCACCCTCGCGGGTCTCTACCCGGCGATGCGCGCGGCCCGCCTGTCGCCGACGGTCGCGCTGGCCACCACCTGACCGGCGACCCGGCCGGTCACCGCCAGCCGGCCGGGTCGACGCCGCCCGGCACCGGGGCCGCCGGGTCGTACGGCTCACGCGTGAAGACGAACGTGTTGAGGTCGAGGTGGGTCACCCCGCCGGGGGAGCGCACCACCCGCAGGGTCTCCCCCGCGTAGTAGCCGTCGAGCCCGAGCCAGGTGCCGTCGGCCTGGCGGACGAATCGGGAGGCGCGGCCCTGCCCGCTCACGGGGGTCAGCGACAGGCCGTCATGCGGCAGGACCCGCAGCACGTACGGCGTCGGCCCCCAGTACCACGGCCCGGTCAGCGCGAGCAGGTCCTCGTCCACCGGGGAGGGCGACCACTCGGCCGGCAGCGGCGGCTCGTGCTCGGCCAGGATGTCCAGCAGGGCGGTGTCGAGGTTGCGCATGCCCGAGGTGGTGTTGGCCATCCACAGCACGGCCACGCCGTCGGCGGGGTCGGCCCACACGGTGGCGAGGAATCCGGGCATCGACCCGGTGTGGCCGGCCAGCCGCCGCGGGCCGCCGGGCCCGATGTGCCGGGCCAGCTGGAGACCGAGGCCGTAACCGCGGGTCCAGATGTCGCCGTCGTCCACCACGGCCGGTTCGCGCATCTCCGCGACCGTGGCCGGGCGCAGCACCTCGCCGGTGTCGCCGCCCATGAAGGCCGCCCAGCGGGCCAGGTCGGCGGCGGTGGACCACATCTGCCCCGCGGGGGCCATCGCGCCGTGGTCGTTTTCCGGCTCGGGCAGCAGCACGTCGGCCCACGGGTGCACGGCGTAGCCGGTGGCATGCGGCGCCCGGGGGCGGGGCGTGGTGTCGCGCATGCCGAGCGGCTCCAGGATCTCCTCGCGTACGACTTCGTCCCACGGCGCCGACCGCTTGCGCGCGATCAACTCACCGAGCAGGGCGAACCCGAGGTTGGAATAGTGGTAGCGGCGGCCGGGCCGGTGCCGGGCGGACTCGGGGCCGAGCGCGGCGATCAGGTCGCCCACCGGCACGCCCGGGGTGCGCTCCCACCACTGGCCGGGCGACTCGGCGGTCAGCCCGCCGCTGTGGGACATCAGCTGGGCGACCGTGACGTCGCCCAGCGGCGTGCCGGGCACGTGCTTGTCCAGGGGGTCCAGCAGGTCGAGCCGGCCCTCGTCGCGCAGCCGCATGACGGCGGTCGCCACGAAGGTCTTGGTGATGGAGCCGATGCGGTACTGGGTGTCCCGGGTGGGCTGCTCCTCGCCGATCCGGCCGCGCGCCCCGAACCAGGCGATCTCGCCGTCCCGTACGATCGCCGCCACCAGCGACGGCACCCGTGACTCCGCCTGCTCGGCCGCCAGCCTGCGTAGCAGCGCGCGGGCCGTCCCCTCCAGCACCATTCCGGTCGTCCCCTTTCCGTGACCCGCACCAGGCTAGCGCCCCGCCGCCCGCGCGGCCCCGGAGCCAGCCGGAGCCGGCCGGGGCCGCACCTCGTCGTGCGGCCGCCGCGCCGTGGAGCGGGAGCCGACGGCCCGCATCGTCACAGAAGGAACGGCAGCGCCTGCTCGGCCACGACCGGGGCGGCCTTCCGCTCCGAGGGGCCCATGTGGTTGAGGCCGTCCACGGTCCGGAGCACGGCGTTGGGAAGGGTGTCGGCCAGTGTCGCGAACTCTTCCCGGTGGTGGGGCTTGGAGCGGGCGCCCACCAGGAGCAGCACGGGGGCGGTGACGCCGGCGAACTCGGGGAGGCGGCCGTACTGGGCGGCGAGCTGCTCGTGTTCGGCCAGGCAGGCGCCCAGCAGGGGCCGCATCCGCTGCCAGGAGGGCCCGCGGAAGGCGATGCGGAAGACCGTGCGCAGATACCAGTGCGGCAGCTTGTTCATGAAGTCCGGTGCACCGCCCGATCCCTGGATGAAGTGGATGAACGCCCCGTAGTGGTCGCCCGCGGCCAGCCGTTCCCGGAAGGGCTCCATCCAAGCGGTGGGGACGGGGGCGACGGGCACCCCCGGCTCGAAGACCGCGATGCGGTCGAACAGCGGGAAGGATCGCGCGGTCTCCAGGACGACCAGCCCGCCGTAGCTGTGCCCGAACGCCAGCCGCGCCTGGGTCGCGGCCTGGACGGCGCGCAGGTCCTCCACTTCCTTGGCCAGGGAGTACTCGGGCCCCTGGGGGCCGCTGGCGCCCCGGCCGCGCCGGTCGACGACGTGCACCGTGAAGGAGCGGGCCAGCAGCCGGGCCAGTGGCAGATAGTCGTCGGAGGTCTTGAGGTTGCCGCCGACCACGATGAGGTCGGGTCCCGCGCCCAGCGTCTGGTAGCCGATCACCGTGCCGTCGGCGGACACGGCCGTGTTCTCGCGTAACGGCGTGGTCTGGATGTCCTGGTTCACTTGCCCGCCTCCCGCTCCAGCCGGTCGAACGTCGTCAGCAGCCGGGCGGTGTGCTCGGCGTATTCGGCGTACGGCACGCCGCTCTCGGCCACGACCGTGGCCAGCCGGTCTTCGAACTCCTGCCGGATCGAGCTCACCACCCGCTTTCCCTCGCCGGTGAGGCTCAGCTGCCGGCGGTTCCCTCCGGCGGGGTCGGGCTGGACGTCGAGAAGGCCGTCGGCGGCGAGGATTCCGGTCATGCGGCTCACCGACGGCTCGGTCACGCCGAGGTATTCGGCCAGGGTCCGCTGCGTCGAGGCACCCAGCTCGCCCACCAGGGTCAGCGCCAGGAAGCGGCTGTAGGAGATGTTGTGCTCGGCCCGCAGGATCCGGTCGGCCGCCCGGTCCAGCCGGGCGATGAGCACGTGCAGGTTGAGGCTTAGGTTTCGCTCCATGCCTGTAACTTAACATGCTAACTTAGCTAATGCAAGTTACTTGGACGCCGCCATCCGGCTATCGGGATTCGAGCCGGCCCAGGGGATCGGCGCCCTGCGCCAGAGCCGCGCGCGCCACCGACCAGGCGACATTGTCAAGACCCAGCGCGTCGCGGAGGTAGGCCCACGTGAGCCGCTGAAGCAGCGCGACCCGTTCGGGGTTCTCGTCCGTCGTCTCCGTGACGGTGTATCCGGAGATCCCGCCGAGCGAGTGCTCCGCACCGAACAGTGTGAGCAGGCTTTTGCCGCCCGGGCTCATGAAGTACGCGTCGGTGAACCAGTCGGGTCCCCGGACGGACAGCAGGGACTGGTCGTGATCTCCCGCGACCACGAGGGCCGGGGTGGTCATCTCCGTGAAGCCCGGGTTCATGAACGGGAAATGCTCGGCGGCGAACGGGGTCAGGTCCGCACCGCCCCTGCCGGGCACGGCGAGCAGCACACCCGCCTTGATCCGCGAGTCGGACATGTCCTGTCCCGCCTCGCCGTCGGGACCGAGGACCCGCGCGCCCAGCAGCATGCTCGCCGTCTGGGCGCCCCAGGAGTGCCCGGCCACGGCGATGCGGCCGCGGTCGAGACGCCCGTTCAGGCCGGGAACGGCGTCTTCCGCGAGGTCGAGCCGGTCGAGTACGCGCTTGAGGTCCTCGACCCGCGACCGCCAGATCGACGGCGTCCGGGGATCGTCGGGAGGGAGGTCCAGCGTCCGCGAGTCGAGGTGGGTGGGCTGGATCACCACGAAGCCGTGAGCGGCCCAGAAGTCGACCAGGGGGGCGTAGCCGTTCGACGACTCGCCGAAGCCGTGTGAGAAGACGATGACCGGCAGGTCCCGTCCTGTCGCCGGGGCGGACACCCGTACGTGCAGGTCATCGCCGCGGCCCGGGGCCGGCAGCACCACCGGTTTCACCGAGATGACCGGAGTGGGCGCGCCGGCGGCCACGTCCCTGATCGTCATGGCGGGCTCGTTCATCAAGGGGCCTTCCTTTCAACTGTTCGGAGGATGAGTTCGTCGGCGATCCACCGCGCCACGCCGGCGGGGTAGGGCGCCGGAAGTCCAAGGACGATGTGCCGGAAGCCGGCGTCGATCGCTTCGCCGATCGCGTCACGCACCGGGCCGGGCCGGTCGTAGGAGACGGGCAGGTGGATCGAGCGGGTGACGGAGGCGGGGTCGCGGCCGATCTCGGCGCAGTAGCGGTCCAGCAGCGCGCTGCGGCTGACGACGTCGTCGATGTCGCCACCGGGGATGTTCCAGAGGTCGGCGTGCTCGGCGGCCACGCGCAGCGTCGGGCCGGCGGGCGGCCGGAAGCGGTTGCTGGTCACGAGCACGCCGAGGCGCAACCGCCGGGTCCGCGCAGCGAGGGCCGCCGGCAGAGTCCAGCCTTCGTGGACGGGCCCGTCGAGGTCGCCGGCGATCGGCATGAGGTGATCGAACAGCCACGCGTGCTCGATTTCGGGGATCGTGTCCGCTTCGCGCCAGACGCGCAGGACGTCGTGGTAGCCGACCTGTTGCGGAGCGGTCATGATCCCGAAGCGGGGCGGGGATGTGGTGGTGGGCATCGGGGGGCGTCGGTCCTTTCCGTGCCGGAGTGCCGGGGGAGGTGCGCCGGGGCGGGAACGGTGCCACATGGCCTGGTGGCCGGCCCGCTGATCTGGCAGGATAAGAAATCGGGACGGTGTCCCGTTTGAACATACGGAACCATGTCCCGTTTAGCAAGTCCGGCGACGGAGGGAACGACGCGATGAACGACAGCGACCGGCGCACCGGGGACGCGGTCCGGCCCAAACGGGCGGACGCCCGGCGCAACGAGAAGGCCCTGCTCGACGCGGCCGCCGCGGTCTTCGTCACCTCGGGCGTCGACGCGCCGGTGCGCGACATCGCGGCCAAGGCCGGCGTCGGGACGGCCACGATCTATCGCCACTTCCCGACGAGGGCGGACCTCATCATCGCCGTCTACAGGCACCAGGTCGAGGCCTGCGCCGAGGCCGGGCCGGCCCTGCTTACGGCCGGCGCGACCCCCTACACCGCGCTACGGCAATGGATCGACCTGTTCGTCGACTTCCTGGTCACCAAGCACGGACTGGCGGCCGCGCTCCGCTCCGACAGTGCCGGTTTCGACACGCTGCACGCCTACTTCCTCGACCGGCTCGTGCCCGTGTGCGCCCGGCTGCTCGACGCCGCGGCCGGTTCGGGGGAGATCCGCTCCGGCATCGAGGCCATCGAGCTCATGCGCGGCGTCGGGAACCTCTGCATCGGCGCGGACAGCGATCCCCGCTATGACGCGCGCCGGATGGTCGGGCTCCTCATCGCGGGACTGCGCGTGCCGCGGTAGTCCGCCGCGGTGCGGCGAGATCCCGCGCCGTGCCTGCCGCCCGGCGTCGCATGCCCGCCGCCGCGTACGAGGCGACGGCGGTGCCGGGCGGCGGGCGCGTGCCGTCGTGTGGGGGACAATGCGGTCCATGACCAATGCTCCCGAAGGCGCCGCGGGCAGGCCGCCCGGCGTGCAGCTGGACGCCGTGCTCGAGCGGATCACCTACGCCAACGAGGAGACCGGCTACACCATCGCAAGGGTCGCCACCGAACGGTCGGGCACCGAGCTGCTGACCGTCGTCGGGCCGCTGCTCGGGGCGCAGGTGGGGGAGTCGCTGCGGCTCACCGGCCGCTGGGGCTCCCACCCCAAGTACGGCAGGCAGTTCGAGGTCTGGTCGTACACCACGGTCCTGCCGGCGACGATCCAGGGCATCCAGCGCTACCTCGGCTCCGGTCTCATCAAGGGCATCGGCCCGAAGATGGCCGAGCGGATCGTGGACCATTTCGGCACCGACACCCTGCGGGTGATCGAGGAGGAGCCCAAGCGCTTGGTCGAGGTCCCCGGACTCGGCCCCAAACGGACCAAGATGATCGCCGCCGCCTGGGAGGAACAGAAGATCATCAAAGAGGTGATGATCTTCCTTCAGGGCGTGGGCGTGTCCACCTCGATCGCCGTACGCATCTTCAAGCAGTACGGCGAGGAATCCATCGACGTGGTCCGCAAGGAGCCCTACCGCCTCGCCGACGACGTGTGGGGCATCGGGTTCAAGACCGCCGACACCATCGCGCAGGCCGTCGGCATCCCGCATGACAGCCCCGAGCGGGTCAAGGCCGGGCTTCGCTACACGCTGTCGCAGGCCGCCGACGACGGCCACTGCTTCCTGCCCGCTCCCAACCTGGTCGCCGACGCCGTCAAGATCCTGGAGGTGCCGCCCGACCTGACCAGCTCGTGCCTGGAGGAACTGGTCGCCGAGGAGGGCGTGGTCCGCGAGGAGGTCCCGGCCAGGGGAAACGGCGCGCAGAACGGCGACGACAGCGCGAACGAGGGCACCGTACCCGCGATCTACCTCGTCCCCTTCCACCGCGCCGAGCTGTCGCTGGCCGGCACGCTGCGCACTCTGCTGACCTCCGGCCGCGACCGGCTCGGGGCGTTCACCGACGTGGACTGGCCCGCCGCCCTCGACTGGCTGCGCGGCCGGACCGGCGCCGAGCTCGCGCCCGAGCAGGCCCAGGCCGTACGGCTCGCGCTGACCGAAAAGGTCGCCGTGCTCACCGGCGGTCCCGGCTGCGGCAAGAGCTTCACCGTGCGCTCGGTGGTGACCCTCGCCCGCGCGAAGCGGGCCAAGGTCATCCTCGCCGCCCCGACCGGCCGGGCGGCCAAGCGGCTGGCGGAGCTGACCGGCCACGAGGCCACCACCGTGCACCGGCTGCTCCAGCTGCGCCCCGGCGGTGACGCCACCTTCGACCGCGACAACCCCCTCGACGCCGACCTGGTCGTGGTGGACGAGGCGTCCATGCTCGACCTGCTGCTGGCCAACAAGCTCGCCAAGGCCGTGGCCCCGGGAGCGCACCTGCTGTTCGTCGGCGACGTCGACCAGCTTCCCTCGGTCGGAGCCGGAGAGGTGCTGCGCGACCTGCTGGCCGCCCCCGACATCCCCCGGGTGCGCCTGACGCAGATCTTCCGCCAGGCGCAGGAGTCGGGCGTGGTCGTCAACGCCCACCGCGTCAACACCGGGCAGCACCCCCTGGTGCGGGAGTTCCCCGACTTCTTCCTGTTCCCCTGCGAGGAACCCGAGGAGATCGCCGCCCTGACCGTGGACGTGGTGGCCCGGCGCATCCCGAGCAAGTTCGGGCTCAACCCGCGCAGGGACGTGCAGGTGCTCGCGCCCATGCACCGCGGCGCGGCCGGCGCCGGCGCGCTCAACACCGCCCTGCAGGAGGCGCTGACCCCCGCCCGCGAGGGCATGCCGGAGCGACGGTACGGCGGCCGGGTCTTCCGCGTCGGAGACAAGGTCACCCAGCTGCGCAACAACTACGACAAGGGCGCCGCGGGGGTGTTCAACGGCACGGTCGGCGTGGTCACCGCCATCACCCCCGAGGAGAGCAAGCTGACCGTGCTGACCGACGAGGACGAGAACATCGACTACTCCTTCGACGAGCTCGACGAACTCGCCCACGCCTACGCGGTCAGCATCCACCGCTCCCAGGGCAGCGAGTATCCGGCCGTGGTCATCCCGCTGGCCACCAGCGCCTGGATGATGCTGCAGCGCAACCTGCTCTACACCGCCATCACCCGGGCCAAGAAGCTCGTGGTCATCGTCGGATCACGGCGGGCGCTCGGCCAGGCGGTGCGCACGAGAGGGGCGGGCCGCCGCCACACGGGGCTGACCCACCGCCTCCGCGTGCCCTGAACTTTCGTGCCCTGGCCGGCGCGCCCGCCCCGGCCCGCGTCAGTACTTGGAGACGTAGGTCACGAACGACGGCTGGTCGACCTGGGTGGTGCCCTTGTAGCAGACGACGTCACGCACGTAGACGTCGGCGCCGGAGGTCGTCCACAGCGTGAGCAGGTTGCAGTACTCCGGCCCGGGACCGTACGCCGTCACCTGCACGTTGTTGGGCGGCGACCCGACCCTGGGGAAGTACACCAGGCGCATGCCGGTCCCGGCCGTCCGCACCGTGTTGACCCCACTCTGGGAGTTGTAGTTGATCCCGGGAGGCACCGGCGCGTACGGCCCGGGGTTGGCCGGGGTGTTGTCGAAGGTGTAGGCGAACAGCTTCGGCGGCGCGAAGGCCCCGGTGATCGCCCGCTCGCGCTGGTAGGTGAGGGTCCAGCCGGTGTCGTACGGCTTGTCGGCCACGTCATGGCAGAGCACCTGGATCTTCTGCCCCGACGCCGCCCAGCTCCAGGCGCCCACCTTGCACCGCGCCGGCTTGCCCGAGTCGACCGCGGTGACCTGGATGTTCCCGGCCTGCACGGCGGAGCCGAGCCCGGGCAGCCAGACGGTCCAGTCTCCGGTGGTGTTGGGGAAGACGGCGTTCACGCCGAGCGCGGAGTTGTAGTCGGAGGCGATGGACGCACCGTCCCAGTAGACGTAGCCGTACGCCTGCGTCGCCGAGGCCAGCGCCCCGCTGCTGCTGGCGAAGACGATCGAGAAGCGCGCGTAGACGGGGGTTCCGCCGTACTTGTAGCAGCGCACCGCCACGATCTCGTCGGAGCCGGCCTGCCCCCACTTCTCGATCTGGCACCACTCGGCCGACTGCGAGATCGCGGTCACGTGCGCGATCCCCCCCTTGGGGATGCCGATCTTCGGGAACCGCACGAAGACCTCGCCCGTGCCGCCGGGCGAGACGCTGACCGTCGGCCCGGGCGCCCAGCTGCCCGCCTGGTAGGCCAGGTTCGGCACCCCGGAGGTGACGTCGACGTAGGCGAAGCCCCACACATCGGGAACCGCCGCGTTCGCGGCCCCCACCCCGGCGGTGGCGCCTGCGGCGACCATCGCACACAACAGTAGTAATCGAGTGACCACGGTTCGTAACAGGCGCATGCCGTCCTCCATCGCAGTGGTGCCCAGCGGGCGTGCAGATGTCGACGCCGGTGACCCGGCGCGTGGAACCCGTACGTCGGTGGAGCCGTGGATCACGCTCGGAAGGCAGGAGATCACATTCGCCCTCTCGCCCTGTGATAACCCGCCCGGCGATCGTTGAAAAGGCCCAAACACCCACAGGCCGCGCACCGGACGCATAAGCCTGAAACGTTCATGATTTGACCGGAACCGAAAGGTCGAGGCCCTAGCGTGCCGGGGAGACGGCGACCACCACGGAAGGGAGGAACGGGGCCGCCTTCACGCGCCCCCGGCCACCGATGACAGCAGATCCGCCTGCCGGGCAGGACCGGCGGCTCACGCGGCACGCGGATGTGCGCGCCGTGCTCGCCGATCCCCGCTTCCTCGTCCCGGCCGCCCCCGCCGCCCAGCCGGTCGCCGTACGACCGGGAACGGGGATGGCCTGGCTACGCGGAGCGGTCAGCAGGTTCAGCAACGGCGCCGAGCACACCCGCCGCCGCGCACGTGCCGTGGGGCTGCTCGACGCCCTCGACCCCGCACGGCTGCGCCGCGAAGCGTATGACAGGACGCGCGCCGAACTGGCGGGCCAGGCGCGCGTCGAGGTGATGACGAGGATCGCCCGCCGCGTCCCGGTCGGCGTCCTCGCCACACGGCTCGGCGTCCCCGAAGAGTGGAGGGAGGAGGTGGTCGCCGCGGTGACGGCCATGGCCGCCGCCTATCACCTCCCACTCGCCGCCGACGCCTCGCCCACCGGGGACGCCGCCGACGCGGCGGTGGGCGTGCTGGGGGCCGCCCTGGGAGTCGCGCTGGGCGAAGGGGAAGCGCCCGAGCCCGGCCTGCTGGCCGCCGTCGCCGGGGTGCTGATCCAGGCGTGCGACGCCACCGCCGGCCTGGTGGGCAACGCCCTCGCCGCCGTGACCCGCATGCCCGCCGACCCGGCCCTGCGGTGGCCGGTCGAGGTGCTGCTGGCCGAGACCCTGCGGTGGGACCCGCCCGTACGGCTCACGCGCCGCGTGGCCGCCGAGGACGCCATGGCCGGAACGGTTCCCGTGCCCGCGGGGGCCGTCCTCGTGCTGGACCTGGCGGCGGCCAAGCGGGATCCCGAGGTCTTCCCCGACCCGCACCGTTTCGACCCTTCGCGTTTCGACCCTGCCCGCTTCCGGCAGGGCCGCGGCGGAGGCGGCGGCCACCTGGGCTTCGGCGACGGGCTCAGGCCCTGCCCGGGAGAGCGGGCCGCGCTCGCCCTCGCGGCGGGAATCGTGGAGGCCGCTCTCGGCCACCGGCTCGCCGACCCCGAGATCCCGTACGAGCCGTCGCCGAACCTGCGCGTGCCCGCCCGGCTCTGCCTGCAGGACCCCGAGAGACTGCAGGCCCCAACGAACTGCAGGACCCGCGAGAGTGCGGAAGGACCTCGATGAGCACACACGCCGAGACGTTCCCTGCTCCGCACCCCGTGGATTCCCGTGCTCCGCACGCTGCCGACTCCCGCGCTCCGCACGCTGCCGATTTTCGTGCTCTGCACTATGCCCAGCGCCCTCTGGTGCTGCCCAACGCGTGGGATCACGCCTCGGCGGCCGTCCTGGCCGCCGCCGGGTTCGCCGCGATCGGCACCACGAGCCTCGGTGTCGCCGCGGCGGCGGGCAAGCCCGACGCGACCGGCGACACCGCGGCGGAGACGCTGGCGCTGGCCCGGCGGCTGACCGGGCTGCCGTGCCTGGTGTCGGTGGACATCGAGGGCGGCTTCGCGGACACGCCGCAGGGGGTGGCGGAGATCGCCGCCGAACTGGCCCGCATGGGCGTGGCCGGCGTCAACGTCGAGGACGGCCGGCCGGACGGGACGCTCGCCGACCTCGGCGAGCGGTGCGAGACGATCGCGGCCGTCAAGTCGAGGGCGCCCGGCCTGTTCGTCAACGCCCGCACCGACACCTACTGGCTGGGCGCAGGGGATCGGGATGCGACCCTCGCCCGGCTGCGGGCCTTCGCCGAGGCCGGAGCCGACGGGGTGTTCGTCCCGGGCGTCGCCGAGGCCGACGACGTGCGGGCGCTGGTGGACGCGGTCGACCTGCCGCTCAACGTGCTTTTCCTGCCCGGCCGCCACACGGTCGCCGGTCTGGCCGCGCTCGGCGTCCGCCGGATCAGCACCGGGTCGCTGCTGCTGCGGGCCGCCCTGCACGCGGTGACACAGACCGCCCGGGCGGTCGCCGCGGGCGAAGAGATCCCCGCCGGCCTTCCGTCGTACGCGGATGTGCAGGCCCTCGTCGCGGCGGACGCTGACTCGGTGCTTGATCAGTCTTGACCTGCACCTTACCGTCTTCTCAGACGAGTCCACCGGAGAAGCGACCGAAATGTGACCTAAGCACAGGAGAAAATGCCAACATAAGAGGCAACCCCGAATAAGGTCTTATGGTGCCCTTCGCGCTCATGGGGGAGTAGTTGTGCTGAGCACTGGAAGTCGTTCGAGGTGGCCGATCGCCGGAGTCGCCGTGGTGCTGACCGCGGCTCTGTCGGCATGCTCCGGCGGGTCGGACGCGCCAGGTTCGGCGGGCGGGGGTTCCGGTGACGCCGCGCCCGCCGTCCCGGCCCCCAAGATCGCGATCAGCCCGGCGACGGGCAGCGCGAAGGTGCGTCCCGACAAGACCGTGATCGTCACGGCCGCCGACGGCGAGCTGGAGGAGGTCACCGTCCAGGCGGGCGGCAAGAAGGTCGAGGGCGAGTTCGACCCCACCCACACCAAGTGGACCTCCAAGGAGCCGCTCAAGCCCTCCGCCAAGTACACCGTGTCGGCCAAGGCCACCGGCAAGGGCGGCCCGGCGACCGCGACCAGCAGCTTCACCACGCTCAAGCCAAAGGTCGGACTGGAGGTCGTGGACGTCACCCCCGGGATCAAGGGCGAGACGGTCGGCATCGGCATGCCGATCATGGTGCGGTTCAACGCGCCGGTGCAGGACAAGGCCGCCGTGGAGCAGGCCCTGGAGGTGGACGCGGAGAAGCCGGTCAAGGGCGCCTGGCGGTGGGTCGACGACAAATACGTGATCTACCGGACGGCCAAGTACTGGCCCGCGCACCAGAAGGTGAAGTTCACCGCGCACCTTACCGGCGTGAAGGCCGGGCCGAACACCTACGGCCTCGAGGACCACAGCACGACTATCAAGATCGGCGCGGCCTGGATCAGCTCGGTCAGCACCAGGACCCACATGATGGTGGTCCGGCGGGACGGCAAGGTCGTGCAGACCATGAAGATCAGCGCCGGCAAGGGGGACACCCGCGAGTACACCACCACCAGCGGCATCCACCTGACCATGGAACGAGGCAACCCGGTCACGATGATCTCGCCGGGCAAGAAGGAGGGCGACCCCGGGTACTACAAGGAGGTCGTCAACCACGCGGTGCGCATCTCCAACAGCGGGGAGTACGTCCACAGCGCGCCGTGGTCGGTCGGGTCCCAGGGCCGGGCCAACGTGAGCCACGGGTGCGTCAACGCCAGCCCCTCCCAGGCCAAGTGGTTCTACGACAACTTCCACCGGGGCGACATCGTCAAGATCGTCGGTACCAGCCGGATCCTGGAGTGGGACAACGGCTGGGGCTTCTGGCAGATGCCGTTCAGCAAGTGGAAGCAGGGCAGCGCCCTGGAATCGTGATCCCTCGATCGCATCGAGGAATTCCGAAACATCGGCGGGGGAGCTGTAGCCTGGGCTCATGGCGGAGACCGTGACCTCACCGGATCCCGGGCTGGTCGACGCGTTGCGTGCGCTGTCGAACCCGGTGCGGTTGCAGCTGCTGATGTGGCTGCGTGAGCCCGAGCGTCACTTCCCCTTGGAGGAGGCGATCGCGGATCCGGCGGAGGTCGGCGTGTGCGTGAGCCACATCCAGGCCAGGGCGGGCCTCGCGCAGTCGACGGTGTCGGCGTATATGGCCGAGCTGCAACGGGCGGGCCTGGTGAAGGCCACGCGGGTGGGCAAGTGGACCCACTACAGGCGCGACGAGCAGCGCATCGCCCAGCTCGTCGCCACTCTGGGAGAGACGCTCTAGAACCACGACGTCCCATGTCGGCCGATCTCGCGTTGCGCGTCATATCGAAAATCTGCGATAGTTCGATATGAGCAGAGCGGAGACGAGCGCGAGGAGATCACCGATGGGCGACCTCGACGGCCTGGACCTGGGCAGGTTCGGGATCTACACCTTCGACTTCGAGCACCAGCCGGCCGCGCGGATGCGCGAGTCGATACAGGAACTGGACGAGCGGGGATGGCCGGCGTTCTGGATCCCCGAGCTGGCGGGGCGTGAGGCGTTCACGCACGCCGGCTACCTGCTCTCCTCCACGCGGCGGATCACCGTCGTCAACGGCATCGCGCAGATCTGGCCGCGCGAGGCCCCCTGGGCGTACGGCGCCGCGCTGCTCCTGGCCGACGCCTACCCCGGGCGGCACGTGGTCGGCCTGGGATTCGGCGGCGTGCCTCGACCGGGGGTCACGCCGCTGGCGGCGATGGCCGGCTACCTCGACGAGATGGACGGGCTGACGACGTCAAACCCGCTGCCGCAGACGCCCCTGCGCCGCATTCTCGCGGCGTACGGGCCCAAGATGCTCGAACTGGCCCGAGACCGCTCCGCCGGCGCCCTCACCTATCACGTCACCGTGGCGCACACCGCAGGAGCGCGGGAGATCCTCGGGCCCGGCGCGTTCCTGGGCGTCGAGCACGCGGTGCTGTTCGAGGCCGACCCCGCGAGGGCCCGTGCGGCCGCCCGCGAGCACCTTCACCCCTACCTGAACACGCCGTACAACATCGCGAAGTTCCGGCGGCTGGGTTACACGGACGAGGAGATCACGGGCGGCGGCAGCGACCGCCTCGTCGACGACCTGGTGTTCTGGGGCGACCTCGACACCATCGTGGCCAAGCTCCGCGCCCACCTCGACGCCGGCGCCGACCACGTCGCGATCCAGGTCATCGGGATCGAGCCGGGGCGGTCCGCGATGCCGTACTGGCGGCTGCTGGGCGACGCGCTGCTGCCCGGTGACGCGCGCCGGGGAGCCGTCGTCCGGCCCACCGCGTGAGGAGAGGCTGCGGTCCTACTGGACGCCCCACTTCATGAGGGCGAAGGCGCCCACGATCTTCAGCGCGACGAGCGCGATGATCACGCAGAACACGATCAGCGCGGGGCGGTGCTCGAAGTGCTTGCCCTCCTTCAGCGGAGGGCGCTTGGCGACGCGCTCGGCGATGCGCTCTTCGATGGGTTTGCGGTGGAACATGCACGCACATTACCGCCCGCGTCGCTCGCGCCACCGCCATGTCGAGGCTTCCGGCCCCGCGTGGATCGGCGCCATCGCCCCCGGCGAGATGACGACGCCGGGCACCACGCTGATGGGCGCCGCGAGAGCCCGGATGTCCCCCGGGAGCCGGGAGGCGGGGACGAACCGTCATGCGGTCATGATCGGCAGACGCTGCCGGCCGGGGGCAGCGTCAGGTCGGTGAGGTAGCGGTCGGCGTGCTCGGTCATGCACCGGTGACCCGCCAGATACATGACATGGCCGGGGCCGTCGTAGCGGACGGAGACCGATCCGGGGATCTTGCGGGTCAGCGCCTCGGTCGTGGCGAAGTCGGTGTAACTGCCCAGGCCGAGCAGCGGCGGCAGCCCCGCGACCGGCAGCGGGCGAGGCGGGTTGGCGACCGGCTGCTTCCAGCCGGAGCAGACCAGAGACTCCCACAGGGAGCCGCCACCGAAGTCCGCGGAGATCCGCATCGCGTGGCGGCGTCCGCGGACGAGCTCGTCGTAGCCCTGGTAGCCCAGGGCGTCGGAGCAGCGGGCGGCCATGAAAGCCGGCATCGTCCAGGCCTGGGAGTTGTGCAGCGCCTGCTCGCCGAACCAGGTGAAATCGCCTCCGGCCGCCTTGGCGAGGGCGCCGGCCAGGGCCGGCCACGCCGCGGGCTGCGTCACGGTGCCGCCGAACATTTTCAGGTGCGTGTCGTCCATGGTGATCGTGCCGAGCCCGGGAGAGGTGACGGTGACCGGACGCCGGCTGACGGCTTTGACGAGCCGGCGCCAGAGCCCGCGGACGTCTCGCCCGTGCAGGGCACACGCTTTGTCGGACGCGCACCAGGCGGTGAACCGGGTGAGCGACTGGTCCACGGGTGGGAGCATCGAGCGTTCCAGCGCGAACGGTCCACCGCTGTGGTCGACCACGCCGTCCAGGACCATGGCTCGCACGCGCCGGGGATACAGCCGGGCGTAGGCCGTGGCCGGAACCCCGCCGTAGGACCAGCCCAGCAGGCTCAGCTTCTCCTCGCCCGCGAATTCGCGGACGGCATCCATGTCCCGGGCGACCGACAAGGAGTCCAGGTGGTCCACCAGGCCGGTGGTGTCGTCGGCGCGGCACCGCCGCACCGCCTCGTCCAGGGCGCCGGCCTGGGCGCGGTATCGCGTGCGGGTCCGTACGGCCGAGACGGCCTTCAGGCCGGGCCGTACGCACGACGGCGGCAGGATGGAGCGCATCGCGTTGCCGGACCGCGGGTCGTAGGCGACGACGTCGAACCGCCGGCGCAGGGCCGCGAACGAGGTGGTGGATTCCTTGAGCACCGGGATCCCGTCCTCGCCGGGGCCGCCGGGGACGATGAGCACGGTGCCGATGCGGCGGGCCGGGGTGGTGGCCGGGAGCCGGGCCAGGTTCAGTGTGATCGCCGGTCCGGCCGGGCGCCGCCAGTCGACCGGCACCGTGGTCGTGGCGCACTGCATGCCCGGCGGGATGTCGTCTCCCCGGCAGGTCCTCCATGCCGCCGGGGCTGCGGCGTGTGCCGGGACCGGCGGGGACATCCCCGCCACGGCGACCAGCGCCAGGCACCCGGCCGGTGATCTGCGGAGCATCGTGATCTGCATGCCATCAGCCTGACCCGCGAAAACGCCCGGTTCCTCCTGCGTGGGAACGCCCTTCGTTCTGGGAGTGCGGTCCGCAGGCGCGCCCGTCTGGGAGCCTGCTCCCAGGCGTCAACCGCCGGGAGTGACGAGCCCGCTCTCGTAGGCGGTGATCACGGCCTGAGCCCGATCACGGGCGCCGATCTTGGAGAACAGGCCGGTGACGTGGTTCTTCACGGTCGAGGGCGTCACGCCGAGCATGTCGCCGATCTCGGTGTTGGAGCAACCCCGGGCGATCAGGACCAGCACCTGGCGCTCCCGCTCGGTCAGGGCGGGCAGCCGTCCGGGCGCCGTCGCGAAACGCGGGCGCTCGGCGCGGACGAACGTGCCGATCAGCCGGGTCAGCAGCCGCGGCGCGACCACCGCCTCACCCCGGTGCACCACGCGGACGCCTCCGGCCAGGTCCTCCGCGGAGGCGTCCTTGGCCAGGAAGCCCGAGGCCCCGGCCCGCAGCGCGTCGACGACGTACTCGTCCAGGTCGAAGGTGCTCAGCGCCAGCACCCGGACTCCGGGCAGCTCGGTGGTGATCGTCCTGGTGGCGGTGATGCCGTCGGCTTCCGGCATGTGCAGGTCCATCAGCACCACGTCCGGCCGCAACTCGCGGGCACGGCGCACCGCTTCCCGGCCGTCGCCGGCCTCGCCCGCCACGATCATGTCGTCCTGGGCGTCCAGGATCATGCGCAGACCCGCGCGGACCAGCGCGTGGTCGTCGACGACCAACGTCGTGATCATGCCTTCTCCCTCGGCGTGGCGGGGGCGGGAAGGGACGCGTGCACCTCGAAACCTCCTTCAGGCCGGGGTGCGGCCCGCAGCCGCCCGCCGCAGGCCGCCGCCCGCTCAGCCATGCCGGCCAGCCCGGAACCGTCTCCTGCGGTGGCCGCGCCGTGACCGTCGTCGCGTACGGTCACCTCCACCTGCCCGGACGTGTAGGCGATCAGGACGCTCACCCGTGCACCGCCCGCGTGCTTGCGCACGTTGGTCAACGCCTCCTGCACGATCCGGTAGAGCGCATGGTCGGTCGCGGTCTCCAACTCCACCGGATCGCCGCACACCCGCATCTCCACCGGCAGGCCGGCGTCCCGGACTCTGGCGATCAGATCCGGCAGGGCGGCCGCGCCGTGCCCGGCGGAGTGCCCGGCGGAGTGCTCGCCGGGAGCGTCGTCGGCGCGCAGCACGTGCAGCAGGCGGCGCATCTCCGCCATGGCCTCGCGACCGGTCCGCTCAGCGGTCAGCAACGTGTCCCCGGCCTGCTCCGGATCCCGGGTCATGGTCGTGCGCGCCGCGCCGACCAGCAGATTCATCGTGCTGATGTGATGGGCCACCACGTCATGCATCTCGCGTGCGATCCGGCGGCGCTCGGCGCGTACCGCTTCCCGAGCCTGCTCGGCCCTGGACCGGTCGCTCAACTCCCGGCGCAAGCGCATCAGATGGCCGAGCCCGACCGCGGCCACGGCCCCCAAGGTGCCCGCCGGCGGCCGGGTGCCGGCGGCGAGCACCTGGACGGTGACGGTGACGGCGAGATCGGCCGCCGCCGCCGTGATCCAGGCCCGGCGCGGTGCGCCGTACCGGCCTGCGGCGTAGAGGGCGCACAGTGCGGCCGGGGCGGCCCAGGCCGGGTGACCGGCCACGATGGTCGTCAGATGGCAGGCCATCGTGATCGCCGCGACGGTGCAGGGCCGTTTCCGGCGCCACAGCAGCGTCCCCGAGGCGACGGTGTCGGCCATCACGATAACGGGCAGGGGCAGGGGCACACCGGCGGAGACGGCGAACACCGCCTGGAACGCCCAGACGGACAACACCGGCAGAACGTCGGTGTGGTGCTGCCTGCGGAGGCGCGGCAACACCACCGCCGGACAATCCATGATCGGATCGTAGAGGACGGGCGTGACGTCCGTGCCCTCTCCGCCCGCCGTTGACATTATGCAGGCAGATGCCTGCATAATTCGGGGGTGACGTTCGACGCGACGCAGATGGATGTGGTCTTCAAGGCGCTGGCCGATCCCACCCGGCGACTGCTGCTCGACCGTCTGCGCGAGCACAACGGTCAGACGCTGCGTGAGCTGTGCGAACGCCTGAACATGGCGCGCCAGTCGGCGACGCAGCATCTCGACGTCCTCGAACGGGCCAGTCTCGTCACCGTCGTGCGGCGCGGGCGGGAACGACTTCACTACCTCAATCCCGTGCCGATCCACGAGATCGAGCAGCGATGGATCGCGGAGTTCGACAGGCCCCGTCTGCATGCGATCAGTGCCATCAAGAATCAGGCAGAGGAGCACGCCATGAGCGACGGACCCGCGTCCGTGCCGACCTACGTCTATGTCACCTACATCCGCGCGAGCGCGGAGCAGGTGTGGCAGGCGCTGACGAGCGCGGACCTGACAGCGCGTTACTGGGGGCACGCCAACGTCTCGGACTGGCGGCCGGGCTCTACCTGGGAGCACCGGCGCGTCGACGGGTCAGGCGCCGTCGACGTCGCCGGCCGGGTGATCGAGGCCACACCCCCGACGCGCCTGGCCATCACCTTCGACGACGCCGCCGCACCCGGAACGACGCGAGAAGCCTCGGTCGTCACCTTCGTGGTCGAACCTCACCAGGACATCGTCCGCCTCACCGTGACCCACGAGAAGCTCGCCGACCAGACGGCGCTCGACGCGATCTCACACGGATGGCCGGCCGTGCTGGCCAACCTCAAGTCGCTGCTCGAGACCGGCGACGTCCTCCCGCAGGCGCCGTGGGAGATGTCGCACGAGCACGCCTGAGCCGGCGCCTGCCGCGCCCCCGGCCGGTCAGCCGCCGAGCCCGAGCCGTACGGCCCGCGCGAGAGGGGTGGCGTCGCCGAGGGCCAGCGGCTCGGTCAGGGAGATCGGGATCTGGGACATGAAGCGCGGCCGCGTGCCGTGGTGGGGCTGGGCGGCGTGCACGAGGTGCGGGTGGCACAGGTAGACGTCGCCGGGCAGTCCCGTGGCGTAGATCTCGGGGCGGTGCGCGGTCGCCTCGTCCAGCACGGGGCCGGAGGCGAAGAACTCCAGTCCCTGCTCACCGTACGGTTCCAGGACGCGGACGGTGTCGAGGTGGGAGCCGGCCCTGATGCGGGTCGGCGCGTCGTCGGGACCGACCTCGGACAGCAGGACCAGCACGAGCATCGTGTGGGACCTGAGCGTGACGATCCCCCAGGCCCCGGCCGGGCCGGGGTCGTTCTGGTCGATGTGCCAGCCGGTGTCCCCGGCGTCGGAGGGGTGGGGGAAGCGGACCGGCGTGTTGCCGATCGTGCCGCGCGGCACCCAGCCGCCCTTGCCTGCGACCAGGTCCAGCGCCTCGATCAGGCGCGGGCTCCGCATCGCCTCGCCGGACGGACCCTGCCCCGTCGGGTCGGGGACCGCCCACACCACCGGCTGCGTCCAGTCCTCCGGCCGGTCGGGAGACAACTCGATCTGCCGCCACAGCTGATCCCTGATGCGGTCGCCGGTCTCGCGCGGGAACGCCTCCTCCACCTTGAGGAAGCCCTCGGTGACGAAGCGGTCGAGTTCGGCATCGGTGATTGCAGCCATGGCCGGACGGTAGCGATCTCCGGCGCCGGGTGTCGATCGATTTACCCGGCGCCTCCTGGTCATCGCCCACGACCACCCCGGCGGGGAAGGGCGACGGCGGCCGGCGCCCCGCCCGGCTCACCAGGTCTTGCCGGCCTGCTCCCGGACCGTGTGGTTGATCCGGTTGAAGAAGTTGGTGATTGCGATGTTGAGGGTGATCGCGGACATCTGCTTCTCGTCGAAGTGGGTGGCTGCGGCGTCCCAGATCTCGTCGGTCACGCCCGGCGCGCCGTCCTGGATCCGGGTGGCGGCCTCGGCCAGCGCGAGCGCCGCCCGCTCCGCCTCGGTGAAGAACGGCGTCTCCCGCCACGCGACCACGTTGTGCAGCCGCTCGTCGGTCTCCCCGCGCTTCTTCGCCGACGCGACCCCCGCGAACACGCACGGGGCGCATCCGTTGATCTGGCTGGCGCGCAGGTGAACCAGCTCGAGCACGAGCGGGTCGGCTCCCGCCGCGTACACAGCCTTGGTGAGCTGCTGGATCGCCGCGATCACGTCGGGATTCGCCGGGCTCTTCATACGTGCTTCCATCGGTGGTGCTCCTTCATCGGTTACCTCGGCCCGTCCGGGCCCGTCATCCCCATGACGGAGCGGATTCGAGGAAGGTAACAACATGTCCGGCACCAGCCCGACCGACCCGGTGGCCGAGGCGTTCGAGGCCCAGCGCGACCGCCTGCGCGCGGTCGCCTACCGCATGCTCGGATCGCACGCCGACGCCGAGGACGTGGTCCAGGAGGCCTGGCTGCGCGTCTCCCGCCAGGACACGGCGACCATCGACAACCTCGCCGGCTGGCTGACCACCGTGGTCGGCCGGATCAGCCTCGACGTCCTGCGATCGCGGCAGGCCCGCCCCGAGGCGTCCTACGACGACCGGCTGCCCGAGCTGGTGGTGACGGTCGACAACGGCCCCGCGCCGGAGGACGACGTGGTGCTCGCCGACTCGGTCGGGCTCGCGCTCCTGGTCGTCCTCGACTCGCTCGGGCCGAGCGAGCGGCTGGCGTTCGTGCTGCACGACCTGTTCGCCGTGCCGTTCGCCGAGATCGGCCGGATCCTCGGCAGATCCGCGGACGCCACGAAGATGCTCGCCAGCCGCGCCCGCAGGAAGGTGCGGGCGACCGAGCGCCCGGCGGCCGCCGGACGGGAGCAGCGCGAGGTGGTCCAGGCCTTCCTGGCGGCGGCACACCGCGGCGACTTCGAAGGGCTGCTGCGCGTGCTCGACCCCGAGGTGAAGCTGACCGCCGACACCCCCGGCGGCATGGTCGTCACCCTGGGCGCCACCGCGGTCGCCGCCGGCGCACGGCTGGGCGGCGGCCTGGCCGTACGGACGCGGGCGGTGCTCGTCAACGGCCTTCCCGGAATCGTGTCCTGGCGCGATGACGGCACCCCGCTCTCGGTCGTCGCGTTCACCGTCGCCGACGGCCGGATCACCGGCATCGCGGTCGTGGCCGACCCGGTCAGGCTCGCGGCGATGGACCTGCCGGATCCGGGGTGAGTCACCGCGGAAACCGGCTCCGCGTCCGGTCCGCGCTCTTCAGGCACCCTCGCGCTCGGGCGGCCGCGCCCCTACTGGGCTCTCAGCTTGCGGAAGAAGTCCCGGATGTCGGCGACCAGGAGGTCAGGAGCCTGCAGCGAGGCGAAGTGCCCACCACGGGGGAAGCGCGACCAGTGGACGACGGTGTTCGACAGCTCCGCCAGCCCGCGGATCGCCCGGTCGCCGAGGAAGTTCGCCACCCCCGTCGGCACGGGCGAGGGCGCGGGGCGCCGGCCCCACGCCTCCGATCCGCTCTCCAGGTACAGCCGCGCGGCCGATCCCGCCGTCCCGGTCAGCCAGAAGATCGTGACGTTGGTCAGAACGGCGTCGCGGTCGACGGGGGTTCGCTTGGTACGGGTGGGGTCCCAGTCCACGAACCACTCCAGGTTCCACCCGAGCTGGCCGGCCGGGGAGTCGTTGAGCGCGTACGCCAGGGTCTGCGGCCGGGTGGACATCTGGGTGGCGTAGCCGGAGTGGGCGTACCACCACGACTTGTTCCGCCTGGCCTGTTCGCGCTCGTCGTCGGAGAGCCCGTCCAGCTCGCCGGGGTCGACCGGTGTCGAGGCGGTGGCCAGCGCGTTGACATGGACGCCGATCACGCGCTCCGGCGCGAACCGGCCGAGCTCCGGCGAGACGATGCTGCCGAAGTCGCCCCCCTGAGCGCCGAAACGCTCATACCCCAGGCGCCGCATGAGCTCGGCCCAGGCCCGCGCGACGCGGCCGGCCCCCCAGCCGGTCTCGCGGGTCGGGCCGGAGAACGCGAAGCCCGGCACCGAGGGCGCGACGACATGGAAGGCGTCCGCCGGGTTCCCGCCGTGCGCCCGGGGATCGGTCAGCGGCCCGAGGACGTCCAGGAAGTCGTACACCGTACTCGGCCAGCCGTGGGTGATGATCAGCGGGGTGGCGTCGGGCTCGGGGGAGCGTACGTGCAGGAAGTGGATGGTCTGGCCGTCGATCTCGGTGGTGAACTGCGGAACCTTGTTGAGGCGTGCCTCGTGCTCGCGCCAGTCGTAGCCGGTGCGCCAGTGCTCGACCAGATCCATGAGGTAGTCCTTGCTCACCCCGTACGCCCAGCCGACGCCCGGAAGCTCGTCCGGCCAGCGGGTGCGGGCCAGACGGAGGGCCAGATCGTCGAGATCGGCCTGCGGGATGTCGATGCGAAACGGTTGTGGCGTGCTCATGGCAGTCAGCCTCCCGTCTGTGTAGGACAGCTACGCTCCTACACATCCATCACCATGGACGAATGTTGGACACCTCGGCCCGCCTGCTCCGTTTGCTGTCGTTGCTGCGAACCCACCGCGACTGGTCGGGCACCGAACTCGCCGAACGCCTGCACGTCACCACCAGGACCGTGCGGCGCGACGTCGAAAGGCTGCGCGGCTCGGATATCCGGTGCACGCCACCATGGGCCCCGCGGGTGGTTACCGGCTCGGGGCCGGCACCTCGCTGCCCCCGCTCCTGCTGGACGACGACGAGGCGGTGGCGGTGACCGTCGGGCTGCGCACCGGCGCGGCGAGCGGTGTCAGCGGGATCGAGGAAGCGTCGCTGCGTGCGCTGACCAAGGTCGAGCACGTCCTGCCGTCGCGGCTACGCCAGCGGGTCGAAACCCTGGAAAACGCGATGGTCACGATCCCGCCGCGCGGTGGGCCCACGGTGGACGCGGCCGTCCTCACCGCTGTATCCGCCGCGATTCGCCACGCCGAGACGCTCCGCTTCGACTACGTCGGTCATCACGGGGTGCGGTCGGCCCGAACCGCCGAACCCCACCGTGTGGTCTCCTGGGGCCGCAGGTGGTACCTGATCGCCTGGGACGTCGGCAGGGGCGACTGGCGCACCTTCCGAGCCGACCGGATGTCGCTGCGCACGCCCAACGGGCCCCGCTTCACCCACCGCGAGCCACCCGGCGGCGACGTGGCGGCCTACCTTCGCCGGACGATCGGCCGCGACATCTGGCCGTACCGCTCCCGGCTGCGCGTGCACGCCCCCGCTTCGCGGATCGCCGGACGCGTCGACGGCGTCGTCACCCCCATCGACGACGACACCTGCCTGCTCGAACTGGCCTCCGACTCACTCGACCTGGTCGCGCTCGTGGCGGGCACGCTCGACGCCGACTTCGACGTCGAGTCGCCCCCGGAACTCGCCGGGCACCTTCGCAAGCTGTCCGACCGCTTCGCCAGTGCGGCCGAACGGCGTCGATGACGGGCTTTGGATGATCTTCTGTTTCAGACCTCGTCGCGGGCCGGAGCGACGCGGGCCAGCGCGCCGATTTCCAGCGCCGTCCACAGCGCGCCGTCCGGGCCGAGGGCGATGCCGTACGGCTCGCACCCGGATGTGGGCATGCCGTATACCCGCGGAGACCGGCGCCGGCCCCCGGCGACACTCTGCCCCGGGTGGCCGCCGCCCAGCTCGGCGGCGTCCACCGGCTGCTGTTCGACGAGACGCTCCGCGGCGTCATCGCGGGGCAGGACGACGCGCGCG
This sequence comes from Microbispora sp. NPDC088329, assembly GCF_040685655.1. Classification (NCBI taxonomy): domain Bacteria; kingdom Bacillati; phylum Actinomycetota; class Actinomycetes; order Streptosporangiales; family Streptosporangiaceae; genus Microbispora; species Microbispora sp. NPDC088329. The sequence goes on from NZ_JBFBIP010000003.1 coordinate 355,667, forward strand.
ACGGCTCTCACCGGCTACGTCGACGCCGCCTTCGGCCTCCTGGAACCCTCCCTTGGTGGCTACTGTGCCGTCCGCCCCGCCGGCTGAACGACCCGGCCTTCCACGACCCGGCCTTCCACGGCCCGGACGGTACGGGACCGGTGGCGGCTTCGGTCACACGAGAGCGAGCTGGCGGGTGGGGGAGCGGCGCCGCCGCCACCGCCGGGTGTCCCTGCCGATGCCGTAGGTCTCGGCGAGGCCGCGCACCTGCTCGGCGATCCGCCGCCGGTAACCGTCCTCGGCGACCTGGCCCCTGCCGTACAGCGCCTGGTAGCGCGGCACGAGACCGGGATGCTCGCGCTCCAGCCACCCCATGTACCACTCCCGGGCACCGGCGGGCAGGCGCAGCACGACGGGCGTCACGCTGACCGCGCCCGCCTCGGCCGCGCGCCGTACGGTCGCCAGCAGGTGATCGGTGGAGTCGGTGATGAGCGGCAGGATCGGCGCCATCAGCACACCGCAGGGAATGCCGGCCTCGTTCAGCGTCGCGCAGATCTCCAGACGCCGCTGCGGGGTCGCGGCCCCCGGCTCGACGGCGCGCCGCAGCCGGTCGTCGACGAAGCCGACCGATACCAGGGCGCCGACCTGGGTCACCTTCGCGGCCTCGCGTAACAGGTCGAGATCACGCAGGACGAGGGGGCTCTTGGTGAGCACCGTGAACGGGTTGGCCGCCTCGGCGAGCGCCCGGATGACGCCGGGCATCAGGCGGTAGATCTCCTCGGCGGGCTGGTAGCAGTCGCCGGTGAGACCCAGCGCGACCGGCTCGCCGCTCCAGCGGGGGGAGTCCAGCTCGCGCCGCAGGCGGCGGGCCAGGTCGGTCTTGACGACGATCTTCGTGGAGAAGTCGCGGCCCGGATCCAGGCCGAGGTAGCGGTGGCCGCGCCGGGCGGTGCAGTAGCCGCAGCCCGACTCGCAGCCGCGATAGGGGCTCGCGCCCCATGCGAAGGGCAGCTCGGCGGCCTCGGGCACCCGCTCGAGCGCCGCGCGGGCCGGCACCTCGTAGCAGGTGATGCCGTCGAAGACGCGGGTGACGGCCTGCCGCTCGATGCGCGGACGGGCGGGCCCCTCACCGACGAGCGACTGCTGCACAGACGGTCCCGGCTGCTGCACCGTCTTTCCGGCCTGCACCGTCTTTCCGGCCTGCACCGTTTTTCCGGGCTGCCGCACCGTCTGCTGCTGCCCGCGGGGCCGCGCAACGGGCTGGTCCTCCGCGCGGGAAGTGGCGTCGCGACGCATGAGGTTCAGTAGAACACGCATTCGACCCTCGCGCCAAGTGTCCACGCCCGCGCGCGCCGCCCGCGCTCGGCCACCGGCGGCCGGCGCGGCGCGGCGGTCAGAGCTCGGCGGAGGCGGCGGCGTGACAGGCGCCGTACCCGTCGGCACGCGCGACCACACGGCCCGCCCGCACTCGGACGGCCGCCTCGGTCCCGTCGCTCACGGCGGTCACCCCGGCCGCCGCCGCCACGGCCCCCTCGTCGTCGTGCACCACCCGCAGGCGCGGCCAGGCCGGCGCGGGCAACACCTGCCGCAGGCAGGCGCGCAGGTCGGCGAGGGTCAGCCGGGCGAGCGGCCCCAGCTCGCCGGGATCGCCGGTGACCAGGACCGCGGTGACCTCGCCGCCGGGCGGCGTGGCCCGCACGGCCTCCTCCACGGCCTCCAGACGGTGCAGCCCGAGGACCGCCACCACGCCGTCACGCGTGAGCGGGATCGGCTCGCCCCGCACCGCGTCCACCGCGAGCGGCGGCGACCAGGGCTCGTCGGCGGGGCGCGCGCGTGGCACGAAGGGCAGGTGAGGAGGGTCCCACCGGTCACCGAGATCGAGGTCCGCCAGCGCGGCGCACGCCGCGACGATGTCGAACGGCTCGGCGAACCCGGGCGCCGCGTCGGCCATCTGGCTCGCGCCGTGGAGGGTGGTCAGGGCCGTCTCCGCGATCCGCACCCGTCGCCGCGTGGAGGCGTGCCCGTCAACCCGCTCGAGCACGAGCCCGAGCACGAGCGCGTTCAGCTTCATGAGCTGCGCGAACGGCCGGCGGACCCGCTGGTCGGCGAGCACCTCGGGCATGAGGTCCGTGCCGAGCCTGGCCGGACCGTCGGTGGCCAGCGGAAGCCGGGAGACCCAGGCGCGGGCGAACGCCGCGAGCGCCTCCCGGGCCGTGGCCGCAGCCGGTGTCCCGGTGGTGGCTGTGCCGGCGTCGGCTGTGTCGGTGGCGAGCCTCTCGCCGGACGCGGGGGAGAGCCGCCGCGAACCGTCCGGCCCGGCCTCCCGCTCGGCCAGGTCCGCCAGCACAGAGAAGTACAGGGCCCGTTTGCCGGGGAAGTTGGAGTAGACCGCGCCGCGGGTGAGCCCGGCCCGGTCGGCGATCGCGTCCACCTTGGCGTCGCGGAACCCTCGCTCGGCGAACTCGTCGCGGGCGGCGGCCAGCACCCTGGCCCGGTTGCGTGCCTGAAGCTCGGCCCTGGTGAGGCGTCCCATCCCTCTCCTCGTCCGCGTACGCCCGCTTGCCGTACGGGCGGACCCCAAGATACCGTCACCACTCAGATGATAAGAACATCTGCGAATAACATCTGGAGTTGCCCGTGATCGCCCTGCCCGAGGTGGACCTCACCGACCCCGAGGTCCTGCGCGACCCCTTCACCGCCTACGGACGGGCGCGCGAACGCTCGCCGCTCGCCCGGCTGCTGATCCCCGGCCTCGGCCCGATATGGGCCCTCACCAGGCACGACGGTGCTCGGGCGATGCTCGGCGACGCCCGTTTCGAAATTTCCGCCGACAGCTTCATGCGTCCGCAGGTCCCCGATGACTGCCTGCCGTACATGCGGACCATGAGCGAGATGAGCGGCACCGAGCACGGGCGGCTGCGCAAGCTGGTCGCCCCGGCCTTCACTCCCCGGCGGGCCGCCGAGTTCCGGCCCCGGATCGAGGCCATCGTCGACGCGCTGCTCGACGACCTGCCCGCCCGGGCGGACGGTGGGCGGGCCGACCTGCTGCGGCACTTCGCCCGGCCGCTGCCGATGGACGTCATCTGCGCGCTGGTCGGCATCCCCGAGCAGGACCGCTCGCGCTGGCGGGAATGGGGCGCCACCGTCGCCGCCGGGGCGGGCCAGGACTTCGCGCGGGCCATTCCGGGCATCATGGCGGGCGCCAGGGACGCCGTCGCCGCCGCCCGTGCCGATGATTCCGGCGAGCCCGGGGGCGTGCTGGGCGAGTTGGTGCGCGTCCAGGCCGAGGACGGCGACCGGCTGAGCGACACCGAGATCGTCACCCTTGTCTGGCACCTGGTCCTCGCCGGGCAGACGCCGACCACTCTCATCGCCAACGCCGTGGCCGCTCTGCTGTCCCACCCCGCCCAGCTCGCCGCCGTACGCTCCGACCCCGCCCTGATGCCGGGGGCCGTCGAGGAGCTCATCCGCTGGTGCGGCCCCACACTGCTGGCGATCCCGCGCCACGCCCGCCAGGACGTCGGCCTGTACGGCGCGACCGTGCCCAAGGGCGCCAAGGTCACCGCCCTGGTCGCCGCGGCCAACCGCGACCCGCGGGTGTTCGCAGACCCCGACCGGCTGGACGTGACCCGCACGCCCGGCGCCGGCCACCTGGGGTTCGCCCACGGCCCGCACTTCTGCCTCGGCGCCTCCCTCGCCCGCGTGCAGACCCAGGTCGCGCTCACCGCGCTGCTGCGCCGCTTCCCCGGCCTGGCCATGGCCGCCCCGGCCGACGATCTGCGCGCCCCCGATCCGGGCACCTGGCGGCTGTCCGCGCTGCCGGTGACCCTGTGAAACACGGCTCACCCAAGATTCGCGCGGGCGTTCTCCGCTCAGGAGCTGTCACCTCATCCTGACCGAGGAGGAGTGGGCGCGGGGGAGTGGGCGCGGGGCGAAACGCACCACGATCCGCGCCGTGCAAGGCATCGACGTCGTCGTCGAAGGGGTCTGTCGGGCCAGGTCTGGACTTGATGGCGGGAACCGGTCGGCTGCGGGCGGGCAAGTAGGGATGTTTCAGTCCGTGAGCCGAGAGGCCAGAGCATGTCAGAGACGAGCCCCGCCGATTCCGCCGTCATCGCGCGGTCCCGGCAGGAGCCCGAGGTGTTCGCGGAGATCTTCCGCAGACACGCGCCTGAGATCAAGAGATTCGTCGTCCGCCGCCTCGGGCCCGACGTCGCCGAGGACGTGGTGGCGGAGACCTTTCTCGCCGCCTTTCGCCAGCGCGGCCGCTACGACCTGGCCAGGCACAACGCCCTGCCCTGGTTGTACGGCATCGCGACCAACTTCATCGGCCGCCACAAGCGCACCGAGGCCAGGAAGCTGAACATGCTGGTCCGCACCGGTGTGGACCCGGTCACCGAACCCTTCACCTCGCGCAGTGACGAGCGGATGAGCGCTCAGGCCGTACAGCGGCGTCTGGCCGCCGCGCTTGCCGCGCTGCCCGCCGGGCACCGAGACGTGCTGCTCCTGGTGACGTGGGGCGGCCTCAGCTGATGGCCGGCATGTCGGCCCCCGCCTGCCCCGGCTTTCGCCGCCTCGCGGTGCGCGCCGCTCTGGCAGGGGGGCCGGCGGCCGCGGTGGCAGCGGCGGTGTTCGTCGTCCAGAGCCCGACCGCCCCGGCGCCGCCTCCGCCGATGATCCGCACGGTCGCGGTGTCCGGATCGGGCGGCCGACTTCGATGACCGCGCCGAGTTCCTGCGCAACGACTACGCCTACGTCAGCAAGCTGCCGGCCGACACCGAGGGCATGCGCAAGCACCTCTACACGCAGCTGCCCAACGACGGGTTGCGGGACTACGAGGCGTGGAACCGGGTCGGCGGGCTGCTGGAGGAGTCCTATCTGCCCGCCGCGCAGCGGGCCGCGCTCTTCCGCGCGGCGGCCACGATCCCCAAGGTGGTGACGGTGAAGGAGGCGCAGGACGCCGCGGGGCGCAAGGGCATAGCCGCGGCGATGGTGTCGCCCAACGGCATCCGGGAGGAGTACATCTTCGACCGGAAGACCTACGACTATCTCGGCCGCCGGGGTGTGGTCGTGGACGCGAGGCTGGCCGATGCTCCGGTCGGGAGCGTGGTGCCGTCGAGCGCGCAGTTGAAGGTGAGCGTCGCCGACAGCGCGCCGATCGTGAGGTAGACGGCGCGAGGGGGCTGGGGCTGGATGAACGCGCGTCACATGATGTCCGTGCCCTCGAGCTCGGCGGCGCGGTCCGTGCCTGACAGAGCCATCATGAGCCAGGTCATCTCTCACGGATGCGCCGCCCGCGACTCTCGATCGGCGGAGTCAGTGACCGCCGTGGGCGCCGGTGAAGGTGGCGCCGATCTCCGCCAACCGCTCGGCCGCGTAGCCGGGGTCGATCAACGCCTCGGGGGTGTGGAGACCGGGCTGCACGGGGGCGCCGCGCAGGCCGAGCAGCCGCTCGACGCCGAGGGCGACGCCGAGCGCCGTCAGAGGGCTCTGCCCCTCCGGGTGGAGGAGGTAGCGGCTCGTCCTGAGGGGTGCGCCAGCGCGATCCACGCCTTCAAGGTCGATCCTGACCTCCGCGGACGCGGGCCCGCCGCGCCGCCTGCCTGCCGATTCACCGATCGCGAACGCGACGCGGACGTTGGCCGCGCCTGTCGCGACGGCCAGGCTCGGCACGTCGAGGATGGGGACGATCTGGCCGGGCAGCACGGCGCCGTCGACGCTGGTGACCTCCACCTGCGCGTCGGGGCCGCTGACCCAGTCGAAGACGCCGTCGCGGCGGACGGGCCCCGCCGAAGTGGCGGCCAGCAGGCGTGCCACGTCCGCCACGGCCGCGGGCCCGCCGCCGTCCTGTTCGTCCAGCACGCCGCTGACCTCGATGGTGTCGAGCCGGTCGAACTCCCGGGCGAGGTTGAGCACCGCGAGGACGACGATTCCCGCGTACCAGTGGCTGGCCAGCAGGATCGGCGCCGCACCGGCTCGCAGGCCGGCGGCGACGACCTCGGGTCCGATGTCGACCAGGCCGTTGGAGATGCTGACGTACGGCAGGCCGCGGTCTTGTGCGTAACGCAGTCCGTTCAGGTGGCTGTCCCACACCGCCGCCACGACCGCCGAGTAGCCGTCGGTCGGCTGGAGGCCGAGGCCGTCCCGCCGCACATCGATGGTCACGGCGGTCGCGCCGCCGAGCTCGTCGGCGACCCGCCTGGCGCGGCCGAGATCGCGGGCCGCGATCGTCAACGGCAGCTCCGGGTACCACCGGCGCAGGAGGGCCGCGGTCTCCGCGCCCACCTGGCCGGACCCGCCCATGATCAGTACGGAGCGCTCCACAGTGATGTCCTCTCGTTAACCTACATTCTGTAAGTTACATTTTGTAGCTTATGCTGGGAGGTGAAGCAAGGGAGGACGATGACCACGGGATCGACTCGCCTGTCCAGGCCGGCCAGACGGGAGCAACTGCTCGACACCGCCATGGCGATCGTGCGCGCTCACGGCACCGACAGCCTCACGCTGCTCAGCCTGGCGGAGGCCGCCGGAGTGAGCAGGCCGATCGTCTACGACCACTTCGGCACCCGCCCCGGCCTGCTGATCGCGCTCTACCGGCGGCTCGACGAGCGGCACCGGGCCGCCCTGGAGGAGGCCCTGCGCGACGCCCCGGCCGTCCCCCGCGAGATCGCCCGCGTCCTGAGCGCCGCCTACTTCGCCTGCGCCACCGACATGCCGGAGTGGACCGCCATCTCGGCCGCGCTGAAGGGCAACCAGGAGATGGAGGCGATCGAGCGCGAGTCGCTCGACGGCTATACGGACCTGATGGCCACCGCCCTGCGGCCGTACTCCGGGCTCACCCAGGAAGCCCTCCGGCTGCGCTGCGTCGGCGCGCTGGGCGCAGCTGAGGCGATCGCCGCGGAGCTGAACCGGGGGCGGACCGTCGTCGCCGAGGCCATCGCGGCGCTGACCGACCTGATCCTCGGCGGCATCGACGCCGGAGCCCGGGACTGACACTGTTTGCATGACCGTCTCACGAGCCTGATCACAAGGCTGGAGCACCTGGTTGACCTGCCCATGGCCTTGGCGGCCCACGCAAAGTAAATTGGGACAAGCGTACTGTTTTTATCGAAGAGGTTTCCATGGCCTGGCTCCTGCTCGTCGGCGCGATCGCCTCGGAGGTCCTGGCCACATCCGCGCTCAAACTCAGCGACGGCCTGACCCGCTGGGGCTGGACCATCGTGGTCGCCGTCGGGTACATCGCCTCGTTCATCCTGCTGGCCTGGGCGCTCAAGCTCCGCATGCCCGTCGGCATCGCGTACGCCGTGTGGGCGGGCACGGGGACCGCCGCGATCGCGCTGATCGGCGCGCTGTTCCTCGGCGAGCACATGAACCTCGTCAAAGGTGCCGGCATCGCGCTGATCATCGTCGGGGTCGCCGTGCTCAACCTCTCCGGCGCGCACTGAGGGCCGCCCCTCGCCGCAGCGGGTACTGAGCGAGCCGGCGCTCCACCCACCACAACAAACCGCGGTGCCGGGATCAGACGCTTCCCGACAGGGCGCTCACCCTGCCCCGGGGAAGCGGCCGGGGTCCGGCCGCGACGTGCCGTCCAGGTAGGTGAGCACCGCGCGTACGCGGCGGTGGCCGGAGTCGTCCGGTGCCAGGCCGAGCTTGGCGAATATGTTGCCGATGTGCTTGTGGACGGCGTTGTCGGGAGATGCGCATCCGCTCGGCGATGGTGGCGTTGTCGTGGCCCTGCGCCATGAGGGCGAGCGACTCCCGCTCGCGGGAGGTGAGGGTGTCCAGGGGATCACCGGCGCGGCGGGCGAGGAGCTGGGCGACCACCTTGGGGTCCATGGCGGTGCCGCCGGCCGCGACGCGGCGCAGGGCGTCGACGAATTCGGCCACCCGGCCGATGCGGTCCTTGAGAAGGTAACCGATGCCGCCGTGGCCGTCGGAGAGAAGCTCGCCGGCGTACTCGCGCTCGACGTACTGCGAGAGCACCAGGATCGGCAGCGCGCCGTGCTCGCTGCGGGCCCGCAGCGCGGCGTGGATCCCCTCGTCGCGGAACGACGGCGGCAGCCGCACGTCGACGATGGCCCTTCGCCGCCAGCAGCAGCTCGAGGCCGCCGGACAGCAGGACGTTGTCCTCGGCGATCACGTAGTAGGCCACCGCCTCCACGGTCGCCGGGAGCGCGCCCAGATCGGCGAGCTCGATGCGGACCGGCACGCTCGACCGGGCGGCCAGCGCCGTCAGCGCCCCGTCGAGCCCGCGGTCGGCGAGGATCGGCGGGTAGATCGTCTGGAGCACCGCGCGCAGCTCGACCATCGCCTCCTCCACCGTCTCGTGCGCCTGCCTAAGCAGCACCGCGACCGTGTCCGGATCGTCGGCGAGCGACTCCCTGGCCATGCCCAGCTGCATGGCGATGGCCACCAGGCGCGCCTGCGTCCCGTCGTGCAGATCGCGTTCGATCCGCTGGAGCTCGGCGCCGTGGGCGTCGACCACGCCGACCCGGCTCCGGGTCAGCACGTCGACCCGCTCGGTGAGCCGTTCGCGGGCCGATGGCGCCAGCACCGCCAGGCACAGCCGCGCGTGGACTCGCGCCAGCATCGGGAGCACCGACGGCCACCGATCCCCGGCCGGGCACTACAGCAGGCTGTACCACCGCGCGTGCGGCCGGCTGTATCGTGCCGGGCATCCGGCCGAAATAGCGTCCCCGACCATGAAGCCGACACGTCGAATCCGCAAGCACCTGGTCCCGGCCCTCGCCCTGATCGCCCTGTCCGCCGCCGTCGCGTCCCCGGCCAGAGCCGACGGGGGCCCGTCCTCACCGCTCGACTGGAAGCCCTGCGCCCAGGGCTCCGACGACGCCCTCGGCGGGGAGCTCGACCGGGCGGGCGCACGGTGCGCGGAGCTCACCGTCCCGCTCGACCACTCCAAGCCCGGCGGCCGCACCATCACACTCGCGCTGTCCCGCCTGCCCGCCACCGACCGCGCCCACCGCATCGGCACCATGGTCCTCAACAACGGCGGCCCCGGCGAGAGCGCGCTGGGCATGCCCCTGCAGACGCGCGCGGCCATGAAGGACGTCGCCGCCCGTTACGACCTCGTCGGCCTGGACCCGCGCTTCGTCGGGCGCAGCACGTCGCTCGACTGCGGCCGGCCCATCGGCCTGTGGCTCCGCTCGGCCGGTCCGACCCGCGCCCGGTTCGATCACCAGGTGAAGGTGGCAAAGGACCTGGCCGAGCGCTGCGCCCGGCGCCACGCCGACGTGCTCCCGTACGCCAACACGCGCGACACGGCCCGCGACATCGACCTCGTACGACGCGTCCTCGGGGAGCGCCGGATCTCCTTCCTCGGCTACTCCTACGGCAGCTATCTGGGCGCGGTCTACACCCAGATGTTCCCCGGCCGCACCGACCGCGTGGTCCTCGACAGCGCGGGCGCCCCGAACGAGTGGTGCCCCAAGCGACGCAGGGCACCGAGGACGAGGCGGAACGCGCACTGCGCGGCTGGGCGGCCTGGGCCGCCGAACGCCACGGCACCTATGGCCTCGGCGCCACCCCCGCCCGCGTGCTCGCCACCGTGAACGCGATCGTCGCCGCCGCGCAGGACCGCCCGCTGCGCGTCGGACCGTACGAGGTGGACGACCAGGCGGTCCCGTACATCCTGTCCATCGGCTCCGGAGACGACCGCCCCGCGGCCCGCGCCGAGTTCTCCTCCACCGTGCGGACCCTGAACGAGGCCGCGCACGGCCGCCCGGCCGACCCCGGCACCGAACTCGACGGATTCCTCACCTTCGTCCTGACCAGCGCCGGGTCCCCGCTCGCCGGCCCCGCCGCCGCGATCATCTGCGGCGACCGCGCCGCGCCACGCGACCCCGACGTCTACTGGAACGACGTCCAGCGCAGCCGTGCGCGCCACCCCCTGTTCGGCCCGCTCAGGAACAACATCTGGCCCTGCGCCTTCTGGCCCAACCCCCCGCGCGAGCGCCCCACGCATGTCGCCAACCCCACCCCCGCGCTGATCGTGTCCGCCACCGGCGACACCGCCACCACCTACGAGGGCGGCAAGGCCATGCACCGTGCGCTGACCGGCTCCCGTCTGCTCACCCTGCGCGGCGTCACCGCCCACGGGATCTACGGCGAGTACGGCAACGCCTGCGTGGACGCCACGGTCAACGCCTACCTGGCCACCGGCGCCCTCCCCGCCGCCGACCCGATCTGCCATCCCTGATCCGCCCGTCACCTCGTTGATCGTCTCCGGTGAGAGCCGGGGAGCCAGGTCACCTGGCCCGGTATGGCCGACCGGGCCCTGGTGGCGTCGGTGGTGGCGGCAGAGGTTCGACGGTATCGTTGGCCGTCTGGTGTGAACTTTTTCGGGAAAATGCCGCTTTGGCCGCTATGAACCTTCAATCGGTGATGCATCCATGAGGCCGGTCGACCTGGCGCGCGAGCACGGCCTGTCCACGCAGGCGATCAGGAATTACGAGGACGCCGGCATCCTGCCCGCCGCCGAACGCACCGTCCACGGCTACCGCACCTACACGCCGCTGCACGCGCACGCCCTGCGCGCGTTCCTCGCCCTCGTCCCGGGGCACGGTCACCAGACGGCGACCGCGATCATGCAGGCGGTCAACCGGGGCGCCGCCGAGGACGCGCTGCGGCTCATCGACGAAAGCCACGGCCAGCTCCTCGACGACCGCCGCACCCTCCAGGCCGTCGAGGCCGCGCTCCGCGATCTGGCGCCCGTGCCGCAGGAGCGCGGCGACACGTTCGTCGGCCCTCTGGCCAGGAGGCTCGGCATCCGCCCGGCCACACTGCGCAAATGGGAGAACGCCGGGCTGGTCCGGCCGCGCCGCGACCCGCGGACGGGCTACCGGATCTACAGCCCGGCCGACGTACGGGACGTCCGGCTGGCCCACCAGCTCAGGCGGGGCGGTTACCTGCTGGAGCAGATCGCCCCGCTGATCGCACAGGTCCGCTCCGCCGGAGGCGTCGCGCCGCTGGAGTCGACCCTGCGCGACTGGCAGGCCCGCCTGTCCGCCCGGGGCCGCGCCATGCTCAAGGGCGCCGCCGCCCTGGACGCCTACCTGTGCGCCACCGCACTCGCGGCCGAGACCACCTGACCACCTGCCCGTGGCGCGGCCGCCTGGGCCACCTCTGGCAGGGCATGATTTGTCAGGAACGATCTGAGGGCGATCCGGGCGGCTCACCGGCCGGCCGTGAAGCCTGCGACGATCCAGGGAGGATCACGGCGTGCCCGATCAGGACCGGCCCGTACCCGTCCCGGCGGCGGCCCCCGCACGCGGGGTGGCCGTACGGGCGGTCACGCCCCGGCCGCGGCGTCCGCAAGAGCGTGCCGTGCGCCGCAGGGAGGCGCTGCTCGACGCGGCCGTCGACCTGCTCGGCGACGGCGGCTTCGCCGCCGTGACCCACCGCGCCGTCGCCCGCCGGGCCGGTCTGCCTCTCGCCGCCACCTCCTACTACTTCACCAGCCGCGACCAGCTGCTCGCCGAGGCGTTCGCCCTGCTTGTCGCGCGCGAACTCGCCCGCATGCGGGAGTCGGTGGACAACCTCGCGAGCCGTAGGCCGCACGAGGTCGCCGAAACCCTCACCGGCGTGTACGCCTCCGACCGGCTGCGCCAGCTCGGCCTGTGGGAGCTGTATCTGCAGGCGGGCCGCGACCCGGCGCTGCAGGCCATCGCCCGGGCCTGGACCGACGGCTGCGACGAGGTCGTCGCCGGCGTGCTGGAGCGTGCCGGCTACCCCTGCGGGTCCGCGGAGGTCCGCTTCGTCGCCGGCCTGCTGTCGGGCCTGTGGGTGGAAGACGTCGTCGAGGCCCGCCCCGACTCCAGGGACCGGGCCCGGGAGTCGGTGACCCGCGCGCTGGCGGCGCTCGGTCCGCCCCGCCAGAATCGGACCATGATCTTCCATCTCGCGCTGGCCGCCGACTGGGACGCGGCCGTGACGGCGGGCGAGTACCGCGTCTCGACCCTCGGCCGGACCTTGGAGGAGGAGGGGTACATCCACGCCTCGGCCGATGTGGCTCAGGCGCGCGGCGTGGCGGGGCGCTACTACGGCCACGTCACCGAGCCCCTGGTGCTGCTGGAGATCGACGAGGACCGGCTCGGCTGCCCCGTCAGGCTGGAGGTCCCCGCGGGGGCGGATGAGGCCTTCCCCCACATCTACGGGCCGATCCCGGTGGCCGCCGTCACGGCCGTCACGCCCTTCTCCCGCTGAGTGCCCAGTACTGAGTGCCCAGTACTGAGTGCCCGGTGCCGAGTGTCCGGTGCCGGGTGTCCGATACGTTCAAGACGGCCGGCCCGCCCGCCTCCTAACGTGGCCGTCATGGCACCTGCGTTCGATCTCATCGGCCTGGTCGTGACCGACATGGCCGCCTCTTTGTCCTTCTACCGCCGGCTCGGGCTGGACATCCCGTCCTCGGCCGACACCGAGCCCCACGTCGAGGTGACCCTTCCCGGCGGGCTGCGCCTCGCCTGGGACACCGACGCGACCGTCCAATCGTTCGACCCTTCCTGGTCGCCCGGGAGCGGCGGGGGCCGCATGGGGCTCGCCTTCCGCTGCGACAGCCCCGAGGAGGTCGACCGTCTGTACGCGGACCTCACCGAGGCCGGCTACGAGGGACACCTGAAACCGTGGGACGCGTTCTGGGGGCAGCGCTACGCGGTGGTGCACGACCCGGACGGCAACGGCGTGGACCTGTTCGCCGCACTGCCCACCACCTGATCCGCCCGCCGGCTCCGCTCAGGACGACGGCGATCGGGGCCGGTCCACTGGGCGGATGACGACCGGGAACGGCGCGGCCGCACGATCGCAGTCGCACTTCGTGGTGACAGGCGACATCCGTCACCGCAGGTAGCCGTGCCGGCGCTCGGCGGGTGTTCGTGTTACCGGTTGTCCTGAAGGAGTTGTCGTGTGCGGGCGAGGAATGCCTGGCGGACCTCTTCTGGGTGCAGTATCCGGAGTGGCCGGCCGAGGCTGAGCAGGTAGCGGGCCAGGCCGTCGGCGTCCGGCCCGCCGATGTCGATGATCGTGGCGTCATCGCCGTCCGGGTGGTGGACGCCGACCGTCGGCGGCACCAGCCTGCGGGCCTCATCGGCGGGTGCGGCCAGGCGGATGGTCACCCGCACCGGGTAGGGCCTCAGCGCGATGCCCGTGCTGACCATCTGTGCCGGATCCGGCGGGTCGGGCAGGGCAGTGGCCTGCCCGGTGGTTGTGGCATCGATGATGCGATCGGTACGGAAGGTGCGCCAGTCCTGCCGCGTCAGATCGTAGGCGAGAAGGTACCAGCGGCGGCCTGTGTAGATGAGCCGGTAGGGGTCTACACGTCGGGTGGACGTCGTTCCGGCATCGTCGCGGTAGGTCAACCGGGTGCGTTCGCCTCGCCGGCACGCGGTGGCCAGGTCGAGCAGCAGCGCGGGGGAGATCTGGCTGTCGTCGGGCCGTACGGTGTGGGTGAACGCGGCGTCCAGTTCGCCGAGCCGGCCCGCGATCCTGGCCGGCAGCACCTGGCGTAGTTTCAGCAGCGCCGACAGGGCTGCCTGCTCGCTGCCGGAGACTCCGCTGAAGGCGGCGGTGCGCAGCCCGACAGCGACCGCGAGGGCCTCCTCCTCGTCAAGGATCAGTGGCGGAATGCTGGTTCCGGGCCCGAGGTGGTAGCCGCCCCATGGGCCCATCTCCGATTCGATGCCGTAGCCGAGTTCACGGAGCCGGGCGATGTCCCGGCGAACCGTCCGTTCGGTGATCTCCAGCTGGGCGGCCAGATCAGCGCACGTCCAGGACTGCCGCGTTGACAGCAAAGACAGCAACTGCAGCAGCCGCGCCGAGGTGTTGACCATGGCTGACAGTCTGCTCGATAACCAGGACCGTTTCTGACCGGGTCATACCGTAACGTTCCCGGCACGACCGAGAACTCCTCGGCAGAAAAGCCCATTACGACGACGATGACCTACGCCAAGGTGCGTTGGATGACGGGCCCGGACGGGCGCACGTGACCGATGAGAGGCAGGACCCATGGAAGCACGCGTGAAGAGCGTGGCGAATCCCGACGTGATCACAGGGATCACGCATCTCCAGAAGGCGATTCACGCCGGTGGCGTCGACCCGCGCGTCCTCGAGCTGGTTCACCTGCGCGCCAGCCAGATCAACGGCTGCAGCCCGTGTGTGTTCGCCGGGGTCGCGTCGGCCAAGAAGCACGGGGAGACCGACGAGCGGCTGCACAACGTGGTGACGTGGCGCGAGACGCCGTTCTTCACCGAGGCGGAGCGGGCGGCGCTCGCGTTGACCGAGGCCGCCACCCGGATCCAGGACGGCGCGCCGGGCGTGACCGACGAGATCTGGGAGGCCGCCGCCGCCCACTTCGACGAGAAGCAGATGTCCGCGATCACCCTCAACATCGCAATCACCAACTTCTTCAACCGGATCAACCACACGACCCGGGAGCAGGCCGGCAAGGCCTGGTGAAGGCGGGCGGGCGTCTGCGATGATCATCAGGGACACATGACGATGAGCGACGAACTACCGGAACTGACCGTTGCCGACGCCCGGGCCTGGCGGGAGTGGCTCAGCAGGCACCACGACAGCTCGGCAGGGGTGTGGCTGGTCCTCGCCAAGCAGAACACGACCCGGCCCACCAGCCTGACCTATGACCAGGCGCTCGACGAAGCCCTGTGCCACGGCTGGATCGATGGTCGGCTACGACGGCGGGATGAGATCACCTTCTGCCGGCGCTTCACCCCTCGCGGAAAACAGAGTCCCTGGTCAGCGCGGAACGTTTCCATCGTCACCCGTCTGATCAGCGAGGGCCGGATGCATCCGGCCGGAATGACCGAGGTCGAACGCGCCAAGGCCGACGGCCGCTGGGAGGCGGCCTACGCGGGACAAGCCGGCATCGAGGTACCGGCCGACCTGACCGCCGCCTTGGCCGCGGAACCCCGGGCACAAGCGATGTTCGACATTCTCACCTCACAAAACCGCTATGCCATTCTCTATCGGATCACGAACGCCAAACGCGCCGAGACCCGAGCCCGTCGTATCAGCCAGTTCGTTGACATGCTTGCCCGCGGCGAAACGATCCACCCGCAAAAGCGCGCCCTCGGCAGTTGAATGCCGGCCCATTCCTCTCCCCGCTGCAAGGCGCAGGAGGAGCGGGGAGGTCAGCGGACCAGCGTGCCGAGCGTCACCCCGGTCAGCGACCTCACCTCACGGGACAGATGAGCCTGGTCGGCGTACCCGGCGACGGCGGCCACCGTGGCGAACGGCGCGCCCCCGCGGGCCAGGTCAACCGCCCGGTTCATCCGCAGGATGCGACCGAGCGTCCGCGGCCCGTACCCGAAGACGTCCAGGCACCGGCGGTGCAGCCGCCGTTCGCCGACCCCCGCGTCGGCCGCGATGCGCGCCACCGGCAGCCCCGCGCGCACGCCGTTCACGACGGCGGTGACGACAACGGCGTCGACGGGGCCCGGCGCCGCGCCCGGCCGGAGCCCCGCCGCCTCCTCCAGCACCGCACCCACCGACCTTCCCAGCTCGGCGGCCTCGCCCGCCCGCTCCGCCAGCCGCCGCGCCTCCGCCCCCGGCCACAGCTCCGCCAGCGGCACCCGCCGGTCGCGCAGCTCGTGCGCGGGGACCCCCAGGACCGCCGGGCCGGTGCCCGGGCCGAAACGCAGCCCCACATACCGGGCGCCGGGCCGGTCGGCCACCACGTGCGCGGCGGTGTCCGGACCCGCCACCAGCAGCGCGCCGTCCGCCCAGATCACGTCCATGCATCCGTCCGGCAGCACCCGGCGCGCGGCGGTCGCGGAGCCGGGGGAGACGCTCCACCACACCACCGCGCCCGGCACACGCGAGGCCCTCTCCTCGTACACGCGGGCATTATCCCCCGCGCACGGACGCGTCAGGAGCCGGACGTGCTCTCGCACGGTGCCTGCGGACCGCGTCGCGGTTCGCGCAGCGCGGCGAACAATAACGCTGCGTGCCGCCACGGGAGGTGTCGGCGTAGACGGCGTCGCAGCCGGTCAGCCCGCACCTCCCGAGGCGGTGCATCCCACGACCGGCCAGATGCAGCGCCGTCCCGACGAAGATGACCGCCTTGAGCATCGTGATGAAGGACGCGTCATCGTCGCGATAGTGCAGGTGCCAGCCGTCACCGGCGTGATCGCTCAGCCGCGGGTAGGCGGCCACGGCGGCCAGCCGGCGATTGACGAGGTCGGCCCGCGCCCGCTCCTCGACGGTGTCGACGATCCGCTCCCAGTCGCGCAGCATCGCGATCGTCCGGACGAGATCCTCCGCCCGAACCGGTTGCGTGATGACCAGTCCGGCCTCGGTGCACCTGCGCACCAGCTCCTCAACGGTGGCGGGCTTCCTGTTGGCCAGGTCGACGGCGAGTGCCACCGCCTCGGCACCGTAAGGGTTTAAATGCACAATGGCATTACAACACACTGGTGACATGACCGGACAGCATGTGCACCACTGGACCGAGGTCTCCCGTCACCGCACATCCCAGGGATGGGTCGTCTACAGGCGCTGCGCCTGCCGTTTGTGGCAGATCCTCACCGAATCCGGCGGTGGGCGACCGGTGTGGCCGGGCGGCCCCCTGGATCGGTGAACGCGCGCGGCGCCGGCGGGCGCTTCCGCCCGCAGTCGCGCCGAGCGGGAACCGCACGACGCCCCGCGACAGCGCCGCCGGCATCACCCCCCGCCTCCAGCCGGGAGATCACGCTTCACCGTTCGCCGATGCCCTTGGCCATGACATATTTACGCAGGCACGGATCGTGCGGATGGAGTTCGTGTTCGCCCGTGCCATGGAATCCGAGCCGCCGATACAGCCGCTCCGCGGGGCTGTTGCCGGAGATGACCCACAGCTCCACCCGGGAACGTCCCGACTCCCGCGCCCAGGCCACCACCTCCAGTGCCAGACGCTCGGCGATCCCCCCGCCCCTGGCCTCGGGACGCACCCACATCCCGAACAGTTCCACGGCCCCGGCCCGGTCGGCCGGGACACGCCCCGCGGCCACGCCGACCGGCGCGTCCGCGTCGAACGCGGCCACCTTGACACCCTCCTCGGTCCACCCGCGCCACCGCCCCTCGTCGTAGGCCCGTTCCTCTTCCAGGTCCCCGTGAAAGATGCCGGGCGCGTCGGCGAGTGCCGCCAGCCGCAGACGGCGCCAGGTACGCCAGTCCCCGCCGCCGAGACGGCGTATGACAACCGGGCTCACGATACGATCCCCACCCTTCCTTGGAAGATCCTCCTTCTGCCATGGTCCAGATCCGGGCCGGCCCGGGCAACCTGGCTCTGCAACGGGTCGCCGAACCCAAGACCGTGAAGAACCGGGTCCACCTCGACCTGGTCACCGATGACTTCGCCGGTGCGGTCGCGCGCGCCGCCGCGCTCGGAGCCACCCCGGCAGGGGAGATGCACGAGAACCTCTGGCAGGTCTGGCGGGATCCCGAAGGCAACGAGTTCTGCGTCTGCGTGTCCTGAACGGGCCGTGGACCCGCTGCGCGACGCCGGCTGGAGGGGGACGGCGTCAGGGGGCACGCCGGGCACGGGTCTCGTCCCACACCGGCTCGGCGCTCTCATACACGGTCCCGTCGGCGCCGAAGATGAGAAAGCGGTCGAAGTCGGCGGCGAACCAGCGGTCGTGGGTGACGGCCAGGACCGTGCCGGAGAAGGACACCAGCCCCTGCTGCAGGGCCTCGGCGCCGGCCAGGTCGAGGTTGTCGGTCGGCTCGTCGAGCAGCAGCAGGGTCGCGCCGGACAGTTCCAGCAGCAGGATCTGCAAACGGGCCTGCTGCCCGCCGGACAGGGTCTCGAACCGCTGCCGGGCGGCCGGCGCGAGCTCGTAGCGGGCCAGCGCGGCCATCGCGTCGTTGAGCGTGAGCGCGTACCCGGACGTCACCAGTTCGGCGACGGTGCGTCCGTGCAGCTCGGGCCGGGCATGGGTCTGCGCGAAGTGGCCGGGCACCACCCGCGCGCCCAGCCGTACCGAACCGCTGTGGCGCACCGGGGGAACCGCGTCCGCGGCGACCCCGCCGGAGGTGACGGCGCTTGAGGGCACCGTGTCCAGGGCCGTGCCGTGCGCGGCCCCGGCCAGCAGCCGCAGGAAGTGGGACTTGCCCGAGCCGTTCGACCCGAGGACGCCCACGCGCTCGCCGTACCAGATCTCCACGTCGAACGGCCGCGTCAGCCCGGTGAGCACCAGGCCCTCGCAGACGACGGCACGTTTGCCGGTCCGCCCACCGCGCAACCGAATCCGCACGTTCTGCTCCCGGGGCGGGCGCTCGGGCGGGCCCGCCTCCTCGAACCGCTCCAGCCGCGTGCGGGCGGCCCGGTAGGCCGACGACAGCGCGTCGTTGTCGGCCGCGGTCTGCCGGAGAGTCTGCGCCAGGCGCCTGAGCTTGGCGTGCTCCTCGTCCCAGCGGCGGCGCCGCTCCTCCAGACGGTCGATGCGGTCACGGCGGCCCTGCGCGTAGGTGGCGAAGCCCCCGCCGTGCACCCACACACCGCGCGACTCCACCGTGACGATCCGGTCGGTGGCCTCGGCCAGCAACCGGCGGTCATGGGAGACCAGCAGCACCGTCTTGGACGTCGCGCGCAGCCGCTCTTCCAGCCACTGCTTGGCTGGCACGTCGAGGTAGTTGTCCGGCTCGTCCAGCAGCAGCACCTGGTCCGGGCCTCGCAGCAGCGCCTCCAGCACGATCCGCTTCTGCTCCCCGCCCGACAGCGTGCCCACCGGCCGCCGCCGCACCACGTCGTACGGCGCGCCCAGCGCCGCCGTCGCGCAGGTGTCCCACACCACCTCCATGTCATAGCCGCCGGCGTCGGCGTAGTCCCCGATCGCCTGCGCGTAGGCCAGCTGCGCCGCCTCGTCGTCACGCGTCGCCAGCGCCGACTCCGTCCGCGTCAGGGCCGCCGCGGCGGCCCTGACCCGCTCGGGAGCCACCGACAGCAGCAGGTCGTGCAGTGTCCGGTCATCGCGCACGCCGCCGATGAACTGCCGCATCACCGCGAGCCCGCCCGAATGGCTCACCCGGCCGTCGTCCGGGCGCAGGTCCCCGGCGATCAGGCGCAGCAGGGTCGTCTTGCCCGCGCCGTTCGGTCCCACCAGCCCGGCCTTGACGCCGTCGCCGACGCGGAAGGACACCTCGTGCAGCAGCAGCCGCCCATCCGGCAGCACGTAGGTGAGCCCGTCCACCTCCACGTGTCCCGCCACCGCCGTCCCTCCCCGTCGTCTGGACCGACGTACTAGTGACCGGATCAATGATCCGGCGGTCGATCACCATACTAGACTCGCTCCCGGACGACGAGGAGGACGCGAATGGCGGGGAAAGGCCCGGGATCGGCCGGCGACGTGTGGCTGCGGCCACCCGCGCGGGCGGCGCGCGAGTCGCCACCGCTCAGCCGGGACCGGATCGTCGAGGAGGCCGTCGCCCTCCTCGACGAGGAAGGCGCCGACCGGCTGACCATGCGCCGGCTCGCCGAGCGCCTCGGCACCGGGTCGACCACCTTGTACTGGCACCTGAAGACCAAGGACGACGTCCTCGACCTCGCCCTCGACGCGATCTTCGCGGCGGTCGAGATCCCGGGGGACGACGTCGGCGACTGGCGCGCCGCCATCACCGCACTGATCACCGGGTGGCGCGCCGTCCTCCTGGACCACCCCTGGTCGGCGGCGCTGCTGGGCCGCCCGATGCTCGGTCCCAACGTGCTCGCCCGCAGCGAGTTTCTGTACGCCACCCTCGTTGGGGCCGGGGTCGCCGAACCCTGCCTGACCGCCGCGGCGTACGGGCTGTCCAACTACGTCATCGGGTCCGCGCTGATGCAGGCGACCTGGACGGCCAGGGCAGAGCAGGCCGCGGGACAAGCCACGGCACAGGCCGCCCGGGAGCACCTGCGCGCCACGGGCGACCGGTATCCCGTCCTCGCCACCCACGGACCCCTCGTCGCGGACGGCGACTGGGACGCCAGCTTCACCCTCGGCCTCCGGTGGCTCCTGGACGGCATCCAGGCAGGCATCCAGGCAGGCACGGCCGCCGCCGGTGAGGCGTCCGCGTCCCGGAGCCGGTAGCCGAGGCGATCGCCGCCTGCGCGCCGACCCCGGTCAGGCGCGGCGTCGCCGACGGCTCGTCCGCCGCCCGCGCCGACCCCGGGCGGCCTGGCCTTCGCCTTCACCGTCACCGCGGCCGGACCGGATCGAGGTCGTTGGGCGGCGGTGGCGGGGTGGCGGGTGCGCCGCTCGCCGCCCTGGTGTAGCGGCGGGCCAGATGCGCGAAGGCCTCCCTGAGCTCGGCCGGGCCGACGACCTCGATGTCGGCGTCGAACCTGCCGATGGCGGCGGCCAGGCCGGGCCACGACCACGAGCCCAGGACGAGCCGGCAGCGGTCCGGGCCGAGCTCCTCCACGATCCCATCGCGGGTGTAGCGGGACACGGCGGCGGCGGGCAGGCCAAGGATCACCTCACCGCGGCAGGGCCAGTCGCCGGAGCCCTCGAAGCCCCGGAATCGGCCGGCCACGAAGGCGGCCACATCACCTCCGGGCAACTTGCGCGAGGTGAAACGCGGCCCCGTAGGGGAGCGCGGGCTGATCCGGTCGACACGGAAGGTACGCCAATCCTCGCGGTCGAGGTCCCAGGCGACGAGATACCAGCGCCCGCCCCAGGTGACCAGATGATGAGGCTCCACCCGGCGCGGCGGCGTCAGCACGCCGTCGTCCGCTTCCTCCCGGGACGCGGCCGCGTAGCCGAAGCGCAGCACCTCACCGGCGTGAACGGCGGCGCTGAGCGCCATGAGCACGCTGCTGTCAACCTGTGCGCCCGGCCGCGTCGCGGGCCGCTCGACAGCGGTGACCTGGAGGGTGTCGATCCGGTGGCGCAGCCGCCCGGGCATGACCTGCCGGACGGTGTTCAGCGCACGCGCTGCGGCCTCCTCGATGCCGGCGCCGGTCGCGGTGGCTGTCTGGAGAGCCACCGCGAGGGCGACGACCTGATCGTCGTCGAACAGCAGCGGCGGCATCTGCGAACCGGCATCGAGCCGGTATCCGCCCTCGGGCCCCTTGAACGTCGTGATCGGGTAACCGAGCTCGCGGAGACGGTCGACGTCACGCCGGACCGTGCGCGCACTGACGTCCAGCCGCGCGGCCAGGTCCTCGCCCGACCGGTGACGACGGGTCTGCAGCAGCGAGAGAAGCGCGAGCAGCCGCGCGGACGTCTTCGGCATGAGACTCATCCTGCCCCCAGTAGAGGACACATCCTGTCCGCTACCCATGGGAGCGTGAGGTCACCGACGCCGGCCGAGGCCGGACAGAAGCACGATCACCACAGGTCACCACCCATGAAGAGCGTCTGCCCGCTACGGCGGAGACGGTGACCCGTGGGATCGCTGGAACGCCCATCGCCGGGGCGGGCAACCGCCGCCGCGACGCATGCCCGGCTGCTTCCGCCCCCGAACTCGTCCGGCGCCTGTCCGACCCATCGAATGCCAGGAGTCATCATGTCCATCACCACCACGACCCACTTGAACTTCCGCGGCGACGCCCGCGCCGCGCTCGACTTCTACCACTCCGTTTTCGGCGGACACGTCGTCGCCGTCACCTACAAGGACGCGGGCAACGCGCAGACTCCGGACGAGGCGGACTGGGTGATGTGGGGCCAGGTGATCGCCGACAACGGCTTTCACATCATGGCCTACGACGTGCCCTCCCACACCCCCTGGAACCCCGGCGAGAACGCCGTCTTCGTCTCCGTACGCGGCGACGACACCGACGAGATCACCGCCCTCTGGGACAAGCTGACCGCCGGCTCGACGATCGTGCGGCCGCTGGAGCCCGCGCAGTGGGCGCCTCTCTACGGCATGCTCAAGGACCGCTTCGGCGTCGTCTGGGTTCTGGACGTCGCGGCACCCTACAACGGCTGAGCACAACGACCGACCTCCCCCGCAGAGGGGGGCGGCGGGCATCCGCCTGCCTGCCGCACCCCTCCGCCTTTCCATCCCGCTCCTGCCCGTGCGCCGGGAACGGGACCGCCGGCGAGGCCGCGAGACCCCACCGAGCGGCCCCATCGAATCGAAGAGGAATCGGATCACTGTGAGAACGCGAGAGCTGGGGCGAACCGGCATCGAGGTCAGCGCCTACTGCCTGGGCACCATGATGTTCGGCCCAGTGGGCAACCCCGACCGCGACGACTGCGTCCGCATGACCCACCGGGCGCTGGACGCCGGCATCAACTTCGTCGACACCGCCGACGTGTACGGCTACAGCGAGACCGAGGAGATCGTCGGCAAGGCCCTCAAAGGCCGGCGTGACGACGTCGTGCTGGCCACCAAGGTCAACGGTCGGATGGGCGAGGGCCCCAACCGCCACGGCAGCTCACGGCGCTGGATCATCGCCGAGGTCGAGCACTCGCTGCGACGCCTGCAGACCGACTACATCGACCTCTACCAGATCCATCACCCCGACCCCCGCACCGACATCGAGGAGACCCTGTCCGCGCTGACCGACCTGGTGCGCAGCGGCAAGGTCCGCGCCATCGGCTCCTCCAACCTGCCCCCCTCCGAGATCGTTCAGGCGCAGTGGGTGTCCGAACGGCGTGCTCTGCACCGGCTGCGCACCGAGCAGCCGACATACTCCATCCTCAACCGCGGAATCGAACGAGAGGTCCTGCCCGTCTGCCGGAGCTACGGCCTGGGCGTGCTGGTGTGGGGCCCCCTGTCGTCGGGCCTGCTGACCGGCCGCTACCGCAAGGGCGTACCCCGGGCGGACAACGCCAGGATGCACTGGGTGCCCAAGCACCTGACCGACGAGCGCAAGCTCGACGCCGTCGAACAGCTCATCACCGTGGCCGAAGAAGCCGGCATGTCCCTGACCCACATGGCGATGGCCTTCGCCACCACCCACCCCGACATCAGCGCAGCCATCATCGGCCCCCGCACCGTGGAACAGCTCGAGGATCTGCTGGCCGGCGCCGCCATCACACTCGGCGACGACATCCTCGACAAGATCGACGAGATCGTCCCGCCCGGGACCGACATCGGCCCCCTCGACATCGCCCACGACCCGCCGGCCATCACGCATCCGGCGCTGCGCAGGCGCCCGGCCGGCGACCGGGCCGCGGCCTGACACCATGACGGTCCTCGACAGCCGCGCTCTCAACCGCGCCACGCTCGCCCGGCAGTTCCTGCTCGACCGCGCCGACCTACCGGTCCTCGACGTCGTCGCGCACGTGTGCGGCCTGCAGGCGCAGGAGCCGCAGGAGCCGTTCGTCGGGCTGTGGTCGCGGGCGCGAGCCTTCCGCCCCGCGGCCTTGGACGCTCTGCTGACCGGACGAGACGTGGTGCGCACCCATCTCATGCGCCGCACCGTCCACCTCCTCGCCGCCGGCGACGCCATCGCCTGGCGGGCCCGCCACGACCTCATGCTGCGCCAGCGGGTGCTCGGCACCTACCGCCGCGAGCTCGCCGGGGTGGACCTCGACGAGCTCGCGGCGGCGGGCCGGGCGGTGATGGCCGACGGCGAGCCGCGCTCGATGGGCGAACTCGCGCGGGCCCTGGCCGGCCGCTGGCCGGAACCGGGACCGCGGGCGCTGGGAGAGATGCTTGTCGCCGCCCTCGTCCCGATGGCGCAGCTGCCGCCGCGCGGGCTGTGGCGCACGAAAGCGGGGGTGCGTAACGTCACGCTCTCCTCATGGCTGGGGCGAGAGATCGACCCGCCGGCCGCGGACGGCACCGATCCGGTGGGGGAGACGCTGGTCCGGCGGTACCTCGCCGCGTTCGGCCCCGCCGCCGTGGCCGACCTGCGCGCCTGGTGCGGCCTGGCCGGACTGCCGGCCGCGGTGGCCTCGATCCGCGGAGAGCTGGTCTCCTTCCGCGACGAGCGGGGCCGGGAACTGCTCGACCTCCCCGGCGCGCCCCGCCCCGACCCGGACACACCCGCCCCGGTGAGATTCCTGCCGGCGTTCGACAACACGATCCTCGGCTACCACGACCGCGGCCGGATCATCGACGACACCGACCGCGGCCTGTCGGTCGCCGGTGCCCGCATGGTCCTTGTCGACGGCCGGGTCGCCGCGACCTGGACCGTCGAGGACGACACCGTGATCGTCACCCCGCTGCGCTCCTTCTCCCGCGCCGAGCGCGACACGGTGGCCGAAGAGGGCCAGGCATTGGCGTCGTTCCTGTCCGAGGGCGACAGCGACCGCGTACGGCTGTCGCCGCCGGGAGCCGGCCCTCGGAGTGTGGAGGAACGGGAACGTACGCCAAGGCTCGTTCGCCGGGCTCGCTGACAGTGCGCGCTCTTGGTCGAGCGGGGGCGCTCGCGCCGGTTTCCGGTCCACCGCCCCAGCCGCCTTCGGCGGCGCGTTCACGAGTGAAGGACGACGTCTGCCGCGGGCGGGGGCCGGTCAGAACCGGTAGCGGAGGATGCGGGCCCCTTGCCGCGACAAGGCCGTACTGCGGGCGGTGAGACGGGTGAGCGCGCGAAGCGGTTGCGGGAACCGGGCCACCTCCGGTGCGCGGGCGAGGATCTGCTCCTCGATCAGTTCGAGGCCGGCGTCCCAGGACTCCGGTTCGTGGGGGTCGTCGAAGCCCTGGGCGGCTTTGATGCCGAGCGCCTTGATGGTCGGGTGATACTTCATGGCCCAGGCGGCGAAGCGGGTGTAGCCGTTGAGCGCGAGCTCGCCCGAAGGGAAATGGCCGGCCAGCGCGCGGGTCATCGCCTGGAAGGAGTCGCCGGGCATGAAGGGGAGCAGCCCCTCGGCGACGATCATCGCCGGGCGGTGACCGGGGATGGCTGTGAGCCAGTCGGAGCGGGTGAGGTCGGCTCCGACCAGGTGGGAACGGCCGGGCAGGCATTCGGCCCGCAGGTGCACCACGTCCGGGAAGTCGATGTCGTACCAGTCGACGCCGGGCGGGGGATCACAGCGGAACACCCTGGTGTCCAGGCCGCAGCCCAGGTCGAGCACCACGCATCCGGGGTGAGTGGCCATGAAGGCGCGGACGACACCGTCGAGCTTGTTGGCGCGCAGTGCCGTGGTGAGGACGAGGTTCGGCTTGACCTGCAGCTTGCCGAAGTCGTAATCGATGGTGCCGGCCAGGTCGGCGGAGAGGGTGTCGCCGAGGATCGGGCTGGGCCGCCCGGCGTCCAGGGCTCTGGCGTAGAGAGTGAGCAGCAGCGTTTCCTGGATCAGCCCGAGCTTGGGTTGCCGGCGGTGCATGGGAATTCCTTAACGGCGTAGCGGATGACGGGCCGCGAGGTTCTGCAGCCACGTCAGGGAGTCGTGGGCGGCCTTGATGCGCTCGGTACGGTGCCCGTCGCTGCCCGCGATGTCGAGCCCTTCGTCGGCGATCTCGCCGAACGCGCTCAGGCTTTCGAGCTTGCGCTGGATGACCTTCTGCCAGGCGTCGTCTTCGATGCGGTAGTAGGAGACGCGATCGCCGGGCCTTCTCACCTTCTTGACCAGGCCGATGGCCGTGAGAAACCGCATGTTCGAGGTGAGCGAGGCCCGGCTGGCCTGGATGACCTCCGCGATCTGCCCGGCGGACTGCTCGGCCGGATCGCAGATCATGAGCCAGCCGAGGATGCGTCCGGTGATGGGCGGCAGCCCCCACTCCTCCACGCAGAAGGCGGCCACCCGCTCCACCCAGCGCAGCAGCCGGTCCTGCTGTTCCTCACTGCTCATCGTCGCGTCCTCCCTTGTCGATCGCGTGCCGGTTCACTGTGTCATGGCGGCCACCGACTCGTAGGTGGGTGCCGGGGTGATGGCCGCGAGCCGGGTCCTGCGCAGGTGAAGGTCGAACCAGTCGATCGCGAGCGCCATCGCCTCCTCCAGGCCCGGGCCGGTGTAGAGGCCGAGCACGTCGTAGGGCAGCACCGCGAGCCGCTTGGGCTCGCCCGCCCTGGCGAAGGCGCTTTGCGCCTCCTCGAGCATGTGGTACGGGTCCCAGCCGCCGTTGGCGATCATCAGCAGCGGCGTCGGAGCGAGCCGGTGGATGAGGTTCTCCGGTGCGAAGGTGAGCAGGTGCTCGGCTGAGTCGAGGGTCTTCTCGTTGCGGTAGGTGGGAAACAGGCGAGTCGACATGTCCGGGGTGTCCTTCACGCTGTCGCCCTCCAGCGTCAGGTGCGGCACGCGAGCGCTCTGCCCGCCTTCGTAGCGCCGCTGCCAGTCCTGCTGCAGTCGGTCGCGCAGCGCGTGGACACCGGCACGGCCCAGGAGGCGTTCCATGTATCGCCATCCGTTCCACACGCTGGGGCTCTGCACGACGACGCACTTGATGCGCCGATCGAGCACGGCGGCCTGGGCCGCCACCGAGCCGCCGATGCTCACCCCCCACACCCCGATCCGCTCTGGCCGCACTTCGGAACGGGTCTGCAGGTAGGACACGGCGCTGCGGAAGTCCTCCACCTGCCGCTCCGGGTAGTCCAGGCCGCGCGGCTCGCCTTCGCTGGAGCCGACCGTGCGGTAGTCGATGGCCAGCACCGCGAAGCCGGCCTTGACGAAGTAGGGCGCGAAGAACGCCAGCGCCTCTTTGACCATCACCCCGCTGTGCCCGAGCACCAGCCCGGGGACCGGGTCGCTCGTCTCGGGCAGGTAGAGATCGCCCGCGCAGCGGGTGCCGAGGCTGTTGAAGGTCACGTGTTCCACGGCTTGCTCCGTACTTGTTGGCTAGTTATTTCAACCATGACTGAAATAGCTAGCAATGTCAATCTTAGAGGCCGCATCTACGGAAGAGGGTTGCCCGCCGCCGGTCACCTCGGGGCGTCCACGAAGCGTTGGGGAACTCGTCTTCGGGCGGCTCGGTCCCGGAAAAGCCTGACGTTCTTTGTCAGGTATTTCTGTGAGCATTCCTGCCATGGAGAAAACGCTGAGAGGGAAGGTTGCCCTGGTCGCGGGGGCGACACGGGGCGCGGGCCGGGGCATCGCCGTCGAGCTGGGCACAGCGGGGGCCACGGTCTACGTGACGGGGCGCAGTACGCGAGAGCACCGCTCGGAGATGGACCGGGTGGAGACGATCGAGGAGACCGCCGATCTCGTGACCGCTGCCGGCGGTCAGGGGATCGCCATCCAGGTGGATCACCTGCAGAAGGACCAGGTGGAGTCCCTCATCCAGCAGATCGACCGCAAGCACGGGCGGCTGGACATCCTCGTCAACAACATCTGGGGCGGCGAACTGCTCTTCGGGTGGAACGAGAAGGTGTGGGAGCACTCGCTCGACAAGGGCCTGCGCGTCCTGCGCCTCGCGATCGACACCCACATCATCACCAGCCACTACGCTCTGCCGCTGATGATCCGGGAGCCGGGCGGCCTGGTCGTCGAGGTCACCGACGGCACCACCGCCTACAACGCGGAGAACTACCGCATCTCCGTGTTCTACGACCTGGCCAAGACCTCGGTGAACCGCTTGGCGTTCGCGCAGTCGAAGGAGCTGGCGCCGTACGGGGTGACCGCCGTTTCCCTGACACCGGGCTGGATGCGCTCGGAGATCATGCTGGATGTGTACGGCGTCACGGAGGCGACCTGGCGCGACGCGCTGGACAGAGAACCGCATTTCGTCATCTCGGAAACGCCTGCCTATGTGGGGCGTGCGGTCGCGGCACTCGCGGCCGACCCCGAGGTCGCGCGGTGGAACGGGCAGTCGCTGTCCAGCGGGCAGCTCGCCGGTGTCTACGGCTTCACCGACGTGGACGGAAGCCGGCCCGACGCGTGGCGCTACGCCGTCGAGGTCCAGGACGCCGGCAAGCCTGCCGACGCGACGGGTTACCGCTGACCGCGGTACATCCGGGCGAGCCGGTCCGCCGCCTCCGCCATGCGGGTGCGCAGTTGCGGAGGGTGGAGCACCTCCACCTCCGGGCCGAGCCGTAGCAGCACGTCATAGGCGACGTCGAGGGATTCGACGGGCAGCGACGTCGTCACCCGTCCCTGCCCGTCGGGCCTCCCGGCGGCTTTGTGCGCCTGTTCGAAGGCGGGTGGCTCGACGGCGAACCGCAACGCTCGCATCCCCCTCGGACTCAACCGAACGGTGACGTGCTCAGCCAGCAACGAGGCGACGAACTGTGCGGTGTGCTCCGCCCAGAACCCAGGGAGATCGAAGGACTCATCACGGTCGAACGATGTCTGAGCCGGCTCGACGGCAACGATCCGGTCCACACGGTAAATCCGATAGTCCCCCCGCACCCGGCCCACGAGATACCAGACACCCGCCTTGAGCACGAGCCCGTATGGATGCACCCCACGAGACACCTCCTGACCGTCCTCCC
The DNA here is from genome assembly GCF_040685655.1 of Microbispora sp. NPDC088329. Lineage (NCBI taxonomy): Bacteria > Bacillati > Actinomycetota > Actinomycetes > Streptosporangiales > Streptosporangiaceae > Microbispora > Microbispora sp. NPDC088329. The sequence goes on from NZ_JBFBIP010000003.1 coordinate 383,892, forward strand.
GGCCCCGGCGGTAGCGCAGCTCGACGGCCTGGTCCCCCCAGACGGCCTGCGCCAGACCGGCCAGCAGCGGCGGCGGATCGGCGGCGGCGAACCAGCCGGGAACGTCCAGATGAAACCGTTGCCCGGCCCGCGCCGGGGCGTCGTGCAACGCGGCCGGCAGCGCCGCGATCACCTTCAGCCGCGCACCGGCGACGGCATCGGCCAGCCCCATCTCCCGGGCCGGACCCGGCAGTCCGGAAAGGAACAGCGCCTCGGCCTCCGCGCGGCTCAGCCCGGTCAACCGGGTCCGGTAGCCGCCGATCAGGCGGTAACCGCCATTTCGCCCCTGCTCGGCGTAGACGGGTACGCCCGCCGCCGAGAGTGCCAGCACGTCCCGATACACCGTCCGCTCGGACACTTCCAACTCACGCGCGAGTTCCGCGGCCGTCATCACCTCACGAGATTGGAGCAGCAACACCAAGGAGATCAGCCGAGATACACGCATCCCCTCATCTTGTGAGATGAGCGTGTCCGCTACTCGTCCGGGCCGGCTGGACCGGCAGCCGCGCAGAAGGCGGTGACCTGCCGGGCCGCTCCTCGTTCGTGAGTTGCCAGAGCACGTGTGGCCCGGCGGGCGTGCGATAGGTTGCCCGCCATGACCGAGCTCGGACCCGTCGACTGGCCACCTGCCCCGATACGGACCCAGCGGCTCCTGCTCCGTGAACCCGAGGCCCGCGACCGCGCGGCGATCATCGAGCTGTTCACCTCGCCAGAGGTGGGCCTCTACCTTGGTGGCCCTCGACCGCGTGATGAGTTCGCGCGTACGGTGCCTGAGACGCCCAGGCGGCGCCCTGGGCTTTTCGTGGTCGATCTCGACGGAGCGATGATCGGCATCGTCACACTCGACCGGCGCGACGCGGAGCGTCCGGGTCACGTCCGTCCGGATGCCGGTGAGGCCGAGCTCGGCTACATGTTCCTGCCGGAGGCGTGGGGATGTGGGTACGCCGCCGAGGCGTGCGCGGCGGCACTCGACTGGTTCGCCGGCGTGCTTCCCGCCGAGCCGGTGGTGCTCTGCACCCAGACCGCCAACCACCGCTCGATGCGCCTCGCGGCGAAACTGGGGTTCACCGAGGTGGAGCGGTTTGAGGAGTACGGCGCCGAGCAGTGGTTCGGCGTGTGGTCCTCGGTCACACCGTCTGGCTGAGCTCGTGCTCCGAAAAGGGTGAGGCGCCGGTCCAGTGCACGAGCTGTCGCGCGGGGTGCCGCGCTCAGTCACACAGGGCCGTCAGTCACACAGGGCCCGGGTCAGGCGCCGGGACGCGAACCAGACCCCCGCCCCGGCCAGCACCACCAGATAGGCCGCGTGACCCAGCAGCCCCCATTCCAGCACTCCCATGCACAGACCGCGCACCAACTCCACCGCGTGATAGAGCGGCGTGAGCTGGATCAGCACCTCGACCCCGACCGGATAATCCCGCACGGGGGAGAACGTCCCCGAAAACAGGAACAACGCGAACTGCCCCGTGCCCATCAGGTCGAAATCCTGCCAGCCGCGCATCAGCGTGCTGACCGCCATCCCCAGACCGCCGAAGGCCAGCCCCACCAGCACGGTCGCCGGAAACGCCGCCACCGCCCACGCGGGCTCCGCCAGCCCCATCACCACCATCACCACCAGGAAGATCGCGGTGTAGAGAGAGCCCCGGACGATCGACCAGACCAGCTCACCCACCGCGATCTCAACGGGCCGCACCGGCGTCGCCAGCACCGCCTCGAACGTCTTCATGTACTTCAACTTGAAGAAAAAGTTGAACGTCGTCTCCGCCAACGCCCCCGACATCGCCGACACCGCCAGCATCGCCGGCGCGACGAACGACGCGTACGACATGGTCCGCCCGTCCACCGTCAGATCACCGACCAGCGCACCGACGCCGACACCGATCGACAGCAGATACAGCAGCGGCTCGAAGAAACCCGACACCAGCACGATCCAGTACGACGGCCCGGACCGCAGCGCCCCCACGTTCCGGCCGATCACGGCGCCCACCCGGCCGGGGGAGACCCGGGACGCCACCAACGTCGTCACCATCAGTCCTCCAGCCTCCTGCGGAACGCCCGCACCGCCAGGAAAAGACCCGCCGCCGCCCACACCAGCAGATACCCGGCATGCACCACGACCGGCCAGGCCGGGGCCCTGCCGAGCGTCGCCGCCCGGCACAACTCCACCGCATGCCACAACGGCGAGGCGTACGCCAGCGGGCGCAACACCGCCGTGAGCTGCTCAACCGGGAAGAACACCCCGGCGAACAACGTCGAGGGAAGCACGACGAAGCGGAACAGTATCGAAAAGTAACTGTCATGATCGATCGTGGCGGCGAACGCGATCACCGGCGCCGACACCGACACCGTGAGCACCGCGCACACCACGGGAGTGACCAGCGCCCACGGCGAATGCAGCCCACCGAAGAACACCACCACCACCAGGAACGCCACGACCGCGATCGTCACCCGGAAGACCAGGTAGAGCACGTGGCCCCGGACCATGTCCACCGGCTCCACGGGCGTGGCCCGCATCGCGTGATAAGCCCGGACCCACTTGAAGTCACCCAGCACCGAATAGGTCGACTCGCCGATCGCGATCTGGAAGGCCGTCGACGCGAGCACCCCCGGCACGATCCACGACAGGTAATCGACCCCCTGCACCCTGCCGACATAACCACCCACGCCGATCCCGATGCTCAGCAGGAACAGCACCGGAAGCACGAACGAGGAGAACACCGACGCCTGCCACAACCGCCGGTACAACGTCAGATGCCGCTCCAGCACCGCCAGTGTCGGACGCACCCCATGGGCCACAGCCATCTCACTCCACCAACGTCCGGCCCGTCAGATGGAGGAACACATCCTCCAGCGTCGACCGCCGCACCAGCACGCTCGACGGCTCCACCCCCCGCCGATGCATCTCGGCCAGCGCGGCGTCGCCGTCGTCCACGTACACCAGCACCCGATCCGGCAGCGGATCGACCCGCTTGCCCACCCCCTCCAACGCCGCCGCATACCGCGACCCCGCCTCGGGCATGCCGGGAAAACGCAACTCCACGACCTCGGCCGTCGAATAGGTCTCGATCAGCGACCGCGGCGACCCCTCCGCCACGATCCTGCCCCCGTCCATCACGACCAGCCGGTCGCACAACTGCTCGGCCTCGTCCATGTAATGCGTCGTCAGCACCAGCGTCGTGCCCCGCTGCTTGAGCCGGAACAGCCGCTCCCACAACAGGTGACGAGCCTGCGGGTCCAGCCCCGTCGTCGGCTCGTCAAGCAGCACGAGATCGGGCTCGTTGACCATCGCCCGCGCGATCGTCAGCCGCCGCTTCATGCCACCCGACAGCGGCTCCACCTTCCCACTCGCACGGTCGGAAAGCTGCACGAACTCCAGCAACTCATCGGCCCGCCTGCGGCTCTCCGCCCGCGACAGCCCGAAATACCGGGCGTAGGTCACCAGATTCTCCCGCACCGTCAGGTCGGGATCGAGGTTGTCCAGCTGAGGACACACCCCCAGCCGCGCCCGGATCCGCGGCCCGTCGTGCACGGCGTCCATGCCCAAAATCCGCAGCTCCCCGGCGGTCGGCGTGGACACGCAGCCGATCATCCGCATGGTGGAGGACTTGCCGGCCCCGTTGGGCCCGAGAAAACCGAACGCCTCTCCCGGCGCCACCTCGAGGTCGATCCCGGCGACGGCGGTGAACTCCCCGAAGCGTTTGACCAGGCCACGCGCGTAGATCAACGGTTGATCAGCCACGATCCGAGACCCTAACCAACGGCCCCGACATTTCCGCAACAGGTTATCCGCGCCCCCGGCGCGGGGTCCTGCCCCGCCTCCACGCCGACCACGCGGAAACCGTCAGACCGCCACCTCATCCAGCAGAATCCGCGCCAGCTCCCGCGGCCGGGAGAACATCGGCCAGTGCCCGGTGTCCATCTCCACCAGCCGCCAGCGCCCGCCCGCCAGCAGACGCCGCACCACGTCATCCGCGTCATCCAGGTCATCGGGCCCTCCATCGTCGTACCGGCACCCGACGTACGTCGCGGGCAGCTCGTCGAGCGGCCGCACGAGCACCGCCGGTTCGACCAGCGTGGCGCCCGGATGCGGCGCCACCTCCGCCCACGCCCCCAGCCGCGCTCCGGCCACCAGTACGAAGTCCGCCATGGCACACACCGTAGCCAGCCCCGCCGGCGGCTCCGCGCCCCGGCGCGGGGCCCATATCCGGGCACCCTCCGATGGCCGTACGCTGACTTGCGTGAACACGTTCGAGCTGGGCACCGACGGCCCGCGAGTGATCCTCGTCGGCATCGACGGCTCGGAGACCTCCCTGCGCGCCGCCGCCTACGCCTGGGGGCTCGCCCGCCGCCAGGGCTCGCACGTCGTCCTCGTCTACGTCACCAATCCCGGAGCGATCAGCACGATGATGCCGGCCGCGTCGGCCTCGGTGATCGAGGCGGGGGAGGAGGTCGCCGCGGACCTCCGCCGGCAAGTGGAACGCTTCGCCCAGACCACCCACTCGCGTGTCGACTACACCTTCCGCACCGAGTACGGCGACGCCGCCGGCGCCCTCGCGAAGATCGCCGACGAGATCAGAGCGGACGCCGTCGTGGTGGGAGCCTCTACCCAGGCCGGCCACCGCTTCATCGGCTCGGTCGCGTTGCGCCTGGTCCGCGCCGGCCGCTGGCCGGTCACCGTCGTCCCCTGATCCGCCCCGCGTAGCCGGACCGCGGACCGGCTCAGCGGCGCTCCGGCCCGGACACGTCCAGCGCCCGCAGACCCTCCAGCACCCGCAGCAACGTCGCCTCGTCCGGGCCGTCCGCCCGCGCGGCCACCGGATGCCGCCGGGCCCGCCGCGGCAGCGTCCCCGAAGACGCTTCCGAAGACGTCCCCGCGGTCACCGGCTCCCGCCGCTGCGCCGTCAACGCCCCCGGCCGCACCCGCGGCCCGTCACCGGCGTCCGCGGCGCCCCCCGCCGAGGACGGCAGCGCCGCCTCCACCGGCACGATGGCCAGCTCACACCACACGATCTTCCCCCGGTCCGGCGCCGAGTAGTGGCCCCAGCTCCGGGCCAGGCTGCCGACCAGCGCGAGCCCTCGGCCGCTCTCGCCCAGCTCGACCCCCGCCTCACCGTCCACATCGCCCTCCGCCGCGCCGAGCGACACCGGTTCGCCGTCGCTGACGTCCCACACCTCGATGAACAGGCTGCCTCGCCCCGGCGCCACCCGGACCCGCAGCGCCACCGTACGCAGGGCCACCGGGAACATCGACGAGGCCATCGGCGGACTGACGACGGCGTCCGTCGCCCGCACCGCGTTCGTCACCAGCTCCGAGACCACCAGCTCCGCCGTCTCGGCCAGATGCGCGAGCTCCCACCCCCGCAACTGGCACCGTACGAACGCGCGCGCCCGGCGCGGGGCGGTCGCGCCCGACCCGAACGCCCTGTACGCGCTGCTGCGGCCCTCCTGCGAAGGGAAAGGAGAGGTCAGCATTCCGCTGAACGGGCCTGGACGGACCGGTCGACGACGACCGGGACGGCCGGTCGGGGAGAACCCATGCCTCCGATCCTCTGTCATGAACGCCGGTAAAGTGACCGGCTTCACGGCATTCGCAGAATTTTCATCCTCCAGTCACCGCCATACCTGACAGAAGACGACAGGAAAACGCGCCACGCTGGACACATGAACGCACACGCCACCGGCACCTTCGACATCACCAGCTGGAACGAACTGGCCACCGACGAGAAGGAAGGCGCCACCTTCGGCCGCAACCACATCACCAAGACCTTCCACGGCGACCTCGTCGGCACGAGCACCACCGAGATCCTCACCGTCATCACCCCCGACGGCCCCGCCGCCTACGTCGGCGTCGAACACTTCGCGGGCACCCTCCACGGACGCAAAGGCACCTTCGCCCTCCAGCACAGCGCGGCCAGCCACAACGGCGAACAATGGATGAAATGGCAGATCGTCCCCACCAGCGGCACCGGGGAGCTGACCCGCCTCACCGGACAGGGCACCATCCGCGTCGAAGACGGCCACCACTATGTCCTCGACTACACCCTGCCCGACGCCTAACCCGCTCTCATCCGGGTAGCCGCCGGTCCATGGTGAAATCCGCTGACCGGCGAACCACGGACGAGGCCGCCGCCCCGGCAGAGCCCGCCTCCGCCACCCCCCGCACCGCGGCACGCCCCACCGGCCGCACCACTGACGGCCACACCAGGGCCCCGCGCGTCGCCGTCATCGCGCACCGCAAGAAGACCCTCGGCGGCGGCCTCGACGAGCTGCGCAAGCTCATCACCGGCTACGACGTCGCCGACCTGCTCTGGTACGAGGTCCCCAAGAGCAAGAAGGCCCCCAAGAAAGTCCGCCAAGCCCTCAAGGACGGCGCGGAGCTGTTCTTCCTCTGGGGCGGCGACGGCACCGTCCAACGCTGCGTCGACGCCCTCGCCGGCAGCGGCGCCACCGTCGCCATCGTCCCCGCCGGCACCGCCAACCTCCTCGCGCGCAACCTCGGCATCCCCGAAGACCTGCCCGAGGCCGTACGCATCGGCTTCGAGGGCCGCCGCGCCAAACTCGACCTCGGAAAGATCAACGGCGAGCACTTCGCGGTCATGGCGGGCGTCGGCCTCGACGCCGAAATGATCGCCGACGCCGACCGCGGCCTCAAGGACCGCCTGGGCCGCCTCGCCTACATCTGGACCGGGTTACGCCACGTCGGCGGCGCCGTCACCCCCATGAAAATCAAAATCGACGGCACCGACTGGTTCGAGGGCGACGCCAGCTGCGTCCTCGTCGGCAACGTCGGCACCGTCACCGGCGGCATCGACGTCTTCGAAGACGCCCGCTCCGACGACGGCTGGCTGGAAGTCGGCGTCTCCACCGCGGAAGGCCCCGTCCAATGGGCCCGGACCCTCGGCCGCATGAGCGCCGGCAACGCCGAGAAATCCCCCTTCGTCCGCATCACCCGCGCCAGAAAGATAACGGTCAAACTTCAGGACCCCAAGACGTACGAACTGGACGGGGGAGCCCGCGACCAGGCCAGAAACATCAAGGTCAAAGTCGTCCCCCAGGCCATCACGGTCTGCCTGCCCGACACCACCGCATGACCACCGCGGCCCCCGCGCACGACCGACGAGAGCATCAGCCGAGGGACAGCCCCGCGGCCGGAGTCACCCGGGCGGCCCGGCGTGCCGGGCCGACAGCGGCGACAAGCCCGGCAAGGGCGACGATGACAACCACGACGACGAGCGACCACCAGGGGACCCGCATGGCGGCGCCGCGCAGAGCCCGCGTCACCACCGTCTCGTAGCCCACCCAGGCGAACCCGACGCCGATCACGGTGCCGAGCACAGTGGCCACCACCGACAGCAGCACCGCCTCGGTCGCCAGCATCCACCGCAGCCGCCTGCGGGTGAGCCCGAGCGTGCGCAGCATCGCGTGCTCGCGGGCCCGCTCGAGCACGGAGAGCCCCAAAGTGTTCGCGATCCCGATCAGCGCGATCACGACGGCGATCCCGAGCAGTCCGAGCGCCGACCAGGTGTGGGTCCCCAGCTGCCGGCGGCCACGGTCGGTTCGCTGTAGGCCATGCCCGCAGTCAAGGCGACGCGGTGTTGCCGGCACGTATGAGTTTCCGATACGCCGACGACATGCGCCCACCCGTAGCCTCGAGAGCGTGCGTGTGCTGATCGTCGAGGACGAGCCCTACCTGGCGGAAGCCGTCCGCCACGGCCTACGCCTGGCAGCGATCGCCGCCGACATCGCCGGTGACGGCGACACCGCCCTGGAACTGCTGAGCGTCAACGCCTACGACATCGCCGTCCTCGACCGCGACATCCCCGGCCCCTCCGGCGACGAGATCGCCAATCGCATCGTCGCCTCCGGCCGCGGCACCCCCATTCTCATCCTCATTGCCGCCGACCGGCTCGACGACAAGGTCTCCGGATTCGAACTCGGCGCCGACGACTACCTCACAAAGCCGTTCGAACTCCGCGAACTCGTCCTCAGGCTCAGAGCACTCGACCGCAGGCGCGCCTACAACAGGCCGCCCGTGCGGGAGATCGCGGGCCTGCGGCTGGATCCGTTCCGCCGCGAGGTCTACCGCGACGGCCGCTACGTCCGCGCTCACCCGCAAGCAGTTCGCCGTGCTCGAAGTGCTCGTCGCCGCCGAAGGCGGGGTCGTCAGCGCCGAGGAACTGCTGGCACGAGCGTGGGACGAGAACGCCGACCCCTTCACCAACGCCGTGCGCATCACCATCTCGGCGCTGCGCAGACGGCTCGGCGAACCCGGGATCATCGCCACCGTGGCCGGCGTCGGCTACCGCATCGACGCGGCGTCCGGCACCGTACCGCCAGAGGTATGACGTGAGCGTTCGCCTCAAACTCACCCTCAGCTACGCGGCGTTCCTCATGTTCGCCGGTGCCCTGCTGCTCGCCGCCGTGTGGGTGTTCCTCCTGTCCTACGTGCCCGACAGTACGCGCGGCCTTCTCGGCGTGGCGCCCAACCGTTCCCTCCTCCTGCGTATGTTCGCGCCGGCGGCCGCCGCGGTGCTGGCGTTCCTGCTGGTGTTCGGCCTCGTGGGCGGCCGGCTTCTCGCCGGCCGCATGCTCGCCCCGCTGACTCGCATCACGGACGCGACGCGCATGGCCGCGAACGGGTCGCTCACCCACCGCATCCGGCTGGAAGGCCGCAAGGACGACCACGGCGAACTCGTCGACCGCCTTCACACCGTCAACGCCCGCGCGATCGACCTCACCGAGGCGCTAATCACGACCAGCGTCCGCCCCGAGACCGTGATGCTCACAGTCGAAAGCAGCGGCGAAAAGCTGCCCCCGGAGTCGGTCGCGACACTTACCGAACCGTTCCAGCGCGGCACCGGAAGAATACGCGGCGACCACGCGGGCGTCGGCCTCGGCCTGGCAAATCGTCAAGAGCATCGTTCACGCGCACGACGGGTCTCTCACCATCGTCCCGCGCCCCGCGGGCGGGCTCCGTACCGTCGTCCAACTGCCCACCTCGCCCGGCCGCGACCGGCTGAAGGGCGGGGGAGAGGGGTGATCACGGAGAGTGACAACACCCTCACGGGTGAGTCCGTGTGCGCCCGGGAAGGCGGGGGAGCGGCGCGGAGAGCGTGGCAAAGCGGGCCGGTCCAAGCGGTGGAAAGCAGGTCACCAGAGCCGGCGGGCCGGAAGGGGACGATCCGCAGGTGCGCAACCGCGTCGAGATCCGGCAAATCGAACACGGGCCGGGGGAGTCTCCAACCGGCCAGCGGCCGAACGACGTGTGGCGCCGCAGACCCGTCGCGAGAGGGGCGCCGCCGTCCGCGAAGCCAGGCCGTGGGAGTGGTCGTCAGCACGAGCGCGACGATCGCAAGCCCCGTGGCGCGGCACCGCCGCGCCGACGGGCCCGCCGTTCGGCGCCGCGACATGGACGCTCGGACGCCCTCGCGCGGCGATGTCCGCGATACGGGCGCGCGAGTCGGTCGTAGAGCCGGGAGAGTGGCCGGGAGGAGGGCCGGGAGGAGGGCCGCCAAATCGCCTACTTGACATAATGTTCATTATCGAGCAATGCCGGAAGGGGCACGAAGGGCCGTTGGCCTGGAGTTTCGGACGCTCTGCAAGGTGCGCATGACACCGTCTCCGTGCTGGTCCCGCGACGAGGGCCGTCAGCCGATCTGCTCGACCAGTGCGACCACGGTGCCTCCGGGCCGCGGACGCAACAGAGCCGTCAGTCGCCCTCGGGGCGCACGGAGTTCGGCGACGTGTTCGGCGCCGTGGATGCGCAGGCGGGCGATGACGTCGACGATGCCGGCGTTGTCCCTCCACTGGATCGTCATGGTGGTCCTCTCCTCCTCCGTCGCGCGGCCCGTCGTCGCCACTGGCGGACCCGGGACGGAGCCGGTGCCGCATTCTCGGCACCCGAGGTCCACGATTCTCCCTCTGGGCGCCCACATCGCCGAACGAGAACCCGCCCGTCCTCTGCGATTGGACAAAGGTTCCTATTCTGATCGTAGGCACCTATAAATCGTCATACCGGACAGAAGGTGAATTCTGTCCGGTATATGTGGCTATCAGTTGCTATGAGGGCTCTGATCCGGTTTGTAGAGGCGGTTCCTGTCCCCTGCTCAGGAACCGCCGCGCGCCGCGCAGCGTGGTCCGCAGGCGCCGCTGCGTCATGGCGCACTCCAGTCGCACATCCAGCGGTCCGGGCACGGCGGTGTCCGCTCGCCTGCCCGAAGGCAGACTGTCCGCGTCGAGGCCATCACGCCGGGCGATCAACAGCCCGAGCTCGAACCGGCTCACCGCGTCGGTTCCGGCGAGATGATGGATGCCGCGGTATCTGGATGCGGCGAGTTCGAGGAGCGCCGCGGCCAGATCGGCGACGTGCACCGGACATCGGACATCGTCGGTGAACAGCACTCCTTTCTGTCTGCCGCCGGCCAGTGCGTGCACCAGCGCCTCGTGCGAGGAACCACCGTCCCCGATGATCAGGGAGGTCCGGGCTATGACCGCCGTTGGCGCGATCGCGCTCACCGCTGTCTCGGCAGCGGCTTTGGCCGCACCATAGGGGGTGATCGGGTCGGGGACGCAGGTCTCGTCATAGTGGATCGCGGCACCCGAGAAAACCGCGTCGCTGGACACCTGGACCAGGCGCCCGCCGGCCGCGGTGGCGGCGAGAGCCACGTTCACGGCTCCGATGGCAGTGGTCGCCCAATCCGTCTGCCGGTACGCGGCGTTCACGACCACCTCTGGCCGGAATGCGCCGATCAGCGCCTCCGCGTCCTCGCGCCGGCGTACATCGAGCGGCAACCAGTCGACGCCGCCGGTCTCTCCTGATCGGGTGAGGTAGGTCGCCGCCACCTCATGCCCGGCCGCCACACACTGCCGGGCGAGTTCACTGCCGAGAAGACCACTGCCCCCGACGATGAGGAATCTCATGGCCGGTCACCCTAGTTGAGCAATCGCTTCCCATCCCCCGGAACCGCCGCGCAGCGTGGTCCGAAGCGGCCGCTGAGTCAGCAGCACATCAGACGCGCATCGAGCGGACCGGGCGCGGCGGTGTCCGCTCGCCGGGCCGAAGGCGGCCGGTCCCCGTCGAGGCCGTCACGCCGGGCGGTGAGCGACCCCGGCTCGTTTCGGCTCGCCGCGTCGGTTCCGGCGACCCGGTGGACGTCGTGGTGCTCGGACGCGGCGAGTTCGAGCAGCGCCGCGGCCAGATCGGCGACGTGCACGGGGCGCGGCACGTCGTCGGTGAACAGCACTCCGCTCCCCCAGTCCGTGGCCGGGGGATGCGCCGGCGCCTCGTGCGGGCGATCACCGTCGCCGGTGAACAGGCAGGTCCGGGCTGTCACCGCGGCCGGCGCGATCGCGTTCATCGCTGTGACGGCGGCGGCTTCGGCGGCGCCGTTCGGGGTGATCGCGCCGGTGACGCGGGTCTCGTCGTAACGGGTCGCGGCATCGGAGAAGACCGTGTCGTCGGCCATGTGCACCAGGCGCGCGCCCGTCGCGGAGGCGGCCAGAGCGACGTTCGCGGCTCCGGCCGCCGTGGTCGTCCAGTCGGCCTGCCGGTACGCGGCGTTAACGACCATCTCTGGTTTGTGTGCGCCGATCAGAGCGCCGACGTCCTCGCGCCGGAGCACGTCGAGCGGCGCCCACTCGACGTCCACGATCTTTCCTGGCCGCGTGAGGTAGGTCGCGACGACCTCATGCCCGGCCGCCGAACACCGCCTCGCCAGTTCGCTGCCGAGAAGGCCGCTGCCGCCGACGATGAGAACTCTCAAGGCGGATCACCTCATCAGGGAGTCGGAGGACGCGCTCAACCACGGGCGATCGCCAGCGCGTCGTCGGGGACGGTGCGTGTGGTCTTCCGGCGGGTGGCGAGTGTGAGGAGCAGCGAAGCCCCCGTCAGCGCCAGGCCGTACCAGACGACGCTCGTGACGCCCAGGTGGTCGACGAACTGTCCGCCGAACAGCGCTCCGAGGGCGATGGAGGTGTTGTACGCCATCGTGTTGAGCGACATCGCGGCTTCGAAGGTGTCGGGCGCGGCGGCCTGCGTCATGTTGACCTGGCACAGCTGGACGACGCCGAAGGACGCTCCCCAGAGGATCAGCGTGACGATCGAACCGGCCTGTCCGCCGGCGATCGTGAGCAGGAACAGCATGGACATCACGAGGCCGGCGCAGCCGACGATGAAGCTGCCCCTCAGGTTCCTGTTGGCCGTGTACCCGGCGATGAAGTTCCCGGCCGCGCCTCCGGCGCCGTAGACCATCAGCACCACGGTGATGAAGAAGGGCGTGGCGGATGCGCTCTGCTCAAGGTAGGGGCGCACGAACGTGTACGTGCCGAAGTGGCCGAGGACGAAGAGGACGACGGTGAACAGCACCAGACGCAGGGGCACGTTCTTCAGCGGGAGACTGAAGACTTCCCGCACCGAGACGGCGTTCGTCGACGGCAGCGACGGGATGACGGCGACGACCGCGAGGAACACCAGCGCTCCGAGGCCGGCCCAGATGAGGAACGTGGTTCGCCAGCTGGTGAGGCTTTCCAGGATCGTCCCCAGCGGCATGCCCACGACCGCGGCGACCGAGATGCCGGACATGACGGTCGCGGCCGCCCTGCTGGCGTGACGTTCGGGGACCAGGCGCATCGCCATGCTCACGCCGATGGCCCAGAACACCCCGTTGGCGAATCCCATGATGAGCCGCGTCGCCAGGACCAGGGGATAGTTCGGCGAGATGGCGGTGATCACGTTTCCCAGGGTCAATATCGCCAGGAGCGTGGACAGCAGGACGCGCCGGTTGACGCGCCTGGTCCAGGCGACGATGAAGGGCACGCCGAGTCCGGCCGAGACGCCGTAGAGCGTGACCATCAGCCCGGCGATGCCCACGGATATGTGCAGGCTGGTGCTCACGGGGGTCAGCAGGCCGACGGGCATGAGCTCGGTCGTGAGGAAGACGAAGAGGCTGGCTGTGATCGCTGCGACGCCGAGCCATGGTTTCAGGGGCGAGTGCGTGGTTTCCGTCATGGTTCAAGGGTGCGCGAGCATCGATCTATGAGTCCAACACATAATTTTCATTGCTATCTATCGTGATGCATGATTGTCGGGTGGAACTGCAGCAGCTGAGATATGTCGTCGCGGTCGCGGAGACCAGCAACTTCACCCGTGCGGCCGAGCGCTGCCGGGTGGTGCAGTCGGCGCTCAGTCATCAGATCGCCGCTCTGGAGCGGGAGCTGGGCGCACGGCTGTTCGAGCGCACGAGCCGCCGCGTACGCCTGACACCGGCCGGGGAGGCGTTCCTGCCCGCGGCCCGGGAGTGTCTGGAGGCCGCGGACCGGGCACGGGCCGAGGTGGCGGCCGTCGGCGGGGAGATCCTGGGGCGGCTCGCCGTCGGGGCCATCCCCACCCTGGCGGCCGTCGACCTTCCGGTCGCTCTGAGGGACTACCGCCGGCGCTATCCGCGGGTGCACATCACGCTCACCTCGGCGGGCAGCGAAAGTTTGATCGAGCGGGTCCGGCAGGGCGGCGTCGACGTCGCGTTTCTCGGCCTGCCGCCCCGGATGGAACCCAAGGGCGTGCAGAGTCGCCACCTCGGCGGAGGTGAGCTGGTCGCCGTGGTCGCGCCCGGTTATCACCGGACGGAGACCGAGGTGGATCTGCGGAGTCTGGCGGACGAGCCGTTCATCGACTTCCGCGCGGGGGCGGCCGGGCGGGCACAGTCCGACGAGGCCTTCGCCGCGGTGGGGGTGCGGCGTGACGTGCCCTTCGAGGTGTCGTCGGCCGAACTCATGGTCGATCTGGTACGGCAGGGCCTCGGCGTCGGCATGCTGCCGGCCGCGTTCGCGCCGCGCTTTCCCGACCTGCGTGTCATTCGTCTTCGCGATGCTCCCACCCGGGTGGAGCACCTGATCTGGGACAACCGGCCGTCCCCGGCGGCGCTGGCCTTCCTGGAGCTGATCGGCGCCGATCGGGCGGAGGCGCCTCCCGGTTGAGCCGCGCGGCCTTCCTCACCGGCCGTGGTCGTCCTCGTCTCGTACGGTGAAGCCGCCCCGGCCGTCGAAGGTCACCGTGTGGACCGCGTCGAACCCGTCCTGCGGGCGTGGGCGGCGCAGGCGTTCGACCGTGGCGAGGATGCCGACTTCGGGCACCCGGGCGCGGCCGGTTCGGCGGGCGTTGCGTTCCAGGGAGGCGGTGAGGTCGGGAGGGAACCAGTAGGCCACCATGCGGGCGCCGTGCTCCCTGGCCGCGACGATGAGCGGGCCCCACTCCTCTGGGGAGGGATTGGTGTTGTCCACGGCCACGTTCCGCCCCTCCCCCAGCGTCTCGGCGATGACCCGGAGCTGGCGTCGCTGCCGGTGGCGGGCGTTCGGCCAGTTGTCCTTGCTGACGTGGACGTGCGTCGCCGCCAGGCGCTGCCGGTAGAAGGTGGACTTGCCCGACGCCTGCAGCCCGACGAGCACGGCGACCTCCCGGCCCGTGACGCCCGCGGGTCGCGTGCCGGGGGTCACGCCTCCTCCCCCGGCGAGCCGTGGGTGGGAGCCGGGGCCGCGCCGGGGTCTGCTGTGATCACGCCTACGATCATGGGATGGACGAAGAGGAGCTGACCGGGGGCGGGGTCAACCGCGTCGTCCGGGTGGGAGGCACGGTGCGCCGGCCGGCCCGCCGGTGGACACCGGTGGTGCACGCCCTGCTCGGCCATCTGGCGGCGGTGGGGTTCGGTGGCGCGCCGAGAGCTCACGGGTGTGACGGCGAGGGCCGGGAGGTGCTGGATTTCGTCCCGGGTGAGGTGCCGGACTATCCCCTGCCGTCGTACGCGACGGCGGATGAGGCGCTGGTCGCCGTGGGGGCGCTGCTCCGGGACTACCACGACGCGACGGTGGGCTTCGCGCCCGCGGAGGACGCCGGGTGGTACTTCCCCGCGCGGGCTCCGGCGGAGGTCGTCTGCCATGGTGACGTGGCGCCGTACAACTGTGTGTTCCGGGAGGGGCGGCCGGTGGCGTTCATCGATTTCGACACCGCGCATCCGGGGCCGCGGGTGTGGGATGTGGCGTATGCCGCCTACCGGTTCGTGCCGATGCATGATCCCGGCCGGGACGGGAGCGCTCCGGGGGTGGAGGAGCAGGCGCGGCGGCTGCGGGTGTTCGCCGACGCATACGGGCTCGGGGCGGCGGACCGGGAGGTGCTGGTGGAGACCGCGCGGGCCCGGCTGGAGCATCTGGCGGCCCACATGCGTGCCGAGGCCGCGGCGGGTCACGAGGCGTTCGCCGCTCATGTCGCGGAGGGGCACGATCTACTGTATTTCACCGACAGCGCGCATATGGCCCGTCATGAGGGGCTGTTCCTGGCGGCGCTCTCGCCGGAGGGGCGGGACGGCAGGGTGGGGATGTCGGCGGGATAGAGCGAGAGCAGCAGCCCGTACGGCTCGCCCGCGGAGGACGGGGTGCCGCCGGGAGGGGGCAGCAGGGCGCGAAGCTTGGTGATGAGGGCGCGGGCCTCGTCCTGGGTGAGCCACAGGTGGTTCAGCAGGGTGTGCTCGGCCTGGCCCGGCCGGGCGGGCAGCATCTCGTCGAGGGCGGCTCTGATGAGGAAACCGGGGCCGGCGGTGGCCTCCTCGTGCAGGCGGAAGCCCCGGCTGACCAGGGCGAGGGTCTGTTCGGTGCCGCCGCGTACGTGCCGGGTGCCGGCGAGGTGGACGATGCCCGCTTCGCGTAGGACGCGGATGTGGTAGCCGACGGTGCCTTTGGCGGCCCGCAGTGCCGTGGCCAGCTCCCCCAGTGTCGCGGGGCGCTGGCGGAGCAGGTTGACGATGCGGTGGCGGACGGGGTGGCCGAGGGCCTTGAACTGGGCGGGGGTACGTAGCTCCAGAAGGTCGGGGTCGTGCGGGGGCGTTGAGTGGCGCTCCCCCGTCGTCGTCTCGTCGGTCACGAAGAAAGTGTCGAGGATGGTCGACGCTTTGACAAACGGGTGGGCGGGACAGCACAATCGCCGGACCGGAAGCGTCGAGCATTGTCGACGCTTGATGCCTCACGTGGAGGAAACCGATGCCTCATTCGACGGCGCGCGTCGTCACCGACAGGCCCGAGCGCTACATCAGGCAGCTCGTCTCGCACATGGGCCACAAGGTGGAGGCCGTGCTCGGCGGCGACGGCCGGGCGGTGATCGAGCTGGGGTCCGGGCGCTGCGTGCTGCGGCCGTGCGCCGGCGGATTCGAGATGATCGCGACCGCCGGCGGCGAGGAGTCGCTGACCGGCGTGCGGGACGTCGTGACCCGTCACCTGCTGCGGTTCGCCACCCAGGAGGAGCTCGTGGTCGACTGGTCGCCGCCCGCCGGGGGCGACGCGGTGTGGGACCTGTCCCCCGTCGTGGACGACTACCTGCTCACGCACTGCTCCCCGCCGGACGAGGTGCTGCGGGATCTGGTGGTCAGGACGCGCGAGGAGACGGGCGGCGCGGCCGGGATGCAGATCTCGCACGACGAGGGCGCGCTGCTGACGATGCTGGTGCGGATGTCGGGCGCCCGCCTGGCCGTGGAGGTGGGGGTGTTCACCGGTTACTCCTCGATCTGCATCGCCCGGGGGCTGCCGCCGGACGGGCGCCTGCTGGCGTGCGACGTGAGCACGGAGTGGACGTCGATCGCCAGGAACTACTGGGAGCGGGCGGGTGTGGCCGGTCGTATCGACCTGCGGATCGGGCCGGCGCTGGAGACGCTGCGTGCGCTTCCGGCCGAGCCGGTCATCGGTTTCGCGTTCATCGACGCTGACAAGGAGAGCTACCCGGACTACTACGAGGAGGTGGTCACGCGGCTGAGCCCGGGCGGCCTGGTCGTGCTCGACAACGTGTTCCAGGGCGGGCGTGTGTTCGACCCGGCCTTCCAGGGACAGGCGCAGGTGGCCGTCCGCCGCCTGAACGAGACGATCGCGCGGGACGAGCGGGTCGAGTCGGTGATGCTGCCGGTGCGTGACGGCGTCACCGTCGCCCGGCGGGTGGGCTGACCGGCAGGCGCCGGGTCACCCGGCCGGCGATCACGTCTGTCGTTCACCCTAGCCGGAAGGGCTGACTGTTCCGTGGGGCGGGGTTTACGATCACCACATGTTCGGCTTGGGCATGGTCGAGGTATTGATCCTCGCCGTCATCGTGATCGCGCTTCTCGGTGTGGGGCTCGCCGCAGTGCGGGCCGGCGCCCGCCCCGCCGGGCCGCTCGCGTGGCGCAGCCCCGGGCTGCTGCCGCCGGTGTCGGCCGATCTGCAGCACCGGGTGCGGGAGCTGTACGCCGAGGGCAAGAAGATCGAGGCGATCAAGCTGATCCGCGAGCAGACCGGGCTGGGTCTGAAGGAGGCCAAGGACCTGTCCGAGGCCCTGGCGTCGGGGCGGCCGCTGCCGGTGGCCCCGGGCCACGCGCGGCCGGATCTGGCGTCGCGGGTGCGGGAGCTGAAGGCGGCCGGACGCGGCGAGCAGGCGGTGTTCCTGGTGCGCGGCGAGACGGGCATGGGCCAGTCGGAGGCCGAGCGGTTCGTCGACGCGATCGACGCCGTCGACGCGGATGGCGGCGAGGCGTAGGAGGCCGCCCTCCGGGTGCCGGTTGTCGGTGCGGCTCGGTACGGTGTCGATCATGCTGCCCGCACAGGTGAACAGGGTGACCGTGCAGGAGGCCGCGGACCGCTACGTGGAGCTGGTCCGGGCCAAGACGCTGACCGGGGGGCTGTCGCCCGCCACGGCCGAGGTGTACGCGCGTGACGTGGCCACGTTCGTACGGCTGGCCGGGCCGGACCGGGTGCTGGACGACCTGACCGGCGAGGATGTGGACGCGGTGCTGCTGGCCTTCGCGCGCAAGCCGGACGAGCGCAGGAAGAGCGACGAGCAGGGGAAGGGCACGGGGAAAGGCGCGGGACAGAGCGCGGCGTCGCAGGCGAGGTTCCGCCGGTCGGTGTCGGCGTTGTTCCGGCACGCGACGTCGGCGGGGTGGGTGCATCTGGATCCGATGGCGGCCTCGTCGGTGCGGGCGCGGGAGCGGGGCGGGCTGCGGCCGGAGCGGCGGGCGCTGACGCGGGAGCAGGCCGAAGGCCTGATCGAGGCGGCCGGCTCCCCCTCTGGGCCGCCTCCGGAGGCGGAGCCGGCGGGTTCCGGCGTGGGGCGCCGCCGCCGGGCGGACCAGCGGACCGAGGTGCGTGACGCGCTGGTGGTGCTGCTGCTGACCACGGTGGGCCCCCGGGTGTCGGAGCTGGTGCGGGCCAACGTGGAGGACTTCTACACCAACGACGGGGTGCGCTATTGGCGGATCTTCGGCAAGGGCGGGCGGACCCGTGACGTTCCGCTGCCCGATGCCGTGGCCGCGGCGTTCGACGCTTACCTGGCGGTCCGGCCGGACGGGAACGGCGAGAAGGCGCTGTTGCTGTCGTGGCGGGGCAGGCGGCTGGCGCGGGGCGATGTGCAGGCGGTCATCGACCGGGTGCAGCGGCGGGTGGATCCCGGGCAGCGGCGGGCGGTGACGCCGCACGGGTTGCGGCACACGACGGCGACGCATCTGCTGGCGGACGGCACGGACATGGACGCGGTACGACGGGTACTTGGACACAGTGATCTATCGACGCTGGGCCGTTACCGGGACGACCTGCCCGGAGAGCTGGAGATCGCGATGGGGTCGCATCCGCTGCTGCGCCGCTGGCGCGGCCAGGCCGGGCCGGACACGCCCTGAGCGTCGCGCTGATGGGTGAGTGGCCTTCCGGCGCGCGGTGGGCGGGGAGCGCTTTCGATGCGCGGTGGGCGGGGAGCGTCAGCGCCGCGCCGGGTCTGCTCGCCTTCACCGGCGCGATCGGCACCGCGGAGCCGCACGCGCACGCCGCGGTGCAGGTGCTGCTGGTCACCGAGGGGAACGTGGAGCTGGTCGACGGCAGCGGGCGGCGGCAGCGGCAGGTGGAGGCCGCGATCATCCCCACCGGGGTCCGGCACGAGCTGCTGGCCGGTCCGGGCGCGCACGGCCTGCTGGCTTACCTGGATCCGGCGGGCCGCGCGGGGCGTGCGGCCATGGCCCGCGTCCGATCGGGCGGCGGCGATCCGCAGGCCGTGGGCACGTGGCGCGGTGCCGCCGAGCCGGTCGTGGGCGAGCCGTTCGGGGCGGCGATGGACGACGAGGTGCCCGGGGCCGGGCCGGGTGAGCTGCCCGCGGTGCTCGTGCGTGCCCTGGACCTGATTCCGCAGCTGATCAGCGGACCGCTGCTGCTGAGTGAGCTGGCGGCTCGGGTGGGGGTGTCGGCCAGCCGCCTGGGTCATCTGTTCGCCGAGCATCTGCAGCTGCCCTATCCGGCGTGGCGGCGCTGGGCGCGGCTTCTGCACGCCATCGAGGCGGTCCGCGACGGCGCCGGCCTGACGGAGGCCGCGCACGCGGCCGGGTTCGCCGACAGCGCCCATCTGACCCGCACCTGCCGGGCCATGTTCGGCATCACCCCCAGCCAGGCCGTTGCCGCCGCGCACTGGAGGTCCGCCGGTCGCGGGGGCCGGTGAAGGGCTTCAGCGGATCCGTTCAAGCCGCGAGCGGGGCCGCGCCGCCACAGTGATGGGCATGTCCGTTCCTGTCTTCACTGCTTTTGCCGCTACCGCGCGCTCCGCCGTACGGGGTGCCGTGCGTTACGGCTATGTCCCGCTGATGCTGCTCGGCGTCAACGGCGCGGCCGTCGCGCTGGCCTCCGCCGGTGCCGCCGAGCTGTGGCTGTTCGTCCTGCTGCCGGCCGCCGTCGGCGTGTCGTTCTGCGCCGAGCGCATCGTGCCGTATGAGACCGGCTGGAACACCTCTCACGGCGATGCCGGGCGTGATGCCGCGCATGGCCTGGTCAACGAGAGCCTGATCCTGGTCGGTGTCGCGGTCATCCCGCTGCTGGCCGCCGTCGTCCCTGCCGCCGGGTTGTGGCCGGGCGGCTGGCCGTTCGTGGTGCAGGTGCTGCTGGCCGTGGTGGTCGCCGATGCCGGGATCACCCTGTTTCACTACGGCAGCCACAAGGTCGGCGCGTTGTGGCGTTTCCACGCCGTGCATCACTCCGTGACACGCTTCTACGGCCTGAACGGCCTGATGAAGCACCCGGTGCATCAGGCGATGGAGATGGCCGCGGGGGTCGTTCCGCTGCTGCTGATCGGCCTGCCCGTCCGGGTCGCCTCGGTCCTGGCCCTGGCTGTGGCGGTCCAGCTGCTGCTGCAGCACTCCAACGCCGACTATCGCGTCGGCCCGCTCAGGTATGTCCTGGCGCTCAACGAGGGGCACCGCTTCCATCACCTGAAGTGGGCGGGCGTCGGTGACGTCAACTTCGGGTTGTTCACCTTGGTCTGGGACCATCTGCTCGGCACCTACTCCTACGACCCCGGGCGCCGCTTCACCTCGGAGCTGCTCGGCATGGCGGCCAAGCCCCACTATCCGAGCGCGTATCTGGCCCAGCTGGCCGAGCCGTTCAGGGCGTCCGGCGCCTGCCATGCCGCCCCAGGACAGGGAGGCACAGGGCAGGCAGGCACGGGGCAGGCAAGCGCCGCAGACCCGGCGCGGCGGGCGCCCGCGCTTCACTGACGCCCGCCGTCTTTCGTGGCACTCCCCCGGCCGCGTCGTTGCGCGGGATCGTCGAGCCGGGCCGCTCAGGCGGGGCGTACGGGCTGGCGCAGGATCGTGCGCACGTCCGCGGAGTCGGCCTCCTGGACGCCGGTGAGATAGAGCTCGTGGTGCAGGCCGGCCGGGACGAGGCCGTGGGCGTGCATGAACTCCTCCATGAGCGTGAGCGACTTCGGCTCCTCGGCGAAGGGGCCGTGGTGGGTCATCTGGACGCACCGCCCGTCGGTGAAGGTGACGAGCTGGACGGCGCCGACGCCGGGCGTGGGGCGGGCCGCCTCGCGGGCCTGTTCGGCGAGGGCGGGGTCGAGGCCGGCGGGCAGGCGGAGGAACAGGTGCCAGTGCCACTCGTCCCTGGGGACATCGAGGGGGTGGCGGGTGGTGTCCTCGACCCACCAGCGGCCTTCGAGCACGGGCATGGGCAGTCCTCCGGCGAGGCTGGTCAAGGGTCCTGCCACGGCGTACAGCGCGGTGATCGCGGCGAGGTGCGCCGATGCTCCGGGGGCGCCGCGTCCGGTGACGCCGAGCCCCGTGACGGGGCCGAACTCGGCGAGTTCCGGGGCGTCGGCGGCGGAATACCAATCGGTCAGGTGGTTCATTCTTCGTCCTCCAGCCGGATCATCAGGTGGGTGACCAGCCGCTCGGGCGGGGTGGTCGCGGGGTCGGAGACGTAGGCCTCGCGGAGGGGGCCGGTGGGGGCGTGCCCGCGTTCGGCGCACCAGGCGAGCAGGGCGTGGGCGGTGAGCGCGATCTGGTCGTAGGGGCCGACGTGGGCGGCGGTGGCGAAGGCGCCGCCCGGCAGGATGTCGGGCCGGGCGCCCGGCACGTGCGGAAGGCCGGTGCCGGTGAGCGCCACGGCGACGGGGACGGAATCGCCGTAGTCGAGCGGGAACAGGCCGACGAGGTGGAGCGGGATCGCGCCGGACGCGGCGGCCATCAGGCGGGCGACGCAGGCGGAGGTGGCACGGCCGATGTCGTCGGGGGTGGCGGCCAGGTCGTGGACGACGATCGCGGGGCGCGGGGGTTCGGTGACGACGGTGATCTCGGCGCCGGGCAGGCCGGCGGCGAGGATGTGTTCGAGGGTCTTGAGGGTGCGTCTGCGGCGGGCGAGTTCGGCCTCCAGATCGTCTTTCACCCGGGCGAGCGCGGCGGCCGCGGTGTCCTGTCCCCCGCCGCCCTGTCCCCCGCCGCCCTGTCTCCCCGTGTCCTGACCGGACACCCCGCCGGCGGACAGGACGGCCGCGACGACGGGCAGGGGGACGTCGAGGGACCGCAGCAGGCCGATGACGAGCGCGTCGCGGGCCTGGGCGGCCCGGTAGTAGCGGTAGCCGCTGGCGGGGTCGATCCAGGCGGGTTCGAGCAGGCCGAGCGTGGCGTAGTGGCGCAGTTGCTTGACGCTGAGCCGGGCGAGGCGGGCGAACTGCCCGATCGACAGAAGGTCGTCGTTCACGTGCCCCAGCATGGCCTCTCCCTCCGTGGGAGAGTCCATGCCACGATGGACAGCGCGCGTGCTGCATTCGGAAGACGGCGACGCGTCACTGTCCGGGGGAAGGGGCGCGATCCGGTGCCGGTGAGGAGGCGCGCCCGGGTGCCCGGCCGTCGGCCGGCGGCACCGTGCCCCGGCCGGCCACCATGGCGACGATCACCTGTCCGGCCGCGGCGGCACACATCACGATGATCGGCGCCTGCCAGCCGTCGGTGATGGTGTGCAGCAGCCCGAAAACCACCGGTCCCGCGGCGGCGAGCAGGTAACCGATCGACTGGGCCATCGCCGACAACGCGCCCGCCACGGTCGCGTCCTGGGCGCGCAGGCTGAGGAACGCCAGCGCGAGCACCAGGCACGCTCCGCCGCCCAGGCCGAGGACGACGCTCCACAGCAACGCCCATCCGGGCGCCGCCAGAAGGCCGAGGTATCCGGCGAGCAGGACGGCCGAACTCACGGTGGCCACCGCGCGTTGGTCACGTGCCCATCGCAGCGCGGCGGGCACCGCCAGGCTGGTCGCCACCGCGACCGCCTGGAACACGAACAGCAGCCATCCCGCCGCTGCCGCGCTCACCCCGGCGTCCTGGAACACCTGGGGCAACCACGTGACGACGACATAGAAACCCAGCGACTGCAATCCCATGAACGCCGTGACCGCCCACGCCAGCGCCGATCCCAGCGGCAACCGGTGCCCGCGGATCGCCCGCGGGGCCGGCCTCGCCGTACGCGCCTGCGGGAGCCACAGCACCACGGCCGCCAGCGCGGGCAGGATCCAGCACCCCAGCGCGGTGGGCCAGCCGCCGGGGACGACCTGGCTCATCGGTACCGCGACCCCGGAGGCGACCGCGGCGACGGCCCCCATCACGGTGGCGTACGCGCTGGTCAGCAGGCCCACTCTGGTGGGGAAGTCGCGCTTGATCAGGCTCGGCAGCAGCACGTTGCCCACCGCGATTCCCGCCCCGATCAGCACGGTTCCCGAGAACAGGCCGATCGCCGACGGTGCCCACCGGATGGCGATCCCGAGGGTCAGCACCATGAGCGCACCCCAGAGGAGCCGCTCGGGTCCCCACCGGGCCGCCAGCCGCGGGACCAGCGGCGATATCACCGCGAACGCCAGCAGGGGCAGCGTGCTCAGCAGGCCCGCCACCGCCGGAGTCAGCCCCAGATCGGCCTGCACGCGATCCAGCAACGGCCCGACGGCGGTCAGGCTCGGCCGCAGGTTGGCCGCCACCACCAGCAGTCCCCACACCAGTAGCGCCCGGCCGGAACGCCCTGCCGGCCGCTTCGCATCGGGGGAAACCAGGACGGAATGCTCCTTCGACATGGCGTCGACCTCTCTGACATAATACGGAATAAGGAATCCGGATTCCGCTCCGAAGTCTAGGCAGAGGATCGTTTGAGATGTCAACTCCGCCGGCCCGCCGCAGGACGCGTACCGACGCCGAGCGCAACCGCGATCGCGTCCTCGATGCGGCTCGCGCACTGTTCGCCGCGTCCGGCCACGACGTGCAGATGTCGGAGGTCGCCCGAGCGGCGGGCGTCGGCGTGGGGACCCTCTACCGCAAGTTCCCGACCAGGGAGGCCCTGATCGAGGCCGTCGCCGAGCACCGGGCCGTGGAGATCGTCGCCACCGCACGCCGGCTCACCGGCGCCGGCGATCCGGCGGATGGCCTGGCCCGTTTCCTGCACCACATGGGCGAGGTGCTCGCGGACGACCGCGGCATGTCGGAGGTCGTCGAGAAGGCCATGGGCTCGAGCGAGCCGCGGGAAGAGACCCGCGAGGCGCTGCTGGCCATCGCCGCCGAGCTGATCGACCGGGCGCGGGCGAGCGGCGCGGTCCGGCAGGAGGTGACGACCGAGGACGTCAACATGGTCATCTGCGGCCTGGCGGCGGTCATCCGCAACGCCGCGGGCGACTGGCGGCGATACATCGAGGTCGCGCTCGACGGACTGCGTTCCCGCTGATCGGGCGGATGTCAGGTGGGAGGGAGCGCGGGCCTGTCAACGCCGGGGACAGGGCCGCCTGCCCGGAAACGGAGGCCGGCGCGGGCCGCCGTCGGTGCGGCGGCGGCCCGGAGCGTGGTGCGGCGCGGGTCCGTTCCCCCGAGGCAGGGGCCAGCCGGCAGGGGTCAGGGGTCAGCCGGCAGCGGTCAGGGGGCAGGGTTCCAGCCGTCGGATCCGGCCAGGTACTTCTGCGGGGTGTAGTTCGCCGCCTGGGAGTCGCTCATCTGCGGCCGGTTGCCGTTGGTGCCGGCGCCCGCGCCGGTGTTCTTGTATTCGAAGAAGCGGGCGTTCTTCCAGGAGTTGCCGGACATGTCGGTCCAGGGCTGGGAGGTCTTGATGGTGGAGCCGAGGGTGGACTCCCGGTAGAGCACCTGGGCGCTGGGGCCCCACGGGCGGCCCAGCTGTGTGGTGCCCGCGGTGGCGCCGGAGATCCGCGACCTGTAGATGAGGAAGCCATAGGTCTTGGCGGCGTCCGTCCTGGCGGCGGTGATCGGGGCCCCGCTGGCGCGCTTCTCGTAGATGTCGCAGTTGTCGATCACGATGGTGCCGTCGCCGAAGATGAAGTCGACGGTGCCCTCCACGTAGGAGCCGGTCATGTAGGCGCGGGCGGAGGCGTTGACCAGGAACGTGTCCTGGTCGCCGAGCAGCCGCACGTTGGACAGGACCGCCCGGTCGGCGTTGAGGTTCAGCGCGACGGCCTGCTGGCCGTCGACGGACGAGCTCTCGACGTGGTCGTTGGAGATCGTCAGGTTGGTGGCGGTGAAGTCGTGGCCGTTCACGAACGCGGTGGCGCTGTTGAAGGTGCCGCCGTTC
This sequence comes from Microbispora sp. NPDC088329, assembly GCF_040685655.1. Taxonomy (NCBI): domain Bacteria; kingdom Bacillati; phylum Actinomycetota; class Actinomycetes; order Streptosporangiales; family Streptosporangiaceae; genus Microbispora; species Microbispora sp. NPDC088329. The sequence goes on from NZ_JBFBIP010000003.1 coordinate 408,789, forward strand.
CCCCCGGCGTAGTGGTTGTTGACGATCACGACGTCCGAGGCCGACGCGCCGAGGCCCTGCAGGGTGATGTACGGCTTGTTGGCCGGGATGGTGACGATCTCCCGATACGTGCCGGGCTTGATGGTGATGACCACGCGGCCGCCGTTGTTCGCCGGCACGGCGTCGATCGCGGCCTGGACCGTGCGGTACCTGCCGGTGCCGTCGGCGGCCACGGTGGCGGTGCCCTGCGTGCCGGCGGGGGTGAACAGCCACTGCTTGTTGGTGTTGGCGGTGCAGGTCTCCTGGATGACCGCGGCGCCGGAGGAGGTGGAGGCGCCCTTGTCGCTCACGCACAGCCCGCTGGCCACGCTGACGATCTGGTAGGTGCCGGAGCCTGAGGCGACCAGGCGCCACTGCTGGTTGGTCTGGTTGGCGCAGCCCCACTGCTGCAGTTGCACCCCAGAGGCGGTGGAGCCGCCCGGGACGTCGAGGCACAGGCCGCTGTTAGCGTTCACAATGGTGTAAACGCCGGATCCGGCGGATCTGAGCGTGAAGTGCTGCCAGGCGGCGCCGGAGCAGCCCCACTGCTGCACCAGCGCGCCGTTGCTCGTGGAGCCGGACACCACGTCCAGGCACATGCCGCTCTTGGTGACGCTGATCTGGTACGTCCCCCCGGCCGAGGGCACGGCCGCCTGCGCGGGGACGGAGGACAACGCGACCGCCGCCAGCGGGGCGGCGGCGAGGACGGCCGCCCCACCGGCGGCACGCCGGCCCGGCCGGCGGCGGATCCGAGGCGGACTCGAGGCGTTGCTGGGGGGTGTGACAGGCATCTGCACTCCTTCGGACGCGCTGCGCGAACGGGAGGACCACTGCTCGCGCCGGAAGGACCGGCGTCGGCGCGAGAGCCACCGCACCGTATGCGAACTGCTCCGAATAAGTCAATCGCCTCAACTAACGCCGTCGCGTCGCCGCTGATCGACCGGCCGGGCCCGGTGCGAAACTTTCATCGCGGGCCACCCGCTTGACCCTCACGCGGCGTGAGACCGCAGGCTTGGACCAGGAAGGGAGGAGTACCCATGGGCTACTCGGTCGGCCAGGTCGCCCGCTTCGCGGGGATCACCGTGCGGACGCTGCACCACTACGACGAGATCGGGCTGCTGACGCCCGGCGAGCGGTCGGCGGCCGGATACCGGCGCTACACCGAGCCGGACCTCGAACGGCTGCAGCAGGTGCTGTTCTACCGGGAGCTCGGGTTCTCCCTGGAGGAGATCGCCGCCATCCTCGACGATCCGGGCGCCGATCCGATGACCCACCTGCGTCACCAGCACGAGCTGCTGCGGCGCAGGATCGGCCGGCTGGAGGAGATGGCCGCGGCGGTCCAACGCGCGATGGAGGCGAGAAAAATGGGCATTTCCCTCACACCCGAGGAGCGGTTCGAGGTGTTCGGCGACTTCGACCCCGACCGGTACGCCGAGGAGGCGGAGGAACGCTGGGGCGGCACCGACGCGTTCGAGCAGAGCCGCCGCCGGACGGCCCGCTACACCAAGGACGACTGGCGGGCCATCACCGCGGAGGCCGAGGAGGTGCTGGAGGCGTTCGCGGCGGCCTTCACCGAAGGGGCCCCCGCGGACGGCGAGCGGGCGACGGACGTGGCCGAGCGGCACCGCGCGCACATCACCCGCTGGTTCTACGACTGCACCTACGAGATCCACAAGGGCCTCGGGGAGATGTACGTGAGCGACCCCCGCTTCGCGGACAACTACGAGCGGGTCGCCGAGGGGCTGAGCCGGTACGTCCGCGACGCGGTCCACGCCAACGCGGCCCGGCACGCCTGACCGGTCACGGCGTGTCCCGCGGGCGGCGCCGGTGTCACCGGCGGCTGTTTCCCCCGGTCATCCCTGTTCCCCCGGTCATTCCCGGCACCTTCACAGCCTGGAAACGCGGCGGAAACACGTCCGGGTCAAGATGAGGACTCGTGATCAGGGCCATTCTGTTCGACCTCGACGAGACCCTCTTCGATCATCGCCGGGCGGTCGCGCACGCGGCGACCCGCTGGACCGAGTCGGTCTGCCCCGGGCACGAGCTGCTGCCGGAGGCGCCGGCGCTGTGGCTGGATCTGGAGGACAAGCACCTGCCGGCCTGGCACGCCGGGGAGTGCTCGTTCGCCGAGCAGCGGCGCAGGCGGCTGCGGGAGTTCTGCCGGCGGCTCGGCCTGCCGGCGCCGGCCGACCCGGACCTGGCGTTCGCCGGGTTCCTGACCCACTACGAGTCGGCCTGGGCCGCCTTCCCCGACGTGCACGAGACGCTGGAGGCGCTGGCGCTCCTCGACGACGCGCCCGTGCCGGCCGTGCTCACCAACGGCACGGCGGCGCAGCAGGAGGCCAAACTGCGCCGGATCGGGCTGCTCGACCGTGTGGAGGTGGTCTTGACGCCCGAGGCGCTCGGCGCGTTCAAACCCGACCCCGAGTGCTACCGGCGGGCGGCGGCGACGCTGGGCCTGTCTCCCTGCGAGGTGCTCATGGTGGGCGACAACCTCCTGCTCGACGCGGTCGCCCCCACCCGGGCGGGGATGCACGGCGTGTGGCTCGACCGGTACCGCGCGGAGCCCGCCCCCTCCTCCCCCGCCGTACCGAGGATCACCACGTTGCGGGACCTGCCCGACGCGCTGGACGCGGTGAACTCGCGCGGGTCCGGCCGGCCACGGCGCCGTACGCCCGAAGCCGCGACCGGCCGGGAAACAGCCGCGTTCGCGATGGTCACCCGGACGGCCATGGGCGGGATCGCGGTGCCTGTGCCGCTCGGGTGACCTCGCCGTGGCGAGGGCAGGCGCCGCCGTGAGCCCGCACAGCCGGCACATCCCTCACGGCCGCGGGCGTGAGCGGTCAGGCGCGCGGACCGGCGGCGGCGACGCGGCGGCGGGCGAAGCCGAGCCGCTCGTAGACGACGACGGCGGCCGCGTTCCAGTCGTCGACCATCAGCGCCACGCGGCCGTGCTCGGCCAGCAGCGCGGAGGCCACGAACCGGCACACCCGCTCCCCCAGCCCGCGTCCCCGCGCCGGCGAAGCGGTCGCGACGCCGGCGAGCAGGCCCACCGTCGGCGCCGGCCACGCGTCGGCCGCGACCGCCAGCAGGGCGCCGGAACCGTCGCGGACACCGGCCCAGCGGTGCACGCGCGGCAGGCCCGGCACGGCGTAGGAGCCGGGGCTGGCGGCGGCGAGCAGATCGGCCACCTCGCCGGCGGCGGAGTCCGCCAGCCAGGCGGGAGGCCGCTCCCGGCCCGCGGCCCGCTCGCGGGGCGGGGCGAGCTTCTCGGTGCCCATCCAGGAGAAGCGACCCGCGAGCTCCAGCTCCGGCACGGCCTCGACGACCTGTTCGATCAGCGCGGCGTCGCCGAAGGGCCGGTACGACGGCCCGGCCTCGGCCAGGGCGTGCCGCAGCAGCGGGACGACCCGGGCGGCCTCACCCCTGACCGCCAGGCGGTCCCGCCGGGCCGCCTCGGGGCTGGCCACCGCCACCGCGTCCCCGTACGCCCAGGCGCGTACGCCGGGACGCATGCCCTGCGCCGCCCACACGACGAGGTCGTCGTCCCCCGAGGCGGCGACGACCTCGGCCTCGCTCACCAGCTCACGCACGCGTGTCCCTACAGGATCGCGCCCGCGACGTAGGCGGCGTCCCCGGGATGCCGCGCGGTGATCTCCCCGATCCGCGCGGTCACGGCCTCCACCTGACCGGCGGCCGCGCCGGCGAAGGAGGCCCGGTCGGCCAGCAGCGCGTCGAGCTCGGCCCGGCCGAGCGGGAAACGTTCGTCGGCGGCCAGCCGATCGAGCAGCTCGTTGCCGGCGCCGCGCGAGCGCATGGCCAGCGCCGAGGCCACCGCGTGCTCCTTGATGATCTCGTGGGCGGTCTCGCGGCCGACCCCGGCCCGCACCGCCGCCATGAGCATCTTGGTCGTGGCGAGGAACGGCAGGTAGCGGCCCAGCTCGGCCTCGATGACGGCCGGGAACGCGCCGAACTCGTCCAGCACGGTCAGCATGGTCTCCACCAGGCCGTCGAAGGCGAAGAACGCGTCGGGCAGGGCCACCCGGCGGACGACGGAGCAGGACACGTCGCCCTCGTTCCACTGGTCGCCGGCGAGCTCCCCGGCCATGGAGGCGTACCCGCGCAGGATCACGGTGAGGCCGTTGACCCGCTCGCAGGAGCGGGTGTTCATCTTGTGCGGCATCGCCGACGAGCCGACCTGGCCCTCCTTGAAGCCCTCGGTGACCAGCTCGTGCCCGGCCATCAGGCGGATGGTCTTGGCCAGGGAGGACGGGGCGGCGGCCAGCTGCACCAGCGCGGTCAGCACGTCGTAGTCGAGCGAGCGGGGGTAGACCTGGCCAACGCTGGTGAACCGGCGGGCGAACCCGAGGTGCGCGGCGACGCGGTCCTCCAGCGCGGCCAGCCGGTCCTCGCCGCCGAGCAGGTCGAGCATGTCCTGGGCGGTCCCGACCGGGCCCTTGACGCCGCGCAGCGGGTAGCGCTCCAGCAGGTCCTCCAGCCGCTCGTAGGCCACCAGCAGTTCGTCGGCGGCGGTGGCGAACCGCTTGCCGAGCGTGGTGGCCTGCGCGGCGACGTTGTGCGAGCGCCCGGCCATGACGGTCGGGGAGTGCTCGGCGGCCAGACGGCCCAGGCGGGCCAGCAGCGCCACGACCCGGCCCCGCACCAGCAGCAGGCTGTCGCGGATCTGCAGCTGCTCGACGTTCTCGGTCAGGTCGCGGGAGGTCATGCCCTTGTGGACGTGCTCGTGCCCGGCCAGGGCGTTGAACTCCTCGATGCGGGCCTTCACGTCGTGCCGGGTGACCTTCTCCCGCTCGGCGATGGAGGCCAGGTCGACCTGCTCGGCGACCTTCTCGTAGTCGGCGATCGCCTGCTCGGGCACCTCGATCCCGAGGTCGGCCTGGGCCTTCAGCACGGCGAGCCAGAGCCGGCGCTCCAGCACCACCTTGTGCTCGGGAGACCACAGGCGGGCCAGCTCCGGGGAGGCGTAACGGGCGGCCAGGACATTCGGGATACGCGGCTTGGCATTCACGTTGGCCCAGTCTATTGACCACATCTGTCGAGCACGCACCTGCCTGCCGCCCGCCCGCGGGGTGCGACGGCGGTCCTCCCGCCGGCGTCGACCGGCGGCATCCGGGAGCCGCTCCTGAAGGGCGGACGTGACATTCGTCGATCCCGGTCGCGGCCGCATCTGCGACCTGGGAAATAAGATAGGAGATGGCTCTCAGAATCGTATCGCCGCACACGGCCACGGACCGGGCAGGACCCGCCAGCTCGGCAGGCGAGGGAGCGTAAACGATGACCAGGATAAAAGTAAGAGCGTTGATCACGCTCCTGCCGTCCGAGCAGGGCGGCCTGCACCACGCACTGCCGCACCGCTCACAGTCACTGACGGTCAGCGCGCATCATCGGGAGGCAGGCGTGGTCCACCGCCGGCCCTTCGCCGCGGCGATCACGACCGACGACTGGAAGCCGTTGAGCCCGGGAGACAAGAACCACATCGTGACCATAGCCGTCACGGACGACAGGGCCGCCGAATACCTGCGCCCGGGCGAGCGCTTCGACCTGTGGTGCGGACACGATGTCGGCAGTGGCATCGTGTCACGACGCGTCTTCTGACCCGCCGCCCCCTGCGGCCCGTACGGCTCGGGGACCGCGTTCCTCAGGTGCCTCATCCGTCGGCCCCGCGCACCGGTTCGGCCGGGGACGGCGGGTCGTGCCCGCCTGCCGGACCACATGGTTCTGTATGTGTGATGACGGAAATCGCACCGTTCGGCTCGAACACCGCAAGGCGTACGGCGGCCAGCTCGGTGACGCCATGCTGGCGCAGGACGATGTCAAGGTCGTGCCGCGTCAATCCGCAGCGGCGCAGGGCGGGCTGGTGCACCACGCCGTCGTGGACGAGCAGGTGCGGCGGCGGGTCGGCCATCCGACGTACCCCGGGAAGGAAGCGCAGACGGACGACGACGAGATGAGCGAGCAGCAGCGTGATCAGAGCGGCGGCCCCGTCCAGCCAGGAGGCGTCGGTCGCGGTCGCCGTACGGCCGATCAGCGCCCCGACCGCGACGGCCGTGACGAAGTCGAACGGGGCGAGCTCGGCCAGCGCACGCCGCCCGGTGAGCCGGAACACCACTACCGCGGTGACGAACAGCGCCAGCACCTTGACCGCGGCCAGCAACGCCCGTTCCGGAGCGCCCATCAGCGCGTCGAGCACCCCGCTCATGCCGGACCCGGCCGACCCCGTGCGGCGCCGGACGTCCCGCCGTCGCCCCCGGCGGCGATCGTTGCGACCATGTCCACGTTCCTTGGCCCCCGCTTCACGTGCCGTCGCCGAAACAGCCATCACGGCGTGGCCGGGCCACCGCCAGGACGCAGGTGAGGCGTTGCCCGTGACCGGAGGAGCCTTCCGTCCAGGCGGCTCAGCGTGGCATGGACCTACCCGGCCGATGATCTACGAAACGTGGCCTCTCGTGCCCTCCCGAGAATGCCTCAGCGCCCGCACGGCCCCCTGAACGCCGTCGCATCGCCGGTTCGGTCACGGCGGCAGGAAAACGCCGAGGACCTCACCCGTGCCTCGCCTCTCGCCGGACCTCACGCGGCCCAGAGCCTGACCGGACGTCCGGTCCGGCTGCCGGATCCCGCACGCCCCGCCCGCGCAGACGGTCCATCTCACGCCACTGCGGCAGCAGCGCGGCCAGATTGGTGGTCAGGAAGTACGCCGCGCCGCCGGCCACCAGCGCCGGCCCGAGCCCGAACCCGGCCACCGCGGCCCCGGCGGCCAGGCCGCCGAGAGGAATGCCGGCCCACGCCATCGCATCGCCCAGCGCGTTGACCCGCCCGCGCAGGCCGCGCGGCACCCGTTCGAAGGCGATGGCCCCCAGGATCGGATTGAGGAATCCCCCGCCCGCCCCACTCGCCGCGAACACCGCCAGCACCGCCCACATCGGCGCGCCGGTCGCCAGCACCAGGAACCTCGGCGCCCCGGCGAGCAGGAATCCCGCGAAGAACACCACCCGGCGCGGCATCCGGTGCGCGACGGCCGCGGCGACCAGGCTTCCCGCGACCGCCGTGGCGCCCCACACGCCGTTGCTCAGGCCGATCGCGGCGGGCCCGTTGCCGGACCGCTCGGCCCACACGGGCAGCAGGACGGTGCTGAACGCCGCGTCCAGCAGGTTGGTGACCCCGACCATGACGATGATGGTGAGCAGCAGCGGCTCGCCGCGCAGGAAGGCGAAGCCCTCGCCGAAACGCCGCCAGTAGCCGGAATCGGCCGGGGCCTCGTCCGCCGGGCGTCCCATGCCGCGCGGCAGGGCCAGCGCGATGATCAGCGACCCGAGGGCGAAGCACACGGCGTTGACGACCAGGCCGGTCAGCGGGCCCAGCACCGCCACCAGGAGGCCGCCGGCCGCCGGTCCGACGGTCGAGGCCAGCCGCTCGGTCACACCCGACAGGCCGGTGGCCCGCTCCAGCGGCACGCCGGCGCGCTCGGCCGCGTCCGGGACCATCACCTCCTTGGCCAGGTCACCGGGGCCGCGTACGGCGCCGATCACCGCGACCAGGGCCAGCAGCACCGGGAAGGTCAGCAGGTCCAGGGCGTGCAGCAGGGGAATCGCGCCGGCCGCGGCCGCGCTGACCGCGTCGGTGCTCCAGGAGACGACCCGCGGACCCGCCCGGTCCACCAGCGGCCCGGTCAGCGCCTTGACCACCACGTACGGAGTCATCTCGCAGAAGGCGACCAGCCCGGTCTGGGTGGCGCTGCCGGTCGTGACCAGCACGAACCACGGCAGCGCGATGGCCGACACGCGGGTGCCGGTCAACGCGACCGCCATGGCGGCGAGCAGCCCGCCCAGCGGCCGCAGCCTCCGCGTGCGGGAGAAGGCACCCGTCATCGCGCGTCGTCTTCCTGGGGGGCGGGCGCGTCCAGTTCGGGCAGGATCTGCACGATCACCGACACCCGTTCCGCGTCCTCGGGGGCACCGGCCGCCTCCGGCACGTCGCGGCGGTGGCGGGTGACGACCGCCCACAGTTCCTCCCGCAGGGCGGTGGCCTCCTGCGGGGTCAGCCGCAGCGCCCAGTCGCTCATGTCGCACGCGGCGCGCCACTCGCGCGGCATCGTCTGGAGCTCGTTGATCGCCCGCTGGGTGCGCATGGTGTAGGTGGCGGCGACGGACTGCAGGTAGGCCACCGTCGCCTCGGGCTCCCGCTCGGCCAGGTCCAGGTCGTCGAGGTAGGTGGACCGGTGGACCGCGCGCCACCAGCGCTCCCGCGCGTTCCCGCGCGCGGTGTCCTCCTGGACGAAGCCCGCGGCGGCGAGCCGGCGCAGGTGATAGCTGGCCGCGCCGGAGTTGATGTTCAGCAGCTCGGCGAGCCGGGTGGCCGTCGACGGGCCGTGCTTGCGCAGCAGGCCGACCACCTGCACGCGCACCGGGTGGGCGAGGGCGCGAAGGCCCTTGGCGTCGAGGACTACCACGTCCTCCGCGGCCGGAGAGTACGGCGTCTCGCCTTGATCGGTCATGACCCCACCGTAAACCGCAAACAGTTCTTCGCGAAGAAGTATTCGCGAAGAACTGTTTGCGGTTACCTCACGCGGCCGGGCTCACTTGGCCGGTTCGAGGGCCTCCTCGCCGTACACGGTCAGGTCGCCCTCGCCCGAGGCGGGCGGCTTCGGCGTACGGCGCATGCGCTCCTTCAGCCGCTCCACGATCGTGTAGAGGGTCGGCACCAGCACCAGCGTGAGCAGCGTCGAGGAGATCAGGCCGCCGATCACGACGATGGCCAGCGGCTGGGAGATGAACCCCCCGGAACCGGTCACGCCCAGCGCCATCGGGGTGAGCGCGCAGATCGTCGCGATCGCGGTCATCAGGATCGGGCGAAGGCGCCGCCGGCCGCCCTCCATGACCGCCTCCACCACGCCCATCCCCTGCTCGCGGTACTGGTTGATCAGGTCGATCAGCACGATCGCGTTGGTGACGACGATGCCGATGAGCATCAGCATGCCGATCAGCGCGGGCACGCCGAGCGCCGTGTCGGTGGCCAGCAGCAGCCCGATCGCGCCGGTCGCCGCGAACGGGATCGACACCAGCAGGATCAGCGGCTGCACCAGGCTGCGGAACGTCGCCACCATGATCATGAAGACGATCGCCACCGCCAGCAGCATGGCCAGCCCCAGGTCGGCGAACGCGTCCTGCTGTTCGGAACTCGCACCGCCGATCTTGTACGTCACCCCCGCCGGCAGCGTCAGCGTCTTCAGCGTGTCGGTGACCTTCGTGGTGATCGCGCCGAGGTTGGAGGCGTCGGCGGTGCCCGATACCGTCGCGGTGCGGTCGCCGTCCTGACGGGTGATCTGGGTCGGCCCGCCGGCCTTCACCACGTCGGCGACGTCGCCGAGCTTCACCATGCCGGTCGCCGTGGGGATGGCGAGCTTCTTGATCGCCGCGACGTCGGCGGGCGCGTCCCCTCCGGCGCGCAGGATCACGTCGCTAGAGCGGCCGTCGACGTCGATCGAGCCGACCGGCGCCCCGCGGAACGCCTGCGCGACCAGCTGCCCGATCCCGGCCTCGGTCAGTCCCCTGGCGGCGGCCTTCTCCCGGTCCACGTGCACCTCGACCCGCGGGACGCTGTCTTCGAGGTTGGAGGTGACGTCCCGCAGCCCGTCCACCTTGGCCATGGCGTCGCGCACCGTGGTGGCGGCCGTCTTCAGCGCGGCCTGGTCCGCGCCCTGCACGATGACCTGCACCTGGTCGGAGTTGAACCCGCCGCCGCTGCCGCCGACCGTGATGTCGCCGACCCCTGTCAGGCCCTTCAGCCGCTCCCGCAGCCGGTCCTCCAGGGCGGTCGTCTCCACGCCTTCCTTCAGCGTCACCGAGAACGACGCGCGGTCGGAGCCGCCGCCCAGCCCGCCGAGGAAGCGGTTCCCGCCGCCGACCGTCACCTGGTAGGACTTCACGCCCCCGTCGGCCTTCAGCACCTGTTCGACCTTCTCGGCCGCCGCGTCGGTGGTCGCGAGGTCGGTCCCCGCCGCCATTCGCTGGCTGATCTGCGTGGTGTCGTTGCCCGAGTTGTCGAGGAAGTTCGTCTTCAGGTTGGGCGCCAGCGCCATCGTGGCGACGAACACCACCACCCCGATCAGCACCGTGATCAGGCGCCGCCGCGTCGCGAACCGCAGCACCGGCAGGTAGATCCGCTGCAGCGGGCTGCGCAGCTCCCTGCGCTCGGCGTCCTCGCGTACGGCCTGCGCCTCCTGCGGCGTGAGCGCCGGCGCCTTCAGGAACCAGTACGCCAGCACCGGGATGACGGTCAGCGCGACCAGCAGCGACGCCAGCAGCGCCACGGTCACCGTGATCGCGAACGGGCTGAACAGCTGCCCCACCATCCCGCCGACGAAGGCGATCGGCAGGAACACCGCGACGGTGGTGAGCGTCGAGGCGGTCACCGCGCCGGACACCTCGCGCACGGCCGTCAGAATCGCCCTCCGCTTCTCCTCCCCGTAGGCCAGATGACGCTTGATGTTCTCCAGCACCACGATCGAGTCGTCGACCACCCGGCCCACGGCGATCGTCAGCGCGCCCAGCGTGAGCAGGTTCAGCGAGTAGTCGCCGATCCACAGCGCGATCAGCGCGATCACCACCGACAGCGGGATCGACACCGCCGTGACCAGAGTGGACCGCACCGACAGCAGGAACACCAGGATCACGAGCACGGCGAACGCCAGGCCCAGCAGGCCCTCGGTGGTGAGGTCCTCGATCGACCGCTCGACGTACGGCGCCTGGTCGAACACCACGGTCAGCTCGGCGTCGCCGCCGAGGGCCCGCGTCAGCTCCGGCAGGGCGTCGTTGACGTCGTGGGAGATCTGCACCGCGTTGCCGTCGGGCACCATCGTGATCGACACGCCCAGGGTCGGGGTGCCGTTGGTGCGGGTCAGCGTGGTCGCGGCGGCGTCCTCGACCTTGATGTCGGTCACGTCGCCGAGCTTGACCGGCTTCGGCCGGGCCGGCTGCGCCGCCGCGCCCTGCCCTGCCGCCTGTCCGGGACCCTGTCCTGCGGCCTGGCCCGCGCCCGCGCCACCGCGCTGCCCGGCGGCGGCGCCCTGGCCCGCCGCGGGCGCGGCCGCCGGGGTCAGGTAGAGGTTCTCGAGGTCCTTCACCGTACGAACCGGGTCGCCGATCTGCACGGTCAGCGACTTGCCGTCCTCGGTCAGGGTGCCGGCCGGGATGGACACCCCGTTGGCCCGCAGCAGGTCGGGAATGGCCGCGGCCGACAGCCCCAGCCGAGCCAGCCTCTCCTGGTCGGGGGTGATGACGACCCGCTCCTCGCGGGCGCCGCTGACGCTGACGTCGCGCACGCCCTCGACCGACTGCAGCTCCGGCACCATGATCTTCTCGATCTTGTCGAGCATGGCGTGCTGGTCGCCGCCGTCGCCCACCGCGATCGCCATCACCGGGATGTCGTCGGTGCCGCCCGCGACCACCTGCGGATCGACGTCGGCCGGAAGCTGCGCCTTGATCCGGCTCACGGCCTGCTGCATCTTCCCGATCATCTGGTCGATGTCGGTGCCGTACTCATAGGCCACCTGCACCTGGGACATCCCCTCCCGGGAGGTGGAGGTGATGTCGGTGACACCGGCGATACCCTGGAACGCGCTCTCGATCGGCTTGGTGACCTGCTCCTCCACGATCTCCGGAGCGGCACCCGCGTAACTCGCCACCGTGAACGCCGCCGGGAACTCCAGCGACGGGAAAAGCTGTTGCTTCAGCGAGGGAATCGCGAACAAGCCGAAACCCGCGAGCACCAGCGCGATCATGATCACGAGAGTGCGATTGCCAAGGCTCAGCCTGGCCAAGGAGGTCATCCGAGCTCCTGACAGTGGGGAAAGTGTTTGCCCAACCCTAACACTTCGCACTGGACGAACATTCAGCTGTCGCATTAACGACTGGTAACCTCTTCTTCCGAGAGGTGACAGTGAACGACAGCCCGGCCGAGCGGCCCACCGGCATCGACGCGGCGGCCGCCCCCCGCACGCAGGACGAACCCGCACCCCCCGGAGAAATCGGGGAGGGCGCGGAGCGTGGATGCCTCATCGCGCGCCTCACGGAGCTGCAACGCAGCATGGGCCGGTTCTTCGCCCGGGACCGCTCCATGCCGCTGCTGGCCTCCACCCTCACGATGCAGCAGCTCAAGGTCGTCATGTTCCTGTCGTTCGCCGGGGCCACCTCCGGGCAGGAACTCGCCCGCCACCTCGGCGTCGGCCTGGCCACCGTCACCGGCATCGTCGACCGCGTGGTCGCCCAGGGCCTGGCCGCCCGTTACGAGGACCCCCACGACCGCCGCGTACGCCGCGTCGAGCTCACCGAGGCGGGGCGGCGGCTCACCAGCGAGATCATCGAAGCCGGGACGGGCGGCTACACCCGCCTCCTGCGGCGGCTCGACACCGAGACCCTGCGCACCATGGAGACGGTGATGCGCAAAATCGAGGACGCCATGCGCGAGATGCACGCCGAGGACGCCGGACCCTCCTGACCCGGCGATCATTCCAATGGACCGGTAATGACCTGCGCCGATCTTGACCAGCTCCGGCCGGATCCCCCCACCGAGGGGTATGAGGCTCACGTTCCGGCGGAACCGGACGCGACCGGCAGCGAACCGCCGGGTCAGGACCAGGAAGGCACGCAATGTCCCGCTCCCGCGCGCGTGACCCGCGCGACACCACCGTCCCCGCGACGGCCCTCACGAGCCGGCGGCTGGCCGCGGCCGCGCTCGTGATCACAGCGGGGATCGCCGCCGCGCAGCCCGCGATCGCCCGCGTCGCCCCGCATCAGCCGCGCACGGGGCTCGCCGCCCTCCGCAACCCCGGACCGGGCGGAGACGGAGCGCGGGCGAGCAGAGGAGGCCGCGCCGGTGGCGGCCAGGTCATCAGAGGCGGCCGCGCGGGCGGCGGGCAGGACCGCTCCGGCGAAGGCCGGTTCAACCAGAGCCTGAACGGCGTCATCAGCCCCACCTTCGTGCAGGGGCAGGCACAGCAGGCCATCACCGACCACGGCGCGTTCGAGGTGCAGTCCGCTTTCTGTGCGTCGCAGCCGGACAACTGCCTGCTCGGACAGAACATGCCGATCCGCCGCAAATCCTGACGCCCCGCCCCACCAGGCCGGGCCGCGAACACCTCGCGCACGCCGGACCGGTGATCCCGGCGCCAACCGCGACCCGGCCGCCGCCGGGGACGACGACGAGATCCACCCCTTGCACAGCCGGGAGTGTCGATCACCCGGTCGGGCTCCTCCTCGTCAGGGTGAACGATGTAACCGGCCCGCTGACCAGCTCTGCCGCCGTCAGGCGGTGCGGTCCAGGACGTTCTCGCGGGCCACGGCGTACCGTTCGCGGATCGCCGGCACGGCGTCCGCCTCGTGCATCTCAACCTGCCCGGCCGTCCACGACGGCGGCCGCTGCCCGCCCGACAGCACCCAGGCCGCCTGACGGGCGGCGCCGTCTGCGACGTACTCCCCCAGCGGTGGGACGAGCACAGGACGGCCGAAGACTGCAGGCGCGATCCGGCGCACCGCCTCCGAGCGGGCGCCGCCGCCGACCAGGATGACCCGGTTGACCGTCGTGCCCTGCGCGATCATCGCGTCCAGCCCGTCGGCGAGTGCGCACAGCATGCCCTCCACCGCCGCGCGGGCCAGGTGCGCGGCGGTCGAGGTCCGCAGGGTCAGGCCGTGCACGGCTCCGGTGGCGTGCGGGCGGTTCGGTGTGCGCTCGCCCTCCAGGTAGGGCACCAGGACCAGCCCGTCGGCGCCCGGCGGGGCGGACAGCGCCAGCGCCGACAGCCCCGCGTGGTCCACCCCCAGCATGGTCGCGGCCGCGTCCAGCACCCGGGCGGCGTTGAGCGTGCACACCACCGGCAGGAACCGGCCGGTCGCGTCGGCGAACCCCGCCACGATCCCGCTCGGGTCCGCGGCCGGCACGTCGGAAACGGTGGACACTATGCCGGAGGTGCCGATCGACACGATCACGTCGCCCGACTCGGCGCCGACACCCAGCGCCGCAGCGGCGCAGTCGCCGGCGCCGGGGCCCAGCGGCGCACCCGTGGGCAGGTGCCCGGCCTGACCGGTCGGCCCGAGCACCTGCGGCAGCAGCACATCGTCGCGACCGAACGCCAACCGGAGCAGGTCCAGGCGGTACTCACCGGCCGCGGCCGACCAGTAGCCGGTCCCGCTGGCCTCGCTGCGGTCGGTGCGCAGCGCATCGAGCCCCGGCGCGCCGGACAGTCGCCAGGTCAACCAGTCGTGCGGCAGACACACCGCGGCCGTACGGGCGGCGTTGTCCGGCTCCGCCGAGGCCAGCCAGCGCAGCTTGGTCACGGTAAAGCTGGCCACCGGCACCAGGCCGACCGCCTCCGCCCATGCTCGCTGTCCCGCCTCGCCGCCGCCGTGATCCGAGATCAGGTCGGCGGCGGCGCCGGCCGAGCGGGTGTCGTTCCACAGCACGGCGTCCCGGATCACCGCGCCGTCGGAGTCCAGGCACACCATGCCCTGCATCTGCCCGGCGATCGAGGCGGCCGCCACGTCGTCCAGTCCGCCGGCCTGTGCGACCGCGTTGGACAGTGCAGCCTCCCACGCGGCCGGCGGCACGGCGGTGCCGACGGGATGTGGTGCGCGGCCTTCGCGCACCAGCTTCCCGGTCTCGGCGTCGCGGATGACGACTTTGCACGACTGGGTCGACGAATCGACTCCGGCGACGAGGGGCACTGGTTCTCCGGGCTTGTCGGGTGCGGGTCTTGTGGCGTCGTTGGTCAGCGGGGGCGCACACCACGTGGTTGACGGCGAGCCGGTTGAGCGGATGAACCCGCGCCCTCGGCGCCGACCATGCCTGGCATCGAAGATCTGCAACGCCCGGGCTATTTGGTTGAGTGGCTGAATTATTTCAGCGGCGCTCGATGTGCTGTCAAGATCACGCAGCCCCGTGTCCAGTACTACTTCGTGAACAAGCAGGCCCTGCTCGACTCCGGCCTCGCCGAGCTGGGCGCCCGTCTGGACCGCCGCGTCCGGCAGCGGGCCGCCGCCCCGGGCGGGCTGTCCACGCGAGGTCTGTTCGCCGCCGTCCTCGGCTCGATCCTTCCCTCCGACGAACAGAGCCGCCTGGACTCTCTGGCCTGGACCGCCTACCACACCGCCGCCCTCACCGACCCCGCGCTCGCCGCGGCCGGGCTCAGACTGCCCAACGCACTGGAAGACTTCCTCACCACCCGGCTCACCACCGCGCAGCGGGCCGGGGAGCTCGCCTCCGATCGCGACCCGCGCACCGAAGTCGCCGCCCTTCTGGCTCTCGCCAACGGCCTGACCTCCAGCGTCCTCAGCCGGCAGCGCAGCTACGAGGCCGCCGTCGCGATCATCGACTACCACCTCGACCGCCTCTTCGCAGCGGCGGCCACACCGCGGCCGCTTCCGGACTGAGCCGCGCCGACCGAGACTCCTCACCCGCATCGCGTTCCGGGGTACGGCGACCACCGGCGCCACACGGCTCGCACGGTCCCTGTCGTGGTGCCGGAACGCCGGTCGGTTCCGGAAATGTGACAACTGGACCGGTCGAAAAGCGCCTCCCTACTATTGGCCCGTGCGGCTGAACGTCCTCGGGCCCATGGAACTCGTCGTGGCCGGGCAGGTCGTACCGGCCGGACCACCGAAGCAGCGAGCCCTCCTCGCCCTCCTCACGATGCACGCCGACCGCGTGCTCCCCGCCGACCTCCTGGCCGACCGGTTGTGGTCCGGCAACCCGCCGGCCGGCGCCCAGGGGAGCCTGCAGGTGTACGTCTCCAACCTGCGCCGCCGGCTGGAACCCGGCCGGCGGCCCGGCGCGACCCCGACCGTCCTGGTCAGCGCCGCCGACGGATACGGCCTGATGACCGGCGGGCTCGACCTCGACACCGGAGACTTCGAGACGCTCGTGGCGGCCGGGTCCGCCTATCTGGCCGAGGGACGGCACCAGGAGACGGCGGCCGCCCTCGCCCAGGCGCTCGGCCTGTGGCGGGGCACCCCCTACGCGGACGTGCGGTCCGAGGAGTGGGCGCAGCCGGAGATCGGCCGTCTGGAACAGATGCGGCTGGACACGGTGGAGGGGCTGGCCGCGGCCCTGCTGGAGCTGGGCCGCCACACGGACGTCGTCGCGCGGCTGGACCCGTTCGTCCGCGAACACCCCCTGCGCGAGCGTGCCTGGGAACTGCTGGTCCTGGCCCACTACCGGGCGGGCCGGCAGGCGGCGGCCCTCGAATGCCTGCGCAGGGTGCGGGACGTGCTCGCCGGGGAGCTGGGCATCGACCCCGGGCCGCGGCTGCGGGAGCTCGAAGGCGCGGTGCTGCGCCAGGACACGACTCTGCTCCCGCCGGAGCGCCCCGCCGCGCCGTCACCCCCACAGCGGCCCCCACAGCGGACACTGACGCGGACACCGGAACAGACGACGGCACGCAGGGTTCCCGAGCCCGCGGCGGACCAACCGGTCTTCGTCGGCCGCGAAAGTGCGCTGGAGTTCCTGGACGAGGCGGCGAAGGCGTCGTCCGCCGCCGGGCAGGTCGTGCTGGTGGACGGCGAGCCGGGCGTCGGCAAGACGAGCCTGCTGAAGCGGTTCATCACGACCGCCGACGTGCCGGTCGGCTGGGGGGCGAGTCCGGACCACGAGACCGCGCCCGCCCTGTGGCCCTGGGAACGGATCCTGCGCGACCTCGCCGCCGCGGCCCCGCAGGCCGACCTGCCCGACGAGGTGGGCACGTTCCTGTCGGGCGGGCTGGAGGCGATCCCGGCGTCCGACGCGCAGGGGGCGCGGCTGCGGTTCTTCGAGGCCGTCGGCACGTTCCTCGGCGGCGTCGGCCCGGTGACCGTCGTGCTGGAGGACATCCACGCGGCCGACGACGCGACGCTGCGACTGCTGGTCCACGTGGCGTCCACCGCCCGGCCGGGCCTGCTGCTGGTGGCGACCTTCCGGCGGCACGAGGCGTCGGCGCTCACCGGCACGCTGTCGGCGCTGTCACGGCTCGGCGCCCGCAGGCTCGGGCTCGACGGGCTCGCCACCGAGGAGGTCCGCGCGCTCGTCCGGGAGGTGTCCGGCCGCGACCCCGGCAGCCGCAAGGCCGAGGAACTGCGCGGGCGCACCGCCGGGAACCCCTTCTTCCTCGCGGAGCTGGCCCGGGCGGGCGAGGAACTGCCGCAGGGCGTGCTCGACGTCGTGCTGCACCGGGTGGCGGGCCTGGGGCAGGAGACGACCCGCGTGCTGGAACTCGCCGCCGTGATGGGCGACGAGTTCGAGGCGGGCGTCCTGGCCCAGGTCGCCGGCGGCACGGTCGGCGACCTGCTGCCGCCGCTCGACGCGGCCCTCGCCGCGGGATTGATCCGGGAGTCGTCGTACCGGCTGGGCGTCTACGAGTTCGCGCACGCCCTGGTGACCGACGCGCTGCTGTCGCGCCGGTCGCGGCTGTGGCGGGCGCACGTGCACGAGCAGGTCGCGGGCGTCCTCACCCGCGTCCACGGGGACCGCGACGACCGCGCGGCGGTGATCGCGCGGCACTGGCTGGCGGCGGCGGAACTGGGCGCGGAGCCCGCCCGCATGGCGATGGACTACTGCGCCCGCGCCGCGCGGGCGGCCCTGCGGCGGCACGCGCCCGACGACGCGGCCACCTCATGGCAGGAGGCGCTGGCGGCGGCCGAGCCGGCCGGGGCCGGCCCGGCCGAGCGGTTCGAGCTCGCCGTCGGGCTGGCCGAGAGCCGCTACGCCGCCGGGCGTTTCGACGAGGGCTACGAGGCGGTCGAGCAGGCGCTCGCCATGGCGGGCGCCGACCTGGACAAGGCCGTCGAAGCCGCCGACATCGCCATGGGACACGGCGTCTGGGTGCCCTTCCGGTACGGCCTCGACGTGGCCGCCCTGCGGGAGGCGACGGACCGGGCCGTGCGAGAGCTGCCGCCCTCCACACCGGCCTGGGCGACGGCACAGGCCGTCCGGGCCGTCGTGCTCGCCCAGACCGGCCGCGAGGACGAGGTCGACGCGGTCGCGTCGCAGGCCGTGGCGGCGGCCGAGCGCCTGGGCGACCCCGCCCTGCTGCGGCGCGTGCTCCACCTGCGGCTGCTCGCCATGCAGGGACAGGACTTCATCGAGCAGCGCGCCGCAACCGCGCGGCGCCTGCTGGCCGAGCCGGACCTGTCGTCCCAGCTCAGGGCGATCGCACAGCTCCACCTCGTCGCCGATCACGTCGAGCACGGCAGGGTGCCGCAGGCCCGCGCGCTGCTGGCGGAGACCGACGCGCTGCTGCGCGACTTACACAACCCCGCGCTGGCGCTGCAGGCGGCGATCGCACACGTGGGTCTCGACCTGTTCCAGGGCGTGCCGGACCCGGCGCGCCACTACGAGCCCGTCAGGGCGACGCTGTCCTTCTCCGACCTCGCGTACTTCGAGGTGGGCATGCTCGCCGTACGGGCCGAGACGCTCATCCAGGAGGACCGCTTCGGCGAGGAGGCGGAATGGATCGAGGAGATGTTCCGGCGCACGGGCATGGCCGGGCTCGCCTACGTCCTGGCGTACGCGCTGGCGGACCGGGGCGAGCACGAACGCGCCCGGCGGCTCCTGCGTGAGACCCCGCTGCCGCCGCGCGACTACCACTGGGCGATGGCCGCCATGTGCCGGCTGCACGCGGCGATCCGGCTCGGCGAGACGGACATCGTGCGGGAGGTCTACGACGCGTTCCGTCCCTTCGCCGGGCTGCTGCACGTGAGCGGCACGTGCACCACGATCGACGGCGCGTACGACGGCCACATGGGGGAGGCGCTGCTGGCGCTCGGGGACCGCGAGGGGGCCCGTGCCCACCTGCGGGAGGCGGTGCGCCTGCTGGAGCAGGCGGGGGCGGGCTACTGGCTGGCAAGGGCCCGACAAGCACTCGACAAGTGCACGTAGGGGCGGGTCGCGCACGCTGTTTCCGACACGTTCGCCACGTGAGGAAACAGATCGATGATCACAGAGGAACACCTGACCGGCTTCCTGATGATGCACGCCGGTTTCCGCGCAGAGTTCGGCCGCCTGGCCGAGGCGTGCGCGAACCCGCGTGACGACACGCACGAGGAACTGCTGGAGGAGCAGCTCGCCCTCGTGCTGGACATGCTGCACGCCCACCACGCCCACGAGGACGCCGTTCTGTGGCCCACCCTCGCCGGCCGCGCCCCGCAGGCGGCGGACGTGCTGGCCGAGCTGGAGTCCGAGCACGCCGTGCTCGACCCGCTCATCGCGGCCGCCTCCGATCGCGGGATGCCCCTGCCCGGGCGCGCGCCCACCCTGCGGCGACTGCACGAGGTGGTCAACGAGCACCTCGACCACGAGGAGCGGGCCGTCGTGCCTCTCATGCTCCGCCACCTCACCCTCGACGACGTCGAGGCCGACAAGCGCCGGGCGATGGACGACTTCGGCCGCCGCCGGGTCCCCGTCATCTTCGGCTGGCTTGCCTCGAGCGCCGACACCGGCCTGCTCGCGGCGTCGTACGCCGACCTGCCCGTCGTGGCCCGGCTCATGTTCCGCCTGTTCTGGTGGCCGGCCTACCGGCGGCGCTTCACCCGCCTGTACGGCACCACCGCCCCCGCAAACGCTCTCCTGGAGTCGTGATGACCGCATCCGTATCGACCACGTGGCCGCGCGAGGCGGCCGAGATCTTCGACCGCGCCATGGTCTGCGCATACGCCTCGCTCACCCGCGACGGCCGGCCCGTCACCTGGCCCGTCACCCCGTACGTCGGCGCGGGCGGCACGCTCGACGTGAGCACCGGGCTCACCTACCCCGACAAGGCCGAGCGCGCCCGGCGC
The DNA here is from genome assembly GCF_040685655.1 of Microbispora sp. NPDC088329. Classification (NCBI taxonomy): domain Bacteria; kingdom Bacillati; phylum Actinomycetota; class Actinomycetes; order Streptosporangiales; family Streptosporangiaceae; genus Microbispora; species Microbispora sp. NPDC088329. The sequence continues at coordinate 428,621 of NZ_JBFBIP010000003.1, forward strand.
GACCCGCGCGTCGCGCTGCTCTACTCCGAGGGCACCGGACCGGACCGGGCCCATCCCCCGGCGCCCGTCGTCCTCGTGCAGGGCCGGGCGACCGTACGCGACGCGGATCTGCAGGCCAACACCGACCGGTACGTCCGGGAGTCGCTCGCCAAGACCGGCGCCGGGTTCGCCGCGATGCCGTGGTTCCTGGTGAAGCGGCTGGGGTGGTATTTCGCCCGCGTCTGGGTGGAGGTCACCCCCGAGAGGATCGTCTGGTGGCCCGAGGGCGACCTGTCCAGGGCGCCCGAGATCTGGACGGGCCCGGGGGACGTCGCGGTCCCCGCCTCCGACCCCGCCCCCACGGGCCCCCGGCTGCCGAGCCGGTCGGCCCCGCCGCCGGACTGGCGGCCCTTCGCCGACCGCGCGGCCCGCCTGGGCGAACCCGTCGTCACCATGGTCGCCACCGGGGTCACAGGAGGGGCCGGCGAGGGCATGCCGCTGGCGGTGCGCACCCGCTCGGCCGTACGTACCGAGGCCGGCTTCGACCTGCGGCTGCCCGCCGGCGTCCGGGCGGCCGAGGGGCCGGTGTGCCTGACCTTCCACCGGCACGGCCCGGCCATGGAGTGGCAGGAGAACGTGGTGCTCGTCGGGACCGCGACGGGGGAGGGCGACCGGCTGAGCGTGCGAGTCGACCGGGCTCTGAACGACTGGAGCCTGCCCCGCAACCGCCGCGAGCGCAACCGCTCGTTCCTCGGCCAGGGCAGGATGCTCAGGAAGCGCCTGCAGGCCGAGGCCGCCCGCCGCGGCCAGCCCGTCCCCCGCGTCCGCCGCCCCGGCGCCTGACTTCGTCCGTGTATCCGCCGGAGCACGACGGCTGCGGCGGATACGGCGAGGCCATGAACGGCTCTCGACGGACCCACCCGCCGTCAGGTCGTGTCTGACGGTGAAAGTTGCACGTCCCGCCTAAATATGCCGCAGCTCACGGCCCTATCGGGGGCTGCACGCTTGACCGCTCCACACGTCCTGCTCACGATCACACGGGCAAGATCCTCCAGAAAAAGGGACGTAATGAGCACCCTGCGCATCGCCAGACCGGCCATCGCACTCGTCACGGGGTTAGCGGTGGCCGCCCAGATACTCACCGGCGTACCCGCCGCGACCGCCGACACCACGCCCGTCAACGTCACCGTCAACGCCCGCGCGGGGCTGGCCGCCGCGTCCGACACCGCCGTGGGCGCCAACCACGCGATCTGGGACAGCAACCTCGGCACGAACGAGACGGCCGACCTCCTCAAGGCCGCCGGCGTGAAGATGCTCCGCTATCCGGGCGGGTCGTACGCCGACATCTACCACTGGAAGACCCACACCGCCCCCGGCGGCTACGTCGCCCCCGGCACCGACTTCGACACCTTCATCAGCGGAGCCAGGCGCACCGGCGCGCAGCCGATCATCATCGCCAACTACGGCACCGGCAGCGCCCAGGAGGCCGCCGACTGGGTCGAGTACGCCAACGTCACCAAGAAGTACGGCGTGAAGTACTGGGAGATCGGCAACGAGAACTACGGCAACGGCCACTACGGCGCCGACTGGGAGGCCGACGACCACGCCGACAAGAGCCCGGCCGAGTACGCCAGGAACCTCGTGCGGTACGCCGACGCGATGAAGGCCGTCGACCCGGCCGTCAAGATCGGCGCGGTGCTCACCACCCCCGCCAACTGGCCCGACGCCATCGTCGCCGACGGCGACCAGAACACCTGGAACGACACCGTCCTGTCGATCGCCGCCTCGAAGATCGACTTCGTCATCCTGCACTGGTATCCCCCGCACAACGACGTGGCCGACGTCCTCACCAAGACCGCCCACATCCCCGACATGATCTACCTGGTCCGCGAGCAGATCGCCAAGCACGCGGGCGCCCGCGCCGGGGACATCGGCATCGCCGTGACCGAGATCAACAGCGGGATCGCGCCGAACACCCAGCCCGGCGCGCTGTTCGCCGCCGACGCCTACGCCGGCCTCATGGAACAGGGCGTGTTCACCGTCGACTGGTGGAACGTCCACAACGGCGCCGGCACCATCAGCACCGTCGCCGGCCAGACCGACTACGGCGACTTCGGCATGCTGTCCAGCGGCACCTGCTCGGGCGACACCTGCGAGCCCCCGCTGAACACGCCCTTCTCCCCCTACCATGCACTCTCCATGATCAGCGCCTTCGCCCACCCCGGCGACCGGTTCGTCCGCGCGGCCACCGACGAGCCGCTGGTCGCCGCGCACGCGGCACGGCGCCCCAACGGCGACCTCGCCGTCCTGCTGATCAACCGCGACCCCGACGGCGAACGCACGGTGAAAATCGGCTATGCCGGGTTCACCCCCGCCGACGAAGCGCCGACCGTGCAGACCCTCACCAACGGCGCCACCTCGGTCAGCACCGCCCACGACGGCACCGCCACCACCCGGACCCTCCCGCCGTACTCGCTGACCACGCTGGTGCTGCACCCGGCCACCGCCGCCACGGGCGCCCCCGCGGCCCCCGGGCAGCCCACCGCGAGCGACGTCACCGGCAAGACCGCCACCATCTCCTGGCCCGCCGCCGCGCCCGGCGCGAGTCCCGTCGCCAAATACGAGATCCACCGTCAGAAAGGCGCCGTCACCGAACAGCTCGGCGAGACCCCCGGCACCTCCTTCACGGTCCGCAACCTCGTCCCCGGCACCCGTTACACGGTCAACGTCATCGCCCGCGACACCGCCGGCCGCGTCTCCTGGGCCTCCGCGCCGCTCACCTTCACCACCGGCACACCGGACAAGAGCTCCTGCGCGGTACGCCTGAAGGACACCAGCGACTGGGGCAGCGGGTTCGTCGCCACCGTGGACATCACCAACACCGGCACCGCCGCCGTCGACGGATGGACGCTCCACTTCACCTGGCCGACGGCGTGGCAGAGCGTCAGCAGCGGATGGAGCGCCAACTGGACGCAGAGCGGGACCTCGGTCACCGTCACCAGCACCACCGACAACGGCAAGCTCGCACCCGGCGCGAGCACCTCCATCGGATTCGTCGGCGCCTACAGCGGCCCCAACGTGCTGCCGGCCGCCTTCACCCTCAACGGCGCCCTCTGCACCGCGCAATGATCACCAACTTGACTTAGAGCGCGCTCCAACTCCCAGACTGGTCCCCATGGACGAGGGGATGACCATCGCGCAGGTAGCGCAGCGTACCGGCCTCACCGCCCATACGCTGCGCTACTACGAACGCGCCGGCCTCATGCTGGAGCCTCCGCCGCGAGGCGACAACGGCCACCGGCGCTACACCGAGCGGGACGCCGACTGGATCGCGTTGCTCACCCGCCTTCGGGCGAGCGGCATGTCCATCGCCGCCATGCGCCGGTACGCCGAACTCGCCCGCCGGGGCCAGGGCACCTACGCGGCTCGCAAGGAGCTGCTCGAAGCCCACCGGGCCGAGGTCATCGCCAAGATCGAGCAGCTTCGCAGCGATCTCGAGACGGTCGACTACAAGATCGACCTCTACCGCCGCAGAATCAGGGGAGAAGAATGAAGCAGCACACGCTCGGCCGGGGCCTTCGCACGTCGGCGCTCGGCCTGGGCTGCATGGGAATGAGCGACTTCTACGGTCCGGGCGACGAGACCGAGTCGATCCGGACCCTCCACCGCGCGCTCGACCTGGGGATCACCCTCCTCGACACCTCCGACGCGTACGGCCCGTTCACCAACGAAAGGCTCGTCGGCAAGGCCGTCGCCGACCGGCGCGACCAGGTGGTGCTGGCGACCAAGTTCGGCATCGAGCGACTGCCCGACGGCACCCGCGTGGGCGTCAACGGCCGCCCCGACCACGTGCGCCGCTCCTGCGACGCCTCGCTCGAACGGCTCGGGGTCGACCACATCGACCTGTACTACCAGCACCGCGTCGACCCCGGCGTCCCCGTCGAGGAGACCTGGGGTGCGATGAAGGAGCTGGTCGAGGCGGGCAAGGTCCGCCACCTCGGCATCTCCGAGGCCGCGCCCGCCACGGTCCGCCGCGCGCACGCCGTGCACCCCGTCACCGCGGGGCAGTACGAGTACTCCCTGTTCACCCGCGACATAGAAGGCGAGCTGCTGCCCACGCTGCGGGAGCTCGGCATCGGCCTGGTGGCCTACAGCCCCCTCGGCCGCGGCCTCCTGACCGGTGCGATCACGAGCACCGGGGAGCTGTCCGCCGACGACTTCCGCCACCACAACCCCCGCTGGCAGGGCGGCAACTTCGACGCCAACCAGGCCCTGGTGACCAAGGTCGGCGAGATCGCCGCCGCGCTCGGCGCGACCCCGGCCCAGGTGGCCCTCGCCTGGGTGCTGACCCGGGGCGGGGACGACGTCGTGCCGATCCCCGGCACCAAGCGGGTCGCCCGGCTGGAGGAGAACGTCGCGGCCCTGGAGATCGAGTTCGAGCCGGACCAGCTCGACGCGCTCGACTCCCTCGCCGGTCAGGTCGCCGGCGACCGGTACAACCCGGCCGGGATGAGCACCGTCAACCACTGAGCGGCCATAGGAAGCCGGGCACGAAGATCGGGCCCGGCTTCCTCGCCGTGGCGATGGGTTTTCAGAAGTTGATCTTGATTTTTCATCTACCCGACGCCTTTACGTTGTAGATCAGGAAAGGAACTCGATCAGTAGACGCGTGATCTCGGCGGGGCGCTCCAGGCTCGGCAGATGACCGGCCCAGTCGAGCTCGAGCAGGTCCGCGACGTCGCCGGCGTCCGAGTACGGCCCCTCCGCGACGAAAGGCGTGCGCCCGTGCCCCCGGAAGTCGAGCCGGATGACGCGGAACCGCTCCCCCAGCGGCTCCCACTGGGAGCCCACATGTCCGAGTCGGCGACGCTGGAGTGCAGCAGGACGACGGGCTCGCCTGAGCCCCGTTCCTCGTGCCAGACCGTCATCGGGCCTCCAGCGCGACGCGGACGCCGAGGGCGACCAGGATAGTGCCCGACACCTGCTCCATACGGCGGCGGACCGCGGGTCTGCCGAGCACGGCACCGGCCCGGCCGACCAGCCAGATCACCCCGACGTACCAGATCACGTCCACGGCCACCCAGATCACCGCGAGCAGCGTCAGCGTCAGCGGCACGTGGGCGCCCTGCGGCACGAACTGCGGCAGGAACGACATGGCGAACACAGCGGCCTTGGGATTGGCACCACACGTGGCGAGCCCCATGCCGTACGAGCGGCGCCACCCGCCCGTGGTCCGCGCCTCGTCCCCGTCGTACGGCATGGACGCGTCGTGGGCCGCCGGCGCGCGCCTGGCCTTCCACAGCGACTGGACGCCGATCACGACCAGGAGCGCCGCGCCCACCGCCTTCATCGCGCCGTACGCGACCTGCGAGGCCAGGACCAGCGCGGACAGGCCGAACACGGCGGCCATCGCCCACAGGAAGATGCCGGTCTCGTTGCCGAGGAGAGCGGCCACGCCTGAGGAGCGCCCCGCCCTGAGCGTCTGCCGCAGGATCACCGCGGTGCTGACACCCGGGATCATCGCGAGCAGGAAGCAGGAGCCGACGAAAGCGAGCCAAATCACGGGCACATCGTCCCGGCCCCTGCCCGAGCGCCGCAACCGCATATCCCCTGTCATGGCCCCGGCCGGCGACTGATGAGAACGCCCCGAGCGGCTCCCGCCTACCGACGGCCCGGAAGCGTCGCGAGCGCCCGCGACCGCTGGGCGACCAGATCGGCGTAGGTGCCGTCGCGCTCGGCCCACCGGTGCATCAGCACGCCCTCGACGAGGATCTCGTGCGGAGTGGGGTCGGCCCGGAGCAGGTCCATCACCTCGGTGGCGAACTCGGCCAGGTCGAGCGCGCGGGGGTTGCGCCGCACCTGCTCCGGCGTGGTGGCCACAGCCGGGGGGACGAGTTCGGACACCTCCACGCCCGTGCCGTCCAGTTGCGCACGCAACGCCTCGGAGTAGGCGTGCACGGCGGCCTTTGAAGCCGCGTAGGTCGGCATGACCGGAAACGGCAGGAATGCGATCCCCGAGGTGACCGTGATGACGGTGCCGGCGCCGCGCCCGACCAGGTGCGGGGTGAACGCGTCGATGACGCGGATGGTGCCGAGGAGGTTGGTGTCGATCATCTGTTGCGCGGCGGCGAAGTGCGCGGGATCGCGCAGGTCCTCGGGGATCCCGATCCCGGACATCGTCACGATCGTGTCGAGGCCCGGGTGTCCGCGGAGGATCGTGTCGCGGGCACGGCCGACGCTGTCCTGGTCGGTCACGTCGATGGGAACGGTGTCGAACCCCTCAGCCGCGAGCCGGCCGAGCAGGTCGGCTCGTCGGCCGCCGACGACGACAGAGCTGCCTGCCGCGGCGAAGCGGCGAGCGAACTCGAGACCGATTCCCGAGGTGGCTCCGGCGATGAAGACGGTCCGGTTGGTGATGTCCATTGATTGCTCCTGCTCAGGGCGCGCCGGTCGGCGGCAGGCCGGTGGGCGCCGTGGATAAGGCGGTGCGGTCCGCGACCGGCACGGTTTCGGCATCGCCGCTTCCGGTTCCTCCCCTGGGCGGCGACGCCTTCAGTGTCGATCCGTTCTCCGGCAGGAGGCAGTGCCCCCGTCTTCCGGGGTCCTGCCAGGGCCCCCTTGGCCGACAGAGCCCGAAATACGATGGCGAACATGAGCGACGACGACCGCGCCAACCTGCTCGGCGGCTATCTCCGTGCCCGGCGGGCCCTGGTCACCCCGGAGCAGGCCGGGCTCGCACCGGGCACGAACCGGCGCGTTCCGGGGCTTCGCCGTGAAGAGGTCGCCATGCTCGCGGGCATCAGCGCCGACTACTACCTGCGGCTGGAACGCGGCCGCGACAAGAACCCCTCAGCACAGGTCCTCGAATCGCTCGCGCGGGTCCTGCACCTCGACGAGCTCGAACAGGAATACCTCCTCGGCCTGGCCGCCGCGCGCCCCAGGCCTCAGCGGCGCAGAAAACCCGAACGTGTCCCCGCACGGTTGCACCAGCTCCTGGCCGGCGTGCAGGTTCCCGCCTTCGTTGAGGGACGCGCGTTCGACGTGCTCGCGTCCAACCGGCTCGCGGTCGCGCTCTCCCCGCGTCTCCAGCCCGGGTACAACCGCCTGCGGTCGCTGCTGCTCGATCCCGAGGAGCAGGCGTTCCAGCAGCACTGGACGCGCTCCGCGGAAGGATTCATCGCCGCCTTCAGGAAGTCCGCCGGGGACGACATCCACAACCCGCGGTTCGTGGAACTGGTGGGCGAGCTCGCCCTGTCGAGCGAGCGCTTCCGAACCCTCTGGGCGCGCCACGACGTCCGCGACCTCGAGGGCGGCACCACCACCGTGAACCACCCCGTCGTCGGTGAGCTGCGTCTGCACCGGGACAAGCTCCCCGTGGACGATCTGCTGCTGGTCCTCTACTACGCCGATCAGGGCAGCGAGAGCGACGAGAAACTACGCCTCCTCGCCTCCATGACCCCGGACCATGCCCACAGAACGAACGCCGGATCACGAACGGCTGAACCGAACAGCCGTCTCAAAACCCACGGTGACCGCCGAGCATCGGGGTGTCCCCGACGGGGATCTTGATCACGTCCGGTCGTCCTGAGGCCGCCGGCATTCCGTTCGTCCGCGGCGGGCCATGACGGGAAAGGGGATCATCCGCTCCTTTCCACTCTCAACGTATAGCGCACAGGGGGGCTTGCGGCAAGACCCCTGTCATGCCGCACAATCGTCCGCCGGGCAGGCAGCGCCTGCGGAAATACCGCTGCCCGTCATGGCCGCCGGGTTCGTCGCAGCGGTCCTGGCGGCCTTGGTGCGCGTAATGGTCGCAAGCGACCCAGATCGGAGCTGATGACGTGAACCCGCTGACCACCAGCGCGTTCGACCTTCCCGAACGTCTGTCCCGCAAGGCCGATCCGCGGCTGATCGCCGCCGATGAGCGGCACTTCGCGGCCGTCGCCGAAAGCCTCGAACAGTCGATCATCGACCTGTCCGGCCGTCTCGACGCCGAACTCAAGGCGCCCGGCGGTGCGGGCCGGCAGACACTGGACCGGGACCTCGAGGTCCACCGGCTGAGCGCTCGCCTGCGCGTGCTGCGCCGTTTCGGGCTGGACCTGTGCCTGGGGCGCATGGTCGGCGCGGACGACCCCGAGCCCGTGTACGTCGGGCGGCTCGGCCTCACCGACAGCGCGGGTCGCCGTCTGCTGCTCGACTGGCGCTCCCCCGCGGCCGAGCCGTTCTTCGGTGCGACCCACGCCAATCCGATGGGGCTGGTCAGCCGCCGCAGGTATCGCTGGACCCGCGGCCTGATCAGCGACTACTGGGACGAGGTGTTCACCCAGGACGGGCTCGACGGGCACGCCGCGCTCGACGACCAGTCCGCCTTCATCGCCAGCCTCGGCGGCAGCCGGTCGTCCCGGATGCGGGACGTGCTCGGCACCATCCAGGCCGACCAGGACGCCGTCATCCGCGCGGGATCCGAGGGCGCTCTCGTCGTCGACGGCGGTCCCGGCACCGGGAAGACCGTCGTCGCCCTGCACCGCTCCGCCTATCTCCTCTACTCCGACCCTCGCCTCGGTCACCGCCGGGGCGGCGTGCTGTTCGTCGGCCCGCATCAGCCCTACCTGGCCTACGTCGCCGACGTGCTGCCCAGCCTCGGAGAGGAGGGCGTGCGGACCTGCACCCTGCGGGACCTCGTGCCCGAGGGAGGCACGGCGGCGATCGAGACGGACCCGGACGTGGCCCGCCTGAAATCGTCCGCGGACATGGTGAAGGCGATCGAGCCGGCCGTCAGGTTCTACGAGAACCCGCCCACCGAGGGGATGACGGTCACGACCCCCTGGTCCGACATCTGGCTGAGCGCCGACGATTGGGCCGAGGCGTTCGAAGCGCCGGAACCCGGCACCCCGCACAACGAGGCGCGCGACCAGATCTGGGAGGAACTGCTCACGATCCTGGTGGACAAGCACGACGGCGACGCCCCGGCCAACCTGCTCCGCAGGTCGCTGCTGCGCAACAGGGAACTGCTCACGGCCCTCAACCGCGCGTGGCCCCTGATCGAAGCGCCCGACCTCGTCGGCGATCTGTGGTCGGTGCCCGCCTACCTACGGCTGTGCGCGCCCTGGCTCGGCCCGGACGACGTACGGAAGCTGCAGCGCGCGGACGCCCATGCGTGGACGGTGTCCGACCTGCCGCTCCTGGACGCGGCGCGGCAGCGGCTCGGCGACCCGGAGGCGTCGCGACGCAAGCGCCGGCAGGACGCCGCCGTCGCCGTCCAGCGCGAGCACATGACCAGGGTCGTCGACGACCTCATCGAGGCCGACGACTCCGAGATGCTCGTGATGTCGATGCTGCGCGGACAGGACCTGCGCGACGCCCTGGTCGACGAGTCCGCGCTGCCCGCGGCCGACCCGGACCGGCTCGCCGGCCCGTTCGCCCACATCGTCGTGGACGAGGCTCAGGAACTCACCGACGCGGAGTGGCAGATGCTGCTGCTCCGCTGCCCGTCCCGGAGCTTCACCATCGTCGGAGACCGCGCCCAGGCCAGGCACGGATTCACCGAGTCATGGCAGGAACGCCTCAAGCGGGTCGGGCTCGACCGCATCACCCTGGCCACGTTGAGCATCAACTATCGGACACCGGAGGAGGTCATGGCGGAGGCCGAGCCGGTCATCCGGGCCGTGCTCCCCGACGCCAACGTGCCGGCCTCCATCCGCGGAAGCGGCGTCCCCGTCGTCCACGGATCCGTCGCGGATCTCGACGCCGTCCTCGGCACCTGGCTCGCCGAGCACGACGAAGGGACCGCCTGCGTCATCGGCGCCCCCGCGTTCCGGGAGACGCCCCGCGTCCGGTCGCTGAGCCCCGAGCTGACGAAGGGGCTCGAGTTCGACCTGGTCGTCCTCGTCGACCCGGAGAGGTTCGGCGAGGGCGTCGAAGGAGCCGTCGACCGCTACGTCGCCATGACGCGGGCGACCCAGCGACTCGTCATCCTCACCGGCTCCTGACGCCGGCGGCCGGACGGGCGCCGCCTTGGCCGGGCCTTGTCCGGGCCGGAACGGCCACCGTCCTCGGCACTCTCCGGATCACGGTCCATAGCGGGCGGCGATCGCGGCCGCGCGGTTGCGCAGGGAGTCGCGCAACCACCGCGGGGCCAGGGCTTCCGCGTCCGTGGCGAGCTGCCACAGCGCCCATTCGGCGTGTCTCGAATCTTGGAAGGTCACCTCCAGACGCAGCCGGCCGTCCGAGCCGGATTCCTCGGCGAGGACCGCCAGCGCGGTGCTCACCAGGTCCTCCCTCCGCGCCGGGTCCACCCGTACCAGCACGGCGAGCTGGTCGCCGCCGGTCCGGAACCGCGTGCTGCGTTCCTGCCAGGTCCGGTCCAGATCGATGCGGTCCGGTCGCTGTGCGGGTTCGGCGAGTTCCTCGGCGGCCAGGATCCGCGACAGCCGATAGGTGCGGTCCGCGCCGGACCTCGTGGCCAGCAGGTAGCCCCGGTCGCGTACGGTGACCAGGCCGATCGGGTCCACCGTGCGCCACTTCGGGGCCTGGTCCACGGCCGCGTAGTGGATCCGCAGTTTGTGTCCGGCGAACACCGCGCGCAGGACCTCGGCCGCTACGGCGTCAGGCACCTCCTCAGCGACCAGCCGGCGCGAGAGGAGGTCGGTCTCCGGGTCGATGAGCAGCCGCTCGGCCGCGCCGGCCGCGGTGTCCCGGTAGCTTTCCGGCAGCGCGTCAACCACCTTGAGCATCGCCGAGGCGAGCGCCGAGCCGAGGCCGAACGCCTGCGCGCCGCGCCGCGATCCGGCGACCAGCAGGGCAAGGGCCTCGTCGTGGTTCAGTCCGGTGAGCTCGGTCCGGAAACCGGGCAACAGCGCGAAACCGCCGTGCCGCCCGCGTTCGGCGTAGACCGGGACGCCCGCTGCGGACAGCGCCTCGATGTCGCGCAGCACGGTGCGGGTGGACACCTCCAGCTCGCGGGCCAGCGCGGCCGCGGACAGCCGGCCGTGCTGCCGCAGCAGCAGCACCAGCGAGACCAACCGGTCGGCGCGCACCCGAGAAATGTACCGAGATATACGACAAAGGATGTCGTGATTTGTTGGGAGGCTCATCAACGCGACCGAGAACGGCGGCTACCGAGCCGACCGGCGCACGTGACGTCGACCCGAATGGAGCTGATGTGGCAATGGAGCGAACGGCGATCAACCCCTGGGCGTGGTCGATGAAGCTGGGATACAACCAGGGTGAGATCGTCTCCGGGCACACCCGGACCCTGTACTGCGCGGGGCAGGCCGCGATGGGCGGCGACGGTGAGCCCCTGCATGCGGGTGACATGGCGGCGCAGCTGGCGCTGAGCCTCGACAACCTGGAGGCCGTGCTCGGCGAGGCCGGCATGTCCCTCGCCGGCCTCGTCCGGCTCAACGTCTACACCACCGACGTCGACCGGCTCTTCGAGCACTACGGCGTGCTGGCGTCGCGGTTGGGCGCCGCCGGAGTGGCGCCGTCCACCACGATGCTCGGGGTGACCCGGCTGGCGGTCCCCGGCCTGATGGTCGAGCTTGAGGGGACCGCCGTCGCGTGATGTGACCGTGCCGTCTCCTGCGGCCCGGCCGGAGACGGCACGAGGAGGAGGCAGGTGGCGGGCCTGACCGCCTCCTGAGACCCGTGCTGCCGGGTCAGGGCTCGATGGCGAGGACGGTCACCGGGTCGCCGACCCGGATTTCGCCGTAGCTGCGGGGGACGAAGCGGACACCGAACCAGGTCTTGCCGTCCCAGCGGCGATGGCGGGCCAGGGTGCGGAGGGGTTCCTTGCCCTTCTGCAGGGTGGTCGGGTCGTAGGTGGGCACGGCGCAGCGGTCGCAGAGTTCGGACATGCGGAAGCGGAGGGCGCCGATGCGGATCTCCCGCCAGGTGTCCTCGACAAAGGGCGCGAAGCCGTCCACGACGAGGCTGGGACGGAAGCGGGCCATGTCAAGGGGTGCGGGGACCTCCTCCTGACGATCGAGGGCGCCCTCGGCGATCCACTCGTCGAGCCGGCGGAGGGAGGAACGGGAGGTGAGCAGGAAGGGGGCGTCCCCGGCGAAGCTGACGACGTCGCCGGGGATGCCTCCGTGAGAGGCCGGGACGGCGCAGCGGCGAGGGTCGTCCTGCCAGACGAGGCGGGCGGGTTTCCCCAGCAATCCGGTGAACCAGGCATGGGCCTCCGGATGGGCGAGGACCGCCGTGTCCAGTTCCACGAAGTGGACAGGGACGTGCTCACCGGTGGCCGGGGGGACCTTCAGCCGCGGCAGACCCGGAGCCTCGAGCAGGAGGCCGTCGTCGGCGGTGGGGGTGGCCACGACGGAGAGCAGCCGCGGATTCTCCCCGACCCAGTGCAGGTTCCCCGACTCGTCCACCACGGCCCACCGGCGGTCCCCCGCCAGCCCCCACGGCTCCACGACCGCCGAATCAACAACCCACCCGGAAACTGACTTAACCGGATATCTACGGATCTCGGCCAGCTTCATTCCGCCAGGCTACGTCCGAGAATCGTTCCCAGAAAGCCGCGTTGGCCGCGATGCTGCCCGCCCACACGGAGCCGGCATCGTCACCTTCGCCGCGTCCGCCGGCGGTTTCGCAGAGCTCCTCTGCCCTGCCCTGGTTACGCGGGCGCGTCACAGCAGGGCCGCACGCGTTAAGGCCGCAGCCGCCTCACGGGGTCGTTGGGATTCTTTATGAAATTGATCTCGCATTTTTCACTCGTCAAGCGCCTTTACAATGTAGATCAGCAAAAAAGGTAGTGAGTTTCGCTGGTCGTTTCCACGAGGCCAGACGAGCTACATCCGGGTCCGCGCGTACGCGTGCAGTGCGTCGCGGACGAACCTCGCCCCCGCAGCGTCGACGTACATGTCTCCCAGGCAGGTCACCATGTCACGTGCGGGCGGCGCCGGGCTTCGCGGCCGGGTTTTCCCAGCCGTGTTCGAGGAGTTCGAAGGCGGCCTCCACGGCCTGTTCGGGATCGGCGGCGCGGTGGGCGAGGGCGGCGCTCTCCAGGGCGAAGTGGGCCAGGGCGGCGCTGCGCGGGTCGTCGGACGGGGCGCCGGTGTCGGCGGCGATCGCGCGAGCGAGTGCGTCCTGATGGCGCATCCACATGCGGTGGGCGTAGGCGCTGAGGGCGGGGGTGGTCTTCACCAGGTCCGCGAACTGGCTGTAGCGGGCGTCGGAGCCGCCGGCGTGGATGCGTACGCGTTTGACGTGGACGCACAGGGCCCGGGGGATGGTCGTGCCGCGAGCGCGGTCGCGCACGGCGGCGACCAGGGCGGCCTCCTGGTCGGCTTCCTGGTCGAAGACCAGGGCTTCTTTGCTGGGGAAGTGCTTCAGGAGCGTCGTGGTGGACACGTCGGCGGCCTCGGCGACGTCATGCAGGGTGACGTTGTCGTAGCCGTGCGCGATGAAAAGGTTCAGGGCGGCGTCGGCGAGCGCTTGGCGGGTGGCCGCCTTCTTCCGCTCGCGCCGGCCTACGGGCGTCGTCATGCTGACATCGTACAGATGTCTGGGCAGTACAAAAAATTGTGTCGTTGCACTTTTTGATCGAGTGTGCTTTTGTGGGCGTCGGCGGAAGGACGCGCCCCGCCGCGCTCCTCCCCCGCCCTCCCGGCACGGTCAGGTCAGCCGCCGGCCGTCACAGGGGCTTTCCCGTCGCCGCCCCCGGCCGGCACCTGCCCCCGAACTCGGCCGCCGGCCGCACACCCGGCCGGCGCGACACCCATCACCGAGGAGTACCAGCATGATTCCCGCCTCCGCCCGTGTCGCCGTCATCGGCGCCGGACCCGCCGGCCTGACGACGGCCCGCATTCTGCAACTGCACGGCATCGACGTCACCGTCTACGACCTCGACGCCTCCGCCGCCGCCCGGGACCAGGGCGGCACCCTGGACATGCACCCCGGCACCGGCCGGCACGCGCTGCGGGCCGCCGGCCTGTGGGACGCCTTCACCACTCTGGCCCGCCCGGAAGGCGAGCAGATCCGCCTGGTCAGCCGTGACGGCGAGGTGCTCTTCGACGCCGCACCGCCCGGCGACGGCCAGGGCAACCCCGAGATCGACCGCGGCCGTCTGCGCGGCCTTCTCGTGAACTCCCTCACCCCGGCACCGTCCGGTGGGGCCACAAACTGGAGCGCGCCGAACCCCTCGGCGACGGCCGCCACCGACTCCACTTCGCCCACGGCGCCACCACCGACACCGACCTCGTCGTGGGAGGCGACGGAGCCTGGTCCCGGGTGCGCCGCCTGGTGGCCTCGCTGTAGTCCCGGGGAAATTTCCAACAGATTTGCATGACCTGCGGCGATACGCAGTCGTTTGCAGGAACTCGGGAGGCCGATTGGAGTCTACTGGTGAGTATTAGCGCTAAGCCGCGACGGCATGTGTTGGCGGGGGATGCGCTGGTCAGTGCGTACGGCGGCGGGGCGCCAGGACCTCGGTGACCTTGGCGATGGCTTCGGCGCCGGGTCGGACGTAGCGCATGGCGGTGCGGGGGTTCTTGTGCCGGGTTTTGCCCATGATGAGCTGCAGCGGGATCTCGGCGTCGCCGAGGTGGGTGGCGGCGCTATGGCGCAGCTGGTGCAGGTCGAGCCCGGCGTGCTTGTCGAGCAGGACGCGGGCGCGGTCGTAGCCGAGGCGGGCGCGGCCGGTGTGCGGGCACGGGGCGGCGCATCGACAGGAACAGCGGGCCGTTCGTGCGGGTGCTGCCGTCGGGGAGGCGGAGCAGGCGGGGTAGCAGGTGGGCGGTGCCGCGCTCCCAGTAGACCCATTCGAGGGCGCCGCCTTTGGAGCGGACGGGGGCGCGGCGGTGCTCCAGGTCGAGGTCCTCGATGTTCAGCGCGAGGACCTCGGTGGCCCGGGCGGCGGTCTCGTACAGCATCCGCCACAGCGTCTTCTCCCGCAGCGGGACGTCGCGGCGCGACAGCAGCCGGTGAATGGTGGTCTTGGCCACGGCGCGGGTCTCGTCGGCGGTTTCCTTGCGGCGTTCGGCGTCGGCCGGGACGGACGGGGCGGCCCAGTGCTTTTTGGTCTGGCACCAGGTCAGCCAGGAGGTGATGGCGGCGCGGTTGCGGTTCCAGATGGCCGGCGCGCACGTGCCCACAGGTCGGTGAGCGCGGTGCCGACCTCGGTGTCGGCGACGTCGGCGAGCGGCCGGTCGCGGCCGAGCAGGGCGATGGTGCGGTCGATGGCCGAGGCGTAGGCGCGCTGGGTGTTGGGGTTGGCGGTGCGCGCGGTGGCGAGGAAGGCGTCGGCGGCTGCGGCGAGGGTGACGTGCCCGCCGCGAAGGGCGGCGACCTTCGCGGCGCTCATGCGGGCCGTCGCGCGACGGCTGCGGCGATGTACCGGATAACGTGCGGGAGTCGCGCACCGCCTGGGCGGGGGGTTCTCCTGGTTGTCGTGCCCTCATGATCGCTCATGTACGCGATAATAGGCGTTTATCACGTACATGGCCGATGCCCGTCGAGAGGACATCCCAGGGTCGCCTCTCGGCGGGAGGTCACTTGGTGAAGGTGGTTTCTCTGACGTTCTTCAGGAAGTCGGTGTACTTCATGCCGCTCATCCGTAGGGGTGCCGGTAAGAAACGCGTCACCAGCCCCAAACAGCAATCGGCGCACCGGACAGAACCTAAGCTTTGTCCGGTGCGCTGACTGCCGTTTTCGTCACCCACAGCCACTTTGGGGCTCATCGCACGGGCCCGAGTGGAGGGCATAGCGCTATGCTCGCCTCTGGACGTATGTGATCGCATCGTTGACGGTGCGGATATACTGGGCGTCCCCCTCGGGGATCTCCAGGTTGTACTCCTCCTCCAGGGCCGCGATGATCTCAGCCATGGCTATATCGTCGGCTCCGAGGTCATCAATGATCAAGGCGTTGGGGTTCACCTGCCTCGTGAGGTCGAGTTGTTCGGCGACGATCTGCTTTACCCGCGCCTCGATAGTGGTCTCGGTGGTCACGTAGCCCCCCTGGCTCGCCGGACGAATCGCCTCGAGCCTCTCATGCGAGAACACTCAACTGGAGGTTCGACATGCGCAGGTCACGCCCCTTGCCAACGACTCATATGTCAGACCGTCCTCGCAGCATGGCTACCTGGCGTTACGTGGCGGCGGCTGCGGCCCCGTTCGGGAGCAGACCTCCGAGACCTTAGTCATTGGCGCCTAGAATCACCGCAGGTCAGAGGCTACTTCGTTGGAAATTTCCTCATGACTGCCGGGACCCCCATGAGACCGGGGATCGAGCCCGGCCGTTCCTCAGCGGCGATACATCACATACAGCCTGCCGTCGTGGGAGGTCGCGGCGACCTCATCCTTCGGTTTGATGGCGCCTTGTCCACCGACCTGCTGGGGCGCGGTCCACTGAGTGGCGTCCGTGTAGGTGCCGACCAGCAGGGTGTTGTCCATCGCGCGAAGGAAGATCCATAGTTTGCCGTCATGGAGGGTGAGCGTCGGGCCATGGGTGATGCGCCACCCCCTTGCGCCTCCGGTTCCGACGTCGTCGCGCCAGCCGGTGGGTGAGCCTGAAACGCTGAACGCCAGCGAGTTGTCCATCCCGCGGACGATCCTCCATACCTGCTGGGAGCCGTGGGGGGCCATCGTGGCGGGGCTGTCCACCAACCAGTCGAGGTTGGAACTGTGGGGGGAGCTCCACCCTCTGCCGTCGTGCGTGTTGTGATAGAGCCTGCCGTCGGTGCCGACGTGCGTCAGCCACAGCCGGCCCGGGATTGCGGCCATGGACGGGGCATAGCCGGAGCTGTAGCTGTTGAACTTCGTGACCCCGCTCCAGCCCCCGGATTCGGTGAATCTGCGCCAGTACAAGGCGTTGTTTACGCCGGTGACGGCGTAGAACAGCTCGTTGTGGGCCACGCAGAGAGCGGGGGCGCAGTAGCTGTGGTCCCCGCCGACCCGTTCGGGTGTCCTCCACTTCCCGTTCTCCAGGCGCGTCCACATCACCGCCCGATCGCTGCGGACGAACGCGGCGTAGAGCTTGCCCTTGTACGAAGCCAGGGCGGGAGGCGTGATGCTCTTCCAAGGCAGAGCGACCGGCGCGCCCCATCCCTGGCTGGTGCGCACGGCGTACTCCAAAGTGGCCTCGGGGAAGGGCACCGCGTCGCCGGTGAACTTCACCCGCAGCTCGTGGTGGCCATCGCCGTTGAAGTGCCATTGCGTGCTTCCGCGGTGGGAGAGCACGGCCAAGACATCCTGGTCGAGGAACAGGGTGCGCGCGCTGGAGAGGTCGTTTTTGTTCACCAGGTCGGCCACGTTGACCGCATGCGAGGTGATGTCGGCCAGAAGTCCAAGGAGCTCCATTCCCGGCATCTGGGCGATGAGTGTCCATGCGACGTTGAGAAAGATGTTGTTGTTCATCTCTCGCACGAGCCCGAGGATGTCGTAGTCGCCACCGCCGCCGGTGTCCCATTCCCAGCAGGCGACACTCAAGATCAGCCCGGTACTTGTGGAGCCGTTGAAGACGTTCCGGTTGAACACGCTGAAGGCCGGGGTCTTGCCCGCCGTGGCCTTGTCGCCGCCGAACTCCTCTGAGAGGAACGGCTCGGCCCCGCGTCGGTCACTGCTGCCGCCCGAGACCCAGCGGATCTCGTCCCTGGTGTTCGGCCATCCGTCACCCACCACGCGATGGACATGGAAGTTCTCGAACTCCAGATAGGCCTGGCGGAGCGGCTCTGCCCGCTCAGCGTCCTGCGCCGTCTGCCCGTTGCCGGGTGTGGTGAGCACGGCGGGCGCGCTGACGCCGAAGCCCCATTCGCGCATGCCCTCGATGAACTCCGGGCTGTCGAAGTCCTCTCCCGCTGCCAGCGCCTCTGCGGTGATCAGTGCCGTGTTCGACTGCGCCATCCACTCCTCCCCCACAGCCGGGAGATCCTTCACCAGATCAGCGAAGTCGTAGCCCTCCGACACCGGACGGCTGGTGATGACCTCGGGCACCCCCACCAGCGTCCCTCGCACGCTCACCGTCTCCCGGTAGATGCGCCCCCAGCCCTTGAGCTCCTCCTCCGGCACCACCACCCGTAGCGCTTGCAGCAGCGTGTCCTCCAGCTCGGTCAGCTGCTCGCCTTGGCGCAGCCGATCGGCGGCATGCAGCGTCGCCCCGAATATGACGTTGGCCTTCTGCGTGCGCGCCAGATTCCGCCCCAGACGCGAATCGCCACGCGTTCCGGCCAGCAGACTCCGCAGTTGCTCCAGCCGCTGCTGCTGAGTCGTGTCCTCACTGGTGGTCATGCGCACCGCCTTCCTGTTGCCGGGCCGGCCCCCAACGGGCCAGGCCCCACACGACGCTACGCTCACGTAGAGCACACGAATATCTACTTTAAGTGACGAAGATCAAAAATGTCTGGTGAAACCTGGACAGAGCCGCTCGTTTGAGGCTCATAACGCGTTTCTTACCGGCGCCTCTCGTACGACGATCTGCTGCGCCAGGGCGAGGCCCGCGAGCATGTACAGGAAGGCATACAGCCATTCGGCGGGCTGAAGCAGGTCGTGCTGCGCGGTGTGGATGATGGCGCTCAGGGACAGCGGCAGCAGGAGCAGCCCGGCGGTGATGAGGCCGGGTGAGTAGAAGCGCTTGAGGTCGAACATCTTGATCGCGGCGGTGTGGGCGATGGCCTCCAGGATGCCGAGCATCATCGGGGCGATGGCCAGGAAGGCCACGTTCGGCAGGAGCAGCGGGACGAAGGCTATGAACAAGACGTAGGTGGCGGTGATGATCTCGCCGAAGTGGGGGCTGCGGGCGGCGAAGCCCAGTTTGTCGGTGATCATAGCGGTGAAGCCGCCGGGGAAGCGCCCTTCTTCCCACAGGTGCAGGACCAGCGCGAAGCTGAACAGGCCGACCATCCGCTGCGGGACGGGGAGCGAGGACCAGCTCACGAGGGTGTAGAGGAGGGCCGCGGCGCTGAGCGCGGTCAGCAGGTACAGGTTGTGGCGGGCGATGAAGCTTTTCATGAGCGGACTCCTGCGGGGTGGGGGTTTCTGCCCGGCGCTTAGCCGCGCAACCGGGTCGCCCGTGCCGGATCGGCCGCGCGGTCCAGGCCGCTGATCGTGAGAGAACACATCCCGGGATCAGGGTCCGGCGCCGCCGCGGGAGATGTGTCGTGCTGCGCGGCCTGGTGCAGGGTGGCGCAGCCGGGCGCGTTCGGCCGCGCTCAGCGGCCGCCGGCCCGGCAGATCGTGCCAGCCGTCCGGCCGGGCCGACACCGTATAGGCACGCCCGGCCCCGGGCGGGTTGTCACTGTCGTCGCTCACCAGGCTCTACTGCTCCGGCTCAGCGTCGACGGCGGCGGCCTCACGCAGCTCGCGCAGGCGTCCGTACAGGTCGGCGGCCGGATCCCCATCGGGGTGCACGGCTCGTTTGCGGCGTCACTGTCGAATGGGCGCATGCACCGCCTGCAGGCCAGGGACGTGACGATCAGATCGACATCGCCTCCGCGGCAACCGGGCGCAACGGCCGCCAGCCGCCGCCGTCCAGCTCCGCCTCCACATCCACGGTGATCACGCCGAAGAAGTTGACGTTCTCACTGTGCGCCGGGGAGATGTGGGCGAGCAGCTCGTCCGGGACGTCGCGGCCGGCCGCCCGCAACTGCCGCGCGGCCAGCGAATAGTACTCCGTCGTCCAGGTGATGACAGCGTTGGTCAACACGGTCAGGCACCACGCCTGGTCCGTCTGGTCGGCCAAGGCCGGCTTCGTGACCGTGCCCTGCTGGGCGTAGTACAGGTCACGGCGCAGCGCATGCAGGCTCTCGCCCTTGTTCAGCTGGCGGGCGATCTTCCTGCTATAGGCCGGGTCGGACAGATACTTCGCCGCGTGCAGGGTACGGCGCAGCATGCCCCACTCCTTCAGCTCGAACAGCGGCAGATCGGTGGCGTTACCCAGGAAGTCGTCCAGCACGAAGTGCGCCTCCCGTGCGCCCGGTACGATGATCTTGGTGCCGAACGTGGAGTGCTGATCCGACACGTGCGTGTAGGACGAGAGCACCTGCCCGCCGTGGACGGTCATGTCCCGGGCGGTCGTGCTCTTGCCCCGCACCGGGAAACGCTGGCCGTCCGAGCTCGACATGGTGCCGCCGCCGAACACCTTCGACAGCGCCAGCCCATGGTGATGGTTGACCAGGCAGGTGTTGGCCTCGCGCAGCGTCTCCTCCCGCACGTACCACTCCTGCGTCCAGCGCAGCACGTCATACGGGATACCGCAGGCCTCCGACATCCGGGCGAGCCCCAAATTGGTGGCGTTGGCGATGAGCACGCTGAGGATGTTGCGTTTGAGATCGGCCGAGCGGGCCTGCTTGCGGCCGCCGGCGTGGGTGAAGCAGTCCAGGAACCCGGTGCGCACGTCCAGCTCGATCAGCAGCGAGGCGATCGGCGCGAACGGCAGCATCCCGGTCAGTTCCGCCTTCAGCTCCTTGACCTCGCCCGGCACGTCCTCGGCCGACAGCGGCGGGATGACCAGCTGGTCGTCCTCATCCAGCCGCACCGCGCCGGTGTCGTCCGGCAGCGCCGCAGCCAGCGTCTGCTCCAGCTGTGCCAGCGCGGCGCCCAGTTCCTCCTTGCCCTGCTCGATCGCCTCGGCCGCGTTAGCGGGCTTGCGGACCAGCTTGCAGAAGTCGGCGCGCCGTGGCGCCCACTGCTCGGGCGTGTACAGGTAGGTGGCCGGGTCGGCGTAGCGGCGCGAGCCGGGCACGAAGATGTCGCCCGAGCGCAGCCCGTCGCGCAGCGCCAGCACCACGCACAGCTCCCAATAGTGGCGGTAGGCGGTCTCGTCACCGTCTTTTCGCGCCTTGGCCAGGTACTCGGCGTAGCGGGTGGGCACGAACGAGGTCGGCGCGCCCTCGGGCACCTTGCGGCCGCCGCTCTCGTTCAGCCGCTTCAAGATGGCCACCGCCTCCATCAGATCCGCGGTGCCGGTGCTGCCCTGGAAGTCGATCGCCGCCAGTACCTGCGGGGTGAACTGGCGCAGGTAGGTGTAGGAGGCATGCAGCGCCGACAGCCGGCCGTGATCGCGGGGCAGCTTCTTCCAGCCCTCGGAGACGACCTCGCGCAGCCTGCTCATCCCGATCGTGTTGCGCAGCAGGCCGCCGATCTGCTCGTCCGGGATGGACGTGTCGGCGAGCACCGGCAAGATCACATCCAGCAGCAGTTGGCGGGCCTCACCGGCCTTGGCCCGCTCGACCAGCGCCTCGTCCGTCTTGGACTTGGCTCGCGACTCCCGGGCGGACACGGCCTGGTCGAACAGCATCACCACCTCGTCGACCTGATCGACCGCGGACTGGGTGACCACCGCGAGCAAGATCGGGTAGCGCCGCTGCGGCTCGCGGCGTTCCAGCGCCTGGTTGGTCGAGCGGCGGCCGACCGAGGCCAGAAAACGGCGCCGTTCGGCCGCCAGCGCCGACACATCCAGGGTGTGGGCGTCCATGTTGCGCAGGTAGAGCAGCTTGTCGATGGCGGTCTTGACCGAGGTCGCGCTGGGATCGGTGGCCGCTTTGATCAGCCAGGCCAGCCGGGTCATCTTCAGCCCGGCGTCATAGACCAGCAGCCGGTCCAGATCCGCGCGTAGCTGATCGGTGAGCAGGTGCGCCACCTTCTCCCAGGTCAGCGCGGTGGCGCCGGTTCGGGCGGCGGCGACCATCTTGGCCAGCGTCGTCACGCCCGGCCGGATCGTCTTGGCCGCCATCAAATACTCGGTGGCCAAGTTGAACAACAGCGTGGGCGAGTCATGCTCCATCGCCCGGTCCAGCAGGAACTGCTCCAGCTCCTTCATCGCGGTGCTGCCGGCCGGGGCGCTCTTCCACCCCAGATAGCCGGCCACCAACCGCAGATGATCGCTGCGTGTCTGCTCCCGCTGACCGCACTCGGCCAGAACGTCCGGATCGATCCCCAGCCGCTCGGCCAGCCGGCCCACGCCACCGGCGGCGCCGAACTCACCTCATCCGGCACGAACCCCAACCAGGGCAACGTGGCGAGCTGGACGGCAAGCCCTAATCGATCACCCGGGCCGCGGCCGCGGCCCGGGTCGATGGAGGCGACGTCGGCGGACGCCAGGGTGAAGTACCGGATCAGATCCTCGCGGCTGATGTCGGGGAAAGACCGCAGCCGCTCCAGCTGGTCCTCGGAGAACATTCGGGTCGACATCGACCATCTCCACACCGCAACCCGGGTCAGGACCGTACGAACCGTAGCGGAAGTGATCAACAAACGGAACATGCCCGTATCAGTGCAGGTCAGGCAAATCCGTTGGAAATTTCCCCGGGACTACAGCGAGGCCCTGGTCTCCGACGCCGTCCCGGTCTACACCGGCGTCACCTTCGTCGAAACCGGCCTCAACGACGCCGACGCCCGCCACCCAGAGCTCGCCGCCCTCACCGGCGACGGCACCATGCTGGCCCTCGACGACAACCTCGGCTTCGTCGCCCAGCGCAACAGCGGCGGCCACATCCGCGTCTATGTCGGCATGCGCACCCCCGAGGACTGGCACCGGCAGGCCGGCGTCGACCTGGCCGACCCCACCGCCGTCCGCGACGCCCTCCTGGAGCGCTTCGCCCACTGGAGCCCGGCGCTGCGCGGCTACATCACCGACACCGGCTACGTCAACCGCCCGCTGTTCGCCCTGCCCGTCCCCCACGTCTGGGAGCACACCCCCGGGGTCACCCTCCTCGGCGACGCCGCCCACCTGATGTCCCCCTTCTCCGGCATGGGCGCCAATCTCGCCATGCGCGACGGCGCCGACCTCGCCCGCGCCCTCATCGATCACGCCGAGCTGGACGACGCCGTCATCGCCTACGAGAAGATCCTCCTGCCCCGCTCCGTCGAGGCGGCCGAGGGTGCGGCCGAAGGCATCGACGGCGCCTTCTCTCCCGACAGCGCCGAACAGACCCTCGCGCACATGACCGCCCACCACTGATACCCACCAGACCCCGGCCCCGGCGGTGCGGCCGTCCAGGAGTGACAACAGGACGCGGGCGGTGCCGGCCGGCGGGTCACGGCGGATTTGCCGGATCGGGGGCGGGCGGCATCCGCACCGGCGAGACGCCGCCGTCCGGCGCCGCGCCGTACACGCGGGACAGGTCGGCGACGGCCTCGGCCATCAGCGCGCGGAGGTCGGCCGGCTCCAGCACCTCGACGAGAGCGCCCATGCGCAGGAACAACCACCGCGCGTGCGTGAGTGACTCGATCGGCAGCGTGAGCCGGGTCCAGCCGCCGGACTCCGGCTGCCCGCCGGCCAGCGCCTTGTCGACGACGTCTCCCCCAAGGGTGTACCGGAGCAGGTCCTCCGCCCCCGGCGCGAGCCGTATCACCGCCTCTGCCGTGTACATGCGTGAGGCGAACTCCGCGGCGAAGCCGCGCCAGAACTCGGCGAGGTCGAAGTCCGCCGGCCGTTCGAAGCGCTCGGGCAGCACCTCGGCCTCCAGGATGCGGCCCACCCGGTAGGTCCGCACCGTGCCCGAGCAGGCGGCGGCGAGATACCAGGAACCGCCCTTCAACACCAGGCCGTAGGGATGCACCAGCCGTTCCACCTCCGCCGGCCCCCACCGGCGGTAGCGCAGCCGGAGCGCCCGCTCCTCCCACACCGCCTCCGCGACCTCCGTGAGGAACGGCGCCTCGTCGGCGCCGCGATACCAGCCAGGCACGTCGAGGTGGAATCTCTCCCGCATCCTGGCCGCGTGGGACCGCGGTTCGGGCGGCAGCGCGGCCAGCAGCTTCAGCTCCGCCGCCGCGGCGAAGTCGGCGAGCCCGAGCTCGGCTGCCGGGCCCGGCAGCCCGGCCAGGAACAGGGAGGACGCCTCCTCCACGGTGAGCCCGTTCAGGCGGGTACGGTAGCCGTCGAGCAGCCGGTAGCCGCCCAGCGGGCCACGGTCGGCGTAAACGGGCACCCCGGCGGCCGACAGGGCCTCGACGTCGCGATAGACGGTCCTGACCGAGACTTCGAGTTCTTCGGCGATCTCCGTGGCGGTCATCCTGCCGCGGGTCTGCAGCAGGAGCAGCAGGGACAGCAACCGGCTCGCGCGCATGCGACCAGTCTGCCACCTTTACAAAGTAGATTTATTTGCTTTCGCACATGACCTGTGTTCAAATGCACACATGGAAAGTGCCGATCGGATCCGGGCCATCATGAACGCGCTGCGCACCGCCGACAGCGTCTCCGTGGCGGAGCTGGCGCTGGCGTACGGCGTGTCGGAGATGACCATCCGGCGCGACCTCGACGAACTCGCCCAGCAGGGGGTGGTCCGGCGGGTACGCGGCGGCGCCCTGAGCCTGCTGCTGCGCGGCGAGGAGCCGCCCTTCGGGGTGCGCGAGCGGGAGGCGATCGACGCCAAGCGCCACATCGGCGCCGAGGTCGCCGCGCTGCTGGCCGACGGCGAGGCCGTGCTGCTCGACGGCGGCACGACCGCGCTCGAAGTCGCCCGGGCCGTACGCGAGCGACGCCTGACCGTCCTGCCGCTGGCGCTGCAGGCGGCCCAGGAACTGGCGGCCGCACCCCGCATCCGCCTCGTCCTGCCGGGAGGAGAGGTGCGGCACGGGGAGATGAACTTCATGGGCCCGCTCACCGAGACCTCGATCAAGGCCCTCCGGTTCGACACCGCGGTGATCGGCTGCTGCGGCCTGTCGGCCGAGCACGGCCTGACCGCCCACGACCTGCCCGAGGTGGCCATCAAGCAGGCCGCGATCGCCTCGGCCCGCCGCGTCGTCGTCGCGTGCGACTCGGGCAAGTTCGCCCGGACGGCGTTCGGTGCGGTCTGCGGGCTCGACCGGCTCGACGTGGTCGTCACGGACGAGGGCATCCCCCGAGACCAGCACGACGCCCTCGCCGCCGCCGGAGTCACCGTCCGCACCGTGCCCGCCTCCGCCCCCGCGTCGGTCCCCGTCACCTGAGCACCGCCTCTCCCCCGCGTGTGCGGCGTCACGCCGAAGCCGTCCGTGGCCGTGGCCGGCGTCGCACCGGGTTCGCAACCGCACGGTCAGTCGACCCGACGCTCCTCGGGGGCGGTGCGGTGCGAACACCTTCCCTGATCGTTCGCACAGCCGCCGCCTCCACACCAGCCGCTTGGCACTGGCTGCCCGGCCCCGGCCACCTCCACACCGGCCGCCGCAGGCACTTCCACGCCGGGGCACAGACGAACCTTCCAGTACGAATCGCTCGGCACTCGAGGAGCACCCCATGGCTCTGTCCGCCCCCGCCCGCCCCGTGCTCCTGCGCGCACGTGTGGCCGTCTACGGACTGTTCCTGCTGTCGGGCATGGCCATCGGCACGTGGACCAGCCGGATTCCCGCCATCAAGGCCGGCCTGGGACTGAGCGACGGCGCGCTCAGCCTCGGCCTGCTCGGCATCGCGGCCGGCGCCATCACCGGCATGCAGGTCGTCGGCCGGCTGGTGGACCGTCACGGCAGTTACCGGACCATGCTGCCGATGGCCATCGTCCAGGGCCTCGTCCTGGTGATTCCCGCCTACATGCCCAACCTGCCGGCGCTGGCGCTGTCCCTGTTCGCGTTCGGCGCGGTGCACGGCACCCTCGACGTGGCCATGAACGCCAACGCCGTCGTCGTCGAGCGGGCCTACGGCCGGCCGATCATGTCGTCCTTCCACGCGGTGTTCAGCGTGGGCGGGTTCGCGGGGGCGTCCGCCGGCGGACTGTTCGCGCACGCCGGGGTGAGCCCGGGGGCGACCTTCGCGGCGATGGGTGCGGTGATCCTGCTCATCGCCCTGCTGAGCGCCCGCTGGGCCGTCCGGGACGACCCGGCGCGAGAGGCGGCGCAGGTCGCGTCCCCCGCGACCGGCCCGGCACGGCGGTGGCGCGTCAACAGCGCCGTGCTGTTCCTCGGCGTCCTCGGCTTCTGCTGCATGATCGGAGAAGGCGCCTCGGCCGACTGGAGTTCCGTCTACCTGCGCGACAACCTGGGCTCCTCCGCCGGCTTCGCCGCGGCCGCGTACGCGGCGTTCTCGATCATGATGACGGCCGGCCGGTTCGCCGGGGACCGCCTCGCCGCCCGGCTGGGGCCGGTCACGCTGGTCCGCTGCTGCGGGGGGCTGGCCGGGGTGGGCCTCGCGGCAGGGATCCTCGTCGGTCACCCCGTCGCCGGGGTCGTTGGCTTCGGGCTGTTCGGCGCGGGCCTGTCGTGCATCGTTCCCCAGGTGTTCTCGGCCGCCGGGCATCGCGACCCCGCCCAGTCGGGTCGCGCGCTGGCCGCCGTGGCGAGTCTCGGCTACACCGGCTTCCTCACCGGTCCCGTTCTCATCGGCGGCCTGGCCGAGGCCGTCTCCCTTCCGCACGCGCTGCTGGTGCCCGCCGTGCTCGCGTTGTTCGTGGCCCTCGCCGCTCCGGCGCTGCGCTCGCCCCGGCCGGAACCCTCGGCCGGCCGCCACGCCGAGCCCGCCCGCGAGTGAGCCGCCTGGGGAGACCGCCGGAGCGGGTACTGCCGGCCGGTGCCCGGGGAGCCGCTCCGCGCGCCGAGACAGGGCCCGGCTTCGCGCGATCGCCGACGACGCCACCGATCCGGCCGATCACGGCAACCGGATCGCGGCCGCCGGTCACGGGGCGGTGGGGAACGACAAGCCGGGGCGGAGGCCGAGGATTGGAACGGGCGGGGACGGGCAGTGGGGGGGCGTGGCCGTCACCAGCGATTCCGACGAGCCGGTCCCCGCGTACCGGCGGCTCGCGGCGATGCTGCGCGAGGAGATCGTGCGCGGCCGGATCGAGCCCGACCGTCCTCTGCCGCCCGAGGAGCGCCTCGTGCGGGAGCACGGTTTCGCGCCCGACGAAGTTCGCCGCGCCGTCGAGGTGCTCAGCGGCGAAGGTCTTGTGTACGTGGTCGAAGGGCAGGGGGCGTACGTGTCCACCCGGGCCGAGGAGACGGGCGGCGGCTGAGCGGTCGGGCTGAGCGATCTGCCGCCGCCCGTCTTCCGGCCTCGGTGGTTCGCGGGCTGTGCGGTTATCCGGGCTGCGCGGACGAGCGGGGCTCGCGCCACATGGGGTACATGACCGGACCATCGGGCAGCCGCACCAGTTCGGGCATGTCGGCGTAGCCGTGGCGGAGATAGAGCCGCCGGCTCGCCTGGCTGCTGGCCTCCAGATAGGCCGCGATACCTTCGGCGTCGCACCTGCGGTGGTGTTCCTCCAGCAGCAGGCTGCCCAGGCCGCGGCCGGTCCTCCCCCGCTTGAGTGCGATGAACGCCAGGTAGTGGTGCGGCTCGTGCGGGTGCAGCTTGTCCATCAGCTCCCCGAGGAGACGGTAACGTCCGGCGTTCTCCCCCGCGAAGGACGCGATCGCCTCCTGCTCACCGGGGATCTCGGGGAACGGCGCGGCGAACCAGACCGCTACACCGGCCAGTTCGCCCGACTCGTGGATGCCGTAGACGTCGCCGTGTTCCAGCGCGTGCCCGGCCCACATGGTGAAGAACCGCCGCTGCATCGGCAGGCGGTCGTCCATCCGCGGGATGAGCCATCTGGTGATCTCGTCGGTGTGGAAGGTGTCGGCGATGAGGCCGCCGGCCGCGTCCGCGTCCGCCAGCCGGGTGATCTCGGCGGTCACTTGACGCCCCCGCCGACGGCCCGCGCGCCCAGGCCGATGTTGGCGTACACCTCCGGCCGGGTCGACCTCAGCACCCGGCCCCAGACGAGGCCGAAGACGATCGCCACGACGAAGATCCCGGGCAGGACCCAGCGGAGGATCGAGTCGGGCTCGACCCCGAGGACCGTGTCGAAGTTGACGAGGGTGAGACCGATGATCACGCAGAGCGCCAGGATCGCCAGGGCCGGGGCGACGCGGGTGCGCCAGGTCGTCTCCCCCCGGGGGTCACGGGAGAAGAACACGATCACCGAGATCGAGGTGACGGTGAGCAGGGTCAGCAGCCCGAGACCGCCGAAGGTGCCGAAGATGAAGAACATCTTGGTGACCGGGTCGAGGCCGGAGACCGCGTACACGGTGATCACGATCAGCCCGAGCACCGTCTGCAGCAGAGACCCGGCGATCGGAGCGGCGGTGCGGGCCGAGGTGCGGCCGAAGACCGAGGGCAGGACGTTCTCCCGGCCCAGAGCGAAGATGTAGCGGGCCGTGGTGTTGTGGAAGGCGATCATACAGGCGACGCTGCTGGTCACGAACAGCACCGAGCCGATGGTCGAGACGGCGGAGCCCAGGTGGGCGGCGGCCTGGTTGAAGATGAGCTCGGTCCCCTGCTCCGAGGCGGCCTTGACGATCCCGTCCGGCCCGGTCGGCACCGTCTGCGCCCAGGCGGAGAACGAGTACAGCACGGCGATGATCGCGATGCCCAGGTAGGTGGCGATGGGCACCGTCCTGTGGCGGTCCTTGGACTCCTCGGCGAAGACCACCGACGACTCGATACCGGCGAACCCCGCGACGACGGTGGCGAGCGCCGCGCCCACGCCGGGCACGAACAGCGCGCCGGGGGTGAAGCCCTCGAAGCTGAGACCGCCCGCGGCGGCGTGCGTCACGTCGCCGAAATCGAACAGCAGCACGATGGCGATCTCACTGATCAGCAGGATGGACAGGATCTTGCCGTTGACCTCCACGCGCAGCAGGCCGAGCACGCCGGTCAGCGCCCAGGCCACGAGCGCGATCACCCACCACGGGGGCGAGCCGCCGAACCAGTCGGTGAGCAGCGGCTCGGCCGCCGATCCGATGATTCCGTAGAGGCCGAGTTGCAGCGCGTTGTACGCCAGCAGAGCCACCCATGCGGTCGCGACTCCCTGGGTGCGGCCGAGACCCTGCGCGGCGTAGGCGTAGAAGGCGCCCGCGTTGACCACGTGCCTGGCCATCGTCACGTATCCGACGGCGAAGAGCGCGAAGACGGCGCCCAGCAGCAGGAACGCGAACGGGACGCCGATGACGCCCGTCACCGTGTACGCCGTCGGGACCGACCCCGCGACGACCATCAGGGGCGCCGCCGCGGAGATGACGAAGAACACGATGGACGGTACGCCGAGCCGGTCCTCGGCCAGTGCGGCGGTGACGGCGCTGGGCCGTTGCTGTGTGAGGGACACCTGGAACTCCGTGTTAGGGGGGTGGGGTCACCGGCGGCTGATGACGGCCTCGCCGACGGCGACCTTGGTTTGGGCGATGAGTCTCTGCAGCGGTAGGGGGAGCATGGCGGTCGCGGCGGCCACGAACGGGGGATCGTGCTCGGACAGGACCCGCTGGGCGCAGCCGGCCGCGGCCAGGAGCCCCAGGAGGAGGCAATCCCGGGTCACCGGCGGCCTGCGCCGCTGCACGGCGAGGTTCAGGCGGGCGAGCGGCCATGCGGCGGTGTTCACGTCCGCCGGCGCCGCGGGCTGATGCTTCAGCAGGTGCCTGACCGGAGGCTTCAGCAGCTTCGCGGCGATCATCCTGGCGGTGACGTCGGCGTAGATCGTGCGGGCGAAGAAGAGGAGCCACGTGCCGACCGGGTGGTATGGCTCGGCGATGACGTGACTGAGCACCGCGCGGGTGAGCGGGTCGCCTCCGGCCTCCTGGACCGTCGCGTAGAGGCGTTCGGGGGTCGCGGCGACGTCGAGCGCCACGCGCTCGGCGATCATGAGTTCTCCGAGGACCCCGCTCGCCAGCACCAGCCCGGTGAGCCGGGAATGAAGCAACGGATGACCCGTCGCATTGTCGTGCAGGACAAAGTAGAGATCATCGACAAGGGACGGGCTCGAAAGATCGCTTTCAGCCACGGTCGGCGATGATATAGGCGAATTGTTCTATCTGTCAGCGCGCGAATTCGTGGTTCATGGACAATTCCGCATTATTGGCGCGCTATATATCATTTGAGCCGACCGGAATCCCGTTTTCGGCTGACGCAATCACGATCCAGGGTGCGCCGGGCCGGTCAGCGAAGCAGGACGTTGGCCAGGATCGTGAGCAGGATCGACGCGACGACCGAGATGACGATCATCATGAGGCAGCCCGCCGCTCCCCCGAGCGGCCGGATCTTGAAATTTCCCGGCATGGTGTCCTCCCGCTGCTGCTCCATGTGCGCCTACCCCCGGCCCGCGCACCGAACCGAGCGCGGTTTGTCCGTTTTTCGGCCGGGCATCGTCGGCCTATGACCACCCAGGACGACAGGGGCGCAGCGGCCCTGGCCCGCGCCCACGGGCTCTTCAACATGGCGGGCGGACTGTGGCCGCTCCTGCACCTGCCGAGCTTCGAGAAAGTGTTCGGCGCGAAGACCGACCGATGGCTGGAACGCACGGTCGCCGGGCTCCTCGTGGGTATCGGGTGGACGCAGATCCGCGGCGCGTCCAGCCCCGGCGGCGCCGACCAGGCACGCCGTCTGGGCATGGCCACGGCGGCGACGCTGCTCGCCGTCGATCTGGTCTACGTGCCCACGGGCCGCATCCGGCCCACCTATCTTCTCGACGCGGCGGCCGAAGCGATGTGGCTGCGCGCCTGGCGGGCCCGCGCCGTACGGCCCGAGCCTCCGTCGACCCGGACCGGCTCGATGTTCGCCGCGGCGGCGGCGCTGGCCGCGGGATGCGCCACGGGCGGCGTGCTCGCCGCGCGGATGCTGCGGCGACGGGCGGAGCCCGCCGAGTCCGAGCTCACCCGCGCCCGCTACCTGCGCCATCCCGCCGCACGGTGATCCGGTTACGGACCACGACGACGGGTAGAGCGAACGGCAGTTCGACAATGGAGGAGTCATGGACCGAGGACCTGTGGAGAAGGACCCCGAGGAGTGGGCGACCGGGGACGAGCCGATGACCGCGCCGCAGGAGTCCTACCTGCGCACGCTGGCCAGGGAGGCCGGGCGGGACGTGCCGGAGGGACTCAGCAAGGCCGAGGCCTCCCGGCTGATCGACGAGCTGCAGGACCAGAGCCGCCGCCTGAACGAGAACGGGTGAACCACGCCGAAGGGCCGCCCGGGTCTTCCGCGGGCGGCCCTTCGGCTCCACCGGCGCCGTCACCCGGGCAGCGTCTCGCCGCCGATCGGGGCGAGGACCTCGCCCGTGTAGTACGACGACAGCCGGTTGGCGGCGAAGAACACGTACGACGGTGCGATCTCGTCCGGGTCGGCAGGCCGGCCCATCGGCACCTGCTGACCGAACTTGTCCACCTTCTCCTCCGGGAACGTCGACGGGATGAGCGGCGTCCAGACCGGTCCGGGGGCCACGGCGTTGATCCGGATCCCCCGTTCGACCAGCACCTGGGCCATCGAGTAGGTGAACGCGTTGATCGCACCCTTGGTCGCGGAGTAGTCGATCAGGGTCTTGTTGCCGCGCAGCCCGTTGATCGACGAGGTGTTCACGATCGAGCCGCCCTCCGGCATGTGCCGCAGCGCGGCCTTGGTCACCCGGAAGTAGCTGTGGATGTTGACCGCGAAGGTGTGCTCCCACTGCTCGTCCGGCAGCTCTTCCAACGACTGCACGGGGGTCTGCGTGGCCACGTTGTTCACGAGCACGTCGATGCCGCCGAGCTCGCGGACCGTGCGTTCCACGACCTCCTCGCAGTGCCGGGGATCGGCGAGGTCGCCGGGGATGGTCACGCAGCGGCGGCCCTCCTGCTCCACGAGCTTCCTGGTGTGCTCGGCGTCCTCGTGCTCGGTCAGGTACGCGATCGCGACGTCCGCCCCCTCCTTGGCGAACGCCACGGCGACGGCCCGCCCGATGCCGGAGTCGCCGCCGGTGACGAGGGCGCGCTTGCCGGCCAGCAGGTCGCGTCCGGCGTAGTCGCGCATCTCGTCCCTGGGCTCGGGCGTCATCTCGCCCGTCCGGCCCGGGTACGGCTGCGTCTGCGGTGGCGGTGTGGAGTTCGGCTGCTCAGACATGCACGTCGGGTACCCCTGCCCGTCCAGGGCAAACGGCCGCCCGCGGGCACGGCGTCGATCACGCGGCGGACACACACTGTTACCTATCCATCACGCTTTAATGTCCCGAGACGGGACATCGGGTATGACGTTGCCATGACACCCCGGTCGCGGATCGCTCCGCTCGACGTGGTCTGGAGAACGTGCGACGCCATGCCCGAGTGCCTGGGCGTCGCCCAGGAGCCGTACGGCAGGTGCCTGGCGCACCTCACCCCGGCCGAGACGGCCGAGGTGCTGCGGAGCCTGACGCCCGGCCAGGCTCTCGACCTGCGCGGCACCCTCCTGCCTGAGGACCTGCTCGCGCGGGTCCTCGACGGCGTTGAGGGCCGCCTGGGCAGGGCGAGGTTCGACCGGGCGGTCTTCACCGGCCCGGCCCGCTTCGGCGAGGTCGTCTTCGCCGGCGACGCGACCTTCGGCCACGCCAGGTTCGACCGTCTCGCCTCGTTCTACGGCGCCCGGTTCCTCCGCAACGTCTCCTTCCGGGATGCGCGGTTCCTGCGGGAGTTGTCCCTGCATGACGCGCGGGTGTGCGGTCACGCCACGTTCGACCACGTCACGGTGCGCGGCGACGCCCTGTTCGGTGAGGCGCGGTTCGGGGAGACACGGTTCGGGGCGGGGCCGTTCGGCGCCCCGCCGGCCGGGGAAACCGCGACCGAGCCGTCCCGGGACGCGCAGTTTCCGCGAGCGTCGTTCCCGAGCGCGGGGAACACGTCGTTCCAGGAAGCAGGGAACGCGTCGTTCCAACAGACGGGGAACGCGACGTTCCAACAGACGGGGAACGCGACGTTCCGGCAGGCGGGGAACGCGTCGTTCCAGCACGCGCAGTTCCACGGGTTCGCCGTGTTCGACGGGGCCGCCTTCCATGGAGACGCCTGCTTCCGCGGCGCCCGGTTCCACCGGGCCGTCTCCTTCCGCGGCTCGGATTGCGCAGCGAGCGCCGAGTTCCAGCACGCCCGCTTCGAGGGGGCGGCCTACCTCGGCCCGATGCGGATCGTGCGGCGTCTGTCGCTGGCGGGCGTACGGGCCTGCGCGCCGCTGCACCTCGACACCGGCGGGTGCCGGGTGGTGCTGCGCTCGGCGGCCGTCCTCGGCCGGCTCGCCGCGCGGCTGTCGGACGCCGAGGTCGACCTGCGGGACGCGACGCTCGCCGGGCCCGCGGCCGTCGCGCGGCGCGCGGGCCGGCTGCGGGTGACCTCGCTCGACGGCCTCGACGCGGGCGCGCTCACGCTGACCGGGGCCGACCTGCGCGCGTGCGGCCTCGGCGGGCTGCGCCGTCCCGAGGGCCTGCGCCTGCGGGAGTGCCTGTTCGCCGCGCCCCCTGGCGGGCTCGGGCTGCGCCTGGGCTGGCCGCCCGTCCGGTGGTGGAGCCGCCGCCGCGTCATCGCCGACGAGCACCTGTGGCGGGGATGGCCGGCGCAGGGGGTGGACGGGCCTTCCGCCGGTCCTGCCGGGGATCGGGCGTCCGATCCGGCGCGCCTGGCGGTCCTGTACGAGCGGTTGCGGCCGGGCGTCGACGACGCGCGCGTGGCGGACGACTTCGCGTTCGGCGCGATGGAGATGCGGCGGCTGGGCAGCCCGCGCGGCCGGGCCCGGATGCTCCTGTCGCTGTACTGGCTCGCCTGCGGGTACGGCCTGCGCGCGGGGCGGGCCCTGGGGTGGCTCACGCTGGTGGCGGCTCTCGCCGTGGGCGCGGTGTGCTGGACCGCCGTGGCGCGTCCGGCGGGCAAACCGAACGTCCAGCGTGCCCGGGTCGCGGTCGTACGGCCCGCGGCGTCCGCGTCCCGCCCGGCCCACGGGCTGGGCGGCTGAGAGCCGGGGCAAGCGCCGCGCCGGCCGGCTCCCGATCCCTGCGGCGGAGCGGGCGGGCAGGCGTTCCCGGTCAGCTCCAGGTGGCGTTCTTGAGCAGGCCGGACAGTTCCTTGTGGTCCCACAGGTCCGCCACCAGGATCTTCGAGGTCGGCAGGAACCACTCCCGCTGCGTGAACCTCACCTTGCGCCCGGAACTGCCCTGCGGCTCGCAGTAGTCGCGCCAGGCCGTGTACTTGGCCGTGTGCCCCCGCCCGGCCTGCCGTAGCCCCTTCGAACCGGCCCTGTCCGCGAACACCACGGGGGTGAGCCCGCCGAAGGGACACGAAGGCTGCGCGAGCGTGGGGATGTACTGGGTCTTGCCGGTGTATCCCCAATAGCCCAGTGTCTTGGGGCCGACCAGCCAGAAGCCCTTGCAGTCGCCGTAGAAGTACTCGGGATCGGCGCACGCACCGGTGATCACCCTGACCGTGTCCGCGTAGCGGCGCACCTTCCAGGCGGACGGGATCCTCAGGTTCATGCCGCGGAAGGAGAGGGCCGCGGTCCCGCGGGCCTGCGGGGCCGCGGCGACCGGCGAGGCCCCGGCCGGCGCCGCCGCGGCCGGGGCGGCGACGGGAACGGCCAGCATGGCGACGGCGGACAGGGCGGCCAGAGCAGACGATCTTTTCCTCATGTGCGGAACGTAACGATCGCAACTTGTGGGTCACTTGCAGTCGGCTGGGTGTGGCGCCGTTCCCGGTCGCCGCGTCACGAGGAAGGACACCACCGGGCGGAGCGTCGAAGACTTCGATGCTCAGGACCGCAAGCGTTCACGATTGTTACAGCCGTTACCTCCTGTCGTCAGCATAAGCTCAATCGTTCGCAAAACAGGAGGTTCCATGACAAAGCGCCTATATATGGCCATAGCTGGCGCGCTGGTCGTGTCGGCGCTCGCCGGCGGCTGCGGGCGTTCGTCGTCGGGGGCCGCCGCGGGCGACAACGCGGCGGCCACGACGGGCAAGACCGCCAAAGACCTGGTTCCCGAGGACGTGCGCAAGACGGGCACGCTGCGGGTCGCCACGTCCGAGGGCTACCCCCCGATGGAGATGTACAAGGAGGGCACCCAGGAGCTCACCGGCGTCGACCCCGACCTCGGCGCGGCCATCGCGGCCAAGCTCGGCCTGAAGTTCTCGATCACCAACGCGGCCTTCGACGGGCTCATCCCCGGCCTTCAGGGCGGGCGCTGGGACTTGGTGATGTCCTCGATGAGCGACACCGAGGAGCGGCGCGCGGCGGTCGACTTCGTCGACTACTTCAACGCCGGCGGCGCCATCATGGTGAAGAAGGGCAACCCCGACGGGATCAAGAACCTCGAGGACCTGTGCGGCCGCACGGTGGTGCTGGCCAAGGGCAGCTCCAACCTCGCCATCGGCGAGAAGCAGAACGAGAAGTGCGCCACCAAAATGAAGATCATGCAGAGTGAGGACGCGCCCACCGGCCTGCTCTCGATCGACTCCGGGCGCGCCGCCGCGACGATCGTCGACTACCCCGTCGCCGTCATGTACGCCAAGGACACCGGCAAGTACGACGTGCTGCCCGACCAGTACGACGCCGGGCCGTGGGGCATCGCCGTCGACAAGCGCAAGACGGCGCTGCGTGACGCGGTCGCCAAGGCGATGGAGGAGCTCCAGGCCGACGGCGGCTACACGGCCGTGCTCGACAAGTACGGCGTGACGGCCAACGCCGTCGACGGCGTGCTGGTCAACACCCAGCCGTGGAAGTGACCCGGGAGCAGGCGGCCGGCGCCGAGCTGCCGATCGAGGCCGTGCGCCCCGTACGGCCCGGCAGGTGGCTGGGGGCGGCCGTCGCCCTCCTCTTCCTCGTCTGGCTGGCCTACACGGTCATCGTCAACGAGAACCTGCACTGGGACGTGATCGTCGCCTACCTGGGCGACGGCAGGATCCTCGGCGGCCTGTGGGTGACGATCCAGCTCACCGTGCTGTCCATGGCCATCGGCCTGGCGCTGGGCGTGCTGGCCGCCGTCATGCAGCTGTCGGACAACCCCATGCTGCGCGGCACCTCCGCGCTCTACACGTGGTT
Source organism: Microbispora sp. NPDC088329 (assembly GCF_040685655.1). Taxonomy (NCBI): domain Bacteria; kingdom Bacillati; phylum Actinomycetota; class Actinomycetes; order Streptosporangiales; family Streptosporangiaceae; genus Microbispora; species Microbispora sp. NPDC088329. The sequence continues at coordinate 464,274 of NZ_JBFBIP010000003.1, forward strand.
CTTCCGCGGCACGCCGCTGCTGGTGCAGCTCATCTTCTGGTTCAACATCGGGCTGGTCTTCCCCACCTTCGCGATCGGCGTGCCGTTCGGCGGGCCCAAGCTGATCGAGTGGCAGGCGAACGCCGTCATCACGCCGTTCACCGCCGCGCTGCTCGGCCTGGCGATCAACGAGGGCGCGTACATGGCGGAGATCGTCCGTGCGGGCATCCGCTCGGTCGACCCGGGCCAGCGGGAGGCGGCCGAGTCGCTCGGCATGTCGCACCGGCAGGTCCTGCGCCGCGTGGTGCTGCCGCAGGCCATGCGGGTGATCATCCCGCCGACCGGCAACCAGTTCATCTCGATGCTGAAGACCACCTCGATGGTCTCGGTGATCGCCGGGGCCGAGCTGCTGACCGTGGCGCAGCGCATCTACCTCGGCAACTTCGAGGTCATCGCGATGCTCGTGGTCGCCTCGATCTGGTACGTCGTGCTCACCACCATCGCGAGCGTCGGCCAGCACTTCGTCGAGAAACGGTTCGAGCGCGGCCATGTGCGGCTGTCCTCCCGGGTCCGCCGCAACCTGTCCCCGCCGCTGCCGTCCAAGGAGTCCCGGTCGCCCGAGGAGTCCCAGTCGAAGGAGCCCCTGCCGTCGAAGGAGTCCCCGTCGTCGAAGGAGTCGCGGTGAACGCGCAGGACCAGCCGATGGTGCGCATCCGCGCGGTCCGCAAGCGCTTCGGCTCGCTGGAGGTGCTCAAGGGCATCGACCTCGACGTCCCCGCGGGCGAGGTGGTGTGCGTCGTGGGCCCGTCGGGGTCGGGCAAGTCGACCCTGCTGCGCTGCGTCAACCGCCTGGAGACGATCGACTCGGGCCGGATCTGGGTGAACGGCGAGCTGATGGGCTACGCCGAGCGCGGCGGCCGGCTGCACGCGCTGCGCCCGGCCGAGCTGTCCCGGCAGCGGCGCGGCATCGGCATGGTGTTCCAGCGCTTCCACCTGTTCCCGCATCGCACCGCGATCGAGAACGTGATGGAGGGGCCGGTCACCGTGCTGGGCACGCCCGCCGCACAGGCCAGGCGGCAGGCGCAGGAGCTGCTGGAACGCGTCGGCCTGGCCGACCGGGCCCACCACTACCCGGCCCAGCTGTCCGGCGGCCAGCAGCAGCGGGTGGCCATCGCCCGCAGCCTCGCCATGCGGCCCAGCCTCATGCTGTTCGACGAGCCGACCAGCGCGCTCGACCCCGAGCTCGTGCAGGAGGTGCTGGCCGTGATGCGGGATCTCGCGGCGACCGGCATGACCATGATGGTCGTCACCCACGAGATGAACTTCGCCCGCGAGGTCGGCGACCAGCTGGTGTTCATGGACGACGGCGTCGTCGTCGAGCGCGGCGACCCGCGCGAGGTGCTCGCGGCGCCCCGCCACGAGCGGCTGCGCGCCTTCCTCGGGCAGGTCCAGTGAACGGCTTCGACCTGGTCGTCCGGAACGGTCTGCTGGTCGACGGCACCGGCCGCCCCGGCAGGCCCGCCGACGTCGGGATCGCCGCCGGGCGGCTGACCGTGCTGGCCCCGGGCGAGGCCCCCCTTACGGGCACGGCCGAAGTGATCGACGCGCGCGGACGCGTGGTCTCGCCCGGCTTCATCGACGTCCACACGCACTCCGACGGCGTCACGCTGCTCGGCCCGTCCGGCGGCGGCTCCACGCTGGTGCGGGCGTCGGTGCTGCAGGGCGTGACCACCGAGATCTGCGGCAACTGCGGGTCCAGCCTGTTCCCGGCCCTGCCGGAGCGGCTGCCCGCCATGCGGGCCGAGACGCGGATCACCTTCGGCGGCGACGTCGGCGCGTACGCCGACTTCGCGGGCTTCACCGCCGCGCACGCCGGGGTGCCCCGGGCCAACCACCTGGCCTCGCTCGTCGGGCACGGCACGCTCCGGGCGGGCGTGCTCGGCCCCGTGGACCGGCCCGCCCGGCCCGGCGAGCTGCGCACGATGTGCGCGTTGCTCGACGCCTCGCTGGCGCAGGGGGCGGCCGGGCTGTCCACCGGCCTGATCTACACCCCGGGTTCGTACGCCGGCACCGACGAGGTCGTGGCGCTGGCGGCGGTGGCCGCCCGGCACGGCAAGCCGTACGTCACCCACCTGCGCGACGAGATGTCGCGCGTGGAGGAGGCGCTGGAGGAGGCGATCGAGATCTCCCGGCGCAGTGGCGCGGCGCTGCACGTCTCGCACCACAAGACCGCCGGCCGGTACGCCTGGGGCCGCACCGAACGCACGCTGCCGCGCATCGCCGCGCTGCGCGCCGAGGGCATGGACGTCACCTGCGACGTCTACCCCTACACGGCGGGCAGCACGGCGCTGGCCGCCATGCTGCCGCCCTGGGCGAACGACGGCGGCCTGGGGGCGCTGACGGCGCGGCTCGGCGATCCGGGGCAGCGGGACCGGATGCGCCGTGCCATCGCGGAGGGCGTGCCCGGCTGGGAGAACACGGTCGGCAACGGCGGCTGGGACCGCATCTCCGTGGCGTGCGCGCCCCGCCACCCGCGGACCGAGGGCAGGACCATCGCCGACCTCGCGGCCGCCGCGGGCGCCGACCCCCTCGACGTGGCCGCCGATCTGCTGGTGGCCGAGGCCGGCGAGGTGACGATCATCAGCCACTCGATGGTGGAGGAGGACGTGCGCCGGGTGCTGGCCGCGCCGTACGCGATGATCGGCTCGGACGGCGTGCCGAAGCCGGGCGGGCGTCCGCATCCGCGATGGGCCGGGACGTTCCCGCGGGTGCTCGGCCGCTATGTCCGGGAGCTGGGGCTGCTCGGCCTGGAGGAGGCGGTGCACAAGATGACCGGGATGGCCGCGGCGCGGTTCGGGCTGACCGGCCGCGGTGTGATCCGCGACGGCGCGCACGCCGACCTGGTGGTCTTCGACCCCGCGGCGGTGGCCGACCTGGCGACGTTCACCGAGCCGCTGCTGCCGCCCTCGGGGATCGACGCGGTCGTCGCCGGCGGCGAGGTCGTGGTCCGCGACGGCGAGGAGACCGGCGCCCGCCCGGGTGCGGTGCTGGCCCTGTGAGAGGGACTGTGAGAGGGCCTGGGGAAGGGATGACGTCATGAGCGGGAAGGACACCGGCGGCGTGGGCGGGACGGACTCCCGTGCGCCGGGGGCGGTGCGGCTGGAGGAGGCCGCGGCCGACTGCCCGGGCACGCTGGCCGTCTGCGTGCCCGGGGTGCTCGGCCTGAACGAGGACGCCGTGCTGCCGCTGGCCAGCACCGGCAAGGTGCTGCTGCTCGCGACGCTCGCCCAGGACGTGGCGGCGGGCGTCGTGGACCCGGCCGAGCCGGTGACGCTGCTCGACGAGGACTACGCGAGCGGGTCGGGCCTGCTGACCGATCTTTCGGCCCGCGTCTGGACGATCGGCGACCTCGCGCTGCTCACCGCCTCCGTCAGCGACAACACCGCGACGAACGCGTTGCTGCGGCGGCTCGGGCTCGGCCGGGTGGACGCGGCCGCCGCCGCGCTCGGGCTGGCCGTGACCCGGATCCACGACACGATCCGCGAGCCGCGGCTGCCCGAGCACCCGCCGGCGTTCGCGAGCGGCACGGCACGCGAGCTGGCCGGGCTCATGCGGTCCCTGGCGTACGGCCGAGAGCCGTGGCAGCGGCTGCTGCTCGGCTGGATGGCGCACAACACCGACCGCGCGCTGGTGCCCGCGCTGCTCCCGCACGAGCCCGAGGACCGCGACCCGCCGGTGGCCCTGCCGTACGCCGCCGGGGTGTGGGTGGCGAACAAGACCGGCACGGACGCCGGGACGCGGGCCGACGTGGGCGTCATGGCCGGGGCGCGATGGGAGGGCTACGCCGTGCTCGCGCACGGACCGGCGGGCCGCGAGCACGGCCTGGTGCAGGCGATCCGGCAGGCGGGCCTCGCCGTCGCCGCCACCGTCCTCTAGGAAGTGTCCCGGCTCGATCTCCAACGTGTGCGTCTCCCGGGCGAAACCGTCGATGGTGTACACCCTCTGCCCCCACGGCGGTGCCGTCGGAGCACGTCAGGGAGGGGGCGATGAAATGTCCACCGGCTCGGTCCATGCTGAATGGAGCCGATACTTGGGGGCATGCTCAGCAGTCACCGCCTCAAGGTGCTCCTGGAGGTCTTCAGGACCGGGAGCATCGCCGGAGCCGCCAAGAACCTGCGGCTGTCGCCGTCCGCCGTCTCCCACCAGCTCGCCCGGCTGGAGGAGGAGGCGGGGGTCGGGCTGGTGGAGCGGGCCGCGCACAGCCTGCGGCTGACCGCGGCGGGCCGCCGCCTGGCCGGGCGGGCCCAGGAGGTGCTCGACCTTATCGAGTCCGCCGAGAAGGACCTGCTCGCGCAGGCGCGGGCGGACGCCGGGCAGCTGCGCATCGGGTTCTTCGCCTCGGCCGGCTACCGGCTGCTGCCGATGGCGCTGTCGTCCTTCACGGCCCGCCACCCGGGCGTCGAGCTCGATCTGGTGCTCGGGCAGCCGCACGAGTTGCTGCCCGACGTGGAACGCGGCGAGCTGGACGTTCTCGTCGTGTTCGAGCACGCGCTGGATCCCTGGAAGGCGCCCAAGGGCGTCGAGGTCGTCCACCTGTTCGACGAGCCGCAGCTCCTCGTCATGCCCCTCGGCCACCCCGTGGGGCACCGGCCCCGTGCCCGGCTGACCGACCTGGCCGACGAACCGTGGATCACCACGTTCGGCACCGAGACCCCGGTGTCGGTGCTGGAGCGTGCCAGTGCCCTGGAGGGGTTCACGCCCACCATCCGCTGCCGCAGCGACCACTACGAGGTGACGCTCGGCCTGGTGCGGGCCGGGCTCGGCGTGGCCCTCGTGCCGAGCCTCGGTGTGCAGGGCGCCGCGGGCATCCAGGCGTGTCAGGTGGAGGGGCCCAAGCTCTACCGGCGGATCGGCGCCGCCCTGCGCCCCACCAATCCCAATCCCGCCCTGCGCGCGTTCGCCGACTACCTCAGGGACGCCTCGGCCCGGCTCAGCGTCACCCTCCGATGAGCCGTCGGGCTGCGGGGCGGGGATCTCACGTCCCGGTCCCGGTGTGATCCGATTGACACACTGTCAAAATTGTCCGCTCTTGGGGTGATGAGTGAGGCTGGCGGCTCGCCGCGTGTCACGGACATGCTCGTCGGCGGCGGGAGAACAGCCGCGGCGAACAGCGGCAAACAGCCGGGCGAGCACCACGGCAGAGACACAGCGCAGAGACACAGCGCAAAGACACGGCGCCAAGACACAGCGCAAAGACGGGGCGGAGTGATCACGTGCGGTGCACGATAGTCGGGGCCGGCGCCTGGGGCCTGTCCGCCGCGGCCGAGCTGGCCGCGCGGGGCCACCGGGTCACGCTCGTGGAACGCCACGGAATCGGCAACGCGCTGTCCTCCTCCCGCGGACCGACGCGGCTGTGGCGGCTGGCCGACCCCGATCCGCTGAAGGTCCGGCTGTCCCTGCGTGCCCGGGACACCATGCGGCGGCTGGAGCGTCTCACGGCGGAGACGCTGCACCTGCGCCGGGGACTGCTGTGGCGGGACGGGGAGTCGCTGGTCCGTCTCACGGCCGCGCTGCACGCCGCGCACCTGCCCTTCACCGAGGTGGAGGCGGCCGACGTCGGCCGGTTCTTTCCCGGCATGGCGGGCGACGGCCGCGACGCGGTGTTCCAGGCGGACGCGGGCGTGGTGCTCGCCGAGGCCTACCTGGCCGCGCAGGCGGAGCGGTTGCGGGCGAACGGCGGACGCGTGCTCGCGGGCGAGGCGGTCGCCGTGGACGCCGCCGCCCTCCGCCCGGCCGTCCGGCTGGCCGACGGCACCACGCTGACCGGAGACACGGTCGTGGTCGCCGCGGGGCCGGGCACTCCCCCGCTGCTCGCCTCTCTGGGCGTGACGGCGTCGCTCAGGCCGTACCTCGAACAGGTGGTCCACTACGCCGGGATCGAGCCGTCCGCGCGGGTGCCCGGCCTGATCGACGGACCCGTCCCCGGCGGCCCCGGTCTGTACGCCATGCCCACCCCCGGCGTCGGCTACAAGGCCGGGCTGGACGTGCCACTGCGGCCGCTCCTGCCGGGCGACGACACTGTGGCCTTCTCCCTGGCGCGCCTGCGCGCGTTTCCCGGCGACGCCGGCCGGGCTCCGACCGCCCTCGGGCAGGGGAGCCCCCAAGGCGGCTGATCGTCCGCGTTCCGGCCAAGGACGTGCGGCGGGTGAAGCGAGCGGTGCCCGGCCCGCCTCATGGCGGGCCGGGCACCGGTTCCGTCACCAGTTGCCGAGCCTGCGCGCGCTGCGCTCGCCCCGCTCGTGCCGGCGGAACGCCATCGCCATCGCCAGCGCGGCGGCTCCCAGCACAAAGGTCACGACGCCGATGGCCACGTTGTTCCAGATGGTCGTCGCCGTGGCCTCACGTCCCGCGCGCAGCACAAAGGGCGAGATGATCGCCCAGACGGCGAGCAGCGGGAGCAGCCACCCCACTCCGTGGGTGCGGCCGAAGGCGGACGCGAGCCCGAGAGCGAGGGCGCTGATCACGAGACCGGTGATCAGATTGTTGACGGTCATGCCCCGGAATCCGAAGAACCCGACGATCCACGGCGAGAGGGCCAGATAGAGCCCGGCCAGGAAGGCCAGCCCTTCCAATACCTGGGCGGGGGCCGTCGAGCCCGCCCGGTCGTAGGTCTGGCGCAGTTCGGCGACGTCGGGATGACGCTCGAGGCCGGTGGGTCCTACCATGTCTGGTTCCGCCTTTCCTGCTGCGTGCGTTTGTGCCGACGGCCATACCCCCCAAACTCCCGGCATTCTCGAATCTGATTAATAATTGCGTGCTAATTCGGAAATAGAGAGATAAATACGTTTCGCAGCGTCTAAGGCGACATGCGGCGGGCGTCGCAGGGGAGGTTAGCGGTAGGGCCTCGAGCGAGAGAGCCCGCGAAGAGAGGCCGGAGACGGGGCGCTGGGTCATGATCGCTGTTGTCCTGGCGGTGCTCGCGGCGGCGGCCAACGCCGTCGCTTCCGTGCTGCAGCGCCGGGCCGCCCGCAGCGCCCCGGCCGACGAGGCGTTCCGGGCCGGCCTGATCTGGGACCTCGTCCGCCGGCCCGCATGGCTGGGCGGCATCGCCGCGCTCATCGCCGGCTTCCTGCTGCAGGCCGCCGCCCTGACCTCCGGAGGGCTCGCGCTCGTCCAGCCCCTGCTGGTCGCGGAACTGCCGATCACGATGCTCGTGGCGGGCTGGATGTTCCGGGTTCGCGTCACCCCTCAGACGTGGCTGGCCATCGGCGCGCTGACGGCGGGCCTGGCCGGGTTTCTCGCGGCGGCGTCACCCACCCCGGGCGACCGGCTGCCCGGCCTGCTGACCTGGGTGATCTCGGCGGGCGTGACCGCCGGGCTCCTCGCCGGCTGCGTCGCCGCCGCGATCGCCGCCGACGGGCCCGCCCGGGCGGTGCTGCTCGGGGCCGCCGCGGGTCTCGGATTCGCCTACACAGCCGTCCTGATGAAGCGCACGGTGGAGGACCTGCCGGCGGGCGTGCGGACGCTCGCCGGCTCCTGGTCGCTGTACGCCATGGTGGCCGCCGGCCTGTGCAGCCTGTTCCTGTTGCAGAACGCCCTGCACAGCGGTCCGCTCGTCGCCGTGCAGCCCGCGCTGACCGTGACCGACCCCGTGGCCAGCACCGCGTACGGCGTGGCGATGTTCGGTGAGGACATCCGCACCGGCCCGTGGGTGCTGCCCGAGCTGTCGGGCATGGCCCTCATCCTGTACGGCAGCGTGCTGCTGTCGAGATCCGCGCCGATCAGGGAGCAGGCGCGCATGGCCGGGGCACGGCGTCACCCGGGAGCGGAAGGCCCGGGAGAAGAAGGGACTCGGCCGGCGCCGTGGTGAACAGGGCGGCCGCCCGCGCGGTGAGCGCGGCCCGCCCGGGCAGGCCGGGTTCGAGCCGGTCGAGCGCCCTGAGCAGGTCCGCGCGGCGGCGCGCGTGGACGCTCACCCCGGCACGCGCCATCGCGAGCACCCCGTCCCCGCCGTGACCCGCGATGGGCCGGTAGGTGACGACAGGCACCCCCGCCGCGAACGCCTCCCTGCAGGTCAGTCCGGCGGCGTTGTCGACCAGCGCGTACGCCGAGGCGAGCAGGCCCGCCAGGTCGTCCCGCCAGCCGAGGGCGGCGCCCGCCCCGGCGCCGCCGAGCAGACGGCCGAGCCGGCGGCGCAGCCGTTCGTTGCGCCCGCACAGCACGACGGGTGCGTACCGGCCGGAACGGGCCAGGGTCCGGGCGGTCTCCGCGACCCGGCCGACTCCCCAGGATCCCGCGCAGACGAGCACGATCCGATCGCCGTCGCGCAGGCCGATCCGGGCCCGGACGTCCGCCGCGCCGGCCCGGACCCCGGGCGCCCCGGGCCCCGGCACCCCGGCCCCCGGCGCCGCGAACCCGGGGCGGACGATCGGGGCGCACCGGAAGGCCGGGCGGCCGACGGCGGCCGTCACGGCGAGGGCGGTGGCCGCGTCCGGGCACAGGTAGCGGTCGTTGCCGGGGTGCAGCCACAGGCGGTGCACGGCGAAGTCGGTCAGCACGACCACGCTCGGCACCGCGAGCCGCCCCCGCGCCCGCAAGTGCCCGGCGGCCTGCGCGGCCACGTGGAAGACGGGCACGACCACCGAGGGCCGCAGACGGCGCACCACCCGGGCCAGCCCGGCAGCGGCCACCACCGTCAGCGGCGAGGTGGAGGGGGCCCGGCGCGAGACGAAGAAGACGCGGTAGACCAGCGCGTACAGCCACGGCGCCCGCAGCATCACCCCGCGGTACCACCACCGCATCAGCGCGCCCAGCCGCAGCGGCAGCAGGGCGAGCACGTCCACGGTCTCGGCACGCGCGCCGATGGCGGCCAGACGGCGGGCCAGCTCCGCGGCCACGGCGTCGTGGCCCGCTCCCATCGAGGCGCTGACGATGAGCACCGTCCCCACGGGCGGCGCGGGCGCTGCTGTCGTCATGGCCCTCCTTCCCCGGCAGGCCGTGTGGAGCCCCGGTGGCGACCGACGGACACTGGACAGGCACTGGGCGACATTGAAGGAACCGAACGGACACGGGAAGGCGCCGGAGTCTCCACACCATGGAGGGTCGATTGAGACATCACGCGCTCGTCGCCGCCGGCCTTACTTTGCTCCACGCCGGGCCGGGGGCGACCTGGCTGCCCCCGGTCCGCCGCCTGCTGCCGTCCCTCGCGGGCGAGGGCGATCCCGGGCACGTGGCGCTGACCTTCGACGACGGGCCGGACCCGCGGTCGACCCCGCTGTTCCTGGACGAGCTGGACCGGCTCGGGTGCCGGGCGACTTTCTTCCTCCTCGGCGAGATGCTCGACCGCCATCCCGAGGTCGGGCGGAGCATCGCGCGCGCAGGTCACGAGGTGGCCGTGCACGGCTGGCGGCACGACAACACGCTGGTCACCCGGCCGGGCAGGGTCGCGGCGGAGATGGGCGGGGCCGTGCGCCTCGTCACCGCCGTCACCGGCATACGCCCCTCGTGGTACCGCCCGCCGTACGGGGTGCTGAGCGCCGAGGCGCTGCTCGCGGCCCGATGGCACGGCCTGCGGCCGGTCCTGTGGACGGCCTGGGGCCGGGACTGGACGGAACGGGCCACGCCGGAATCGGTGCTCAGCACCCTGGAGCCCGGTCTGCGCGGCGGGGCGACGCTGCTGCTGCACGATTGCGACCACACCTCCGCCCCGGATTCCTGGCGCTCGGCGCTGGGCGCGCTCGCCGGCGTGGTCGGCCGCTGCCGCGCCGCCGGGCTCCGTGTCGGACCGCTCGGCGCCCACGGCGTCGGCCGCCCGCACACGTCCCGGACCGGGGTTGTACCCGGCGGCGCGCGGCCGCACCGGCTTCCGGTCCGGGCAACTCTTTACCCGCGGCCGGAAGTGTGAAGTCCGGGGAAAAGAGCCGCGCGTTCCCGCCGTTGTTCTCGACCGTGTTTTTGCCGTTCTCTCCGGGCGCCGCCTGCTCGTGTACGCCGCTTTTCCTCCGGGGTTGCCCACGTAAAACACCTGCCCGCTCTGTCCGGGTTTGTGGCGAATTGCGGTGGAGATTCTTCAGGCATGTCCGCAGCGGACGTACGCGACGCCGCGCGCCGGGAGAACTTCCCGGTGGCCTCCCGCCTGCTGCCGCGCGCGTACCGCCGCGACCTGATCGCGGTGTACGGCTTCGCCCGCTACGTCGACGACGTCGGCGACGAGGCGGATTCCGCCCATCGGCCCGCCCTGCTCGACGCGGTGGAGGCCGACCTCGGCCGCCTGTACGCCGGGGGGAGCCCGCGGCTGCCCGCCGTACGCGCGCTGGCGCCGTTGGTCACCGGGCGGAGCGTGCCGAGGGCGCCCTTCCTCCACCTCGTGGAGGCCAACCGGCGCGACCAGGTGGTGCGGCGCTACGACACCTTCGGGCAGCTGCTGGCCTACTGCGAGCTGTCCGCCAACCCGGTCGGCCGGATCGTCCTGCACGTCTTCGGCGTGGCCACCGACGAGCGGGCGCGGCTGTCGGACCGCATCTGCTCCGCGCTGCAGGTGATCGAGCACTGCCAGGACGTGGGTGAGGACCACGCCCGCGGCCGCGTCTACCTGCCCGCCGAGGACCTGCGCAGGTTCGGCTGCCGCGAGGCCGACCTCGCCGCCTCCCACGCCTGCCCGCGGCTGCGCCGGGCGGTCGCCCTGCAGGCCCGCCGCGCCGCCACCCTGCTGGACGAGGGCATGCCGCTGCTGGAGACGCTGAGCGGCTTCGCGCGTACCGCGGTCGCCGGCTACGTCGCGGGCGGCCGGGCGGCGCTCGCGGCGCTGGATCGCGGCCGGCACGACGTCCTCGGCCGGGCGGTCCGCGCGCGCCGCCGCGCGGTGCTGAGCGAATGGGTGCGCGTGCTGAAGGAGGTGAACGGTGACGGTTCCCGGCGCGATTCCTGATCCCGCTCCCGACCGCCCGCCCGGCCCCACGCCGCGTAGCGTGGGCGACGACCCGACCGCCCGCGCGCTGCGCCCCGTCACGCCCATTTCCGAGCCGGTGCCCGGGCCGATGCCGGTGCTCGTGCCTGTGCCGGTGGCCTACCGGTACTGCGAGCGCGTCGTGCGCGCCCGGGCGCGCAACTTCGCCTACGGAATCCGCCTGCTGGCCCCGCCGAAGCGCCGCGCGCTCAGCGCGCTGTACGCCTTCGCCCGCAGGATCGACGACATCGGCGACGCGGCCGGGCCGGTGAACGCGCGGCTGTCGGCGCTGGAGGAGGCGCGCGCTGGCCTGCGGGCGCCGGGGCCGGATCCCGCCGACCCCGTGCTGGTGGCCCTGCGCGACACCGCCACGCGCTTCCCCGTCCCGCTGGAGGCGTTCGAGGAGCTGATCGACGGATGCGCCGCCGACGTGGCGGGCGCGTGCTACCAGTCGTACGAGGACCTCGTCGGCTACTGCAGGGAGGTCGCCGGGTCGATCGGGCGGCTGTCTCTCGGCGTGTTCGGCCTCGCCTCCGGGGTGGACGGACGCGACGGCGCCGGAGGAGGGACGCTGCGGCGCGCGGCGCGGTTCGCGGACTCCCTCGGGGTCGCGCTTCAGCTCACCAACGTGCTCAGGGACCTGCGGGAGGACCGTTGCGCGGGCCGGGTGTATCTGCCCGCCGACGACCTGCGCAGGTTCGGCTGCACGCTCGACCTGGACGGGTCCGGGGACTTCGCCGACCCGCCCGAGCGGCTGGCACGGCTCATCCGGTACGAGGCCGGGCGGGCGCTCGGCTGGTACGCCGAGGGGTTGCGCCTGATCCCGCTGCTCGACCGGCGCAGCGCCGCCTGCACCGCGGCGATGGCGGGCATCTACCGGCGCCTGCTCGCCCGCATCGCCGCCGACCCGGGCCGGGCGCTGGACGGACGCGTGTCGCTCACGCCGTGGGCGAAGGCGATGGTCGCGGCGCGGGCGATCGTGGGGGCGGGCCCATGAACGGCCCCGTGAACGGCCCGATGAACGGCATGGGCAACGACCCGCTGAACGGCATGGGGAGCGGGGCCGTCCCGCCCGTGGCGGTAGTGGGCGGCGGCCTCGCCGGCATCACCGCGGCCCTCGCGCTCGCGGAGGCCGGCTGGCCGGTGACTCTCTACGAGGCCAGGCCGAGGCTCGGCGGGGCCACCCACTCCTTCGCCAGGGGCGGCCTGACGGCTGACAACGGGCAGCATGTCTTCCTGCGCTGCTGCACCGCCTACCGCGGGCTGCTCGACCGGCTCGGCGGGACCGGGCGGGTGCGCCTGCAGGAGCGCTTCGACGTGAGCGTGCTCACTCCGCACGGCAGACGGGGACGGCTGCGCCGGTCCGCGCTGCCCGGGCCGCTCCATCTGCTGCCCGCGCTCGCGGGCTACCGCCTGCTGTCCCCCGCCGACCGGCTGCGCGCGGTGCGCGGCGCGCTCGCGCTGCGCGGGCTCGACCCGGCGGAGCCCGCCCTCGACCGGGCCGCGCTCGGCGGCTGGCTGGCCGCCAACGGCCAGCGGGAGAGCGTACAGCGGGCGCTGTGGGACCTGTTCGCGGTGGCCGCGCTCAACATCCCGTCCGAGGAGGCGGCGCTGGGGCCGGCGGCGATGGTCTTCAGGACGGCGCTGCTGGGCCGCGCCGACGCCGCCGACATCGGCGTGCCGTCCGTGCCGCTCGGCGACCTGCACGGCGGCGCCGCGCTTTCGGCCATCGCCCGGCTGGGCGGCGAGGTGCGGCTGGCGGCGAAGGTCGACGGGGTGCTGCCGTCTCCGCCGGGCCCGAACGGACCGTCGATCCTCGTGGGCGGCCGGCACGTCGAGGCGGCGGCCGTCGTCGTCGCCACCCCGCACGGGCAGGCCGCGCGGCTCGTGCCGGCCGAGGCCGCGCCGGACCGGGACGCCTGGGCGCGTCTCGGCGCGAGCCCGATCGTCAACGTGCACGTCGTCTACGACCGGCCGGTCACCCGGCTGCCGTTCGCCGCGGTCGTCGGTTCGCCGGTGCAGTGGATCTTCGACAGGACCGCGGCGGGCGGGCTCACGCGCGGCCAGTACCTGACGGTCTCGGTGTCGGCGGCGCGGCACTGGATCGACGTGCCGACCGCCGTGATGCGGGAGGTGTTCCTGCCCGAACTGGAGCGGCTGCTCCCGGCCGCGCGGGAGGCGCGGGTCGTGGACCTGTTCATCACCAGGGAACGGCGGGCGACCTTCCGGCAGGTCCCGGGAAGCGGCGGGCTGCGCCCCGGCGCGGCCACCCGGTGGCCGGGGTTGTTCCTCGCCGGCGCGTGGACCGACACGGGCTGGCCCGACACGATGGAGGGAGCCGTGCGCAGCGGACTCCAGGCGGCCCGCCTCGTCAGGCGGCATCTCGAGCGGATCTCGGCACGGGAGTGGGCACGGGAGTGGGCGCCGTGACCGCGGTCGCCACCGGCGCCGCCCGCGCCGCGACCGCCCTGGCGGCGGCCCGCGACCACCTGCTCGGCCTGCAGACGCCCGAGGGGTGGTGGAAGGGCGAGTTGCAGACCAACGTGACCATGGACGCCGAGGACCTTCTGCTGCGCGAGTTCCTGGGCGTGCGGACCGCGCAGGAGACCGCCGAGGCCGCCCGGTGGATCAGGTCGCAACAGCGCGAAGACGGCACCTGGGCCAACTTCCACGAAGGACCCGCCGACCTGTCCACCAGCGTCGAGGCGTACACCGCGCTGCGACTCGCGGGCGACCCGCCTTCCGCGCCGCACATGCGGGCCGCGGCGGCGTACGTGCGCGGGGCCGGCGGCGTCGAGTCGGCCCGGGTCTTCACCCGGATCTGGCTCGCGCTGTTCGGCCTCTGGCGGTGGGAGGACCTGCCGGTCATCCCCCCGGAGATCATGTTCCTGCCGCCGTGGTGCCCGCTCAACGTGTACGACTGGGCCTGCTGGGCGCGGCAGACCATCGTCCCGCTCACGATCGTGACCGCGCACCGGCCGGTCCGCCCGCTGCCGTTCGGCCTGCCGGAGCTGCGCGGTGACATTTCAGGCCCGGACAACTCAGGCCGGGACATCACCGGCGGGCAGGTGGCGCGGCGGGGCCCGCGCACCGGCTGGGACGCCGTGTTCGCGGCCCTCGACCGCGCCCTGCACCGCTACGAGCGCCGCCCGGTGGCCGGACTCCGCCGCGCCGCGCTGAGGCGGGCCGCCGAGTGGGTCGTGGCCCGGCAGGAGGCCGACGGCTCGTGGGGCGGCATCCAGCCTCCCTGGGTCTACTCGCTGATCGCCCTGAGCCTGAGCGGGTACGGCCTGGACCATCCCGTCATGCGCGCCGGCCTGGCCGGGCTGGACAGGTTCACCATCAGGGAGAACGGCACGCGCAGGCTGGAGGCGTGCCAGTCGCCGGTCTGGGACACCGCGCTCGCGATGACCGCCCTCCTCGACGCCGGCCTGCCCGGCGACCATGCCGCGCTGACCCGGGCGGGCGAGTGGCTGCTACGGGAGGAGATCCGGGGACCGGGCGACTGGATGGTGCGGCGCCCCGGCCTCGCGCCGGGCGGCTGGGCCTTCGAGTTCGACAACGACGGCTATCCCGACGTCGACGACACCGCGGAGGTGATCCTCGCGCTGCGCCGCTGGGGCCGGCCCGACGCCCGGCCGGCCGTCGAGAGGGGGCTGCGCTGGATGGCCGGGATGGCCTGCCGCGACGGGGGTTTCGCCGCCTTCGACGCCGACAACACCCGCGAGCTGTGCCTGCGGCTGCCGTTCTGCGACTTCGGGGCGGTCATCGACCCGCCTTCGGCCGACGTGACCGCGCACGTGGTCGAGGCGCTCGCCGCCGAGGGCCTGGCCCGCTCCCCCGTCGTCCGGCGCGCCGTGATGTGGCTGCTGCGGGCGCAGGAGCCCGACGGCTCCTGGTTCGGCAGGTGGGGGGCCAACCACGTGTACGGCACCGGGGCGGTGCTGCCCGCCCTCGCGGCGGCCGGGGTGCCGCCCGGCGCCCCCGCCGTACGGCGGGCCGTGGCCTGGCTGGAGGCGTGTCAGCACCCCTGCGGCGGCTGGGGCGAGGACATGCGCTCCTACCGCGACCCCGCCTGGATCGGGCGGGGCGAGCCGACCGCCTCGCAGACGGCCTGGGCCCTCATCGGCCTGCTCGCCGCCGGGGAGCGTGGCCGGGCGGTGGACAGAGGGGCGGCCTGGCTGGCCGGCAGCCAGCGCCCGGACGGCACGTGGGACGAGCCGCACTACACCGGGACGGGCTTTCCCGGCGACTTCTTCATCAACTACCACCTCTACCGGCTCGTCTTCCCGGTCAGCGCGCTCGGCCGCTACCTGCGGGCGCAGGAGGGGACGTCATGAAAGACCTGATCGTGTGCACCGCGCTGGGGATGGAGGCCCGGGCCGTCGCCCGTGGCCTGCGGTCTCGGCCGGATCTCGGGGACGGCCATCCGCGTGTCCGGGTCGTCCGGATCGGCATGGGCCCGGACCGGGCGGCGAGGGCGGCGGCCCTGCTCCCGCCGGCCGCCGCCCTCGCCGTCACCGGCTTCGGCGGGGCCCTGCACGACGGCCTGCGTCCCGGGGACGTGCTCGTCGCCACCGAGGTCCGCTCCGGCGGCCGGGTCTGGCCGTGCCCGTCTGCCCCGCTGCTGGCGGGAGAACTCACCCGCGCCGGGCTGCCCGCCCGCACCGGCCCGCTCGTCACCTCGCCGGGGATGGTGACGGGCCGCGACCGGCTCGTCCTGGCCCGCGCGGGCGCCTCCGCCGTCGACATGGAGAGCGCTCCCCTTGCGGCGGCCGCGGGCGGGCGGCCGTTCGCGGCGGTGCGGGTCATCGTGGACACCCCCGACGCTCCCCTGCTGAACCTCGCCACCCTGGCCGGCGCGGTCGCCGCGCGGCGCACGCTGGCCGCGATCGGCCCGATCCTGGCGCGGTGGGCGGCGGCCTTGGGTCCCCGCCGGGTCCTGCTCGCGTCACCCCGCTCGTTCTGCGCCGGGGTCGAGCGGGCCATCGAGATCGTGGAGCGCGCGCTGGACCGGTTCGGCGCGCCCGTGTACGTGCGCAAGCAGATCGTGCACAACGTCCACGTCGTACGCGACCTCGAGCGGCGCGGCGCGGTGTTCGTCGACGACCTGGCCGAGGTGCCGGAGGGCGCGGTGACCGTCTTCTCCGCGCACGGCGTGGCGCCCGCCGTGCGGGAGGAGGCGGCACGACGCCGGCTGCGCGTCGTCGACGCGACGTGCCCGCTGGTCGCCAAGGTCCACGCGGAGGCCCGCAGGTTCGCCGCGCGGGGCGACCTCGTCGTGCTGATCGGCCACGCCGGGCACGAGGAGGTCGAGGGCGTGCTCGGGGAGGTGCCCGGCGCGGGTGTGCTGGTCGAGGACGAGGCAGGGGTGGCGGACGCGGTGGAGAACGTGCCGCCGGGGCGCGGGGTCGCCTACCTGACCCAGACCACGCTGGCGGCCGACGAGGCCGGGCGGGTGTCTGCGGCGATACGGCGCCGCTTCCCCGACGCCGAGGGGCCGCGCGGCGACGACATCTGCTATGCGACGACCAACCGGCAGCACGCGGTGCGGGCCGTCGCCGCGGAGGCCGACCTGGTCCTGGTCGTCGGCTCGGCCAACTCGTCCAACGCCCTGCGCCTCACCGAGGTCGCCGCCCGCGCCGGCCGCGCGTCCCGATGTGGCGGGGCGCCGCCCGCCCACCTCGTCGACGGTCCCGGCGACGTCGCGCTCGACTGGCTGCGCGGCGCGCGGACGGTCGGGCTGACGGCCGGGGCGTCCACCCCCGGCGCGATGGTGGACGCCGTCGTGGCCGCCCTCGGCGGGCTCGGGCCGCTGGAGGTGGAGGAACGACGGGTGACCGAGGAGAACGTCGAGTTCACGATGCCGAAGGAGGTGCGGCCCTGATGCCGATGCCCGTACGCCAGAGCCTGCGCGTGGGCGCGTACATCCTGGCCCAGCGGCTGCGCCGGCGGGAGAGGTTCCCGCTGCTGGTCGAACTTGAGCCGTTGTTCGCGTGCAACCTGAAATGCGCGGGCTGCGGGAAGATCCAGCACCCGGCCGGCGTGCTGAAGCAGCGCATGCCGGTCGAGCAGGCGGTGGCCGCCGTCGAGGAGTGCGGCGCCCCGATGGTGTCGATCGCCGGCGGGGAACCGCTCATGCACCCCCAGATCGGGGAGATGGTCGAGGAGCTGGTGGCGCGCAGGAAGTACGTCTTCCTGTGCACCAACGCGCTGCTGATCCCGCGCAAGATCGACCGGTTCGCGCCGTCGCCGTACTTCGCCTGGGCGGTCCACATCGACGGCCTGCGCGAGCGGCACGACGCGTCGGTGTGCAAGGAGGGCGTGTTCGACGAGGCGGTCGCGGCGGTGCGCGAGTGCCAGAGGCGCGGCTTCCGCGTCACCACCAACACCACGTTCTTCGCCGGGGACAGCCCGCGCACCGTGATCGAGGTGCTCGACTTCCTCAACGACGACCTGCGTGTCGACCAGATGATGATCTCGCCGGGGTACGCCTACGAGAAGGCGCCCGACCAGGACTGCTTCCTGGGGGTGCGGCAGACGCGCGAGCTGTTCCGCGCCGCGTTCGCGGGCGGCAACCGCAGGCGCTGGCGGTTCAACCACTCGCCGCTGTTCCTCGACTTCCTGGAGGGGAGGACCGACTTCCCCTGCACGGCCTGGGCGATCCCGTCCTATTCGGTGTTCGGCTGGCAGCGGCCCTGTTACCTGATGGCCGACGGCTACGCGAAGACCTACCGGGAGCTGGTCGAGGAGACCGACTGGAGCTCCTACGGCCGGGGGCGGGACGCGCGCTGCGCCAACTGCATGGCGCACTGCGGTTACGAGCCGACGGCGGTCTTCGCCACCCTCGGCTCGCTGCGCGAGTCCCTGCGCGCGCTGCGCGGCGGCTGACGATCACGCGCTTCAGGGACGGCCGAAACGGCGGGCGAGGACGCGGAACGCCCCCGGAGCGGCCCCGTGCAGACGGGCGGGCAGCCGCAGCCAGGCCGGGACGTACACCTCGGCACGGTCGCGCTCCACGGCGACCGCGATGGCGCGGGCCACCCGCTCCGGCGGGACGGGCGCGGGCCTGCGGCGCGTGTACGGCCTGCCGCGCCGGGCGAAGAACGGCGTGTCGACCACTCCGGGCACCACGACCGTCACTCCGATGCCCGGCAGTTCGTACCGCAGGCTCTCGGCGAAGGCCAGCAGGCCCGCCTTGGTCGCGGCGTACACCGCCTCCTCCCGCACGCCCACCACGCCGGCGATCGAGGCGACGTAGACGAGGTGGCCCCGGCCGCGCTCCAGCATCCCGGGCAGCAGCAGCCGCGTGAGCTGCAGGTGAGCCGCCAGGTTGACCGCGATCAAGCGCTCGGCCGTGCCCGCGGACATCCGCGTGAACGGTCCGCTCCAGCCCTCGCCCGCGCACGCCACCAGCACGTCCACCCGCCCGGCGCGTACGGCGAGATCGGCCGACGGGTCCGAGAGGTCGGCGGGCAGGACCTCGCCGCCGGTCCGGGCGGCGACGCCGGCGAGGGCGTCCTCGTCCCGCCCGGAGAGCACCAGGCGCGCGCCTCGCGCCGACAACTCCAGCGCCGTCGCGGCGCCGATGCCCGACGACGCGCCCGTGACCAGCACCCGTGCCCCCGCAGGCCGCATGCGCCCCACCCCCTCGTCCAGGGGTGTACCCCGTGGCGCGTGCGCCGCCGCCCGGGCCATTCGGCGGGCCCGGGATGCCTCCAGCCGTTGGCGCCGCGCCGCGACGACGAGCGGTTCTGGGGGGACCTCGGGCACATGGTCGCCGGCATGCACGTGACAGCGCGGGGCGACCGCTTCGGCTGGCACCGGGACGGCTGGCTGGGCCGCCTGCGCCAGGACAACGCGTGGGACGACGACGGGCACTCGTTCTTCGCCCGCGCACGCATCCTGCGCCGGCTGTGCGAGCCCGCGGCGGAGGCGGCCTTCGACCGCGCCGACCGGGAGGCGCTGGAGCGCCTGTGCGCGGCGCTGCCCGAGCTCGTCCCGCCCCTGCCCCCGGTGCTCACGCATGGCGATCTGTGGTGCGGCAACGTCCTGTCCGATCCGGGCGGGGGCCCCGCGCTGATCGACCCGGCCGCGTCCTACTGCTGGGCGGAGGCGGACCTCAGCATGCTGTGGTGCTCCCCCGCCCGCCCGCCTCCGATCGCTTCTTCGCGGCGTACGAGGAGGTCGCGCCGCTGACGGACGGCTGGCGGGA
This sequence comes from Microbispora sp. NPDC088329, assembly GCF_040685655.1. NCBI lineage: Bacteria > Bacillati > Actinomycetota > Actinomycetes > Streptosporangiales > Streptosporangiaceae > Microbispora > Microbispora sp. NPDC088329. Next base: position 483,413 of record NZ_JBFBIP010000003.1, read on the forward strand.
GCGCATGCCCGTGCTGCACCTGCGCGAGCTGCTGAGCATCGTCGCGCACGGCGACGACGACTGGGGAGCCGCGCGGGCGGTGCGCGAGATCGCCGCCCCGTTCGCGGATCGCCGGTGAGAAGGCGGGAGGCTTTTCCGCGAACCGGTGGACCGCCGAGGGTATGACTGGGTAGCCTCCCCAGTATGACCAAGAAGATTACGATCTCTTTGCCGGACGAACTGGCCGACGAGGCGCAGGCGTCCGGCAACGCCTCGGCCTACATCGCCGCGGCGCTGCGGGAACGGCGGCGCATCCAGGGCGACCTGGCCATCATGGCCGATTTATGGGGGCCGAGCTGGCAGGACGGGATCAGCGATGACGACAGCGCCCGCGCGGCGCGCCTCATGACCGGCGGCGCCAAGGCGGACGCCGCGTGACCGACCCCGTCCCACCGGCCGGTGTCCTGTCCGGCCACGTGCTGGACCTCGACGCCGTCGTCCACCTGATCGAGGGCAAGAGCATGTACGGCCGGGCCGTCGTGCGGCAGTCCTCGGCCCACGGTGTCACCCTTCTCGTCCCCGCGCTCGCCGTCCAGGTGCTGTCGCTGGGCCCCATCCAGCCCCGGCTCGAACGCTTCCTGCGCATGTCGATGGTGGTCACCGGCGCGCTCTCCCCCGGCGACGCCGTCGAGGGCGGGCCGTACGCGCAGGAGATCATGGCGAGCCTGCGCCGCCACCGCCCGTCCGCCGCCGACGCGCTCCTGCCCGACGTCCTGGTGGCCGCCCACGCCGCCGTCCACGCCACCCGCCGCGGCTGGCGGATCATCACGGCGACCCCCTACCTGTACGAGGGCCTCGACGTCCGCCTGGAGATCCTCCCCTAGATGAGCCCCCGCTCCATGGCCACGACGACGGCCGCGGCCCTGCTGTCGACGCCGAGCTTGGCGAAGACGTGCTTGAGATGCGTCTTCACCGTCGTCTCGCTGATCAGCAGAGCCCGTGCGATCTCCTTGTTGGCCGACCCCCGCGCCACCAGGCGCAGCACCTCCAGCTCGCGCGGGCTCGGCTCCTGCGCCGTGGGCCTGCTCATCAGGGCGGAGGCCACCGACGGGGCCAGGACCGCTCCGCCGGCGGCGGCCGTGCGGACCGCTCGGTGCAGTTCCTCACGTGGCGCGTCCTTCAGCAGGTAGCCCGCCACCCCGGCGGCCATGGCCCGCGCCACGTCCGCGTCCGTGTCGTACGTGGTCAGCACGATCACCTTGATCTCCGGGTGGTCCGCCCGGAGCCGCCGGATCGCCCCGACACCGTCGAGGCCGGGCATACGCAGATCCATCAGCACCACGTGCGGCCGCGCCCGCCTGGCCATGGCCAGCGCCTCGAACCCGTCGGACGCCTCCGCCACCACCTCGATGTCCGTCACCTGGTCGAACATGCCGCGCAGTCCGTCGCGGACCACCGGATGGTCATCGACGATCATCAGTTTGAGGGGATCCGCAGGCACAGCGCCGTCCCCTCTCCCGGTGCGGACTCCACGGTCAGCGTTCCCCCGACGCCGCCGGCCCGCTCGCGCATGGCCGCCAGCCCGTAACCCGCACCGCGCACGTCCGGGTCGAAACCCACCCCGTCGTCGAACACGTCGAGCGTCACCTCATCGTCCATGTAGGTCAGCGTGATCGCGACCCGGCCCGCCCGCGCGTGCTTGGCGGCGTTCGACAACCCTTCCTGCGCCGCCCGCAACAGCGTCGCCTGCACCTCGCCGGGCAGCGGGCGGGGCGTCCCCTCCACCGACGCGGTCGCCGCCACCCCCGACGTCCGCGACCACCGCGCGGCCACCTCCGCGAGCGCCGCCTCGAGACCCGCGCCGGCGAGCGGTCCGGGCCGCAGCGCGTCGACCGAGCGCCGCGCCTCCCGCAGGTTGTCGCGCGCCAGCTCCTTGGCCAGCGTGATCCTCTTCTGTACGGCACGCGGGTCGGGCATCGCCTGCTCCGCCGCCTCCAGCTGGGTGATGATCCCGGTGAGCCCCTGCGCGAGGGTGTCGTGGATCTCTCTGGCCAGCCTCGCCCGCTCCTCCAGCATCCCGACCGTCCGGTTCTGCGCGCTCTGCCGGGACACGTAGTCCACGAACAACCCGATCGCGACGACGAGACCGGAACTCCCGGCGAGCCGCCAGACGGCGTTGGGCTCGTCCAGGTAGCCCCTGGCGGCGAACGTGCTGAAGACCGTCGCCACCGCACCCACGTAGGACCAGGGGCTCGCGAGCATCAGATACGGCTGGGGCATGAGCCCGAAGACGACCACGTCGAAGGACCGGTCCCGCATCACCAGCGCGATGTAGAGCGCGCACACGACCGCCAGGTGGAACGCCATCGGGTTCGGCCGCCTGAGCAGCCGCGGCCGCCGTGCCACGAAGAAGCCGTGCCAGCCGGCCATGAGCGCGACGATTCCCAGCGTCGGCGGGCCGGGGACCGCGCCCGCACCCTCGCCGTACGAGAGGACCAGCCCGAGCGCCAGGCAGGCGTAGTACAGCATGTGGAAGGCGCGCAACCAGCGCGCCTCCCAGACGTTCACGTCCTCACTCCCATCGGAACAGCGCGGCGCCGGCGGCCGTGGCCGCCACGATTATCCCGGCCAGGATCAGCAGGGGGAAGATCGCGGCGGTGCCGGACCAGGCGTCCCCCAGGGCCTCCACGGCCGGGGTCAGGGGCAGGAAGTCGCCGATCTGGCGCAGCGAGCCGGGCAGTGCCCTCCTGGGCACGGCCGCGCCGGACAGGAAGATCATGGGGAACATGACCAGCATGCCGATCAGGCTCGCGCCCCTGGTGTTGCGCACGACGGCGGCGATCACGAAGCCCAGCGCGCAGGCCATCACCGAGCAGAGCAGGAAGGCGGCGGCGAGCATGAGGACGTCGCCGGGCGCCTGCCCGCCGAACACCGTGATGGTGACGACCACCAGCAGCACGGAGCCCGCCAGGCCCGCGGCGACCTGCGCGACCAGCTGGGCGCCGAGCAGCAGAACCGGGGAGATCGGCGTGGTGGCCAGCCGCTTGAGCACCTTGCGCTCGCGATAGGAGGCCAGCAGGCCCGGCAGCGCGCCCATCCCGCCGATGGCGGCGATCATCGCGAGGTAGCCGGGCACCGCACCGCTGTCGCCGCGTTTGAGCACCAGCAGCATGAGGGGGAAGGCCACCATGAAGAACAGCGAGGCGGGGTCGCGCGACAGCAGCCTGAGCTCGGCGGCCGCCAGAGCCGTGAACGCCTTCATCGGTCCACTCCTTCCAGGGCGAGGTAGGCCTCTTCCAGCGAGGCGGTTCCGGTCCGGGCAATGAGCTCGCCCGGGGTACCCGTCGCCTCCACACGGCCGCGGGCCAAGACCGCGACCCTGTCGCAGAGCGCCTCTATCTCGTCGAAGTAGTGGCTGACCAGCACCACCGTGGTGCCCGCCGTCCTGAGGTCGCCGACCAGCCGCCAGGTCTCTCGGCGCGCGATCGGGTCCAGGCCCGTGGTCAGCTCGTCGAGCACGACCACCTCCGGGTCGCCGACCAGGGCGAGCGCGAGCATCAGCCGCTGCCGCTGCCCGCCCGACAGGTCGCCGAACGCCTTCCTCGCCAGCGGCCGCAGGCTCCAGCGCTCCATCACCCGCCGCCAGTCGGCCGCGTCGCGGTAGAAGGAGCCGAACATGCGCAGCGCCTCGGCCACCTTGATCCGATCGGGCAGGGAACCGTCCTGCAGCTGCACGCCGAGGCGGTGGGCGAGGGCCCGCCGCCTGCGCGCCGGATCCTCGCCGAGCACGCGGACCGTGCCCGCGTCTGCTCGCCTGAGCCCGATCAGGCATTCGACGGTCGTGGTCTTGCCGGCGCCGTTGTGGCCGATGATCCCGAATGTCTCCCCGGTACGGACCGTGAACGTCACGCCGTCCACGGCGGGGGTGCCCTCGTACGACTTGCGGAGGTCTGTCACCTCGATGGCTTCCATGCCTCGAGATTCGCGGCGGCGCCGATCGCGCGGCATCACCCGACACGTCGCCCGGCATCCTCCATCCGGAGGATGCCGTCGCGTCGCCGCAGGTCAGGGGTACTGGCCGGGTGGGCCGGGGTATCAGCGGGGCATGGCCGCCCTTCCGGCGTACGCGCCGATGATGGCCCGGCTCGGGCCGCTGCCCGAGCCGGACGGCGACTACGCGCACGAGATGAAGTGGGACGGGGTCCGCGCCCTCGGCTACGTCGAGGACGGGACCCTCCGGCTGGTCTCCCGCAACGGCAGGGACATCACCGCCGCCTACCCCGAACTCGCCGGGCTGGCCGAGGCGACCGGCGGGCACGCGCTCGTGCTCGACGGGGAGATCGTCGCCTTCGACGAGCAGGGCAGGCCGTCGTTCGGGGCGCTGCAGCCGCGGATGCACCAGCGCAACCCGCTGAAGATCCGGCAGCTCACGGTCACCACGCCCGTGACGTACCTGCTGTTCGACGTCCTGCACGTCGACGCCGCGCCGGCGACCGCCCTGGCCTACACCGAACGGCGGCGCCGCCTGGAGGACCTGGTCCACACCGGCCGCCGGTGGGCCATCCCGCCGTACTACAGCGGCGGCGGGGAGCACGCGCTCGCGGACTCGCGCCGTCTCGGCCTGGAGGGCGTGGTGGCCAAGCGGCTCGCCTCCCCCTACCGGCCCGGCCGCCGCTCCCCCGACTGGGTCAAGGTCAAGAACGTCCGTACGCAGGAGGTCGTCGTCGGCGGCTGGCGGGCCGGGGAGGGCCGCCGCGCGAACACCGTCGGCTCGCTGCTCGTCGGCGTCAACGACGCCGGCGGGCGCCTGCGGTACGCCGGCAGCGTCGGCACCGGCTTCACCGACGAGGCGCTGCGGCGGCTCGGGGAACGCCTGGCGCCGCTGCGGCGGGACACATCCCCGTTCGAGGACATCACCCGCGAGGAGGCAAGGGGCGGCCGGTGGGTGGACCCGGTCCTGGTCGGCGAGGTGCAGTTCGCCGAGTGGACCGGCGAGGGGCGGCTGCGCCACCCCTCCTGGCGGGGCCTGCGCGACGACAAGGACCCCGGCGAGGTCGTCCGCGGAGAAGGATGACGCGCCCGGCTCAGGCGCGTGAGCTCAGGGTTCACCGCGTCGCAGGGTCAAGGTGTCACGGTGTCGCAGGGTCACGGCGTCGCAGGGTCACGGTGTCGCAGGGTCACGGTGTCGCAGGGTCACGGTGTCGCGGCGCCGCGCCGCCAGCACGCCGAGCAGCACCGCGCCCGCGAGGAACGCGACGTTGTGCGCGTACTTCGCGACCGGTGGGACCTCGCCGAGCGGGACCGCGAAGAACCCGACGACCGCACGCGCGCTCAGGGCTCCGGCGGCGAGCGCGGCGGCGTGGCGGCCGCTCCACCGCCGCGTGCGGGCCAGGCGGCCGGCACCCGCCGCGCACAGGGCGATCACCGCGAGTCCGGCCGCGACCCCGGCCCAGGTCGACGGCAGGAAGTTGAAGACGAGGCCCGCCACCAGACCGCCCGCCGCCACGAGGACCGGCCGCGGCGGCGCCCCCGCGGACGGCTCTGCGGGCGGAGCCGGGACCGAGGGCCGGCGCCGTCTCCGTACGGCGGGGACGAACGCGAAGAGCACGAGCAGCGCGACGGCGGCCAGCGATCCCCCTGTCTGGGCGGCCGAGGCGTGATAGTGCTCGGTCCGCAGGTGGTCGCGCAGGACCAGCGCCGCCGCCGCGAGGTACAGCACCGCGGCCGTCACCAGGCCGGGCGTTCGCAGCCAGGGCGTGCGCGACAGACGCGGGCTCAGCGCCTCCGTCAGCGCGATCGGCACCCCGAAACTCCAGATCGCGTGGCCCGCGACGAAGGACAGCGCGGTGTAGGCCGCCAGTCCCAGCGGCTCGACGTACGTCGGGCGGACCATCTCCTCCCAGTACGGGATGTCCCGGTATCCCTCGCTGAACATCGACTGGTCGATCACGCCGGCCTGTAGCACGCCGGCCGCCGTCGCGAGGGCGAGGATCGCCGGCCAGCCCAGGCCCAGGCGGCGGGACGTCTCACGGATCAGCAACGCGGGCGCGCCGTACAACGGGCTGAAGATCAGGAGACTGGCGGCGAGCACGAGCGGGTCGCCCGTGCTGTCGTCGTAACCGGTGACGTATTCGGCGCACATCGGCGCCAGCACCAGGAGCCCGGCCGCCATGGCGAGACGCCACGGATCAGGCTTCCTCATCTCGCCTCCACGCGGCGGCGAAGACGACGGCGCCGACGACCGCGACGAGAAGGTTGGCGTAGATCTCGTAGCCGGTCAGGAAGCCCAGACGCGGGATCACCTGGCGGTTGAAGACGTTGAGTATCGCGCCCCAGAACGGCTGCGCGGCCAGGCGGTCGATGGTCCCGCTGATGCCCGCGACGACCAGGAACCCCCCGGCGAATCGAACGTACTTACGCATGGCGCCGACGCTAGGGACCTGCGCGCCCGGCGGGGATCGGGCGTCAGGATGCTCTCGTCCGGCGAAGGTCGCCGGCGTGCGGCGCCCCCGCCGGCCGAAGTAGGACGGCGCCCGACTTCGGTACGGTCTTCGAAGCTCGGCCGTGAGCCGGCCTCCCCCGGGCCGTACGCTGCGGGGAATATGGATCCCTCCGCCACCCCCCGGCACCGGCGCGGCCGGCGCGACTGGCTCGTGGACTCGGCGATGTTCACGCTCGCCGCGGCTTTCGCCTTCTTCATGTCGGTGGACCGCCTGCACAACACGCCGTTGCCGCCCGCGTGGTTGTTCCCCCTCGACCAGTTCGTGGGCGCGCTCGGCTGCGCCGCGTTGTGGCTGCGCCGCCGGTGGCCGGTCGGGCTCGCGGTGACACTGGTCGCGCTGTCGGCGGTCTTCGAGATGGTCGCGGGCTCGATGCTGGCCGCGCTCTTCTCGGTCGCGGTCCACCGTCGCCCGCGGACCTCCGGCACGGTGTTCGGTCTCAGCGTTCTGGCCGGGGTCGTCTTCACGTTGCTGCGCCCCGAACCGAACGAGCCGCCGTCCGTGATGTTCACGCTGGGCCTGGCCCTGCAGGGCGCGGCGGCCGGCTGGGGGCTGTTCGTCCACCATCGGCGCCGTCTGGTGCTGGCGCAGCGCGACCGCGTGGCCCGGATGGAGACCGAGGCGAGGCTGCGGGCCGAGCAGGCGCAGCACCAGGTCCGCGAGGCCATCGCCCGGGAGATCCACGACGTGCTCGGTCACCGGCTGTCCCTGCTGAGCGTGCACGCGGGGGCGCTGGAGTTCAATCCCGGCGCCGACCCCGCCGACGTCGCCCGGGCGGCGCGAGTGATCAGGGAGAGCGCCCACCGGGCGCTGCAGGACCTGCGCGAGGTGATCGGCGTGCTGCGCGCCCCGGCGGGCGAGCCGTCCGCACCGACACGGCCCGGCCTGCCCACCCTGGCCGACCTGGGACGGCTCGTCGCGGAGTCGGGCCAGGCGGGCATGCGGGTGGGGTTGCGTGACGACCTCGGCTCGCGGGAGAGCGTCCCGGAGCGGACGGGCCGGACCGCGTACCGCGTCGTGCAGGAGGCCCTGACCAACGCGCGCAAGCACGCGCCGGGGGCCGCGGTCCGCGTACGGGTGTCGGGGGCGCCCGGCGAGGGCCTGACCGTCGAGGTGGTCAACGACGCCGCCGACGCCCCCGCCGACGTCCCACCTGACGCCGGCGGCGGAGGCGGCCACGGCCTCGCCGGCCTGGCCGAGCGCGTCGCGCTGGTGGGAGGACGGCTGGAGCACGGACCCCTGCATGGACCCCTGCATGGCCCTTTGGAGGGGGCTACGGATGGGGGCGCCGGCGAGGGCCCGGGTGGCTGGCGCGTGCGGGCCTGGCTACCGTGGCCGGCATGATCGTGCCAGAATCCGCGCCTATCGGCGTGCTCATCGCCGACGACGACCCCCTGGTCCGGGCCGGTCTGGTGATGATGCTCGGCGGCGCCCCCGACATCCGCGTCCTCGCCCAGGCCGGGGACGGCGCCGAGGTGCTGCCGCTGGCCGGCCGGCACCACCCCGATGTGGTGCTGATGGACATCCGGATGCCGGTCATGGACGGCCTGGCCGCCACCGAGGCGCTGCGCACGCGCGACGGAGCGCCCGAGGTGATCGTGCTGACCACCTTCGACGCCGACGAGCACGTGCTGCGTGCCCTGCGCGCCGGGGCCGCCGGATTCCTGCTGAAGGACACCCCGCCGGCCGAGATCGTGGACGCCATCCGCCGGGTGGCCCGGGGCCACCCGGTCCTGTCACCCGCCGTGACGCGGCGGCTCATCGCCCGGGTGGCCGAGGACGGCCAGGACCGGCGCCGGACCCGGGCCGCGGAGCGCCTGGCGCGGCTGAACGACCGGGAACGGGAGGTCGCGGTGGCGGTCGGCCAGGGCAGGCCGAACGCCGAGATCGGCGCGTTGCTGCATCTCAGCGTCCCCACCGTCAAGACGCACGTGTCGAGCATCCTCGCCAAGCTCGGCCTCAACAATCGCGTCCAGATCGCCCTGCTCGTCCATGACGCCGCGCTGCTCGGCGACCCGCTCGACCCGGACGACTGACCCGGCCGTCGCGGCGTGGCGACACCGTGCCACCCACGCACAGCCTTTCCCACGGCGACAGGGCCGCCCGTCCGGAAAGCCCCGTCGTGGACCGTTATAAGAGCGGATTCTGTCCACAATAGGAATTTCTTCGGAACCGGTGTCCAAATAAGCCCTGCCGTCGCATTGTTTCTCCCGGCGACGCGGGGTTTTTGAACGCTGCGGCGATCTCCTTGCGATGCGCCCGAACAAAGGCCGGGTACGCACGAATTCGTCGCGTCAGAGCGATCATGGCTGTTTCTCGGCGCCCTTCATCGAGCGATTTCCATGGAAATTGATCTGATGCGGATATGTCCAGATCGCATCCTGTGTGCGCAATTTCGGGAGAATTCGTGCGCGTTCGTTCTCGCAAGCTGTTCATGGCCGCCTGCACCCTCGCCGCGGCGGCCCTGACCGGTGTCCCGGCCCATGCCGCGACCGCCCCCGCCGGGCAGGGCGCCGCGACCTCCGCTTCCGCGCCCCTGAGCGCGACGACGGGCGAGATCTGCGGGCCGCCGTACGTGAAGGGCGATCGGCTGCTCGGCCCGGTGTTCCTGCCGCGCGAGGGACTCATCGCCAAAATCCTGGACGGGTACGTGCGATACGGCGGCCTTTCCCCCGAGCGGTTCCTCGATCGCTACTACGACTTCACGACGCAGTTCTACCGCTTCCCCCAGGACTTCGGGTTCGCGCACTCCGGCGGGTTCACCAACGGCCGGCCGCTCGTCAGGCCGGTGCTGCTGCCGCTCGGCTACAAGGTGGACCGCTTCGGGGGGGAGCCCACCGGCGCGTTCCTCGCGCCCTTCGGCACGCCGTTCTCCAAGCGGTCGCTGCCGCCGAGCAACCTCAACAACGTCCCCGGTGATCCGCACCTGTGCAACTACCACGCCTACCGGGTGAGCCGGCCGTTCTACGTCGACGGGGGACCGGCGGCCTCGGCGTTCCAGATGCGGGGCCTCGGCGAGCAGTTCCACACACTCGCCAAGTACATCCCCGGCGCTCCGACGTTCGGGACCAACGGCGAGGTGTCCATCCAGTGGCTGGCCGACAACGGCTACCTCGAACGCCTCAACTGAGCCCTTGCGGCCGACCGGGCGGGCACGCCGCGCCCGCCCGCTTCGGGCAAGGTGATCACATGACGGCGGACGACGGCACACGGTGGAACACGAACATCCACTACCATCCCCGCATCCTGGGCGCGGTCCCCGACGGCGCCCGGCGCGCCCTCGACGTCGGGTGCGGAGAGGGCATGCTCGCCCGCCAGCTGCGGAAATCCGTGCCGCACGTCACCGGCATCGACCTCCACGCCCCCAGCGTCGAGCAGGCCCGCGGATACGGCGACGACGTCGACTACGTCCTCGGCGACTTCCTCACCCACCCGTTCGAGCCCGCGTCGTTCGACGTCGTCGCGTCCGTGGCCACCCTGCACCACATGGACGCCGCCACCGGGCTGGCCCGCATGCGCGACCTGCTGCGCCCCGGCGGTGTCCTGGCCGTCGTCGGCCTGGCCCGCAGCACCATCCCCCGAGACCTGCCGCGCGAGCTGGCCGGCGTCGTCGCCTTCGCCGTCCACCGCGCCGTGAAGGGCCATTGGGAGCATCCGTCCCCCATCGTGTGGCCGCCGCCGGTGACGTACCCGCAGATGCGGGCGCTGGCCGCCGAGATCCTGCCCGGCTCCCGCTATCGCCGCCATCTCCTGTGGCGCTACAGCGTCGTCTGGCGCAAACCCGAGGACTGAGCTACCCGACCCGGTACGGCTCGGCGGCGCCGGCGCGCAGCGTCAGGCCGTGTCCCGGCGCGTCCGGCGGGCGTACGGCGCCGCCCGTGGGGTCGGCCGCGCCCTCGAACAGGTCGCCCTCGATGCGCACGTGGTCGTGGAACCACTCCATGTGACGCACGTTCGGCGTCGCCGCGGCGACCGGCGCGTGCAGGTTGGGCGCGCAGTGCGCCGACACCTCCAGCCCGTGCCCGGCAGCGATCGCGGCCGCGCCGTTCCAGCCCGTGTAGCCGCCGCAGCGGGTCGCGTCGATCTGCAGGCAGTCGACCGCGCCCGCCGCGCACATGCGGGTGAAGTAGACGAGGTCGCCGCCGTACTCCCCGGCCGCGACGTCGGCGTCGGCCCGCTCGCGCACCAGGCGCAGCCCGGCAAGGTCGTCGGAGGACACCGGCTCCTCGAACCATCGCACGTCGTGATCACGCATGCGGCGTTCCATCCGCACGGCCTGCTTCGCGCCGTAGCCGCCGTTGGCGTCCACGTACAGCTCGGCGGCGTCGCCGATGACGCGGCGGGCGAGCGCGACGCGGTGCAGGTCGCGGCCGGGCGCCGTGCCCGCCGACTCCCCGATCTTGATTTTGACGCGGGGGATGCCCTGCTCGTGCGCCCAGTGCGCGAGCTGCGCCGTCGTGACGTCGTCGTCGTAGGTGGTGAACCCGCCCGAGCCGTACACGGGCACACGCTCCCTGGCGAGGCCGAACAGGCGGGCGAGCGGCACGCCGAGCAGCCGGGCCTTGAGATCCCAGAGCGCGACGTCGACCGCGGAGATCGCGTACCCGGCGACGCCGGTGCGGCCCGCGTTGCGCACGCGGCGGACCATCGCGGTCCACAGGCCCGGCACGTCCAACGGGTCGCCGCCGCGCACCACCGGCGCGAGCAGGTCCGTGACGACCGCCGCGGCGGCGGCCGGGGCGTAGGTCCAGCCGAGCCCGGCCGCCTCACCGCCGTCGGCGCGGACCACCACCATCGTGGTCGCGTCCCAGCTCAGCGTGCCGTCGGCCTCCGGGCGGTCGGTCGGCACGCGGTACGCCGACACGTGGAGGTCCCTGATCACGAGGTCCCTGATCACGGGCGTCCTCCTACCCGGTCGTGCCCCCAGGACTCTGGATCGGAGGAAAGATTTTCCATGCGGTGAGTGTTCGGCTTCCCATTCCCCGGGCAGCGCGGCCTATATGACGGAAATCGCCTCCGAAGTACTCATCAGGCGGCTCGCCGACTGGGGTGTCGACACCGTCTTCGGGCTTCCCGGTGACGGCATCAACGGCATCATGGAAGGGCTGCGCCGCCAATCCGACCGTGTCCGGTTCGTGCTGGTGCACCACGAGGAGGCGGCCGCGTTCATGGCGGCCGCGCACGCGAAGGCCACCGGCCGCATCGGGGTGTGCCTGGCCACCTCGGGCCCCGGCGGAATCCACCTGCTCAACGGCCTGTACGACGCCAAGCTCGACCACCAGCCGGTGCTGGCCATCACCGGCATGCAGGAGACCAGTGTGCTGGGCACCGGCTACCAGCAGGAGGTCCACCTCGACCGGGTGTTCGAGGACGTGGCCGAGTACAACCTGGTGGTGGACAACCCCACCCAGTTGCCCGGGGTGGTGGACATCGCGATCCGCACGGCGTACGCCCGGCGCGGGGTGGCCCACCTGTGCCTGCCCAACGACGTCCAGGTGGCCCCCGCCGACGCCGACCCCTACCAGCACGTCGCCCCCGCGCGGCCCCCCGCGACCGCCCCCGTCTACCTGTCCCCGCCCGGCGTGCCGCGTGAGGAGGACCTGAGGGCGGCCGCCGAGGTGCTGAACGCGGCCCGGCGGCCCGCGATCCTCGCCGGAGCCGGCGCCCTGCACGCCCGCGCGGAGGTGCTGGCCGTCGCCGAGACGCTGGGCGCTCCCGTGATCAAGACCCTGCCCGGAAAGGCGGTCATCCCCGACGACTCGCCGTACGCCGTGGGCGGGATCGGCCTGCTCGGCACCAAGCCGGGAGAGGAGCTGGTCGAGGACTGCGACACCCTGCTGATGGTCGGCACCAACTTCCCCTACACCAAGCACCTGCCCGAGCCCGGCAAGGTCCGCGTCGTGCAGATCGACGCCGACCCCGCCCGCGCGGGCGTGCGCATGCCGACCGAGGTGCCGATGGTCGGGGACGCCAAGGAGGGGCTGGCCGCGCTGCTTCCGCTGCTGCACCGCGTCGACGACCGGGCGCACCTGGAGAAGTACCGGAAGGCCATGGCCGAATGGCGGGAGAACATGACCGCCCTGGAGAACCCGGAGCGCACCCCGATCGCGCCGCAGTACCTGATCGGCTGCGTGGACCGGGCCGCCTCCGACGACGCCATCCTCACCTGCGACTCCGGCACGATCGCGACCTGGGCGGCCCGGCACTGGACGATCCGCGGCGACCGGGAGTTCTACCTGTCGGGCAACCTCGCCACCATGGCCCCCGGCCTGCCGTACGCGATCGCGGCGCAGCTCGCCCACCCCGACCGGCAGGTGATCGCGTTCATCGGCGACGGCGGGTTCGCGATGCTGATGGCCGAGTTCCTCACCGCGGCCCGTCTGGGCCTGCCGATCACGGTGGTGGTGAACAACAACGGCTCGCTCGGCCAGATCCTGTGGGAGCAGATGGTGCTGGGGTACCCCGAGCACGGAGTCAGATTCGGCGCGCCGTCCTCCGACTTCTCCGCCTGGGCCCGCTCCTGCGGCGGGTACGGGCGCAAGGTCACCGATCCCGCCGAGCTGGACGAGGCCGTACGGCAGGCCCTCGCCCATCCGGGACCCGCGCTGGTGGACGTCGACGTCGACCCGAACGAGCCGCCCATGCCGGGCAAGGTGGCCCGTGACCAGGCGGTCAAGTTCGCCGAGGCGTTCCTCAAGGGGCAGCCGCACAAGGCGGCCATCGCGACGACGCTGTTCAAGGACAAGATCTCTCAACTGGGGCGGTGACGCCATGACCGACCAGGTGCTCGTTCCCCCGCCCGTGACGGCCCGGCCGCGACAGCCGTACGTGCGGCTGCGCGACCTGGAGCGGGACCTCGCCGCCCGGGTGGACGGCGAGGTCAGGTTCGACCCGGGCAGCCGGGGCGCCTATTCCACCGACGGCTCGAACTACCGGCAGGTGCCGCTCGGGGTGGTGGTGCCGCGCACGGTGGACGCGGCGGCCGAGGCCGTCGCGGTCTGCCGGGAGCACGGCGCGCCCGTCACCTCGCGGGGCGGCGGCACGAGCCTGGCCGGTCAGACCTGCAACGCCGCCGTGGTGATCGACTGGTCCAAGTACTGCCACCGGCTGGTGTCGGTGGACGCCGCGGCGCGCACCTGCGTGGTCGAGCCCGGCATCGTGCTCGACGTGCTGAACCGGCTGCTGGCCGACACCGGCCTGATGTTCGGCCCGCGCCCGTCCACGCACTCCCAGTGCACGCTCGGCGGCATGATCGGCAACAACTCCTGCGGCTCGACCGCGCAGGCGTACGGCAAGACCGCCGACAACATCGCGCGGCTGGAGATCCTCACCTACGACGGCCAGAGGATGTGGGTGGGGCCGACCGGCGACGAGGAGTTCGGCCGGATCGTCGCCGAGGGCGGGCCGCGGGCGCGGATCTATCGCGAGCTGCGCGCGATCGTGGACGAGCACGCCGACGAGATCCGCCGCCGCTTCCCCGACATCCCCCGCCGGGTGTCGGGCTACAACCTCGACCAGCTCCTGCCCGAGAACGGGTTCGACCTGGCCAGGGCGCTGGTCGGGTCGGAGGGCACGCTGGTCACCGTGCTGCGGGCCGAGCTGCGCCTGGTCCCCGCGCCCAAGGCCGAATGCCTCGTCCTGCTCGGCTACCACGACATCAACGTGGCCGCCGACGCCGTGCCGCGCATCGCCCGCTACGGCCCGCTCCAGCTGGAGGGGGTGGACGACAAGCTCGTGGACTTCGAGCGACGCAAGCACATGCATCCCGACGCCCTCAAGCGGCTGCCGGAGGGCGGCGGCTGGCTCATGGTCTCCTTCGGCGCCGACTCCCAGAAGGAGGCGGACGCCAAGGGACGTGGCCTGCTGAAGGAGCTGAAGGACAGCGAGCACGCGCCGCACATCTCCTTCGTCGACGACGCCAAGACCGAGAAGAAGCTGTGGGAGGTGCGCGAGTCCGGGCTCGGCGCCACCGCCCGGGTCCCGGGCATGCGCGAGACCTGGGAGGGCTTCGAGGATTCCGCGGTCCCGCCCGAGCGGCTCGGCGGCTACCTGCGCGACCTGCGCCGCCTGTTCGAGGAGTTCGGCTACGACGACGCCTCTCTGTACGGGCACTTCGGGCAGGGCTGCGTGCACACCCGCATCCCGTTCGACCTGGTGACCGCCGACGGGGTGGCGGCCTTCCGCGCCTTCCTCGAACGGGCCGCCGACCTGGTCATCTCCTACGGCGGCTCGCTGTCGGGCGAGCACGGCGACGGGCAGGCCAGGGGCGAGCTGCTGCCGAGGATGTTCGGGCCCGACGTCATGACCGCATTCGAGCGGGTCAAGGCCGTCTTCGACCCCGGCGACCGGATGAACCCCGGCAAGATCGTCGCGCCGTACAAGCTGGACGAGAACCTGCGGCTCGGCCCCGAGTGGACGCCCGCCGACCCGTCCGTCCACTTCGGCTACCCCGACGACGAGGGCAGCTTCCAGCGGGCCGTCATGCGGTGCGTCGGGGTCGGCAAGTGCCGCGAGCACACCGGCGGGGTGATGTGCCCGTCCTACCGGGCCACCGGTGAGGAGGAGCACTCCACCCGCGGCCGCTCGCGGCTGCTGTTCGAGATGCTCGACGGCCACGCCGACTCCGCGGTCGAGGACGGCTGGCGCTCCACCGCCGTGCGCGACGCCCTCGACCTGTGCCTGGCCTGCAAGGGCTGCAAGCACGACTGCCCGATGCAGGTCGACATGGCGACGTACAAGGCCGAGTTCCTCGCCCACCACTACGCCCGCCGGCTGCGGCCGACCGACCACTACGCGATGGGGTGGCTGCCGGTGTGGGCCCGCGTGGCCGCGCTCGCCCCGGGCGTGGTCAACGCGCTGACGCACGCGCCCGTGCTGGCGGCGCTCGCCAAGCGCCTGGCGCATCTCGAACCGGCCCGGCCGGTGCCGGACTTCGCACCGGCGCGCTTCAGCGACTGGTATCGGCGGCGCGGTCCCCGCGGCGGGGGCGAGCGGGGCCCCGTGGTGCTGTGGCCGGACACCTTCACCGACAACTTCCATCCCCACATCGGCCGGGCCGCCGTCGAGGTGCTGGAGTCGGCGGGCTACCGGGTGCTGCTCCCGCCCCGCACCCTGTGCTGCGGCCTGACCTGGATCTCGACCGGGCAGCTGGGCGTGGCGCGGCGGGTGCTGCGCCGGACCGTCCGGACGCTCGCCCCGGCGCTGCGCCGCGGCATTCCGATCGTCGGGCTGGAACCCAGCTGTACGGCGGTGTTCCGCGCCGACGCGCCGGAGATGTTCGCGCACGACCGGGATTTCGCCCGGCTGGGCGAGCAGACCCGGACCCTCGCCGAGCTGCTGAGCGCGACCGACGGCTGGGACCCGCCCCGGATCGACCGGGACGCCGTCGCCCAGCCGCACTGCCACCACCACTCGGTGCTCGGTTTCGAGACCGACCAGGCCCTGCTGTCACGGGCCGGCGTGCGGGTGGAGGCGGTGGGCGGCTGCTGCGGCCTCGCCGGCAACTTCGGTTTCACCGCCGGTCACCTGGAGGTGTCGATGACCTGCGCGGAGCACGAGATCCTGCCGGCGATCCGCGCCGCCGACGCCGGCACGCTCATCCTCGCCGACGGTTTCAGCTGCCGCACGCAGATCGAGCAGTCGGGGGTGGGACGCCAGGCGATCCACCTCGCTGAGCTGCTGGCGGCCGGGGTGCGCGGCACCCCGCTGGGCGACCACCCCGAGTGCCGGATCGTACGCAGGCCCGGCCCGGCGCGGGTCCTGGGGGCACGATGAGCGCCGGAGCACTGGACTCCGAAGCACTGGACTCCGAAGCATTGGACTCGGGAGCACTGGACTCGGGAGCACTGGACTCGGGAGCCCTGAATTCGGGCGGCCCGGATTCGGGCGGCCTGGAGGAGGACGCGTGGGTGGTCGAGGACGCCTCCCTCGCCCTCGTGGAGATGACCCTCACGGCGGTGGCGCGAAGCGCCGGCCTGCCGGTCACCCAGCTGCGGGTGCTGCTCGCGGTCGACCGGCACGGCCCGCTGAACCTGAGCGGGCTCGCCGCCCTGCTGGGCATGTCGGTCTCCGCCGCCGGCCGCCTGGTGGCCCGCCTGCACACCGCCGGGCTGCTGACACGTCTGCTGTCCCCGCACAGCCGCCGCGAGGTCACGATCGACGTCACCGAGACCGGCCGGAGATCGCTGGAACGGCTCCGCGCGGCCCGCCGCGGGCACATCGCCGACGCGCTGCGCCGCCTGCCGCCGGGCAGCCGCCGTACGCTCGCGCGGACGCTGCGCGAGTTCACCGCGGCGGCGGGCGACCCCGGCGACGGCGGCCCGAACTGACCGCAGGGAAAGGAGACCGGCATGCGAGCGCTCACCGTCGTGCCGCACCGCGCCGGTTCGCTGGCGCTGACCGAGGTCCCCGATCCCGAGCCCGGGCCGGACGACCTTCTCGTGGAAGGTCTGGCCATCGGCATCTGCGGTACGGACAGGGAGATCGTGGCCGGCGACTACGGCTGGGCCCCGCCCGGCCGGGAGCGGCTGGTCATCGGGCACGAGTCCCTCGGCCGGGTACGGCGGGCCCCGCCCGGCTCCGGCTTCGCTCCGGGAGACCTCGTCGTGGGCCTGGTGCGCAGGCCCGACCCGGTGCCGTGCGGGGCCTGCGCGCACGGCCAGTTCGACATGTGCCGCAACGGCCGCTACTTCGAGCGGGGCATGAAGGAACGCGACGGCTACGCCAGCGACCTGTGGTGCGCGGACAAGTCCTACGCCGTACGGGTCGCCACCGGACTCGGCATGGACGGAGTGCTGCTGCAACCGTCCTCGGTGGTCGCCAAGGCGTGGGAGCAGGTCGACAGGGTGGGGGCGCGTGCGTGGTTCGAGCCCCGGACGGCGCTGGTCACCGGCGCGGGGCCGTTCGGCCTGCTCGCCGCGCTGCTCGGCGTCCAGCGCGGCCTCACCGTGCACGTCCTCGACCGCGTCACCTCCGGGCCCAAACCGAGCCTCGTCGCCGACCTCGGCGCGGCCTACCACACGGGAGACGTGGAGGACGTGATGGCCTCGATCCGGCCGGACATCGTCATCGAGGCCACCGGCGCGGCCGAAATGATCATCGGCGCCATCGTCGCGATCGGGCCGTACGGGATCGTCTGCCTGACCGGGGTCACCCCCGGCGGCCGGCGGATCACCGTGGACGCCGGGACACTCAACCGCGAGATCGTCCTGGAGAACGCGGTCGTCATCGGCACCATCGACGCCAATCTCAGCCACTACGTGGCGGGAGCCCGGGCCCTCGCCCAAGCCGACCCCGGCTGGCTCGCCCGGCTGATCACCCGGCGCGTGCCGCTGCGGCGGTACACCGAGGCGTTCGAGCGCCGGGAGGGCGACGTCAAGGTCATGCTCATGAACGAGTGACGGACCCGCCCGGCGGTCAGCGGTCCCTGTCAGCGGTCCCTGTCAGCGGTCCCTGTCGGCGGCCAGGCGGGCCAGGGCCTCCAGACTCGCCGCCGCCCCGGGCGCCGGCTCCGCCGACCGCAGCGCCTCCAGCGCCTCCGACAGCAGGTCGTCCACCCTGGCGAGGCACCACGCGCGCCCGCCGGCCTCCTCCACCAGCCGCGCCGCCCGGGGGAGGTCGGCCCGCGCGAGCGGGCGGCGGTACATCACAGCGAGCGCGCTGCCCGCCGGCGTGCCCGACGTCAGCGCGGCGACGACCGGCAGGGACTTCTTGCGGTTGCGCAGGTCGGAATGGACCGGCTTGCCGGTGACCGCCGGGTCGCCCCAGATTCCCAGCAGATCGTCGACCATCTGGAACGCCAGCCCCACGCGCTCGCCGAACACGCGCAGGAAGGCCACCTGCTCGGCGGCGACATCCCCCGAGCGACCGGCGGCGTGGAGCGCGCCGAGGGCGCAGGCGCATCCGAACAACGCGCCCGTCTTGCCCTCCGCCATGCGCACGCACTCCCCCAGGCTCACGTCCGCACGCTGTTCGAAGCCGAGGTCGGCGCTCTGGCCGTCGAGCAGCGACTGGACGCACCGGGACAGCGTGCGCGCGCTCTCGGCGTTCCCGCCGCCCTCGGCCAGCGCGGCGAAGGCCAGCGCCAGCATGGAGTCGCCGGCCAGGATCGCCTCGGCGCGCCCGAAGACGTTCCAGACCGTGGGACGGTGGCGGCGGACCGCGTCGCCGTCCATGACGTCGTCGTGGACGAGGGAGAAGTTGTGCACCAGTTCGACCGCGACGGCGGCGGGCAGCGCCTCCTCCGCGTCTCCTCCCGCGCTCTGCGCCGCGAGCAGCGTGAACGCGGGCCGCAGGGCCTTCCCCCCGCCCGCCCGCACCGGCCGCTCCCGCGCGTCGCACCACCCGAAGTGGTAGCCCGCCATCCGGCGCATCGACGGCGGCAGGGTGCCGACCGCGCGGCGCAGAGCGGGCTCCACCAGGTCACGCGTCCGGGCGAGCACGTCCGCCGCGGTCCGCACTCCCTCCGCCACCGGTTCCGTCACGCTCCCACCACCTCGGGCTCGAATGGACCCACAGGCCGGCTGGACTTGTCGGCATACCCCGGCCGCCTCCTCACCACACGTGCTCCCCGCTCGCTCCCCGCTCGCTCCTCGGTCCGGACCGGCGGCGCGCGCCTCCCGATCGCTCGACATCCCCTAACCTGATGCCCCATGCGGAAATGGGTGCAGGAGATGGGTCTCGGGCTCGCCGCGCTCGGCCGCCCGGCGTACATCACGCTCGGCCGGGACGAGGACCTCGGCGGCCACCGCGACGTGGCGGCGATGCGGGCGCGCACCTGGGAGGTGCTGGACGCCGCGTGGGCGGCGGGCGTGCGCTACCTCGACGCGGCCCGCTCCTACGGCCTCGCGGAGGAGTTCCTCGCGGGCTGGCTGGCCGATCGGGGCATCCGGCCCGGCGAGGCCGCCGTGGGCTCGAAGTGGGGGTACGAGTACGTCGGCGGCTGGCGGATGGACGCCGTCCGCCACGAGGAGAAGGACTTGTCGGCCGCGCGGCTGCGCCGCCAGCTCGGCGAGACCCGGGAGCTGCTCGGCGATCACCTGTCGCTCTACCAGATCCACTCGGCGACGGCCGAGAGCGGGGTGCTCGACGACGAGGAGGTGCTCGGCGAGCTGCGGGCTCTGCGCGCCGAGGGCGTCGCCGTCGGCCTGTCCACCACCGGCCCCGCGCAGGCCGCGACGATCGACAGGGCGGTCGCGACCGGGCTGTTCGACAGCGTGCAGTCGACGTGGAACCTGCTCGAGCGCTCTGCTGGCGAGGCCCTGGCCCGGGCGCACGCCGCCGGTCTGGCGGTGATCGTCAAAGAGGGGGTGGCCAACGGCAGGCTGACCGCCCGCGGCGCGCCGCCGGCCCTGACGCGTGCCGCACACGAACGCGGCGTCACCCCCGACGCCCTGGCGCTCGCCGCCGTGCTCGCCCGCCCGTGGGCGGGGGTCGTCCTGAGCGGCGCGGCCACGACGGCGCAGCTCGCCGAGAACCTGGCGGCGCTCGCCGTCAGCTGGGACGACGAGGTCGAGCAGGCACTCGCCGGGCTGGTGGAGGACGCCGAGACCTACTGGGCCCGCCGCGCCGCCCTCCCCTGGACCTGACGCGTGTCTGACATTCCCTAGGCGAGGAACTCGCCGTCCTTGAGCTCCAGCACGCGGTCGGCGAGGCCGACGAGGCCCTCGTCGTGCGTGGCCACCAGCGCGGTGACGCCCTCGCCCCGGACGAGCACCCGCAGCAGCTCCATGATCTGGCGGGCGGTCTGGGAGTCGAGCTGGCCGGTCGGCTCGTCGGCGAGCAGCAGGCGGGGCCGGTTGGCCAGGGCCCTGGCGATGGCCACGCGCTGCTGCTGGCCGCCCGACAGCTCATGCGGCCGCTGCTCGGACTGACCGGACAGCCCGACCAGGGACAGCAGCGTCGCGACCCGCTCCCGCCTCTCCCCGGCGGGCACGCGCGCCAGCCTCAGCGGCACGCCCACGTTCTCGGCGGCCGACAGCACCGGGATCAGCCGGAACGACTGGAAGACGAACCCGACGACGTCGCGGCGCAGCCGCAGCAGGCCCTCTTCCGGCAGGTCCGGCACCGACTGCCCGGCCACCCGCACCCGCCCCTCGTCGGGCCGGTCAAGGCCGCCGATCAGGTTGAGCAGCGTCGTCTTGCCCGCGCCGGAACGCCCGCGGATCGCGACCAGCTCGCCGGGGCGGACCTCGAAAGAGACCCCTCTCAACGCGCGCACGCCCTTGGGGTAGGTCCTGCGCAGACCCTCGACGACGACCAGCGGCTCACTCATCCGTCGCGTCCTCCGCCGCGGAGGGCCAGACGCCGATGTGGTCACGTTCGAGCTCCAGGCGCACCCGGTGCTCCATGGACAGGGCGTCGATGAACTCCCTCGGCAGTTGCAGGCGCCCGGCCCGGTCCAGCACCGCGTACTCCTCGGCCACCACCCTCCCGTCCGAGGAGGTGCGGCGGAACGTCTCGCTGGAGGTGCGGCCGTCCCGGATGCCGATCGTCCGGTCGACCTGCTCCGACACCAACGGGTCGTGCGTCACGACGACGGTCGTGACGCCGAGCTCGCGGTTGGCGTGGCGCAACACCCCGAAGACCGTCTCGGCGGACTCGCTGTCCAGCTCCCCGGTGGGCTCGTCGGCGAGCACCACCTCGGGCGCGTTGGCCAGGGCGACGGCGACGGCGACCCGCTGCTGCTCGCCGCCGGACATCTCCCCGGGACGCCGGTCCGCGCGGTCCGCGATCCCGGTCAGCTCCAGCAACTCGTCGGTGCGGGACGACCGGACCCGCCGGGACGCGCCGCCCGCCAGCCGCATGGGGAGCATGACGTTCTCTCGCGCGGTGAGGTACGGCAGCAGGTTGCGGGCGGTCTGCTGCCAGACGAAGCCCACGACCGAGCGCCGGTAGCGGAGGCGGTCGCGCGGGGTCATGGACAGCAGGTCGATCCCGGCGACCCGGGCCAGCCCCGCCGTGGGCACGTCGAGCCCCGACAGGATGTTGAGCAACGTCGACTTGCCCGAACCCGAGGCCCCGACGATCGCCACCAGCTCACCCCGGCCGATGAGCAGGTCGAGGCCCTGCAGCGCGACCACCTCCACCGCGGCGGAGCCGTCGACCTTGTAGATCCGTACGAGGTTGTCGCACAGGATGTGGGCGTCAGCGCCGAACGCGGGAGCGCCCCGCGTGGCCCGGGCCTCCAGGTCAGCCAGCGTGTCCACGGCTACCTCCCAGATACGCGCCCGCGAGGGCGACGGCGGCGACCCCGGCGGCCAGAGCACCGGGAAGAACGGGGGCGGCCCAACCGGCCACCGCGGCGCCCGGCCGCCCGCCCGCGTACGCCGACAGGTCGACGCCGGGCCCGAGCAGCGCGGGCATGAGGAGACCGGCCGCCAGCGCGACGGCGGCGGTCAGGACGAGCAGCGGCGCCGCCTCGAGGACGGTGATCAGGCCGGCCTGCCTGCGGGTGAGGCCGAGGGCGCGCAGCAGCCCGAGGTCCTCCGCCCGCCGGGCCGCTCCCGCGGCCAGGGCGATCGCGACGGCCGCCAGCGCGTAGGCGGCCAGCACCGCGGCGGCGACGCGCAACGCCGTGATCAGCGCCGCCGTCAGCGGCGCCGCGGTGATCTCGGCGAGCGCGCCCGCCACGGTGGTGATGCGCGCCCCCGGCGGCAGCAGCGGCCTGACCGCGCCGGCGTCGCCCGCGATCAGCAGCGTGGTGACGTGCGCGGGAGCCGCGGGGAGGACGATGAGATCACCGTCGCCCGTCTCCACCCCGGGCATCGTGCCGGCGGTCCCCGCCGGGGTGACCGTCATCCGCTCGGGCCAGCCGATCTCGAAGCTCCGCATCGCGGACAGGCCGGGCGAGACCAGCACACCGGTCCCCGGCGGGGGCAGATGGAGCGGGCTGCCCGCCACCAGCCGGCGGTAGTCGCCGAGGTCGACCACGACGACCGTGGCCGGCCGCCCGCCGAAGCCCACCTCGGCGGTCGTCGTCCCGACCGCGGCCGGGACGACGCCCCTGACACCCGGCGCGCGGGCGATGCGCTCCACCGTCTCCGGCGGGATCCCCTGCTCGCTCTCCACCCTGATCTCGGCTCCGGTCCGCTCCCACGCGGTCTGCCGCTGGGCCGCCTCCAGCCCGCCGGCGGTCATCATGGCGTACGACGCCAGCGCGATGGCCGGCAGCAGCGTGAGCACCGGCAGCGCGGTGCCCGGCACGCCCCGTGCGGCGGCGAGCCCGAGGAACGGCACGGCGGCGGCGCGCCGCGCGGCCGCCCGGAACGCCAGGTAGATCACGGCCGGACCGGCGCGCAGCACCGCGAGCGCGGTGGCCGCCGCCAGCAGCACGGGTGCCAGCGTGAGGAGGGCGTCGCCGGTTCCGAGACCGCGGGCGCGCAGGAGATGGACGCTCGCCACGGCGACCACGAGCACCAGGATCTCCATCATGATCCGGCGGGGCGCGCCCCCGGTCAGCCGCCCATGGGTTCGCCGCCCCGGGGACCGCCGTCTTGGCGACAGGCGTACTGGAGACAGGCGCAGCGCGACGGCGGCGCAGGCGATCGCGATCGTCCCCGCCACCAGCGCGGCCGGCCCCAGTCGCGCGGCCGGAGTCGCGGCGCCCGGCACGAGACCCGCGGCCGCCTGGCCCGCCACCGCGGCCGGCACCGCCGCGAGCGCGACCGCTCCCCCGCACGCGAGCACGACCCGGGCCAGGGACGCGCCACGTGCGCGCATCAGCAGCAGGTCGCCGCGCACCCGCCGGACGAGCAGCAGCACCGCCAGGGCCGTGGTGCCCAGGCACACGACGGCCAGCCCGCTCAGGAATACCGCGATGAGCGCGCGGGTGACGGCCATCCGGTCCAGGTATTCCCTGAGGACGCGGTCGAACCCGGTCGACAGGGCGAGTTCGAGGTCCTGCCTCCCCAGGCGGCGGCCGAACTCCTCCGTGGCGGCGAGCACCGCCGCCGCGTCCCCCGCGGTGATCCGGCCGGGCACCGGGGTGACGAGCCACTGGTAGGTCAGCGGCATGGGGACGCCCGCGAGGCTGTCGCCGTCGGCGAGACCGGCCACGATCAGGTCGTCCTCCTCGGCGCGCGGCGCGCGACGGTGGACGACACGGGTGAGCTCCGGCTCGGCGGCCCAGAACCGGTCGGCGGGACGCACCGGCTCGAACAGGCCCGTGACCGTCGCGGTCAGCGCGCCGGGGAGACCGGACCCGGCCAGCGCACCGAGATCGAGCGTGTCGCCCGTCCTGATCGACATCTCGGCGGCGGCGACGGCGGGGACGGACACTTCGAGACGTGTGCCCGAGCCGGGACCGGGCGGACGGCCCTCGACGTAGCGGACCCGCCGGTCCGCCCCCGACACCCACTGCAGGGTGAGATAACGGTGGGTCCGCTGGTCGATGAGCCTCGGCGCGGCCGCGAACCCGAAGTGCGGCTCGTCGCCCGCGACCTTCCTGAGCGCAGGGGGGAGCAACCCGCGCCAGGCGCCGTCCGCCCGCGCGGCCTCGGCCGTGGTCCCCAGGGCCGTCAGGTCGAAGCGCCGGTCGAACCGCACCGCCAGCGTGGCGGTGACGGGCGGCGCGGAACCGACGGCCGCCCTCGCCGCCGCGTCGAGGGACGACTCGACCGTCCGGGGCAGCGCGGAGACGGTCAGGGCGGCGCCGAACACCAGCGCGGCCAGCAGCGCCGCCACACCCCTGTGCGCACCCAGCAGGCGGATCACGGCGCCTCCCCGTCTCGCAGCGCGCCGGCCGGCTCGCGACGGTGCAGCGACCGCGCGAGCCCCGCCACGATCACGGACAACACCGCGATGACCGCGGCCACCAGCGCCACCACCTGCGCCCATGGGACGTGGAGGAGCACGCGCAGCGCGCCGGTGGCCGCGGTGGACACCATCGGCGGCACCACCGCGGCGGAGACGACCACGGCGAGCGCCACTCCGCCGGCCGGCGCGAGCCCGATCACGAACGACTGCTCGGCCGCGAGCAGGCCGAGCGTCTGCCGGAAGTTCACGCCGAGCGCGCCGAGCACGGCGAACTCGCCCCTGCGCTCGCGCGCCAGAACCGCCGCGTTGACCAGGAATCCCAGCACGGCGAACGCCAGCGCCGCCGCGAAGCCGAGCAGCAGCGCCCCCTGCAGGCCGGCCGCCGTGGGGTCGTCCCTGAGGCCGCGGGTGAGCGCGGCCACGGCGGTCACCTCGCCGGTCTCCCGCCCGGACGCCGCCAGCGCGGCGGCTGCCCGCGTCGTGTCGTGCCCGCCGGCGGCCAGCCACCACTCCGTCACCGGCCACTGCGTCGCCTGCTCGTCTTGTCCCCCCTGCCCGCCTTGTCCCCCCTGCTCGCCGTGCGCCCGCAGCGCCGCCAGGTCGGCGAGCAGGGCCGGAGTCCCCTCCGGCGTGCCCGGCATCGCCGCGACGACGCCCACGACCTCGATCGGCATCGTCGCCGTGCCGGCCGTGATCCGTACGGTGTCCGCCAGGCCCTCGGTCACCACCACCCGCAGCGTCTCTCCGGGTGGACCGGCGAGCCGGGCCGCGAGCCCTGCCGGTGACAGCCGCGACAGGTCGGGACGCAGCAGCATGACACGGCCGAGTTCTGTGGCGTCCATGGCGATCAAAGTGGCGTCCCCGCCGTTCGCGACGACCGTGACGCGGTGCGCCGGTGCGGCCGCCACGATCCCCGGCAGCCCGGTGAAGGTCCCAGTGCCGTCCCCCGCGTGAGCCGCGACGCGCAGGTCGGCGCCCACGAGATGCCGGGCCCGGTCCTCCTGTGCGCCGCGCCAGGTCGCGGCGGTGGCCAGGGACATCACGCCGATCGCCACCGCCATCGTCAGCAGCAGCGCCGGCCCCGAATAGCGGGCCGGGCGCCGGCTCACCTGCCGGGCGGCCAGAACCGGTCCGAAGCCGGAGCGCCGCCGCGTCGCCCGCTCGGCGACCCCGGCCACGGCGGGCACCAGCCGCAGGGCGGCCATGCCGCCGCAGAGCAGAGCCAGCGCCGGTCCCGCCCCGATGAGCGGATCGAGCCCGAGCTCGCCGCCGAGCCGGGCGGTTCCGCCGGCGTCCTGGTCACGCAGGCGCCAGACGGCGAGGCCCGCCACGACGAGCAGAGCCACGTCGGCCCCGGCCCGCTGGATCAGGCCCGGCCGGTCGTCGCGCCCCCGCGCCGCCTGTTCCTCGGCGTACGTACGGCGGGCGGCGAGGAGGGGCGGGGCCGCCAGCATGGCGGCGCAGGCGAGCGCGACCGCCGCCGCGGCCGCGAAGGTGGCTCCGTCCGGTGCTCCGGGCGGCCGCACGCCGGTGGCCTCTATCCAGGGGAACGCGCTCACCAGCCCCAGGAGGACGGGCGCGAGGAACGGCGCCGCCGGCACGCAGGGCAGCGCGATCAGCAGCGCCTCCCCCGCGGCCAGGGCGGCCAGCCGCGGCGACCCGCCGCCCCTCGACCGCAGCAGGGCCGTCTCCATCCGGCGGTGCTCGGCGAGCAGCCGCGCGGTCAGCGCCAGCGCGTACGCGCCCAGCACCAGCAACTGGAACACCGGGACCAGCATGGTCGAGCGGGCGGTCAGGGCGCCACGGTCGAGCCGCAGCAGCGTCGCGGACAGCGTCTCGGTGACCGCGCACCGGGGGCAGCCGGCCCGCACGTCGGCGGAGACCCCGGCGACCGACGTGGACAACGCCCGCACCCGGTCGGGCGGAAGCCGGCGCAGGTCGGGTTCGGCCAGCCAGCGGGCCGAGTCGCCGGTCGTGAACCGGCCGAGGAAGGCGCCGGCCGGCACGACCAGGGGCCCCTGGGAGGTGAAGTCGCCCGTCCGCGTGCCGTAGCGCAGCAGGTCCTCCCCCGCCCAGCGCGAGTCGCCGGAGTCGCGCAACCGGAAAAGGCCGGTGACCCGTACGCGGACCGGCGCGCCGTCCAGGCGTCCCACGACGGTGAACTCGTCGCCTGCGGACACCCCCATGGCCCGCGATGCCGGCTCGGACAGCGCCGCTTCCACCGTTGCCGCCGCCCCCGCCGCGGGGCCGCCCTCGGCCGGCCAGCGCCCGCTCACCAGGTCCGTCCGGCCGTCCAGTCCCTCGTACGTGGCGAACCGGGTCAGCACGGGCTGGTCATCATCGCCGCGCTCCCGTCCCCGCAGCGCGTAGGAGCCGGACTCGACGCGCACCGTGACCCGTACGGGCACTTCCGGGTGGGCGTGGGCGATCCCCGCGCGCACGGCCCGGTCGACGGCGGTGAAGTCCCTCGCCGTGACCGAGGAGGTGACGACGGTGGCGGTGGCGCCGAGCGGCGCCGTCTCCAGGGCCCGGCGCACGCCCGTCTGGGTCGCCGACCCCGCGTGCAGCAGGAGCGCCGAGATCGCCGTGGTCGCGAGCAGGATGGAGCCGAAAGCGGCGGTCAGCAGCAGGGGCTCGGCCAGGGCGCGCCGGACCACCAGCGGCAGCCGCGCCCGGACCGTCCCCACCACGTCCATCCCGGCATGATGGCAAGCATGATCGGGAAGTGCCAGCGTTCCGTTCATTTAGGGTGAGGGGAAAACGGGCCGAGGAGGGCTGCATGCCTGCGGTGGAGCCGTTGCTGCCCGGAGATCCGGCCGAGATCGGCGGCTGCCGGCTGGAGGGCCGCCTCGGTGCGGGCGGCCAGGGGGTGGTCTACCTCGGCCGTACGGCCGAGGGCGCGCCGGTGGCGGTCAAGCTGCTGCACGAGCCGGCGCACGGGGGCCGGCCGGGTGACGAGGACGCCCGCCGCCGCTTCGCGCGGGAGATCGCCGCCGCGCGGCGGGTCGCGCCGTTCTGCGTGGCCCGGGTGCTCGGCTTCGACCTGGACGGCCCGCGGCCCTACGTCGTGAGCGAGTACGTGGAGGGCCCCACGCTGCAGCGGGCGGGACGGCGGTCCGGGCCCGCCCTGCACCGGCTGGCCGTCGCGACCGCGACCGCACTCGCCGCCGTGCACCAGGCCGGGATCGTCCACCGCGACTTCAAGCCCGCCAACGTGCTGCTGGGGCCCGACGGTCCGAGGGTCGTCGACTTCGGGGTCGCACGCCGTCTCGACGCGACCACGACGACCGGTGGCGCCCTCGGCACGCCCGCCTACATGGCGCCCGAGCAGATCGCCGGCGAGCCGCCCGCGCCCGCCTGGGACGTGTTCGCGTGGGGCGGCGTGATGGTGTTCGCCGCCACCGGCAGGCCGCCGTTCGGCGGCGACGCGCTGCCCGCCGTGCTGAACCGCGTGCTCACCCAGGAGCCCGACCTCGGCGACCTGGAGGAGCCGTTGCGCTCCATCGTCGCGCTGGCCCTGCGCAAGGACCCCGCACAGCGCCCGGGCATCCTCGACATCACGATGCGGCTGCTCGCCGCGGCGCCGGAGGGGACCGCCGGGGACGTTCCGGGCCTGCTCGCCGCCGCGGGGCGTCCCGTTTCTCCGGAACAGGACACCGTGCCCTCACGGCGGGGCTCCGGCCGCCGCCGTGGGCTGCTCGCGGGGGCGGCGGTCACGCTCGCGGCCGCGACGACGGGGGCCGTGCTGCTGTCCGTGCTCCCGTCCGGAGGCGTCGCCGGCGGTGACGGCGACCGTGACGGCGGCCGTGACGGCGACGGTGTCGCGCGGCACATTGCGGCCGCCGTCACTCCGGCCCCCTCGCCCGCCACCTCACTCACGGGGACACTCGCGGGGACACCCACGCGGACGCCGGCTCCGGCGCCGAGTCCGACGTTCGGTTCGGGGCCCGGTCCGGCGCCCACCGCGCGCGTGCCCCTGCGCTTCACGGCACGCTTCGCGGGCGTGTGGCGCGGCAGGGTGGACTACGAGCCCGGCGCGTACGACACGCTCGTGCTGACCGTGCCGAAGGGCGGCGACACCGTCACCGAGCAGTTCGTCGACTACCGGTGCGTAGGCAGGTCCAGACTCCAGGTGGTCAGCGGGACCACTGTGCGCCTGAAGCGGGTGTCGATGCGGGGCAACTGCGTGCGCAACGGCACGATCTACCTCACCGTCCACGACAACGGGACGATGACCTTCGACTACAACGGGCACGGCGAGAACGAGGTCACGAAGAACGAGCCGTTCTACATGATCGCCACGTTGAAACGCACATAGCGGCACACTTGCGGAACGTCCGGCATGAAGGTGTATGTTGACCACCGCAAGCGACGGACGCGGAGGAAGCCGGTGTGAATCCGGCGCGGTCCCGCCACTGTCACCGGGGAGCGACCCTCACCCACGCCACTGCCCCGCACGGGCGGGAAGGCTGAGGGAAAGCGCGGATCCGGGAGCCAGGATACTCCGGCCGTCGGACCTTCTACCGGGGGCGCGGACACCCCCAGGGGGGACATCCCATGGCCGGGGCGCCCGGCGGCGGCCTGCTGGTCGCGGGCACCACCTCCGATGCCGGGAAGAGCGTGCTGGTGGCCGGTCTGTGCCGGTGGCTGGCCCGCCGCGGCGTACGGGTCGCGCCGTTCAAGGCGCAGAACATGTCGCTGAACTCCTACGTCACGGCTGACGGCGCGGAGATCGGGCGGGCCCAGGCCGTGCAGGCGGCCGCCTGCGGGCTGGAGCCGACGGCCGACATGAACCCGATCCTGCTCAAGCCGGGCAGCGACCGCCGTAGCCAGGTCGTCGTGCGCGGACGGCCGGTCGCGGACGTGGACGCGCTGGAATACCGCGCGCATCGCGACGAACTGCGCGCGATCGCCGTGGAGTCGTACCGGCGGCTGGCCGACGAGTTCGACGTGGTGATCTGCGAGGGGGCGGGCTCCCCGGCGGAGATCAACCTCCGGGCGGGGGACATCGCGAACATGGGGCTGGCCAGGGCCGTCGGGCTGCCCGTGATCATCGTGGGCGACATCGACCGCGGCGGCGTCTTCGCGCACCTGTACGGCACGGTCGCCCTGCTCGACGCCGCCGATCAGGCGCATATTTCCGGATTTATCGTGAACAAGTTCCGGGGCGCGCGGGAGCTGCTCGCGCCGGGGCTGGACATGATCGAAGGGCTGACCGGGCGCCGGGTCTACGGGGTCGTGCCGTGGCTCGACGGGCTGTGGATGGACGTCGAGGACTCGCTGTCGCTCGACAACCGGCCGGGAGGAAACACGGGGAACACGGGGAGCGCCGCGGCTGACGGCGCGTTGCGGGTGGCCGTCGTGCGGTATCCACGCATCTCCAACTTCACCGATGTGGACGCGCTGGCCGCCGAGCCGGGGGTCACGGTCGGCTTCGTCACCTCACCCGCCGCCTGCGCCGACGCCGACCTGCTGATCCTGCCGGGTTCGCGGGCCACGGTGGACGATCTGGCCTGGCTGCGCGCGACCGGCATCGCCGACCTCGTCGTCCGCAGGACGGGTCCGGTGCTCGGGATCTGCGGCGGTTACCAGATGCTCGCCCGCACCATCACCGACCACGTGGAGTCCGGCGCCGGCACGGTGCCCGGCCTGGGGCTGCTCCCCGCCGACGTCGCGTTCGCGAGGGAGAAGACCCTCGGGCGGCCGGTCGGCGAGGGCTACGGGCATCCGGTACGCGCGTACGAGATCCATCACGGGGTCGTCACCCACGACGGGGGTGAGCCGTTCCTCGACGGGTGCCGCGCCGGAAACGTGTGGGGCACGACCTGGCACGGCGCGCTGGAGAACGACGGGTTCCGGCGAGCCTTCCTCGGGGAGGTGGCGAGGGCGGCCGGGCGGGAGTTCCGGGGCGATCCGTCGCTGTCGTTCGCGGGGCTGCGGGAGGCGCGGCTGGACGCGCTCGGGGACCTGGTCGAGCGGAACGTCGACACCGGCGGGCTGCTCTCGCTCATCGGAAGCGGACCCACGCCGGGCCTGCGGGCCCTGCCGCCCGGCGCGAACGGCGCGAACGGCCCATGTTGATCATTCGCCAGGCGGGAACGCCCGGCACACGCCGCGCCTGTTTCCCCGCCCCCGAGGACGCCGATCCGTCGGGGCTGGCGCAGGCCGCCGCCCTGCGCCGCACCGATCTGGCCCGCACCGACCCGGCCCTCCCCGATGACGCGGTGGTCTTCGCCGCGCCCTGGCCCGCGGCCGTGGCGACCGCGCGGGCCGCGTCCGGGCGCGAGCCGGTCGTGGCCGGGGCGCTCGCCGAGGCCGATTACGGCACCTGGGCGGGACGGCCGTTCGCGGAGATCGCCGAGACCGAGCCCGAGGGTCTCGGCGCCTGGCTGACCGACCCGGACGCCGCCCCGCACGGCGGGGAGAGCCTTTCCGAGCTGGGCGCGCGGGTGGCCGCGTGGCTGGAGTCGGTGCACGCGGACGCCGCCCGCGTGGTCGCCGTCTGCGACGCCGGGCCCGTCCGGGCCGCGCTCGCGCACGCGCTCGGCCTGCCCGCGACGCGGGCCGCCTTGTTCGACATCGCCCCGCTGTCCCGCACCGAGCTGGCCGCACGGCACGGCGGCTGGCGGATCGCCTACGTCAACAGGAAGGCCGCCCTGTGAACTCCGCCTATCCGTTCAGCGCCGTCGTCGGGCTCGCCGATCTGAAGCTGGCCCTGGTGCTCAACGCGGTCTCGTCCCGGGTCGGCGGCGTTCTCGTCCGCGGCGAGAAGGGAACCGCGAAGTCCACGATCGTACGCGCGCTGGCGGCGCAGTTGCCGCAGGTCGCGGTGGTGGCGGGGTGCCGGTTCCACTGCGACCCCGGGGCGCCGGACCCCGGCTGCCCCGACGGGCCGCACGAGCCGGACGCGGCAGGGGCGCTGCGGGCGGCGTCCCTCGTCGAGCTTCCTGTGGGGGCCTCCGAGGACCGGCTGGTCGGTTCGCTCGATCTGGAACGGGCGCTGACCGAGGGCGTCAAGGCGTTCGAGCCGGGGCTGCTCGCGGCGGCCCATCGCGGCGTGCTCTACGTGGACGAGGTCAACCTCCTGCACGACCACCTCGTGGACCTGCTGCTCGACGCGGCCGCGCTCGGGGTCTGCTACGTCGAGCGGGAGACCGTTTCGATCCGGCATGCCGCGCGGTTCCTGCTCGTGGGGACCATGAACCCGGAGGAGGGCGAACTGCGCCCGCAGTTGCTCGACCGGTTCGGGCTGACCGTGGAGGTGCGCGCGACGCGGGAGCCGGACGAGCGGGCCGAGGTCGTACGGCGGCGCTTCGCGTTCGACGCCGATCCGGAGGGGTTCGCCGCGCGCTGGGCCGCGGAGGAGGCCGCCCTGGCCGCACGGATCGCGCGTGCCCGTGCCGTCCTCGGGTCGGTGCGGCTGCCCGACTCGCGGCTGCGGCAGATCACGGCCGTCTGCGCGGGGTTCGGGGTGGACGGGCTGCGGGCCGATCTCGTCACGGCGCATGCGGCGGTGGCGCACGCCGCCTGGCAGGGCCGGGACGTGGTGACCCGGGAGGACGTCCGGGTGGCGGCCCGGCTGGCACTGCCCCACCGGCGTCGAAGGGATCCGTTCGACGCGCCCGGCCTGGACGAGCGTCTTCTCGACGAGCTCCTCGACCAGACCGAGCCCGCCGCCCCCGAGGACCCCGATGATCCCGACGATCCCGGCGGTCCTGAGGGTCCCGAGAGCCCGGGTCCCGACGACTCCGGCGGGCCCGGCTCCGGCCGGTCCGAGGGCCCTGACGGCTCCGGCGGCCCGGGTGCCGGCAGCGGCGCCCCCAAAGGCACTGCGGGCGTCTCAGAAGGGTCCGGCTCCGTGGGGTCCGGCTCCGTGGGGTCCGGCTCCGAAGAATCGAACTCCGCCGTCGGCTCCGGCGGCCGGGCCCACGACGACGACCGTCCCCAGGACGTGGCCGCGGCCGGTGCTCCGTTCCGCGTGCCCGTTCTCACGGTCGCCGGAGTCGGGGCGGGCGTCGCGGGGCGGCGGTCGAGTGGCCGGGGGCGGCACGGCCGGACGATCGGGACCCGCGTCCCGACCGGCGCCGGCCCCGCCGGCATCGACCTCCCCGCGACCCTCCTCGCCGCCGCCCCGCACCAGCTCCGCCGCGGCAGGCGCGGCCCCGGCCTCGTCCTCACCCGGGACGACTTCCGCGAGCCCGTCCGCGAAGGCCGCGAGGGCAACCTCGTCCTGTTCGTCGTGGACGCCAGCGGCTCCATGGGCGCGCGCAGGCGGATGACGGCCGTCAAGACGGCGGTGCTGAGCCTGCTGCTCGACGCGTACCAGCGCAGGGACAAGGTCGGCCTCGTCGTCTTCCGGGGAGCGGGGGCGACGGTCGCGCTCCCGCCGACCTCGTCGGTCGAAGCGGGCGCGGCCCGCCTCCGCGCGCTCCCGACCGGCGGCCGCACCCCGCTCGCCGAGGGCCTGGCCACCGCCGCCGAGGTGCTCCGCGTGGAGCGGCTGCGCGACCCCGACCGCCGCCCCCTGCTGGTCGTCGTGACCGACGGCCGCGCGACCTCCGGCGGCGACGTGACCCGCGCGGCCGCCGCGCTCGCCGGTGTGACCTCGGTGGTCGTGGACTGCGAGAGCGGCCCGGTCCGCCTGGGCATGGCGCACGCGCTCGCCCTGCGACTCGGCGCGCGCGTGCTTCCGCTGGAGTCGCTCGGTGATCTCGTACGAAGGAAGGCGGGCTGACATGCCGCAGGGCAAGCCGGAGAACGTGCCGGACGACGGCCTGACGACCCGGCAGCGCCGGACGAGGCCGCTGCTCATGGTCCACACGGGCCCGGGGAAGGGCAAGTCGACTGCCGCGTTCGGGATGGCGCTGCGCGCCTGGAACCAGGGCTGGCCGATCGGTGTGTTCCAGTTCGTGAAGTCGGCCAAATGGCGGGTCGGCGAGGAGCGCGCGCTGACCGTGCTGGGCGCGAGTGGCGAGGGCGGCACGGTCGCCTGGCACAAGATGGGCGAGGGCTGGTCGTGGATCCAGCGGCCCGGCACCGAGACCGACCACGCGGCCGACGCGCGCGAGGGCTGGGAGCAGATCAAGCGCGACCTCGCGGCGGAGACCTACCGGTTCTACGTGCTGGACGAGTTCACCTATCCGCTCAAGTGGGGGTGGATCGACCTCGACGACGTGATCTCGGCGCTCGCCGGCCGGCCGGGTTCGCAGCATGTCGTCATCACCGGCCGCGACGCCCCGGCCGGGCTCGTCGAGGCGGCGGACCTCGTCACGGAGATGGGCAAGGTCCGCCACCCCATGGACGCCGGGCAGAAGGGCCAGAAGGGCATCGAGTGGTGACGGGCGTCCCGCGTCTCGTGGTCGCGGCCCCGGCCTCGGGAAGCGGCAAGACGACCGTGGCCACCGGGCTGATGGCGGCGCTGGCGGCGCGCGGGCTGCGCGTCGCGCCGTTCAAGGTGGGCCCCGACTACATCGACCCCGGCTATCACACGCTGGCCGCCGGGCGGCCCGGCCGCAACCTCGATCCCTGGCTGACCGGCGAAGATCGGGTGACGCCGCTGTTCCTGCACGGTTCGACGGGCTGTGACATCGCGGTCGTCGAGGGCGTGATGGGGCTGTTCGACGGGCGTGGCGAGGGCGACTTCGCCTCGACCGCGCACGTGGCGCGGCTGCTCGGCGCGCCCGTGGTGCTCGTGGTCGACGCCGGCAAGCAGAGCAGGTCGGTGGCGGCGCTGGTGCACGGGTTCGCGACGTTCGACTCGCGGGTGCGGGTGGCGGGCGTGGTGCTGAACCGTCTCGGCTCGGCGCGCCACGAGGAGCTGTGCCGGGCCGCGCTGGAGGAGACCGGGGTCCCGGTGCTGGGGGCGGTCCACCGCGACGACGCCGTGATGACGCCGTCGCGGCACCTCGGGCTGGTCCCGGCGGCCGAGCGGCTGCCCGCCGCCGTGTCGGCGGTGGACCGGCTCGGCGCGCTCGTGGCGGGCTCGTGCGACCTGGACGGTCTCGTACGGCTCGCCGCGACGGCGTCCCCGCTCACCGGACAACCGTGGGACCCGTCGGACGGACACGAGCCGGGCGAACGGCGGGTGGTCGCGGTCGCGGGTGGCGCGGCGTTCACGTTCGGCTACGCCGAGCACGTCGAGATGCTGGCCGCCACCGGGGCCGAGGTCGCGGTGTTCGATCCGGTACGCGACGAGTCCCTGCCCGAGGGCGCGTCCGCGCTGGTCGTGGGCGGCGGTTTCCCCGAGGTGTACGCGGCGGAGCTGTCGGCCAACGAGCGGCTGCGCGCCGAGGTGGCGGCCTTCCCCGGCGCGGTGGCGGCCGAGTGCGCGGGGCTGCTCTATCTGTGCGAGGAGCTGGACGGCCGTCCGATGTGCGGCCGGGTGCCGGGCGTGGGGCGGATGACCGACCGTCTGACGCTGGGCTACCGCGACGCCGTGGCCGTACGCGACACGCTGCTGACCCGGCAGGGCGAGCGGCTGCGCGGCCACGAGTTCCACCGGACCACGATCACCCGCGGCGGGGAGCCCGTCTTCCGGTGGCGGGGCGGGGCCGACGGGGCCGGCGACGCCCGGCTCACCGCGTCCTATCTGCACCTGCACTGGGCGGGCGCGCCGCATCTCGCCCGGCGGCTGCTGGCCTACGCCGAGCCCTCCTCGAGGTCGCCCTCGATCGCGAGGTAGGCCTCGCGCAGCCCGGCGAGCACATCGGGGTCGGGGTGCTCCCACATGCGCCGCTCGGCGGCCTCGAGCAGGCGCTGCGCGATGCCGTGCAGCGCCCACGGGTTGGATTTGGCCATGAAGTCGCGGTTGACCGGGTCGAGCACGTATGTCGAGGCGAGCGTGTCGTACATCCAGTCGGCGACGACGCCGGTGGTGGCGTCGTAGCCGAACAGGTAGTCCACGGTCGCGGCCAGCTCGAACGCGCCCTTGTAGCCGTGGCGGCGCATCGCGGCGAGCCAGTTGGGGTTGACGACCCGGGCGCGGAAGATCCGCGAGGTCTCCTCCGACAGGGTCCGGGTGCGGACGGCGTCGGGACGGGTGCTGTCGCCCACGTACGCGGCGGGCGCGCGACCCGTCAACGCGCGGACGGTCGCGATCATGCCGCCGTGGTACTGGAAGTAGTCGTCGGAGTCGGCGATGTCGTGTTCGCGGGTGTCCACGTTCTTGGCGGCGACGGCGATGCGGCGGTAGGCGTTCTCCATGTCCTCGCGGGCGGGCGCGCCGTCGAGGTCGCGGCCGTAGGCGTAGCCGCCCCAGACGGCGTACACCTCGGCGAGGTCGGCGTCGTCGCGCCAGTTGCCGCTATCGATGAGCGGCAGCAGGCCCGCGCCGTACGCGCCCGGACGCGACCCGAACACGCGCAGCGTCGCACGCCTGTCGTCGCCGTGCGCGGCCCGGTCGGCGTCGACGTGGGCGCGCACGTAGTTGTCCTCGGGGCTCTCGCCGAGCCCCGCGACGAGCCGGACGGCGTCGTCGAGCATCGCCACCACGTGCGGGAAGGCGTCCCTGAAGAACCCGCTGATGCGCACCGTCACGTCCACGCGCGGGCGGCCCAGCTCGCTCAGCGGCACCGGTTCGAGCGTGGTGACGCGCCGCGACGCCTCGTCCCAGACCGGCCGCACGCCGAGCAGCGCGAGCACCTCGGCGATGTCGTCACCGGCGGTGCGCATGGCGCTGGTCCCCCACACCGACAGCCCGACCGAGCGCGGCCACTCGCCGGTCTCCGCGCGGTAGCGGGCCAGCAGGGAGTCGGCCATGGCCTGCCCGGTCTCCCAGGCGAGGCGGCTCGGCACGGCGCGCGGGTCGACGGAGTAGAAGTTGCGGCCGGTCGGCAGCACGTTGATCAGCCCGCGCAGCGGCGACCCGGACGGCCCGGCGGGCACGTAGCCCCCGGCGAGCGCGTGCAGCACGTGGTCGAGCTCGTCGGTGGTCCGCGCGAGCCGCGGCACCACCTCGGTCGCCGCGAACGTCAGCACCCGCGCGACCGCCGGGTCGTCGGTGACGCCGGCGACGGCCGCAGGGTCCCAGCCGCGTTCCTCCATGGCGGTGACGAGCGCGCGGGCCTCGGCCTCGACGCGGTCCACGACGCCGGTCGCGGCGCTGCCGTCCTCGGCCAGGCCGAGTGCCTCGCGCAGGCCGGGCAGGGTCTCGCGGCCGGCCCACATCTGGCGGGCGCGCAGCATGGCCAGCACGAGGTTGACGCGGGCCTCGCCGGTCGGGGCCGCACCGAGGACGTGCAGGCCGTCGCGGATCTGGGCGTCCTTGACCTCGCAGAGCCAGCCGTCCACGTGCAGGATGAACTCGTCGAACTCGGCGTCGTGCGGCCGCTCGCTCAGGCCGAGGTCGTGGTCGAGGCGGGCGGCCTGGATGAGGGTCCAGATCTGGGCGCGGATCGCGGGCAGCTTCGCCGGGTCCATCGCCGCGATCGTCGCGTGCTCGTCGAGGAGCTGCTCAAGGCGGGCGATGTCGCCGTAGGTCTCGGCCCTGGCCATCGGCGGCACCAGGTGGTCCACGAGCACGGCGTGCGCCCGGCGCTTGGCCTGGGTGCCCTCGCCGGGGTCGTTCACCAGGAACGGGTAGACGAGCGGGAGGTCGCCGATCGCCGCGTCGGTGGCGCAGGACGCCGACAGGCCCGCCGACTTGCCGGGCAGCCACTCCAGGTTGCCGTGCTTGCCGACGTGCACCATGGCGTGCGCGCCCCACTCGGCCGACAGCCACCGGTAGGCCGCCAGGTAGTGGTGGCTGGGCGGCAGGTCGGGGTCGTGGTAGATCGCGATGGGGTTCTCCCCGAAGCCGCGCGGGGGCTGCACCATCACCACGACGTTCCCGCTGCGCAGCGCCGCGAGCACGATGTCGCCGTCGTGGACGAACAGCTCGCCGGGCGGGGCGCCCCAGTGGCGTTCCACGCCGGCGCGCAGGTCCTCGGGCAGGGTGTCGTACCAGGCGCGGTAGGTCTCGGCGGGGATCCGCACGGGGTTGGCCGCGAGCTGCTCCTCGGTGAGCCAGTCCTGGTCCTGGCCGCCCGCGGCGATGAGCGCGTGGATCAGGGCGTCGCCGTCCTGCTCCGCCTGCCCGGGGAAGCCGTCGCCGAGGTCGTAGCCCTCCTCGGCCAGGCGGGCCAGCAGCCCGACCGTGCTGGCCGGGGTGTCCAGGCCGACGGCGTTGCCGACCCGCGAGTTCTTCGTCGGGTACGCCGACAGCATCACGACGAGCTTCTTGTCCTGCGGGGGCACGTGCCGCAGCAGGCCGTGCCGGACGGCGATGCCCGCGACCCGGGCCGCGCGCTCGGGGTCGGCGACGTAGACCGTCAGGCCGTCGTCGTCGATCTCCTTGAACGAGAACGGCACCGTGATGATCCGCCCGTCGAACTCCGGGATCGCGACCTGCGAGGCGGCGTCCAGCGGGGACAGCCCGTCGTCGTTGTCCTCCCACTCGGCGCGGCCGGTCGTCAGGCACAGGCCCTGCAGGATGGGCACGTCGAGGCCGGCGAGCGCGCCGACGTCCCAGGCCGCGTCGTCCCCGCCCGCCGACGCGGTCGCGGGCCGCGAACCGCCCGCCGCGAGCACGGTCACGACGAGGGCGTCCGCGCGGCGCAGCACGTCGAGCAGCTCGGGCTCGGCGGTGCGCAGCGAGGAGCAGAAGACCGGCAGCGCCCGGCCGCCCGCGTCCTCGACCGCGTCGCACAGCGCGGTGACGAAGCCCGTGTTGCCCGCCATGTGGTGCGCCCGGTAGTAGAGCACGCCGATCACCGGGCCGTCGCCGGGCCGGGCGTCGCGTTCGAGCACGCCCCAGGTCGGCGTGGCGGCCGGGGCCGCGAAGCCGCGGCCGGTCAGCAGGACCGTGTCCGACAGGAACGCGTGCAGTTCGGCGAGGTTCGCGGGGCCGCCGTGCGCGAGATAGGCGTGCGCCTCGGCGCACACGCCGCCGCTCACCCCGCCGCTCACCGTGGACAGCTCCATCAGCTCGGCGTCCGGGGCCTGCTCGCCGCCGAGGACGACCACCGGGCGCGGGCCCGCGAGCAGGGCGTCCAGCCCGTCCTCCCAGGCGCGCCGCCCGCCGAGCAGCCGGACGACCACAAGGCCGGCCCCCTCGACCAGCGCGGGCAGGTCGTCCACGGCGAGCCGGGCCGGGTTCCCCAGCCGGAACGCCGCCCCGCTGGCGCGCGCGCTCAGCAGATCGGTGTCCGACGTGGACAACAGCACGATGAGTGGCTGGTCCGTGCGCATGGCAGGGTCCTCCCTCGGGGTCCTCGCCCCGGGTCGTGGCGGCACGACGGCAGGAGTCTCCTGGCTCCCGGATCGACGCTCACCCCGGCCTTCCCGTCTTGCGACAGTGGCCGTGTGGTGGGGTTCGCTCCCCGGTCACAGTGGCGGGACCGCGCCGGATTCACACCGGCTTCCTCCGCTTGCCATCGTTCATCGCCGACCTTACGGGACGGAGGCCCTATCGAAAAACTGGCGTTAGCATCCTGCCTGTGGTCATAGGTGGCTTTTCCGGACGCGCGGCTCGGGACGCCTGCCCCGGCGCGCTCCAGGTGCACGTCGCCGCGGACGGGGCGCTGGCCCGCGTCCGCGTGCCCGGCGGCGCCCTGACCACCGACGCGCTGCGCGAGCTGGCCGCCTGCGCCGGGGAGCTGGGCAACGGGGTCATCGAGCTCACGTCACGCGCCAACGTCCAGGTGCGAGGGCTGGCGGACCCGGCGGCGTTCGCCGCGCGGATGGCCGCCGCCGGGCTGCTGCCGTCGGCGACCCACGAACGCGTGCGCAACATCGTCGCCTCGCCCCTCAGCGGCCGGTCGGCCACGGGCGTCCTCGACGTCCGGCCGTTGGTGACGGCGCTGGACGCGGACCTGTGCGGGCGTCCGGCGCTGGCCGGCCTGCCCGGCCGGTTCCTGTTCGCGCTCGACGACGGCACCCGCGACGTCCTCGGGCTCGGCGCGGACGTGACGCTCGCCGCGCGGCCCGGCCGTCCTGTCGACCACCTGGGCGGCGATCTGACGCTCCTGCTCGCGGGCGAGCCGGTCAGATCGGTGACCGCCGGCGACGCCGTCGCCGTCGCCCTCGCCGCCGCCGAGGCGTTCCAGTCGGTACGCGGGGACGCCTGGCGCGTGGCCGAGCTCCCCGGCGGCCCCGCGACGATCGCCGCCCGCCTTCCCGGCGCCGCGCCCGTGGCCGTGCCCGTGACCGTGGCGGCCGCCGAGCCGCGTAAGGGCGGGGTGTTTCCCCAGGCGGACGGGCGGGTCGCGGTCGACGTGATCGTGCCGCTCGGCAGGCTCACCCCCGCACAAGCGGACCTTCTCGCCGGCCTGACCCCCGCCGA
This sequence comes from Microbispora sp. NPDC088329, assembly GCF_040685655.1. Taxonomy (NCBI): domain Bacteria; kingdom Bacillati; phylum Actinomycetota; class Actinomycetes; order Streptosporangiales; family Streptosporangiaceae; genus Microbispora; species Microbispora sp. NPDC088329. Next base: position 522,965 of record NZ_JBFBIP010000003.1, read on the forward strand.
GGTGCGGCTGACGCCGTGGCGTACGGTCGTGCTGCCCGACCTGGCGCCCGGGACGGTCGGGCCGGTGGCCGATTCGCTCGTCGAGGCGGGGCTGGTGATCGACCCGGCCTCGCCGTACGCCAGACTGTCGGCCTGCACCGGGCGGCCCGGTTGCGCGAAGGCGCTGGCCGACGTACGGGCGGACGCGGCGCGCTGGGCGGAGACCGGCACGCCCGAGCTGCCGGACGGGCCGATCCACTGGGCGGGCTGCGAACGTCGTTGCGGGCGCCCGCGCGGGCGGGTCACCGACGTGGTCGCCACGCCCGGCGGCTACCGCGTGAGCCACTGAACGAACACCATCGAACGAACAGGGGTGTCCGTGCCCGAGCACGACTACGTCCGCGACGGAGCGGAGATCTACCGGCGGTCGTTCGCGACCATCAGGGCCGAGGCCGACCTGACGGGCCTGCCCGGCGACCTGGCCAGGGTCGCGGTCCGCATGATCCACGCCTGCGGCATGACCGACCTGGTCGCCGACCTCGGCTACTCCCCCGGCGTGGTCGCGAAGGCGCGCGCCGCGCTGCTGGCGGGCGCGCCCGTACTGTGCGACGCGCAGATGGTCGCCTCCGGCGTCACCAGGAAACGCCTGCCGGCCGGCAACGAGATCGTCTGCACGCTCGGCGACCCCCGCGTGCCCGCCCTCGCCGAGCGGCTCGGCACCACGCGTAGCGCCGCCGCCCTCGACCTGTGGCTCGACCGGCTCGACGGCGCGGTCGTGGCCGTCGGCAACGCACCGACCGCGCTGTTCCGGCTGCTCGAGCTGGTCGCGGAGGGCGCGGGACGGCCCGCCGCCGTGCTGGGCATTCCGGTCGGCTTCATCGGCGCGGCCGAGTCCAAGCGCGCCCTCGCGGCGTCCGGCCTGGAGTTTCTGGTTGTCCACGGCCGCCGGGGCGGCAGTGCCATGACGGCGGCGGCGATCAACGCCATCGCCAGCGAGCAGGAGTGACGTGACGTGACAGGTACCCTCTACGGCGTCGGCCTCGGCCCCGGCGATCCCGAACTGATGACGGTGAAGGCCGCCCGCCTGATCGGCGCGGCCGACGTGATCGCCTACCACGCCGCCCGGCACGGCCGCAGCATCGCGCGCTCCATCGCCGCCCACCACATGCGCGACGGCCAGATCGAGGAGCTGCTCCAGTATCCCCTGACGACCGAGACGACCGACCACCCCGGCGGCTACCAGGGCGCGCTCGACGACTTCTACGCCGACTGCGCGGCCCGCCTGGCCGCCCACCTGGACGCCGGGCGCGACGTCGTCGTCCTGTGCGAGGGCGACCCGCTCTTCTACGGCTCCTACATGCACATGCACAAGCGGCTGGCGCAGCGCTACCCGGCCGAGGTCGTCCCCGGCGTGACGTCGATCGCGGGCGCGTCGGCCGTGCTCGGCCGCCCGCTGGTCGAACGCGACGAGACGCTGACGGTCCTGCCCGGAACCCTGCCCGCCGGCGTGCTGGCCGAGAAGCTTCGCGGCACGGACTCCGCCGCGGTGCTCAAGCTGGGCCGCACGTTCGAGAAGGTGCGCGACGCCCTCGCCGAGGCCGGCCGTCTCGACGAGGCCTGGTACGTCGAACGCGCCACCACCGACGCCCAGCGCGTCGCCCCCCTGAAGGATGTGGACCCCGGCCAGGTGCCGTACTTCTCGCTGGCGCTGATCCCGAGCCCGGCCCAGCTCACATTCGTACCGGAGACCACGGGACGCACCGGTTCGGGCGAGGTCGCGGTCGTCGGCCTCGGCCCCGCAGGACGGCCCTGGCTGACCCCCGAGGCGCAGGAGGTCATCGCCGGGGCCACCGACCTGGTCGGATACGGCCCCTACGTGGACCGCGTCGCGCCCAACCCGCGCCAGACCCGGCACCGCACCGACAACCGCGTCGAGGCGGAACGGGCGCGTCACGCGCTCGACCTCGCCCTCGCCGGGGCGCGGGTGGCGGTCGTGTCGTCGGGCGACCCTGGCGTGTTCGCGATGGCCAGCGCGGTGCTGGAGGCCGCGGCCGACCCGCGTTACGCCGACGTCCCGGTGCGGGTGGTGCCCGGCCTGACCGCCGCGCAGGCCGTGGCGAGCCGGGCAGGCGCGCCGCTCGGCCACGACTACTGCGTGCTGTCGCTGTCGGACCAGCTCAAGCCGTGGGAGGTGGTCGCGGGCCGGATCTCCGCGGCGGCCCGCGCCGACCTGGTGCTCGCGATCTACAACCCGGCGTCGAAGACCCGCACCTGGCAGGTCGCCGCGGCCCGTGACCTGCTGCTCGAACACCGCGACCCGGCCACGCCCGTGGTCGTCGGCCGCGACGTCGGCGGCGCGCGGGAGTCGGTCACGGTCACCACGCTCGGCGACCTCGACCCGGCCGCGATCGACATGCGCTGCCTGCTGATCATCGGCTCGTCCACCACCCGCGTCGTCGAACGCGCCGGCCGGACGACCGTTTACACCCCGCGCCGCTATCCCGTGTGATTTTCCATGTGATTCTCCGTGTGATCGCGAACCCAGGCGACGGCGTCGGCGACGTCCGTCACCTGGGTGACACCGCCGGGCGCCGGGGGCCGGTCCACCATGACGACCGGCAGCCCGAGCTCGCGTGCCGCGACCAGCTTGGCGCGGGTCAGCTCCCCGCCGCTGTCCTTGGTGACCAGCACGTCGAGCCGGTGCTCGCCGATCAGGGCGCGCTCCCCCGCCACCGTGTAGGGCCCCCGGTCGAGGATCACGTGGACGTTCGCGGGCACCGGCGGCTCCGGCGGGTCCACCGACCTGGCCAGGAACCACAGCCCGGTCAGCGGCGCGAAGACCGGCAGGCTGCGGCGGCCCGTGGTGAGGAACACCCGGCCGCCGAGACCGGGCAGCGCGTCCGCCGCGGCCTCCAGTGACGGCACCCGCAGCCACGCGTCCCCCGGCCCCTCCGACCAGCCCGGACGCCGCAGGCCGAGCAGCGGCACACCGGTCGCCGCGCACGCTCGCGCCGCCGATTCGCTCATCGTCCGCGCGAACGGATGCGTGGCGTCCACCACCGCGCCCGGGCCGTGCCCGGCGATCCACCGGGTGAGCCCCTCATGGCCGCCGAAGCCGCCCGAGACGACCTCGCCCACCGGCAGCCGGGGATCGGCTACCCGCCCGGCCAGCGACGACACCACCCGGAGACCGGGCAGGGCGGCCAGTTCGGCCGCCAGCGCCCGCGCCTCCGCGGTGCCGCCGAGGATCAGGACGAGCACGCCCGGTCCCGCTCGGCCGAGTAGAGGTGGCTGTCGCGGAAATCGTGCGCCGCCAGCGCCCGGCCCACCACGATGACGGCGGTCCGCTTGATCCCCGCCGCGATCACTCGATCGGCGATGTCGTCCAGGGTGCCCCTGATGATCTCCTCGTCGTCCCGGCTGGCCCGCGCGACGACCGCCACCGGGCAGTCCGCCCCGTACGCGGGCAGCAGCTCGGCCACGACGGCGCCGATCCGCTGCACGGCCAGGTGCAGCACCATCGTGGCGCGGCTGGCCGACAGCGTCGCGAGGTCCTCACCGGGCGGCATCCGGGTGGCGCGCGCCGACGTCCTGGTCAAGATGATGGTCTGGCTCACCTCGGGCACCGTCAGCTCCCGCCCCAGCGCCGCGGCTGCGGCCGCGAAGGCGGGCACTCCGGGGATCACCTCGTACGGCACGCCGTGCGCGTCGAGCCTGCGCATCTGCTCGGCGACCGCGCTGAACAGCGAGGGATCGCCCGAGTGCAGCCGGGCCACGTCGAGCCCGGCGGCGTGCGCCGCCGTCATCTCGGCGATGATCTCGTCCAGGGTGAGGTCGGCGGTGTCGACGAGCCGCGCGCCGGGCGGGCAGTCGGCGAGCAGGTCGCGTGGCACGAGCGACCCCGCGTACAGGCACACCGGGGCCGCCTGCAGGGCGCGCAGCCCGCGCACCGTGATGAGGTCGGCCGCGCCGGGCCCCGCACCGATGAATCGAACCGTCACTGCTCGCGCTCCTTCCGCGCCGTCCAAATGGTCACCGGCATCAGGGGACGCCACCCGGTGAAGCCGCCCACCGGCGAGGCGCGCTGCACCGACAACCGCACGAGGTCGCCGCCGAGCCGCGCGTGCCACGTGGCGAGGACCGCCTCCGACTCCACGGTGACGGCGTTCGCGACCAGCCTCCCGCCCGGGGCGAGGGCGTCCCAGCAGGTCTCGACCACGCCGGCCCTCGTCACGCCGCCGCCCACGAAGACGGCCGCCGGGGCCGGCAACCCGTGGAGCGCGTCCGGCGCGGCGCCGGTGACGACCCGCAGGCGCGGCACGCCCAGCGCGTCGGCGTTGCGCCTGACGCGGTCCGCCCGCACGGGGTCGCGCTCGACGGCGACGGCCCGGCACGAGGGGTGGGCGCGCAGCCACTCGACGGCCACGCTCCCCGAACCCGCCCCCACGTCCCACAGCAGTTCGCCCGGCAGGGGCGCCAGCTTGGCCAGGGTGACCGCGCGCACCTCCTGCTTGGTCAGCTGCCCGTCCGACTCGTACGCGTCGTCCGGAAGCCCGCAAGCCCTCCCCAGTGGCACGGTGTCAGGGACGTCGGCACAGGTCACGGCCACGATGTTCAGGGCCGGCATCGGCTCGGCGCCCGGCCGGCCGGCGCCCGTCCAGTCGGCGGCCGTGCCGTCATGGCGCGACTCGGTCGCCGCGCCGAGATCGCCGAGGACGGTCACGCGGCTCGCCCCGTATCCCCGCTCGGTCAGCAGGGCGGCGACCCGCGCGGGCGTGCCCGCGTCCGCGCTGAGGACGAGGACGCGGCGGCCCGGCGCGAGCGCGGCGGTCAGCGTGGCGAGCGGACGCCCGACCAGGCTGACGGTCTCGACGCCCTCTGCAGGCCAGCCGAGCCGCGCGCAGGCCAGCGTCACCGACGACACGTGCGGCAGCACGCGCAGCCGCTCGGGCCCGAGCAGCCGGGCCAGCGTCGCGCCGATCCCGAAGAACATGGGATCGCCGCTCGCCAGCACCACGACCGCGCGTCCCGCGTGCGCGTCGAACAGCCCCGGCAACCCCGCGACCAGCGGCGACGGGTACGGCACCCGCTCGGGGGCCACCGACGCGGGCAACAGCGCGAGCTGCCTGGCCGACCCGACCACGACGTCCGCGGCGGTCAGCTCGGCGCGCGCGGCGTCGGTGAGGCCGGCCCAGCCGTCCGCGCCGATCCCGACGACCGACACCGGCCTCATCGAGCGGGTTTCCTGAGCAGGTAGGTGTCCATGACCCAGCCGTGCGCCGCGCGCGCCTCCGCCCTGCGCCGCCGGATCTCGCCGGCGACCTCGCGCACCGGCCCGGCCAGGAGGATCTCGTCCTCGGTCCCGACGTAGGCGCCCCAGTAGACGTCCGCGTCGGCGGCCTGCGGCAGGTCGGCGAACGCGCATCCCGCGTCGAGCATCACCACGATGTCGTCGGCGGCCTCGACGTCGGCGGGCAGGCGGCGGCCGGTCGTGATGTGCAGGGGCCTCGCGACCCTGGTCAGGCTGACGCGGTGCCGCGCGGCCAGCGCCGACACGCTGCTGATCCCCGGGATCACCTCGTAGTCGAACGGCTCTCCGCCCCTGGCCAGGACGTCCTCGACGATGGCGATCGTGCTGTCGTAGAGGGCGGGATCGCCCCAGACGAGGAACGCGCCCACGCCGTCCTCGGGCACCTCGTCGGCGATGAGCCGCGCGTAGACCTCCGCCCGGCGGGCCCGCCAGTCGGCCACCGCCTCCACGTAGGCGCCGCTCGTCCGGTCGCGTTCCGGGTCGCGTGCCTCCACCACCCGATACGGCTCCCGCGCGTGGGCCGCGATCAGCTCGCGCCGCAGCCGCACCAAGCCGTCCTTCTCCGCACCCTTGTCGAGCAGGAAGAACACGTCCGCCGAGGCGATCGCCGCGGCGGCCTGGAAGGTGAGGTGGGCTGGGTCCCCGGCGCCGATGCCGATGATGAGGACGCGCTTCATAGGTCACGAGTATGGACCACGGCTTGACGTACTTTTGCAGACGGTGCACGCTCTAGGGGACAATTACAGACAGAGGCGACGGTGTGCAGGAACCTGGTGCGAATCCAGGACGGTCCCGCCACTGTGACCGGGGAGTGTCCCCCGCTTGTGACCACGGCCGAGACGGCTGGAAGGTCGGGCGACACGATGACCCGGGAGTCAGGACACTGACCCGTTGTCCTCCATCACCGGGGCGAGGCACCCCGTGAGGAGAAATCATGGCTCAGCCGGCCATTCCCGTATCCCGGCCCCTGCCGGTCACCATCCCCGTGCGCGAGATCCTGCCCTGGGCGGTCTTCGCCGCCGTGGTCGGGCTCATCCTGATCTACTTCGTCGGCGCGGAGCAGGGCGCCACCCACCTCATCAGCGGGCACACCGTGCACGAGTTCGTGCACGACGGCCGCCACCTCCTCGGCTTCCCCTGCCACTGAGGCCCGCCGGATGCCCACCATGCGCTCCCTGCTGGTGCGCGGCATGCTCGTCGGCCTCGTGGCCGCGCTGCTCGCGTACGTCGTGGCCTGGTTCGCCGGCGAACCCCAAGTCGCCGCCGCCATCTCGCTCGAGGAGGCCAAGGCCGCCGCGACAGGGGAGGCACACGAACACGAACTCGTCAGCCGGACCGTCCAGGAGACCGCCGGCCTCCTGACCGCCCTGCTCGTCTACGGCGCCGCACTCGGCGGCTTCTTCTCCATCGCGTACGCCGTGGCCCACGGACGCCTCGGCGCCCTCGGCGCCCGCGCCACGGCCCTCGTCGTCGCGGCCGCCGGATTCGTCGTCGTGTACGTGACCCCCATCCTGAAGTACCCGCCCAATCCCCCGGCCGTCGGCAACCCCGACACCATCGGCCGCAGAACCGCGCTGTACTTCACGATGATCCTGGTCGCGCTGCTGGCCGCCGCGGTCGCGACGTACGCGGGCCGCGCCCTGTCGCCCCGGCTGGGCGGCTGGAACGCGACCCTCGCGGGCATCGTCGTCTACGCCGTCCTCGTGGGCGTCTCGTACGCCCTGCTGCCTTCGATCAACGAGGTGTCCGGCGACTTCCCCGCCGACACCCTCTGGTGGTTCAGGGTGTCGTCGTTCGGCGTCCAGTTCGCCCTGTGGGCCGCCATCGGACTGCTGTTCGGCGGCCTCACCGAGCGTTCCCTGCGTCAGGGCGTCCGTGCCGAGGCACGACTGCGTCCGGCCGGAACAGCCTGACTCCTCTCAACTAGCGGAGGGCCTCCAGGAGAGAGGTGAGGGCCGGTCCGAGGGGGGCGTCGAAGGTCATCAGCGCCTCGCCGTCGCCCCGGGTCGGCCCCTGATTGATTATCGCGACGGGGATCGAGCGGGCGGCGGCGCGCCGGACGAACCGGTATCCGGACATGACGGTCAACGAGGATCCCAGGACGAGCAGCAGACCGGCCCGCTCGGTCAGCGCGTAGCACTCCTCGACCCGTGACGGCGGCACGTTCTCGCCGAAGAACACCACGTCGGGTTTGAGCACGCCGCCGCAGCCCTCGCAGTCCACCGTGCGGAACGTCTCGATCTCGTCCACCGCCAGAACGGCGTCGCCGTCCGGATTGATCATCTCCGAACGGGCCCGCCAGCCGGAGTTGGCCGCGCGCAGCCTTCGGTCGAGCGCGTACCGCGAGGTGCGGTGCCCGCAGGCCAGGCAGCGCACCCGATGCAGGCTGCCGTGCAGTTCGACGACCCCGTGCGCACCCGCCGCCTGGTGCAGACCGTCCACGTTCTGCGTGATGATCCCGGCGACCAGGCCGCGGCGCTGCAGTTCGGCCACCGCGCGATGCCCGGTGTTCGGCGCGGCGTCCACGATGTGACGCCATCCCAGGTGGCTGCGCGCCCAGTAGCGCCTGCGGGCGGCCGCGCTGTTCACGAAGGTCTGGTAGGTCATCGGGTCGGCCCTGCGCCTGCGGCCGGTCTCCCCCCGGTAGTCCGGGATCCCGGACTCGGTCGACAGGCCGGCCCCGCTGAGGACCACCACCTCGCCGTCGGCCACGAGATCGGCCAGCAAGCCCCACCGCTCGGCAATTCCCGCGTCGCGCACCACAGTCACGCATCCATGGTGCCCGAAGCATCACACATGTCAGCCCCGCCCCTCCCCCAGCCGTACGTCGAAGATGACCTCGACCTCGTCGCGCAGCTTGAGCGCGCCGAAGAACGCGGAGTAGGGGCGGATGCCCCACTCGGACTGCACGACCGTCGCCCGGCCGCGCGCTCGTCCGTCCGCGAACGCCCCGTCCACCGTGACCGGCCGAGTGGCGCCCATGATTGTCAGCTCGCCCTCCACGCGGAACGCCTCGGGTTCGCCCACGACCCGGGTCGACCGGAACGTGACCAGCGGGTGCTGATCCGCTTTGAGGACCTTGTCACGCATGTTCTTCTCGATGTCGACGCGATCGGAGTCGGTGAGCGGCTTGACCCCGCCCGTGCCTTCCCGGACCCGCATCGAGGCCACCTCGGCCTCCACCGCCACCCGGCAGCCCGCCAGGTCGTCCGGCGCCACCACCGCCTCGCCCCGCCACCGGGTGACCTCGATCGTGAGGTCATGCCCGGCCTTGGCGCCCAGCCCGGCCCGGCCGGTGAGGACCAGGAGCCGGCCGGACCTCGGCCCCAACGCGTACGTGCCCGCCTCGACGTCCATTTCGTGGGCATTCCCGCGGAACGGTCCGGAGATGTCGGCACCGGATGACATCGTGGTGATCCATCGTCAGGAAGGAAACGGATCATGAGCGAGCCCGAGGCGTTCACCGAGACATTCACCGTGCGGCCCGTCGGCGTCGTACAGTCCGTGCTGACCGACCGTGCCGAGGCGCCGCGGCAGGGGCGCGAGGGCGCGCCGGACGCCTGGCTGGAAATCGACACGGCCGTCGCGGAGGCCCTCGACGGGGTGACGGCGGGCGACGAGATGCTCCTCCTCACCTGGTTCCACCAGGCCGATCGCCAAACCCTGCGGGTCCATCCGCGCGGGGAGACGAGCAATCCGGTGGCCGGCGTGTTCGCCACGCGCTCCCCGGACCGCCCCAACCCGATCGGCCTGCACCGGGTCACGGTCCTGGAGATCGACCCGGCGAGGGGCCTGCGGGTGCGGCCGCTGGAAGCCATCGACGGCACTCCTGTGCTCGACATCAAGCCCGTGCTGGACGAGGCCGAGCGGTGACAACCGGCCGAGCTCCTTTACTATGTAGATTTCCCTGACACTCTGAGCCCCGCCGGTTACGGGGTCCCCCTACGCCTGGCATGGGCCGGCTGGTAGATGAAGGCCCAGCGGCCGGGGCAGGCGCCCCCTTCCCATGAATGCGATCGGCGTTTGTGTAAAGGGCGGGTGCGCGACTCGGCACGAAGCTCACAGGCGATCGACGCATACAGAATTCGAGGACGCGGGCTTTCGCGCCGGGCGGCAAGGAGAGGCGCATGGGCCGGCGAACGCACCGAAACGACCCCATGAGCGTCCGCCGCCCGGCTTCGCCCAGCCGGCCCGGCGTGTGACCTATTACCGGTAATCGATCAGAAACTTTCGGACTGAGGCCGATGTTTCGGGCCGGATTTCAGGCCTGCCACTAACAGTCGGCAAGAGCGTCCGCGCAGCAGCCGGGAACACGCGCTCCCGGAAGGGGTATCCAGGACACTACAGCGCGTTTTCCCAGGCAGAGCCGTCGATACTTCAGCCTTCACACGGCTGGGGCCAGCCGAGGCAAGCGGAGCCCTCCACGAGGACGTCCGTCGCCGGGCCGACAGGCGCAGCGCGCGACCCGCGTTGGGCGAGCGGGTTCCCACCCCCTCGGACCGGAGGAGCGGCCTGAAATTTTCGCCAATCCGGCCCGACGTATTGAGCCGGACTATCCGGCGTGCTATCACTATGGGTGTTCCCATTCAGTGCGATTTGCGGCCCTGCCGAACTTCGGGGTTTGCCGGGCGATCTCAGGTCTGCGCACGATTCCCACCTCAATCATCAGCCGCGATTGTTAGCGCTATCAATGCGATGCCTGTTCGGGCACCAAGAGCTCCCCCGACAACCGAACACCGGAGTAGCCATGCGTAGACATCTGATCTTGGCTTCACTGCTCGTCGTTCCACTGATCTGGCAGGCGCAGCCGGCGACCGCGTCGGCGGTCGCCATCGACATCGACAACAGCGCCAAGTACCAGAAGATCGACGGCTTCGGCGTCTCCACTGCGTTCCGTCGCAATGAGCTGATCAAAGCCCTGCCGGAGGACAAGCAGCGGGAGATCCTCGACCTGTGGTTCAGCCGCGAGAAGGGTGCCGGGCTCAGCCTCCTCCGGCTCGGCATCGGAGCGAGGCCGGCGGGTGTCCCGTACGACCAGATGGTCTCGATCCAGCCAGAAGACCCGGGCGGCCCGGCCGCGCCGCCCAAGTACGTCTGGGACGGCGACGACAACAGCCAGGTCTGGATGGCGAAGGCGGCCCGGAGATACGGGGTCGAGCGCTTCTTCGCCGACGCCTGGAGCGCCCCCGGCTACATGAAGGACAACGGCGACGCGAGGAACGGCGGCACGCTGCTGCCGGAGTGGCAGCAGGCCTACGCGAACTACCTCGTGCAGTACGCGAAGTTCTACAAGCAGGAAGGAATCAAGATCACCGACTTGGGCTTCACGAACGAGCCCGACTGGACGGCCCCCTACGAGTCCATGCGCTTCACTCCTGAACAGGCCGCCCAGTTCGTCAAGGTGCTCGGCCCGGCGGCCACGGCCGCGCACGTGAGTCTGGTGTGCTGCGACTCGTTCGGCTGGGACCAGGCCAAGGCGTACACGGAGGCGATCGAGGCCGACCCCGAGGCGAGGCGCTGGGTGAAGGTCCACACTGGGCACTCCTACGCCAGTCCCCCGACCTCCCCACTGCCGACAGGCCGGAACACCTGGATGTCGGAGTGGGGCCCCAGCGGCAACACCTGGGACGAGAACTGGGACGACGGCAGCGGCCAGGACGGCATGACGATCGCGCAGGCCGTCCACGACGCGCTCACGCTCGGCAACGCCTCCGCCTACATCTACTGGCTGGGGGTTTCGAGCGGCGCCACCAGGGCGTTCATCAGCGTTGACACCACGAACAACACCTACCGGGTGTCCAAGCGCCTGTGGGCGATGGCCGCTTACAGCCGGTTCATCCGGCCCGGTGCGGTGCGGATCGGGGCGTCGGCCTCCGACCCCGCGCTGAAGGTCTCCGCGTTCCGCAACGCCGACGGCTCCCGCGTCATCGAGATCCTCAACACGGGCACGGGCCCCGTCACCTGGGACACGATCAAGGGGCATGGCCGGGCGAGGGCGTACGTGACCGACGAGAACAACGCGGTGGTCCCCATCGCACTGCGGGGCAAGAGCGTGACGATCGCGCCGCGCGCCCTGACCACGATCGTCCTGGGCTGACCCGTCCCGCATCGCCGAACGAGGGCCGCTCCCGCGCTCCGGCGCCGGTGGGGCCCTCGGCTGGTCCGCGCCTTCAGCTCTCGCCGTCGCGGGGCCTTACGACCGCGACGGGGCAGTGTGCGCGGTGCAGCACGGCATGGCTGACCGAGCCGAGGAGCGCGCCGCGTACGTTGCCGAGCCCCCGGGACCCGACGACCACGAGGTCGGCGACGAGCGAGGCGTCGGCCAGCGCCGGAACCGGGTGGCCGCAGACCGCCGTCTCGACGAGCGGGACGTCCGGGTGCTTGTCGCGCCATGGCGCGAGCCGCAGCCGCGCCGCCCGCGACTCGCTGTCGTAGATCTCGTCGAGCGCCGCGCCGTACCCGACGGCGAAAGGCGACGAGAGCACCGGCATCTCCCAGGCGTACACCGCGTGCACCCGCCCGCGCCGCGCTCTGGCCTCCTCGAAGGCGAACTCCAGGGCGGCCTCCGAGTGGGGCGACCCGTCGAAGCCGACGACGACCTCGTGGTACTCGTCCCGGTGCGGTTTGCGCACCACCACGACGGGGACCTCCGCGTGACCGGCCAGCCCGAGACCGACCGACCCGAGGATCAGGCCCGAGAAACCCCCCATCCCCCGGCTGCCGACCACGAGGGCGCCGGCATCGGCCGACCCCGCACGCAACGCCTCGACGACCGTCCCCTCGGAGAGCTCCGTCGTCACCTCCACGCCGGGGGCGATCTCGCGGGCGCGGGCGGCGGCCGCGGCGAGCACACCCTCACAGAACTCGCTGTAGGACTGGGCGAAGCCCTCCACGGCATGGAACGGGTACTCGTGCGCCCACGGCTCGCGCACATGGACGATTCTCAGGCCGTCTCCCCGGCGCCGCGCGTCGTCCGCCGCCCATTCCAGCGCCGCCGTCGCGGGCTTCGATCCGTCCACGGCGACGACGATCTGTCCGGCCATGTGCTTTTCCTCCTGTGCTGAAGCGGTTCGCGGACGCGCGAGGGTCGATGCTCCCGCCCACCATCGCATCGTGTCCGCTGCCCGCCGCGCAGCAGACCAAAGTCCTCAGGCGCCGGGACTTCCGCCCGCCCGGCGCCGCCTGGCCGGGTGCGGACGACCCTGGGACCTTCGGCCCTGCCCCGGATCCCGGCCCCGGGGATGGGATGGAAAGCGCGGGCCGCTCCCCCAGAAGGCGCCCCACGAGCCGGAAGGAGGCCGACATGCACATAAAGGTGCAGGACGTCATGACCACGGACGTCGCGTCCGTCCACGCCGGCACGCCGTTCAGGGACATCGCCGAGCTGCTGATCGCCCGCGCCGTGGGCGCCGTTCCCGTAGTGGACGGGGACCGGCGTGTGATCGGCGTCGTGTCCGAGGCCGATCTGCTGCGCAGGGAGGAGTTCAGGGAGCAGTACTACCACGAGGGCTACCGGCCGCCGCTGCGCGCGCGGTTGCGCGCCCGCCTCGGACAGCAGGGCGGGGCGCGGGCCAAGGCGGCCGGCGAGACGGCCGCCGCCCTGATGACCTCCCCCGCCGTCACCGTCACCGCCGGAACGACCACGGTCGCGGCGGCCCGCCTGATGGACGAGCACGGGGTCGAACGGCTGCCCGTCGTGGACGCCGAGGGCCGGCTGCGGGGCATCGTCAGCCGGCACGACCTGATCAAGACGTTCATACGGGCCGACGACGACATCGAGCGGGAGGTGCGCGTGGAGATCCTCGGCCGGAGCCTGCGGGCCGACACCTCCGGGGTCGGCGTCCACGTCCATCAGGGCGTCGTGACGCTCATCGGCCAGATGGACCGGCGCGGCGACGCGCGCACGGCCGTACGGATGACACGCCGGGTCAGCGGGGTCGTCGACGTCGTGGACGAGCTGCGGTGGAAGGAGGACGACGCCACCACGTGGAGCGGCGGGTGAACGGGTTCCCCCGCGTCCTCCCCTGCGTCGAGAAGCGCTCGGGCACGCCGTGACAGCAGGTCGGCGTGGGTCAGGGGATCGCCGCCGAACGCGGCGTGGGCCGCGACGGCCCGGCCCCACCAGGCGGCGGCCTCGGCGTGATCGAGGCTCAGGCTCGCCTGCTCGGCGGCCGCTCGCGCCCAGTGCACGGCCTCGCGGTGGGCACGGCGTCCGGCCTTGACCGCGTGCCGGGCGATGACGGCCACGTCGGCGCCGGGGCGGGAGGACAGGGAGACCATCACGGCGTGGTGGATCTCGGCCTGGCGCGACGGCGGGATGTCGCCGAGGATCGTCTCCCTGAGCAGACCGTAGGCGAAGGCCATGCGGCCGGCCCGGGGAACGATCACCCCGTCCTGCGCCGCCAGGTCCAGCGCCTCGCAGGCGGAATCGCCCGCGATCTCGGTGATCAGCGCGGGATCGAAGTCCTGCCCGATAAGGGCGGCGATCCGCAGTACGTCGCCGGTCCGCGGCCCCAGCCCGGCGATGCGCTGACGGATCGACTCCGACACCGCATCCGGAAGCGTGTCCTGCGTCTGGTTCCGCGTGCGAGCGCCCAGGACCTCACGCAGGAAGAGAGGGTTCCCCCCGGTGCGTTCGACCAGCCGGTGCGCGGTCCGCTCGTCCACCGGCGTCCCCAGATCGGCCGCGAGCGCCCGCACCGCCTCGGTTCCCAGACCGCCGAGGTGGACGCGGGCCAGGTCGTACGAGGCCAGGCCGCCCAGAAGGTCGTGCACGGCGCTCCGATGCGGTGAGGCGCCGCGCACAGCGGTGACGACGGTGATGGGAGGAGGGCCGCCGGGCACGGCACGGGCGAGTACGAAGACGTCCTTGAGCATCTCGAGCGACGCCGGGCCGGCGCGGTGCAGGTCGTCGAGGACGATCACGAGGGGCTGCTCACGTGCGGCGGTGACCAGCCACTGGGCGACCGCCCGGCTGCGGCGCGAGGATGCCCCGTGCCCGGATCCCGGATGCGACCGGTCGCCGAGGAGACACTCCAGCATGGAGGGGTCGGGCGGCGGGCAGCGTCGCCGCAACTCCTCCGGCACCCGCCTCCACAGCCGCGGCGTGCTGGCGTCGCAGCCGTCCCACAGCACCAGACGCCCGCGCCGGGCGCAGTGGTCGCGGAAGGCCGTGAGCAGGGACGTCTTCCCGATGCCCGGCTCCCCGTCGACCACAGCGGCGGCCGGGCCGTCGTTGTCCAGCAGCCTCGTCAGCTCCGCCAGTTGCCTCTCCCGTCCACGCAGGGGCCGCCGCCGCACCGGTTCCGCGCCGGAAGAGTCCGCACCGAGGGACACCGCGCTGAGAGACGCCGCGCTGAAGGACTCGGCGCTGAAGGACTCGGCGCTGAAAGGGGCGTGTTCGAGAGAGCCGGCCTGCCGCAGGATGTCGGTCTCGAGCGCGCGCACCCGCGTGCCGTGGCGCGTCCCCGGCCGAGCGTCCAGGAGCCTTCCGGCGCGGCGCAGGACCGCCAGCGCCTCGGCCTGCCTGCCGGTGCGGTACAAGGCGAGCGCCAGCAGGCACCAGAGCCCTTCCCTGAGCGGGTTCGCCTCCGTCTCCCCTTCCAGGTCGGGGATCACCGCCCGCGCCCGGCCCATGTCCAGCAGCGTCTGGGCACGCCGTTCCACCGCCACCGCGCGCCGGTCCCACAAGCGCGTCACCTCGGCGGCGGCCCACGGCTCGTCGCAGAACTCGCCGTACGGGAAACCCCGCCACAGGCCCAGCGCCTCGTCGAGCAGGGGCAGCGCCTCGCCCGGCGTGCGGCCGTCCGCGCGGTCCATCAGTTCACCGAAGCGCAGGGCGTCCACGTCCGTCGTCGCCAGCGCGTACCCCTGGGGCCGTGCCACCAGCAGTCGCGGCGGCGTCCACGGAGCACGACCCGGCTCGACGGCGCGGCGCAGGTTCGACACGTACGACTGCAGGGTCGTCCGCGCGCGCGCCGGGGGCGCGCCGCGGAACACGTCGTCGATCAGCTCGCCGAGCGGTACGACCGCACCGTTCGCCGCGAGCAGCCTCGCCAGCAGCGTCCGCTGGCGACGCCCGCCGAGGCCGACGGGCACATCACCACCGTCGCGGACCTCCACCGGCCCGAGAACGCGGAACCGCATCGCGCCCGCGGCTGCGCAGCTCGTCGTGGAATGGTCGGGGGTGCGCATGTACGTCCTTAAGGTGAGGGTGTTTCTTCACCCCCCACCCAACAAGGACGGACTTGCGGATCATTGGCATCACACTTGGCGACCGCCTGGAGCGGCCGCGGTGACGCCGGGCGCCTGGTGCTGGTAGCGGACCAGATCGGCGTAGTGACCGCCGTGGGCCATCAGCCGATCGTGGGTGCCGGCCTCGACCAGACGGCCCCGGTTGAGCACGACGATGAGGTCGGCGTCGCGGATGGTCGACAGCCGGTGGGCGATGACGATCTGGGTCTGCCCGAGCCGCAGCAGGTTGCGGCGGATGCGTTCTTCTGTGACCGCGTCGAGGCTGGCGGTCGGCTCGTCCAGCAGCAGGATCCGGGGGCGGCGGGCGAGCGCGCGGGCCAGGGCGATGCGCTGGCGCTGCCCGCCGGACAGGCGCGCCCCGCCCTCGCCGATGTCGGTGTCGTACCCTTGGGGAAGCCGCACGATCTCGTCGTGGATCTCGGCCATGCGGGCGGCGTGCTCGACCGCGTACCTGTTCAGGCCGGAGAATCCGGCGATGTTGTGCATGATCGTGCCGGCGAACAGATGCGGCTGCTGGGTGACCACGCCCACCTGCCCGCGCAGCCACCGCAGGTCGAGCTCCTCCAGCGGGACCCCGTCGAAGCGGACCTGCCCGGCCGACGGCTCCACCAGCCCCACCAGAACCCGGCCGAGGGTGGTCTTGCCGGACCCGGACGCGCCGACGATCGCGACCCGCGCGCCGGGCGGGATGTGCAGGGAGACGTCCCGCAGCACCGGCGTGCGGGCGTCGTAGCCGGTGCTGATCCCGGTGACGGTGATCCCGCCGCGCAGCCCGCCGTTCAGCCGGACGCCGCCGGCGCGTTCCGGCTCAGCGCTTATCAGGTCGGCGATCCGCCCGATGTGCGCGGCCGCGAGCTGGAGCTGGTAGACGATGCCGAGCAACGACGCAAGCGGCGTGGTGGCCGAGACCGCGAGGGACACCAGGGCGAGCTGGTCCCCCAGCGTCGCGCCGTCGCCCGAGGTGGCGAACACGGCGACGAGCAGCCCCAGATCGAGCGCCAGCCCCAGCGCGTTGCTCGCGGCCTGTACTCCGGCCACATGCCGGTTCCGGGCCGCCCCGGTGGTCAGCTCCTCGTCGTGGTGTCCGCGCCAGCGAGCGACGGCGGCCGCCTCGCCGCCGGCGGCCTTGATCGCCTCGATGCCGGTGAGGCTGTCCACCAGAGCGGACTGGGTCGCCGCGTTCGCGTGCACCGCGGCGAGGGCCAGATGGTGTCCGCGACCGGCCGTGGCCAGCACGACGACGGCCTGGGCGACGGCGGCCGCGAGCGTCAGCACCGCGAGCCCGGGCGAGGCCACCAAGAGCAGCGTCAGGTACGTCACGGCGGTGAACAGGTCGAACAGGAAGGTCAGCGACTGCTCGGTGAGCAGGTCGCGGAGCATCGCCACCCCGCTGAGCCGGCTCAGCAGGTCGCCCTTGGACCGCTGCTGGAAGAAGCGGTACGGCAGGGCCAGCGTGTGGCCGACGAGCGTGCGCATGATCTCGGCCGCGACCGAGGTCTGCAGCTTGATCAACGTCCAGGCACGGGTCCACGTGATCAGCGCGTGCACGACGACGACGACGCAGGCGGCCGCCGCGAGCGCCGTCACGTCCACCTCCACCGGCCGGTCCACCACGATCTTGGTGAACAGCGGTACGGCCAGGCCGAGGGCCTGCGTGGCGAGCGAGGCCAGCAGGACGGCGGCGACCAGTCTCCGGTTCGCCAGCGCGGGGGCGACCAGCGGGCGCAGCACCCGCCACGGCCGGGACCTGACGGCGGGCGTGAGCCCTGCGGGAGCGTCGGCGAGCAGCACCGTGCCGGAGTAGCCGGCACTGAACTGCCGCTGTGACAGCCGTCGCCGCCCCCGCGCCGGGTCGAGGACGGCGACGCCGTGCGGCGTCACCCGCTCGACCACCACGAAGTGGTTGTTCTCCCACACGGCGATGAACGGCGTGGGCAGCTTCGCGACGGTCTCGATCGGGGCGCGGCAGGCACGCAGCCGGAGCCCGAAGCGGGCCCCGCCCTGGATCATCTCGCGCAGGCTGACCCCGTCGACGCCCTCGGGGAGGTGCTCGCGCACCTCCCCGAGGCTGGTGCGGCGCCCGAGCGCGCCGAGCACCATGGCGAGGCAGGCCGCGCCGCACTCGCTGCGGGTGAGTTGCATCCGCAGCGGCACTCGCCTGCTCACAGCCAGAACCACCTGATCTCGGAGGTGCGCCGCCGCTCGTCCAGCCATGCCTGGAACGCCGCGTCCCGCGCCGCGTCGAGCACCTCGGGGGCCTCCGGGTCCGGCGGGACGACCTCGTACACGACCCCGGCCAGGTGACCTCCGTCGTAGGCGACCGGCCCGGCCGCCGTTCCCGCGGGGACGTCGTGCAGGGGCTCCGGCAGCCGGGGAGTGACGGCCGCGGCGGCCTCCAGGCGCAGGCCTGCCCCATCGCCGGGCGACAGCAGGGCGGCCGTGACCCGGCTCGCGAACTCGCTCACCGGCCCGTCGAGCAGGGCCCGCAGCGGCTCAGGGCGCGGCCCGGTCACCCACGCGGCCCGTCGTACGGTGAACCGCTGCGGGTGCTCGGCGAGGTAACGGCGGGCCGGGTCGCCCGAGAAGCGCTCGCGGATCCGGGCGACGCGCGCCTGCATCTTGGCGTGCCCCCAGAACCCCTTCTCGGAGATGCCGTTCTGGGCGAGCCAGTCCAGGGTCTGCTCGCGGGTGGTGAGCCCGAGCCGCCTGCGGAAGTCGTCGGCGGCCCGCCGCATCTCGTCGTCGGTCACCGGGCGCGGGTCGTCCTCCATCTCGTTCATGAGGATGCGGTGGTCCACCAACTGCTCGTGCACCCGCGGGTCGCGGACGCCGAGGGAACGGATCGCCGACAGCGCGACCCCGATCGACAGCCCGACCCCGTCGACGCTCAGGATGTTCGCGGCGGCCCAGTGGCTGGAGTGGTCGACCAGCCAGGGAATGCCGTCGTCCACCTGGGCCGACAACGCGACGGAGCCGCCTTCGGGGTGCTCCAGGAGGAGGTCGTAGCCGACGCGGGCCGTCCCGGGTGTCTCGTCGACCACGAGCTGGGCGCGCAGCCACGGCCGCTCGGCCGCCCAGTCCCGCACGCTCCGGTGCGCGTCGTTCACGGTCTCGGGGGTGGCGGGCAGGCCACGCAGAAGCGCGACCGCGTCGACGAGGTCGTTCGCGAAGGCGGCCGGGAGGGGAAGCGTGCTCTGGTCAGCGGGCATCGGTGGATTCCTTGAAGTCGGGGCGGAGGGTGGCGTCGGCGAGCCAGTCGGCGATCGCGTCACTGATCGGCAGGCCGCTGAGCAGCTCGATGAACCCCCACTGGCCGTTCACGTTGACTTCCAGGAAGACGTACCGGCCGTCCGGCGTCACGATGAAGTCCAGCGCGGCGAAGGTGAGGCCGAGCCCGGCGACCAGCCGGGCGCAACGCTCGGCCACGTCCGGCGGCAGATCGTAGGCGGAATAGATCACCTTGGGGTCGTCGTGGTGCCGCCAGTCGACGGCGGTCATCCGTGACACCTGGGAGTCGATGCGGGCGGCGAACACCCGCTCGCCGACGACCGTCACCCGCAGCTCGTACGCCTTGGGCACGTTGGGCTGCAGAATCGCCGGGGCGTGACGGAGCCGGTGCCGTCCGGACAGCCACCGCCGGGTCACCTGAGTGGTGTAGAGGTGACGGGCCTCGTCGTCAAGTGAGAAAGGGAGGTAGTCGAGCGTCTTGGTGATCAGTTTGCCGCCGGCTCGGTTCCAGGCAGGGACGAGCTCGTCCGGGTCGTTCGTCACCACGGTCTCCGTCACGGTGAAGCCGAGTTCGGTGGCACGGTGCAGGTGCAGCAGCTTGTTGTCGATCGCCAGGGCGTGCTGCGGCGGCGCCGGCATCCACCGCGCCCCCGTCATGAGGTCGTAGGCCCCGCGGAGCGCCAGCTTGGCGACGTGCTCGGCGAACTCGCGCTGCGACGACTCCCGCACGTCCGGCGCCGCCGGCTTGCCGGGGCGGCGGTGCCAGACCGCGGTGACCTCGGACAGGTCCTGCGTCTTTCCCCGGTAGGTGAGCGTCTGCCGCCAGCGGCCGTCGGCATAGCGGGTGGTGAGGGCCGAGGCCCCGGGGTAGTCGGCCTCGTCCCACCACAGCAGCGGCACGCCGCGCTTCTCCAGCTTCGGCAGCACCATGTGAACCGAGTCGTCGCGGGCACTACTGATGATCAATAACACGGTCACGTGCTCCTTCGCCATAACGCGATGGGAGCCGGCGCCCGCGGACGCCGGCTCCCCGCTGTTCACAGTCGGGATCCGGTGGCGGTCACCGCGGCCGGATCACCGCGGTGATCAGGTGTTCCAGCAGTCCTTCGTCTGGCTGGCGGTGCAGAGGAAGCCGGTGCCGGGCTTGAGGTCCGCCGTGATCACGCTGCCGTCGTCCAGCACGATGTCGATACCGGCGACGGCGTCCAGGTCCGCCCCGGAGAGCTCGGAGACGCCCGCGGGGAGGTCTTCGATCTTGAGAATGTCACGCATGACATACCCCCAGTTGGTTGTACCGGGCCGCGCCCTGCGGCCCTGCGTCCATCCTGGAGATCACTGTCTGGGGTTTTCTTGGGCCCTCTTGGCCCGCCTTGGTCAGTCTTGGTCCCGCTGTTCTTGGTCCCGCTGTTCTTGGTCCCGCTGTGCGAGCGCCCGGTCCCGCCACCACGTCAGCCCGTTCTCGCCCGCCAGCCGCGCCACCAGTTCGAGGTGCCGCCGCGTGGCGCCCGCGTCGCCCAGGGCGTCGGCGAGCAGTGCCAGGTACCAGTCGACGGGCCCCACGCACATCACCCCGGACCAGGCGGAGACACGCCCGCTGTAGGGCAGCAGCGTCGAATAGCTCAGCCGGCAGGCGGCACCGTCTCCGAGCGCCGCCTGCGCCGCCGCCTGGAGGCAGCTCGCGTGCAGCCACGACCATTCCTTGAGCGGCGCCTGCCGGCCGTCGCGTGCGAGCAGCCGCGCGTCGCCGGTCCTGCCCTGCGCGCACAGCAGCAGAATCCGGGCGTCCCTGCCCATCAAGGGATGGAAGACGGCGGCGGCCTCGACGGCCTCCCCCGCATCGGCCATGGTGCCCTCGTGGTAGTGCACCATCACACGTCCCAGGGCGATGAGGCCGTGGGCGTGCCACATGTCGATCCGCTCCGCGTGGCGCTCGGCCTCGTCGTACATCTCGACCGCGTCGCCGAACCTGCCGTCCAGGGTCAGCCGTACGGCCCGCCACATGGCGTGCTGGAAGCGGGGCCACGGGAGCGGCAGCCGCTCCAGAATCGCGTCGCAGCGGGCGGCGGCCTCGTCCGCGCCCCTGACATCGAAGGTCTCCAGCCGCGCGTTGGTGTACAGCTGCTGCGCGAGCAGCTCGTACCCGGGCGACTCCGCTTTCAGCGCCAGCGCGTGCAGTTCGTCGGTGACGTCCCGCAGTTCGCCGACGTGGAGCGGCTGGGGCAGGGCCAGGTGCCGCGCGTTGAGCATTCCCATGAGCAGGTGCGGGTCGCCCAGGCGGCGGGCCATCCGTACGGCCTCGGCCGACAGGGAGTCGCAGAGCGGGTTGCCGCTCCCGTCGTACAGTTCCTGCGCGAGGCCGCCCAGCAGGCGAGCGCGTTCGGGGCTGTCCGCCTGCGGCAACGTCCGCAGGCAGGTTTCGAAGCGGTGGACGAGTCTCAGCTCCACCGCCACGTAGGGGTCGCGAAGCGGCCATTTCGCGGGCACGTCGAGCGCGGTCAGCGCCCGGGCGGTCAGCTCCGGCCCCGCCCCGGCCCGGTCGGCGGCGCGTACGGCTTCGGCTCTCGCGTCGCGGGCCCTCACCAGGTCTCCGGCGTCGAGCAGGGCGCGGACCTGGCGGAGCAGGAGTTCCACATGGTCCATCAGATCGCCCGAGCAGGCGCCGTGGGCGTCGATCGCCCGGCTCCACCAGAAGGCCGCCTCGTCGAAGGCCATGCGCAGGCTCGCCTGCTCGGCCGCCGCGCGGGCCCAGCGCACCGCCTCGCGATAGGCCGCCGGGCCGGCCTCGACCGCGTGATGCGCGATCGCGGCCACGTCACTGCCGGGGCGGGAGGCCAGCGAGGCCATCACGTCGCGGTGGAGGGCCGCCTTGCGCAGCGGCGGGATGTCCGCGAGAAGGGTCTCCCGCACCAGGTCGTGGACGAAGGCCATCCGCTTGTCCCGCTCGACGACCAGACCCGCCTGCGCCGCGCGATCCAGCGGCTCGTAGACGTCCGTACGGCCGGCCTCCGCGACGACCGCGGGGTCGAAGGCCCGGCCGATCACCGCGGCGATCTTCAGGGCCTCGCCGGTCTCCGGCGGGAGTGCGGCGATCCGCCGGCGGACCACGTCCGCCACCCCCTCGGGAAGCGCGTCCAGCGCCCGGCCCTGGGCGAGCAGGCGCACACTCTCGCGGACGAAGAACGGGTTCCCGCCGGTGCGCGAGGCCAGCCGGCCGGCCGTGGGCTCGTCGAGGTCCGTGCCCATCCCGGCCGCGATGGCGCGTACGGCGTCGGTCCCCAGGCCGGTGAGGCGGACGCGGAGCAGCTCGTACCGCGTGACGCGCCCGAGCAGTTCGTCCACGGTGAGGCCGCTCGTGCTCCTGGAGGGCACACCGGCGAACGCCGCGTCGCGGAAGGCCGTCACCAGGGTGAGCGGCGCCGGTTCCGGCGCGGCCTCGGTGCACATCACCACGTCCCTGAGCAGTTCGAGCGTGGCGGGGTCGGCCCAGTGCAGGTCGTCCAGGACGATCAGCATCGGCCGGGCGCGCGCGGCCCCGGCGAGCCATTCGGCGACGGCCTTGTTGCGCCGCAGCCGCGCCGCGTCGCCGGACCCGGCGGGCGCCTCCTCGTCCAGGAGCCCGGCCAGCGCCGGCAGGTCGGGCGGGGGGCAGACGAGGGCCAGCGCGTTCAGCACCTGGAGCCACGGCCACAGCGGCGGCGCCCCCTGGGCTTCGTGGCAGCCCCCGCTGAGAACGAGGTATCCCAGGTCGTCGCAGTGCCGCCGCAGCGCGTCGAGCAGGAACGTCTTGCCGATCCCCGGCTCGCCCGTCACCGCGCCGATCGCCACCCGGCCGTGGTCCGCCCGTTCCAGCAGCGTCTTCAGTTCCGCCAGCTCCCGCTGCCTGCCGACGGCGACGGGGACGGCCGGACGGGCCGAGCCGGCCTGCTCGAGGATGTCGTGCTCCAGCGCCCGCAGTTCGGGCCCGGGGTCGAGGCCGAGCCGCCCGAGCGCGTCCCTGGCCCGGCCTATCGCGGACAGGGCTTCGGCGTGCCGGCCGGCGTGCGAGAGCGCGGTGGCGAGCAGCGACCACAGGCTCTCCCGCAGCGGATGGTCCGCCGTCTCGGTCGTGAGAGCGTCGATCGCCGCCTGCGGACGGCCGAGATCCAGCAGCGCCCGCGCGCGCCGCTCCACCGCGATCAGGCGCAGTTCGCCCAGCCGGTTGGCCTCGGCGACCGCCCAGGGCTCACCGGCGAACTCCCCGTACGGCGCACCGCGCCACAACCCGAGAGCCTCGTCGAGCCGGACCAGCGCCTCCCCGGGCGTGCCCGGCTCCGCCGCCCCAACCAGTTCGGCGAAGCGGATCGCGTCGACGTTCCTCGTGGCGAGGACGTACCCGGGCGGCCTGGACAGCAGGAGCCGGGCGGGGGTGCGCGGCCCCCGGCCCGGCTCGATGACGCGGCGGAGATTGGAGATATAGGCGTGCAGCGTGGCCCGCGCCCCCTGGGAAGGCGTGTCGCCGTACAGGTCGTCGATCAGCGTCTCGGTGGCGACGACGGTGCCCCGCGCGGCCAGGAGCCTGGCCAGGACGGAGCGGGGGCGCTGCCCCCCCACGTCGACGGGACGGCCGTCGCCGCCGCGCACCTCGACGGGGCCGAGAACCCGGAACTCCACCTCTGCTCCCCACCCGTGTGGACGTGGCCGCTGCCCCAAACAGGCGGCACAGGACAGCCAACGAGTGTAGGGCGGGTGCCTCGGCCCGTGATCACGCGCTCGGGCGCCGGGCGGGTGTCAGGCCCCCGACAGCCGGATCACGTTCCAGGAGACCGGCGGCAGCACGATCCGCAGCGGGTCTGCGCCGTGGCCGGTGTTGGGACGGGGCGCCACCCGATCGGGGTCGTCGGCCGTGTTCCTGGCGTACACGTCCTCGTGGGTGAGCGTCGTCGCCTCGGCGATCCGCACGGCTCCGAGCGCCCGCGCGTCGAGCTCCAGCTCCACCGGCTCGGTCGACGACCTGTTCACCGCGAACACCGTCGTGTCCGTCTCGTCACGCGTGGCGACCGCGTGCACCACGGGCACCCGGCCGAACTCGGCGGTCTCGTACGACGGGCAGACGGGGTCGACCCGCACGACCTCGCCCCTGGCGTACCGCGCCGCCTGCGCGAACGGGTGGAAGGTCGTCTGCCGCCAGGCCCGGCCGCCGGGCTCGGTCATGATGGGCGCGATCACGTTCACGAGCTGGGCCAGGCAGGCCGCCGCGACCCGGTCGCTGTGCCGCAGCAGCGTGATGATCAGGCTGCCGAGCGCCACGGCGTCGGCGAGGTGGTAGTGGTCCTCCAGCAGCGGCGGCGCGACCGGCCAGTCCGGCGGGGGCGGGGCCGCCTGGTGGCGGCTGAGATACCAGATGTTCCACTCGTCGAAGGAGACGGAGATCTTCTTGGCGGAGCCGAGCCTCGCCCCCACCTGGTCGGCCGTGGACACGACCGTGGAGATGAAGTGCTCCATGTCGGTGGCGCAGGCCAGGAAACCGCCGAGGTCGCCGTCCTTCTCCTCGTAGTAGGCGTGGCAGGAGATGAGGTCGACCAGGTCGTAGGTCTCCTCCAGGACGGTCTCCTCCCACGTGCCGAAGGTCGGCATGGAGGATCCGGAGCTGCCGCAGGCCACCAGTTCGAGGCCCGGATCGACCATGCGCATCGCGCGGGCGGTCTCCGCGGCGAGTCTGCCGTACTCACGTGCGGTCTTGTGCCCGATCTGCCAGGGGCCGTCCATCTCGTTGCCCAGGCACCACATGCGGATGTCGTGCGGCTGCTTGGCGCCGTTGGCGACCCGCAGGTCCGACAGCGCGGTGCCGGACGGGATGTTGCAGTATTCGAGCAGGTCGAGGGCTTCCTGAACGCCGCGCGTGCCGAGGTTGACCGCCATCATCGGCTCCAGCCCGGCCAGGCGGGACCACCGGACGAACTCGTCGACCCCGATCTCGTTGGTCTCCGTGCTGTGCCAGGCCAGGTCGAGCCGCCGGGGCCGCCGCTCGCGCGGGCCGACGCCGTCCTCCCAGCGGTAGCCGGAGACGAAGTTGCCGCCGGGATAGCGCACGGTGGTCACGCCGAGCTCGCGGGTGAGCGCGAGCACGTCGCCGCGGAAGCCCTCCTCGTCCGCCGTGGGATGGCCGGGCTCGTAGATTCCCGTGTAGACGCAGCGGCCGAGGTGCTCGACGAACGTGCCGAACGTGCGGGGCCGTACGGGAGCCACCCGATGGGCGGGGTCGATGGTCAGCTGTGCCTGAAGCACGAAGGAACTCCTTAGTCAGGCGGCAGGTCTCGCGGGCCGATTGTTAGCGTTCGCATTGGCTCTGGTCAAGGCCTCGTTCCGGAGAACCCGGCCCATTGACAGCGCCGCTGTTATCGTTAACAGTTCTGGCACCGGCCGGTGAGCGTGCAGGACCACTCCGGTGGCCGCCGTCCGGCCGTTTCTTGATCTCCCGATGACCGTGCCAATACGATGCCGCGCTGATACACAGTCCGTCTCGGGGGGTTGGACGATGAGGATCACGACCGCTCTGTGCGCGGCGACGGCCGTCCTCGCCGCGGGCGCGACGGTGGGCGCGGCACCGGCCACGGCGTCCGGAATGAGCGCGCTGCCGCGCTGCCCGCTGGTGTTCGGGCACGGGGGTTACCCCGAGGGCGCGAACGGCTGGGCGAAGGACCAGATGCGCCAGCCCAACAACGTGCGGGGGCTCGCCGACCAGAAGTCCTGGGGAGCCGACGGCGTCGAGGCCGACGTCCAGCTCACCAAGGAGGGGACCAAGGCCGTGATGTGGCACAACAGCACCACTCACGGGCTGACCGGCACGCAGCAGAAACTCACCGGCATCTGGTGGACGTACGGCGCGGGGAACCTGGCCGGCCGCCGCGTCATCCGGGGTCCCTACCGGGGCGAGCGGGTCTACTCGCTGCGGCAGTGGCTCGACCACGCGCGCTCCCTGGGGCTGGTCGCGCTCCTGGAGATCAAACCCGAGACCAAGCCCGTCCTCACGAATCCGAAGTTCGCGGCGCGGGGCTGGAAGGAGATCTCCGGCCCGATCGGGGAACGCCGGGGGAAGCAGCGGATCATGGTCTACTCCAACGACCCCTGGATCCAGAGCGAGCTGGCCAAGCGCCACCCTGACCTGCTGAAGGGGTCCGCCGGCCGGTGGACCGACAGCGTCCACTGGACCGAGCCGGCTGCCTCGTGGAAGGGCAATGTGTCCCAGTGGCAGGCTGTGCTCGACCAGTCGCCGGGCAGTGTCATGACGAACTATCCCAAGGAATACCGCGCCTGGCTGCGGGGCAAGTGCCGCTGAGGGAGTGTCCGACATCCCGCCGGGGGCATGCTCTCGGTCAAGGAACCTCTCGTGAGGCGGGAGCCCGCATCGTGACTGGCGGCGTGACTGGCGGCGTGACCAACGGCCGGGCAGGACTGGCCCGGTGGGCGCCCGCCGTGCTGGCCGCGCTCGGCCTGCTGGCGGGCGCGTGCGGATCCGGCCCGCAGACCCCGGAGCGGAGCGGCCCGGGAAGCGGCCCGGCGAGCGTCTCAGGAAGTGGCGGAGACGCCGGCCCGGGAATCAGCCCCGCGATCAGCCCGGTGGTGGGCCCGGAAAGCGGTCCGGTGGCCACCCCCGCCCCCTCGGGCTCTCTCGTCGCGGGCCACTACCAGCCGCTGTGGCCCTTCGCGGACGAGAAACAGGTGCGGGACTGGCAGGAGGGCTACCGCTCGGGCGGCCACCAGCCCTGGCATCTGGACGCCGAACAGACCGCGCTCGCCTTCACCCAGGGCTTCCTGGGCTTCACCGGCGTCGACCAGGTGGTCACGCGCACGGTCACCGGCGCGCACGCCCGGGTCTCCGTCGGCATCCGCGGCGAGGGCGGCGGGCGGCCGGGCATCGCCGCCGTCGTCCACCTGGTCAGGTTCGGCACCGGACCGGACGCCCCGTGGGAGGTGGTGGGCACCGACGACACCACCTTCTCCCTCACCACCCCCCGGTACGGCGCGCTCGTGTCCTCGCCCGTCACGGTGGGCGGCAGGATCACCGGCGTGGACGAGAGCATCCGCGTGCGGGTGCGCGGCACCGGGAGCGCCGGCCCACTCGGCGAGCGCTGCTGCGTCTCGGCCGGAGGGGACGACGTCCCCTGGTCCGCCACGGTGACCTTCCGCGCGGCCGCGGGCCGCACGCTCACCCTCGTCGCGAGCACCGGCGGCCACGTGGCCGAGGTGGAGCGCTTCACCGTCACCGGCGTCCGGGTCGCGGGATGAGCCACGGCGGGCGGGGCGGCGGCTCGGGGGGCGTCGGCTCCGGGGGCGTCAGTGGCCCCGGCGGATCCACTCGTCGAGGTGCGGCGCCTCCGCGCCGATCGTCGTGCTGTCGCCGTGACCGGTGTGGACGACGGTCTCGGGCGGCAGGACGAGCAGACGGTCGCGGATCGAATCGATGATCACGCCGAAGTCGGAGAACGAGCGACCGGTCGCGCCGGGGCCGCCCTGGAACAGGGTGTCGCCCGTGAAGACGACGCCCAGGCCTGGCGCATGGAAGCAGCAGGCGCCCGGAGCGTGCCCGGGAGTGTGGAGCACTTCGAGGCGGGTTCCGGCGACCTCGACGACCTGCCCGTCGGACAGCGTGCCGCCGGGCTCGCGGCCGGGGTGGGTGAGCCGCCAGACCGGCAGGTCGGCCGGGTGCAGCAGGACGGGCGCCCCGGTGGCCTCCGCGAGCTCCGGCGCGACCCTCACGTGGTCGTCGTGGGCGTGGGTGGCGAGGATCGCCACGACGCGCCGTCCCGCGATCACGTCCGTGATCGCCTTGACGTCATGGGGCGCGTCGAACACCACGCACTCGGCGTCGTCACCGAGCACCCACACGTTGTTGTCGACGTCGAAGGTCTGGCCGTCCAGGCTGAAGGTGCCCGACGTGACGGCATGGTCGATACGGGCACTCACTTGAAGATCACCACCGAGCGGAACATGCCCTTATTCTGCACACCGCCCGGCGAACGGCCACGACCGGGGCACGACCGCCGTCACGGCCCCTGCCGCTGGTCCTCGGCGGTCCGGGACGGCTTGGGCGGCAGCACCGGCTCCAGGCGGAACATCCCGGCCGGCACCTCCTCGTGACCGTGCGAGGCTCCCCGCCTGCCCGCGACCGCCACGAGCACGTCGGTCACGGTGACGAGACCCTGCAGGGCGCCCGAGGCCCCGATGACCGGGACGACGTCCACCCCCGACTCCAGCATCACGGCCGCCACGACGGGCAGCGACGTGTCGGGCGGCACGTGGGGACACCTCCGCCCGGCCAGCAACTGCCGCACCTGGCTGCTCGACTGCTCCGCGGGCCCGCCGGACCAGTGGGCCGCGATGTCCTCCCGGGTGAGCACGCCGATGATGCGGGAACCGGAGTCCACCACGGGCAGGTGATGCATCGACCCACGGCGCATGAGCTCCCAGGCCATGAGCGGCGACTCGTCCGGCTTCACGGTCACGAGCACCCTGCTCATCACGTCGGCGGCGGTCATGGCTTCTACGGTCATCGTTTCCTCCCCACGGCGGCGTGCCGTACGGCACCGGCCCCGCGCGCGGCCGGGCTCGCCCGCACCGGGCCATCTCCATCCGACCACGGGGGTCAGGGCGCCGCACGGGCCCAAAGACCTCACGGACGGGGACCTCCGGCACCTGCCCGTACGGCCCGGACGGCGGTGGAATGACCATGTCGGCGCAGGTGCCGGGCAGGTGGGGCGAGACGCGGGAGGTGGGCCATGCGGGCCGGTGAGGTCATGAGCAGCCCGGCGATCACGTTGCGGCGCGGCGACTCCGTGCGGCGGGCGATCCGGGTGCTGTACGACCACCACATCACGGCCGCCCCCGTGCTCGGGGAGCACGGCGAACTGGTCGGGATGGTCAGCGAGATCGATCTGCTGTGCGGCGCGTTCACGCCGGGCGCCTCGGTGCCGGGGACGGTGGGAGACGTCATGTCCCGCCAGGTGAGCGCGGTCGAGGACACCACCGACGCGAGGGTGCTGACGGACCTGATGATCGCGAAGAGGGTCAAGAGCGTGCCCGTGCTGCGCGACGAACGGGTCGTCGGCATGGTCAGCCGCCGCGATCTCATGGGGCTGCTCGCCAGGTCGGACGACGAGCTGCGCGAGGCCGTGCTGGCCGCCCTGCGCGAGCGCTACCCCTCGGAGACGTCCTGGGAGGTGCGCGTGCGCGACGGCGAGGTCGACCTGCGCGGCCCCGAGGGCCAGGGCCCCGAACACGTGGCCGACCTGCTGGCGCAGGCGGTTCCCGGGGTGCGGCCGGCCCGCCTTCTCTGACGACTCGCCGCACGACCGGCCCACCACACGACCGGCCCACCACACGGCACGACCGGCTCGCCGGGCTCATGACACGACGGGCTCACCGCCGCGCGGCCGGGTCCTCCTCACGACGGCGACCGGGCAGTGCGCGTGGCCGAGCAGGGATCGGCTCACCGAGCCGAGCACGGCCGCGGTGAGGGCGTTGCGGCCGTAGGAGCCGACGACGAGCAGGGCGGCCCGGGACGACGCCTCGACGAGCGCGGTGACCGGATGGGCGCGGACCACCTCCAGCTCGGTCTTGACGTCGGCGTACCCGCCCCGCCACGGCCGCAGCCCCCCGCGTGCGTAGT
The DNA here is from genome assembly GCF_040685655.1 of Microbispora sp. NPDC088329. NCBI lineage: Bacteria > Bacillati > Actinomycetota > Actinomycetes > Streptosporangiales > Streptosporangiaceae > Microbispora > Microbispora sp. NPDC088329. The sequence goes on from NZ_JBFBIP010000003.1 coordinate 552,382, forward strand.
CCTCCGCGGCCTGCCGCATCTCGTCCAGGTTCATGGCGGCCCCGTACGGCACCGGCGGTTCCCAGGCGCAGACGATGCGCAGCCGGTAACCGCGCAGCCGCGCCTCCTCGAACGCGTACGCCAGGGCGGGCGCGGACGACTCCGAGCAGTCGAACCCCACCACGATCTCCGGCATCGCCTCCGCGGGCGTGGGCCGTACGACGACGACCGGCACGCCCACGTGCCCGGCGACGTGGTTGCCGACCGACCCGAGCAGCATGCCGGGGAAACCGTGCGCGCCGTGGCTGCCGAGCACCACTTCGGCCGCGTGGGCGGCCTGGTCGCGCAGGACACGGCCCGGACGCCCCTCGACCAGTTCCGTGGTCACCTCGAGACCGGGCCACCGGTCCCGGGCGACCCGCTCGGCGCAGTCGAGAATCTGCCCTCCGGAAGGGGTCAGCCGGTCGTAGCAGTCGGGGATCGGGTAGCGCGGACCGTCGTACGGCAGGCGGTCGGCGGCATGGACCACCCGCAGGGGCACTCCCCGCAGGCCGGCGTGGCCGGCCGCCCACTCCACCGCCCCGATCGCCCCGGCGGACCCGTCGGTGCCGACGACGATGGGATCACCGACCGGATCACTCACCGATTCACTGTTCAGTTCACCGTGCACATCATTGTGCAGTGGCTCGGTCATGGCACGATGCCTCCTCACGGTGTTTCTCACGGCGTCGACGGCAGCGGGACGGTCCAGCACAGCCGGGTGCCTCCGGCGGCGCGCGCCTCCGCGGCGCACGAACCGCCCAGGCTCTCGGCGCGGTCGCGCAGGTTGCGCAGGCCGCTGCGGCGCCCCCGCGCGGGGATGCCGACCCCGTCGTCCTCCACGAGCAGGGTCAGCCGGTCCTTCTCCAGGCGCACGGTGACGGTGGCGCGGGTGGCGTGGGCATGCCGCACCACGTTGGAGATCGCCTCCCGCGCCACGGCGAGCAGGTGTTCACCGACGGAGGCGGGCACGCGGGTGTCGAGCTGGCCCTCCAGACGCAGGGCCGGCATGAAGCCGAGGGGCCCGCGCGCACCCTCGGCCAGTTCGACGAGGCGGGCGCGCAGTCCGGGGGCGCCGGCCGGAGCCTGCAGGGCGAAGATCGTGGATCGGATCTGCCGGATCGTGTCGTCGAGTTCGCCGATCGCCGTCCGCAGGCGCGCGGCCACCTCCGGGTGCTCCTCCAGCCGCGCGGCGCTCGTCAGCGTCATCGCGACCGCGAACAGCCGCTGGATGACGACGTCGTGCAGGTCCTTGGCGATGCGGTCGCGCTCCTCCAGCAGGCCGAGCCGCTCGGCGTCCCTGCGCGCCTCGTCCAGCTCGAGCGCGACGGCCGCGTGCCCGGCGAAGGAGTGCAGCATGCGCACCTCGGACCGGCTGAAGGGGACGCGGCCGGGCCGCCTGCCCAGCGACAGCACCCCGCGTACCGCTCCCGGGGCTCCCAGGGGCACCGCGCACACGGCTCCGGTGTCGGCCGATTTCCCGACGGCGGCGATGAGGTCGGTGTCACCCAGGTCGGCGAGCACGCGGGGCTCCGCGTGGACGAAGGCCTGCCCGGCCAGCGAGCCCTCGACGGGCAGCCGGCGTCCCCACGCCCCCTCCTGCGCTTCCTCCTGCGTCTCCTCCCCGCCGGGCACGCCGTCCGCGATCACGACCCGCAGCGTCCGCCCGCCCTCCTCCGGCAGCAGGATCGCCGCCGCGTCGGCGCCGGCCATCTGGCGGGCGCGCCGGGCGATCAGCGTGAGCACCCCCGGCGTCCGCGCGCCGGACAGCAGCCTCGTCGTGATCTCCGCCGACGCCCGCAGCCAGGTCTCCCTGCGGCGGGTGTCCTCGTACAGGCGCGCGTTCCTGATCGCCACCCCGGCGGCGCTGGCGAGGGCCACAACGATCGCCTCGTCGTCCTCGTCGAACTCCCCTCCCCCGCGCTTCTCGGTCAGGTAGAGGTTGCCGAAGACCTCGCCCCTGACTCGTACGGGCACGCCGAGGAAGCCGGTCATCGGGGGATGGCCGGGCGGGAAACCGTACGACGCGGGGTGGTCGCAGATGCGCGCGAGCCGCAGCGGCCGGGGTTCCTCGATCAGCAGCCCCAGCAGGCCCAGGCCGTGTGGCCAGTGCTCGATCCCGGCGATCTCCTCCTCGGTCAGCCCTACCGGGATGAACCGGACGAGGGTGTTGTCCTCCCCGATCACACCCAGCGCGCCGTACCTGGCGCCGGCCAGCGTGGCGGCGGTCTCGACGATCCGGCGCAGCACGGTCTCGAGGTCGAGCTCTCCGCCCACGGAGACCACCGCCTCCAGCAGCGCGTGGACCCGATCACGCGTCGGCACGACCGCCTGCAGCCTCGTGTGCAGCTCGGCCGGCAGCCCGTCCGGGTGCGTCTGCGGGATCATGGTCCGCCTCCCCGTCGGCGCCACGCATGTCCGCCACAGTTGAAAGTGTCGCAAACGCAGACACTCCGGGCTCCCGCTCTTTACCAGGTCGCGACCGGCTTCTTACTGTCCGTGTGCATCCCTCCGGCCGGGGCCCCGGACATACTCGGATATAGCCGGGTCGGACACGGGGGTGGGCCATGACGGCGGCGGCACAGCACCGGGAGCCCGTGCGCCATGGGTGAGGCGTGTGACGGCGTCATCCGGGTCGCCTGGCACGGCGCCGACCGGTTCGACGTCCGGATCCGGCGCCACGAGGTCCGCGCCGACCAGCCCGCGGACGTCGGCGGGAGCGACACCGGTCCCACGCCGGCCGAGCTGTTCGTGGGCAGCGTGGCCGCGGGCGTCGCCTGCTGCGCAGAACGCTACCTGCGTCAGCGTCAGCTGCCCGCCGGGGTCGGCGTGACCGCGCGGTACGGCCTGGGCGTCTGCCCGGGGCGGATCGACCGCATCGAGCTGTCGGTGGACGCCCCCGGGCTGCCCGCCGGGCTGCGCGCCTCGCTCCTGTCGGTCCTTGAGCACTGCGCGCTCCGCACCACGCTGCGGGTGCCGCCGCAGGTCACCTTCGACGTCCGCCAGGCCGTTCCCGGGACGGCCCTTCCCGCGGCCCAGCGGCCGTACGGCGCACCGCGTCCGGGACCGGCAGGCTCCCCGGGACGCCAGGGCTGAAGAGACCGCCCGGCGTTTTCCCGGAAATCCTTTTCGGTTTCCCGAATCGGCCCGGACCGGAGGCACGGAATCGCCTGCCCGGCGATGGCATGGTCGCCGCCTTGACCCCGGTGTCCTACGAATCGGCCCGGCGAGTCAGTAACGCGTCACAGTCATACACCATTCGGGACGTCGCCCTTCCCACTCCGTTCGGCGATCAGCCACTATGACCGCGGGTGACGTGTCCACTGCCTGCCGGGAGAAGAATGTGACGGGAAGGGCGCGACGCGAGCTGTGGATTCGAATCATCGAGGCGCTCGACTGGAGCCGCGTTCCGGTAATCGAAAACGATATCTCCGGGGCCGTCGTGCGGAACGAGGAGCGGCTGGCCAGGATGGCCGCTTTCATCCGGGCTCTGATGGTGCCCTTTCTGGCCATCCCGTTGTTCGTCTGGCATCAGCTCGAGTATCCGGTTCTCGCGGTGATCGCATTCGCGGCGAGCGCGATCGAGGCGTCCTGGTTCGTCCATCGGGCCTGGACACGCAGGAGCATTCGTGACGACACCACGATCGCCTGGGTGGACACCGGTTTCTGCGTCGCCCTCATGGTGATCGGCTCGCGCGCGGCCACATCCGAATTGCGCAACGAGGTCATGACCGAGGTGGTCCCCTACAGCCTCGTCGCCTCCCTCGTCCTGGGATTCGCGGTCGGGTTGCGCAGGAAAGCGATCGTCGCCGTGTTCACCATGTGGGTCGCATGGTTCCTCACGCTTCTCCCCGACCTGACGCAGAAAGTGGGCTCCGACCTCCTCGGCTTCATCCTGTGGTACATGGTCGGCCTCTACGTGTCCTGCCTCCTGCGGATCCTCGCGGCGCAGACCGCCCAGGCCACCGCCGAGCGGCATGCCGCCGAACAGTTGGTGGCCGAGCAGACGCGCCGGCTCGAACTCGCCCATCACAGGGAGCGGGTGCGCATGGGACTCCACGACGGGGTGCTGTCCATCCTGGACGTGCTGGCGAAGGATCGCCGTCTTCCGGCCGACGCGCGCCGGTCGGTCCGGCGCGGCGCGCTGAAGGCCCGCACCATGCTCCTCACGTCGGACCCGAGGAAGACACGCTTCGAGGCGCGGCTCATCGAGCTCACCGACACCTTCGTCGATCTCCACCTGATCGTGCACCCCAGGTTCTACGTTCACGCGGAGCCGCCCGCCGCCGTCGCCGACGTCGTGATCGGCGCGGCCGGCGAGGCCCTGGGAAACGCCCGTAAGCACGCCGGGGACGGTGTCGACGTGTATTTCTTCGCCGAATTCGACGACGGCAGGCTCGAGGTGTCCGTGATCGATCACGGCAACGGGTTCGACTCGGCCGCGGCGCCCCGGGGCGGCGGTCTCACGCGTTCGTTCGAGGCCGTCCGGCGGATCGGCGGCTCCTGCACGATCACCTCGATCCCGGGTGAGGGGACCAGAGTTCTGATCACGTGGACGGAGGCGCCCGATGGGGAGTGAACCGCTGGTCATCCTCGTCGAGAACCTGGGGCTCGTCGCCAGATCCCTGGACGACATGGTCAGGCCCCGCCTCCTCGAGTACGGGTTCCGTGTCCTCGATCCGGTGCCGGGCGTGGAGAAGGTTCCTCCGATCACGACGCGAGGGCTGGCCATATGCGACGTCGATCTTCGTCCAGGCCTGTCGGGCGCCGACGCCGTACGCCGTCTCGGCTCGCAGGGCTGGTCGGTTCTGCTGATCTCCGGGCAGGCGTCGGCCGCGCAGGTGCTGGACGCGATCGCGGCCGGCGCGCACGGCTACATCGACAAGTCGTCGCCGGACGAGGCCCGGCTGATCGAGGCGATCGCCACGGCGGCGGACGGCCGCAAGCACCTGTCTCCGGTGCTGGCGGCCATGTTCTATGAGGACAAGCAGCAGCGCAGGCTCCCGCACGGCCAGGAGCTCTCCTTCTCCGACCAGGAGGTGTTGAGGGCCTTCGTCCGCGGCGAGGCCGGCGGCCGGATCGCGGCGGCCCGGGGCCTCGACGCGGACGGCCTGCAGCGAGCGCTGACCCGGATCTTCGCCGCCGCCGCGCTACGGCGGAGGCTGCACCAGCTCACCGACCGCGAGATCGACATCTTGCGGGCCTTCGGGTGTTCTCCGGGCGCGACGGCGGTGAACGTGGCAGGGCGGCTCAACATCGAGGTGAACACCGTCAACAGCCACCTGTTGCGGATCCGGAAGAAATATCTCGCCACTCATTCCGTCGCCGACGCGGCCGTGCCGCCCACGCAGCAGGTGGTCGCCATGCTGTGGGCCAGGGAACTGGGCCTGTGCACGGAAACGACCCACCGGCGGTGGTGACGCGTCACCGGCACCGGCGGTTTCACCAGTTCTGGTGATTTCCACCGCGCTGACCTGAACGGATCCTGAGAGCGGCACCAATTCCCGCTCTCATCATCCGGAGTGCGATTATGACACTCGACCATCGCTATCAGGGCATCGTGAAAACTGCCATGATCAGCGCTGCCGGGGTAGGCACCGTGGGTACTTTCCTTCCGGTCGTCGACCTGGCCGGAATCACCACCACCTGGACCACGATGGTAGTGGCCATCGCCAGGGCTTCCGGACATCCCGCTTCCACGGCGACGGTGGGAAAGGTGGTCGCCGCGGCGGTCGCCGGAGTCTCGGGCTACTACGCCGGATCGAAGATGCTCTCGGCCGTCGCCCTGCCTCTGATCGTGGCCTTTCCGGTCGTCGGAGTGCCGTCGGTCGTGGCGGTGAACGTCATGCTGAACGGCCTTTTCACCTACCGCCTCGGCAAGTCGTGCGCGGCCGACTTCTCCCGGCCCGGCTTCACTGCCGACGACCTCGCCGATCTCGCCGCGCGTATCACGCAACTCCTCGTCAAAATCCCGATGCCCCGGGAGTTGGCAGAGGTCAAGCAATTGCTCTTCCAGTGACGAACGTCCTTGCGGGAGAAACCCATGTTCGAATTTCTTGCCGACCTCGTCGACATGGTCACGGACCTTTTCGACGGCGATTCCGGCACGCCTGACGTTCCGTCGTCCGACGTTGCCCAGGCTCCCGCGCAGACCGCCTCGGACGAGGTCCGGTTCGGGTCCGCCGCGGGCTGCGACTGCGGCTTCAACCCCAACACCTGCGGCTCCGGGTGGGCCTGCCGCTGGCAGTACTGACCGACAGCATGCCGGCGGCCGCCGCCGCGGTCGCCGTGGCGGCGACCTCCATGGTCACGCCGTCGTCCGGACCGGGCCGGTCCACCCGAGCTCGGGCAGGTTGACCACGATCGCCTCCTGCGTGCTGCGGGCGATGACCACGACGGCCTCCAGGTCGGGGCCCTCTCGCCCGCGGTCACGGGCGGGCGAGAGGGCCGAGCGCGGCCACTCCGGCGCCGGTCAGGAACGTGTCGTGGGATGAAACTTTCATCCGCGTGCCGCCACAACAGGCCGGATCCGGCCCGTCCCGATGACATCCGCCCGTGACCGTGTGACATTCCTGAAGCGACGTCTCGTCGCATCGGGCGCCGGAGATCCCGGCACGGCGAAAGGACAGGGACATGGCACGGCTCTTTTTTTCGGGCGCTCATGAAACCGGTTTCAGACGGGGAGTCAGACGGGGGCGGGCCGTCTGGGTCGCCGCGGCCACGCTGGCCGCCACCGCGGCGATCGGCGCGCCCGCCGCGCACGCGGGCACGGCGTCCTGCTCGGTCGGCTTCCCGACCGTGCACTCATGGTCCTCGGGCTTCGTGGCGGACGGAAGCGTGGTCAACACCGGGACGACCCCGCTGACCGGCTGGCGCATCTCCTGGACGTTCACCGGCGACGAGAAGCTCTTCTCGCTGCTGACCACGCAGTGGACGCAGACCGGGCGGAGCCTCACCGCCACGAACGTGTCCTGGAACGGCGCCATCAATCCCGGATCGAGCGTGGCGATCACCGCGGTCGGCAACTCCACGGGCGGCACGTTCGGGCTGAGCAACGTGACCTGCACGCCGCTGTGACGGCGCGGCCCGTCACGCCCGCGTGACGGCGGCCCGGTAGTCGCCGGCGATGCGGCCCGCGACGGCCAGCAGCGGATCGACCAGGCGGGGCAGCTCGCGCACCCGCCGCGAGGACACCACGATGCCGACGGCCGCGACGGGCCGGTCCCCGACCAGCACCGGCGCGGCCGCCGAGCAGGAGCCGAGCGTCATCTCCTCGTGCGTCGTCGCGTATCCCTGGGCGCGCACCTGGGCCAGCTCGCGGGCCAACCGGCCAGGCTCGGTGATCGTGTGCCCGGTCGGCCGCTCCAGAGGGCGGGACAGGTAGGCCGTGACGAACCAGTCCGGCTCGAAGGCGAGCAGCGCCTTGCCCACGCCGGTCGGATGCATGGGCAGGCGCGAGCCGGTCCGCGACACGATCGGCACGGCCCGCTTGCCGTACACCTTGTCCACGTAGAGCACGTCGAGCCCGTCGCGCACCGCCAGGTGGACGTTCTCGCCGGTGCCGCCGAACAGTTCCTGCAGCCAGGGGTGCGCCACCTCCTGCAGCGGGTCGGGGGCGAGCTGCCCCAGCTCCCACAGGCGGCGGCCGATCTGGTAGCGCCCGTCGGCGCCGCGGCGCAGGGCGCGCCACTCCTCCAGCTCCCCCACGAGGCGGTGGACGGTGCTCAGCGCCATGCCGGTACGTCCGGCGATCTCCGTCAGCGTGAGCCGCGGATGGTGGTCGTCGAAGGCACCGAGGATGGACAGGGTCCGGGAGGTGACGGTCCGTCCCGCATCGCGCGCTCCACCGGACATGATGCCCCTCATTCGGTAAAAAACCGCGTCGTCTTCCACTGAGCAGAAGCCAAGCCTACGCGGCGCGGGTCGTCGTCCCGATGCTCGGAGGTATGCGAACTCAGGTCGGGATCATCGGGGCCGGACCGGCCGGCCTGCTGCTCTCCCATCTCCTCCATCTGCGCGGGATCGAGTCCGTCGTACTCGAACGCCGCAGCAGGGAGTACGTCGAGCGGCGGGTGCGGGCGGGAGTGCTCGAACAGGGCACGGTGGACACACTCGTCGAGGCGGGGGTGGCCGAGCGGCTCAAACAGGAGGGCCTCCCCCACAACGGAATCGAGCTGCGGTACGGCGGAGCGGGCCACCGCATCGCCTTCGAGCGGCTGGTGCCCGGCAGGGCCATCACCGTGTACGGCCAGCAGGAGGTCGTCAAGGACCTCATCGCCGCCCGGCTGGCGGCCGGCGGCGACCTCCGCTTCGAGGTGGACGACGTGGCGGTGCACGACGCGGCGACCGACCGCCCGTACCTCACCTTCACCGGTGCCGACGGGACGGAGCAGCGGCTGGACTGCGACGTGATCGCGGGGTGCGACGGCTTCCACGGCGTCTCCAGGGCGTCGATCCCGGAGGGCGTGCTGACCGAGTACCGCCGCGACTACCCCTTCGCCTGGCTCGGCATCCTGGCCCGGGTCGAGCCGTCGTCGGAGGAGCTCATCTACGCGCGGACCGAGCGCGGCTTCGCGCTGCACAGCATGCGTTCCCCGGAGATCAGCCGCTTCTACCTCCAGGTGGCGCCCGACGAGGACCTCGCCGAGTGGCCCGACGAGCGGATCTGGGCCGAGCTGCGGGCCCGGCTGGAGACCGTGCCCGGCTTCACCCTCGCCACCGGCGACATCATCGAACGAGGGATCACGCCGATGCGCGGCTACGTGGCCGAGCCCATGCAGTACGGCCGGCTGTTCCTCGCCGGGGACGCGGCGCACATCGTGCCGCCCACCGGCGCGAAGGGGCTCAACCTCGCGGTCGCCGACGTGCGGGTGCTGACCGAGGCGCTGGCCCGCTTCTTCGCCGACGGCTCGACGGAGGGGCTGGAGGCCTACTCGCGGGCCTGCCTGCCCCGGGTGTGGCGGGCGCAGCACTTCTCGTGGTGGATGACGACGCTGCTGCACACGTTCGAGTCCGACGACGCGTACGCCCGGAAGCTGCAGACCTCCTACCTCGACTACGTGACGTCCTCCGAGGCGGCCGGGACCACGCTGGCGGAGAACTACGTGGGTCTGCCCTACGAAGAGGAGACATCGTGACGCACCCGCCCTACCTGTACCCGGACTACGCCAGCACGGTCCTGCGGGCGCCGTCCCGGCCTCCGCTGCAGATGAAGGACGACCCCGAGGCGGCCGAGCTGACCGGCCCGGTCTTCGGCCGCGACGAGGTGGACCCCCTCGACGCCGACCTGACCGCGGGCCACGCGGGCGAACCGCTCGGCGAGCGCATCATCGTCACCGGGCGGATCCTCGACGCCTCGGGCCGGCCGGTGCCGAACACGCTGGTGGAGATCTGGCAGGCCAACTCCGCCGGCCGGTACGCCCACGAGCGCGACCAGCACCCGGCGCCGCTGGATCCCAACTTCACCGGCGCGGGCCGGTGCCTGACCGACGACGAGGGACGCTACCGGTTCGTCACGATCAAGCCGGGGGCCTACCCCTGGCGCAACCACCACAACGCCTGGCGACCCGCGCACATCCACTTCTCGGTGTTCGGCGCGGCGTTCACGCAGCGCCTGGTGACGCAGATGTACTTCCCGGGCGACCCGTTGTTCGCCTTCGACCCGATCTTCCAGTCCATTCCCGACCCGGCCGCCCGCGAGCGGCTCGTCTCCACCTTCGACCTGGAGATCACCGAGCCGGAGTGGGCGCTCGGCTACCGGTGGGACGTGGTGCTCGGCCGTACCCCGATGGAGGACGCGTGATCACCCCCTCGCAGACCGTCGGCCCGTTCTTCGGGTTCGCCCTGCCGTACGCCGGCGACTGGGAGCTCGTCCCCGAGGGCCATCCGGGGGCCGTGACGATCACCGGCCGGGTGCTGGACGGGGCGGGCGAGCCGATCCCGGACGCCCTGCTGGAGCTGTGGAGCGGAGACACAGGAACCGGCGGCTCCGCGCCCCGCGAGGCGCTGCGCCGCACGCGGGCGGGCGTCAGCGGCTTCGGCCGGTGCGGCACCGCGCCCGACGGCTCCTACCGGTTCCGCCTGGCGCCGCCGGCAAGGCCGTACGCGGCCCTGCTGGTCTTCGCCCGGGGCCTGCTCAAGCCGGTGCGGACCCGCGTCTACCTCGCCGACGTGCACGACCCGCTGCTCGGCTCCCTCGACCCGGCCCGCCGGGCGACGTTGCTCGCCCGCCCGGACGGGCAGGACGTCTACCGGTTCGACGTACGGCTGCAGGGCGAGCAGGAGACGGTCTTCCTTGAGTTCTGACGCGGGTGCCGATCACGGGCTGCTCTCCCCGGTGTGGGCGGGCACGGACGTGGCGGCGATCACGGCCGACGACGCCTGGCTGCGGGCGATGCTGGAGGCGGAGGTCTGCCTCGCGCGGGCGCAGGCCCGCCTCGGCGTCGTCCCTGAGCTTGCCGTCGCCGCGATCGCCGAGGCGGCCCGCCCGGAGCGGTTCGACGTCGCCGGTCTGGCCCGGCGGGCCAGGGACGCCGGCAACCCCGTCGTGCCGCTGGTCAAGGATCTGCGGGCCGCGGCGGGCGAGGCGGGACCCTGGGTGCATCACGGCGCCACCAGCCAGGACATCCTCGACACGGCGACGATGCTGGTGGCCGCGCGGGCCCGCGCGGTGATCCTGCGCCACCTCGACCGGGTGCTCGCCGCGCTGGCCGGGCTGGCCGGCGAGCACCGCGAGACGCCGATGGCGGGCCGTACGCTCGGTCAGCAGGCCGTGCCGATCACCTTCGGACTGAAGGCCGCCGGGTGGCTGACCGGCTGCCGGGACGCCCGCGACCGCTTGGCGGCGGTGCGGCTGCCGGTCCAGCTCGGCGGCGCGGCCGGCACGATGGCCGGGTACGGCGAGCGGGCCCTCGACCTGCCGCCGCTGTTCGCGGCCGAGACCGGGCTGGCCGAGCCGGTGCTGCCCTGGCACGCGCTGCGCACGCCCGTGACCGACCTGGCCTGCGCGCTCGCCGACGTGACGGGCGCGCTCGGCAAGCTCGCCGCGGACGTGATCCTGCTGGCGCAGAGCGAGGTGGGCGAGGTCGCCGAGCCCGCCGCGCCGGGCCGGGGCGGCTCGTCGGCGATGGCGCACAAGCGCAATCCGGTGCTCGCCACGATGATCAGGTCGGCGGCGCTGCAGGCGCCCGCGCTCGCGCAGATCCTGCTCGGCTCGCGGGTCGCCGAGCACGAGCGGCCCGCCGGGAGCTGGCACGCCGAGTGGCAGCCGCTGCGCGAGTGCCTGCGCCTGGCCGGCGGGGCGGCCGAGACGGCCGCCGAGCTGACCGAGGGGCTGGAGGTGTTCCCCGAGCGCATGCGGCACAATCTCGATCACCTGCTCGCCGTGCTGGCGAGCACCTCGCAGGACCCCGGCACCGGCGCCGCCTCCGCGCTGGTCGACCGGGCCCTGCGGCACCACGAGGGAAAGGCGTCATGATCCTGCACCACCGATTCGACGGGCCGCCGGACGCTCCGGTCGTCGTGCTCGGGCCCTCGCTGGGCACGACACTCGGCCTGTGGGAACCCCAGCTGCCGGTGCTCACGCGCACCTGGCGGGTGCTCCGCTACGACCTGCCCGGCCACGATGGGTCCCCGGCCGCGTCCGAGTTCACCGTCGGCGATCTCGCCGACGGGGTGCTGGAGCTGCTCGACCGGCACGGCCTGGACACCGTCGCGTACGGCGGGGTGTCGCTGGGCGGGGCCGTCGGGACCACGCTGGCGCTGCGTGCGCCGGACCGCGTCGCGAGCCTGGTCCTGTGCTGCACCTCCGCCCGGTTCGGCACGCCGGAGAGCTGGCGCGAGCGCGCCGCGCTGGTGCGTGAGGAGGGCACCGGGCCCCTGGTGGACGCGACCAGGTCGCGGTGGTTCACTCCCGCCTTCACGGACGCCGGGCGTTACCTGGACATGCTGCGCGGCGTGGCCCCCGGGGGGTACGCCGCGTGCTGCGACGCCCTCGCGGTCTTCGACGTCCGCGACCGGCTCGCCGGCGTCCGCGCGCCCGCGCTGGTGATCGCCGGGGCCGAGGACCCGGCCACCCCGCCCGCGGACGCCGAGATCCTGGCCGGTGGCATCCCGGACGCCGAGCTGCTGGTGGTGCCGGGAGCGGCCCACCTGGCCACCGCCGAACGCCCGGACGTCGTGAACGACGCGATCACGCGCCACCTGACCACCCGTTGGAGGACGGCATGAGCTACGAGGACGGCATGCGGGTGCGCCGCGAGGTGCTGGGCGACGCGCACGTGGACCGGGCGCGGGAGCGGACCACCGAGTTCACCGCGGACTTCCAGGACCTGATCACCCGCTACGCCTGGGGTGAGATCTGGACCCGGCCGGGCCTGGACCGCCGGACCCGCAGCTGCATCACGCTCACCGCCCTGGTGGCGCGCGGGCAGTTGGAGGAGCTGGCCATGCACGTGCGGGCCGCGCGGCGCAACGGGCTCACGACCGACGAGATCAAGGAGGTGCTGCTGCAGACGGCGATCTACTGCGGGGTGCCGGCCGCCAACGCCGCGTTCGCCGTCGCCCAGCGGGTGCTGGCGGAGGACACGCCGGGGGACGCCGGATGACCTTCCTGGTGGCCGGGGAGAGCCTGGTCGACCTGATCGGCACGCCGGGATCGTGGACCTTCACCGCCGTGCCCGGCGGCAGCCCGCTCAACGTCGCGGTGGCGCTGGCCGCGCTGGGCCGGCCGGTGCGGTTCGCCGGGGAGACCGGCGTCGACTTCTTCGGCGGCCTGCTCCGGGGTCACCTGGCCCGCCACGGGATCGGGGGAGGCGACCTCGCCCCGGCGACGGCGACCGGTCTGGCCTTCGCCCGCGTCGGCGCGGACGGCTCGGCCTCCTACGACTTCCGCTTCGACTGGACCTTCTCGGCCCCGGTCACGCTCGACGGGGTGACCTGCCTGCACACCGGCTCGCTGGCCACGCTGGTGGCCCCGGGCGGCGACCACGTCAGAGGCCTGATGCGGGCCGCCGCCGGAGCGGGGATCACGGTGTCCTACGACCCGAACATCCGGCCGTCCCTCATCGGCGACCGGGCCCGCGCCCTGGCCCACGTGGAGGAGTGCGTACGGCTCTCGCGCCTGGTCAAGGTGAGCGCGGAGGACCTCGGCTGGCTCTACCCGGGCGAGCCCTTCGCCGACGTCGCACGGCGGTGGGCCGGCCTGGGCCCGGAGCTCGTCGTGGTCACGCAGGGCGGCGACGGCGCCGCCGCGGTGCTGCGTGACGAGACCACGGACGGCGAGGTGATCACCTGCCCGGCCCCGGCGGTCGAGGTCGTGGACACGGTCGGCGCGGGCGACACCTTCACCGCCGCCTACCTCGACGCGCTCGACGGCGCTCCGATCAACGGCGAGCGCGTGGCGGAGGCGCTGCGGCGCGGGTGCGCCGCGGCCGCGATCGTCTGCACCCGCGCCGGCGCGGTTCCGCCGACCCGGGAGGAGGTGAAGGCCTTTTCCCAGGGTACGGGTGCCTCACGAGCCGAGGAGGGACCCGAATGATCGAAATCATCCCTGTCGACACCCCCTCTCTGGGCGACCGCGGCTATCTCGTCGCCGACGGGGAGATCGCCTTCGTGGTGGACCCGCAGCGTGACATCGACCGGATGCTCCGCCTGGCCGAGCGGCGCGGTGTCGAGATCCGGCACGTCTTCGAGACGCACGTGCACAACGACTACGTGACCGGCGGGCCGGCCCTGGCCGCCGCGACCGGCGCGGACTACCACGTCAACGCGGCCGACCCCATGACGTTCGACCGGAGCCCCCTCGACGACGGGGACGTGGTCGAGATCGGCCCGCGGACGCGCGTGCGCGCGGTCGCCACTCCCGGCCACACCTTCACCCACCTGTCGTACGTGCTGGAGTGCCCGGACCGGCCGCCCGCCGTCTTCACCGGAGGCTCACTGCTGCACGGCACGACCGGACGGCCGGATCTGCTGGGCCCGCAGCACACCGGCACGCTGGTGCGCGCCCAGTACGCCTCGGCGCACCGGCTGTCCCGCGAGCTGCCGGCCGAGACGGACGTCTTCCCCACCCACGGGTTCGGCAGCTTCTGCTCGGCCACGCAGTCCGAGGTCACCGAGTCGACGATCGGCAGGGAGCGGCGGGTCAACCCGGTCCTGACCCGGAGCGAGGACGAGTACGTGGAGTCACTGCTGGCCGGGCTGGACGCCTACCCGGCGTACTACGCGCACATGGCCCCGCTCAACCAGGCCGGGCCCGACGCGCCCGACCTGTCCCCGCCGCACCGCGCGGACGCCGCCGAGCTGCGCCGCCGCCTGCGGGCCGGCGAGTGGGTGGTGGACCTGCGGTCCCGTACGGCGTTCGCGGCGGGGCACCTCGCGGGGACGCTCAACTTCGGGCTGGACGGCAACCTCGCCGTCTACCTGGGCTGGCTCATCCCCTGGAGCTCGTCGGGAACACCGCGGACACCAGTCACCCTGCTGGGCGAGACGCCCCGGGACATCGCGGAGGCCCAGCGCGAACTGGCGCGGATCGGCATCGACCGCCCCGCCGCGGCCGCCACCGGCGGCCCGGCCGACTGGACCGGCGACGACAAGGCCGCGTCCATGCCGACGGCGACGTTCGCCGACCTGGCGGCCGTGCGCCGCCACCGCCCGGTCGTGGTGCTCGACGTGCGCCGCGAGGTGGAGTGGCGCGAGTCGCACATCCCCGGCGCGGTCCACATCCCGCTGCACGAGCTGCCCGGGCGGCTGGACGAGGTGCCCGGCGGCGAGGTGTGGACGCACTGCGCGAGCGGCTACCGGGCGTCCATCGCCGCCTCGATCCTGGCCGCCGCCGGGCGCGAGGGCGACGTCGTCGCCGTCCACGACGACTACGACCCCCACACCGTGATCGTGCGGTTCGCCGCGGACGACGGCGCCGGCCTGGCAGGACACCCTTCGTGATCGTGCAGGGCCCGAGGGCGCCGGCCGGCCCTTCGTGATCATGTAACGCCGCCCGCGCGTCCGGCCGTCAGCCGAGGGCGAGCACCGCGATCACCGTGCGGGCGGCCTGCCCGCCCTCCTCCTCGGCGATCGCCAGGGCGGTCGCGGCGTCCAGGTCGTCCAGCAGCGCGCGCACCGCCGCCCGCTCCCCCGCCGGCGAGGCGGCGGACCTCCCGGCGGCCGCGTGCAGCCGCTCCAGGCGTGCGGCGGCTTCCTCCAGCGCGCCGGGGTGGTAGTCCCAGTCGGCCGCCCACGGATGGCCGAGCAGCATCAGGCGTACGGCTCCCGCCGGGTGGTCCCGCAGCAGGTCGGTGGTGAAGACGAGGTTGCCCGCCGACTTGGCCATCTTGGCGCCGTCCACGCGGACCACCCCCACGTGCAGCCAGGCGCGGGCGAACGGCCGCACCCCGGTCACCGCCTCGGCCATCGCCGCCTCATAGGCGTGGTGCGGGAAGCGCAGGTCGGCGCCGCCCGCGTGCAGGTCGAGGGCCGGCCCGTACGTCGTCAGCGCCATGGCGGCGCACTCGGCGTGCCAGCCCGGCCGCCCGTCGCCCCACTCGCTCGGCCAGCCCGGCTCCCCCTTCGCCGACGGCCGCCAGACCGCCACGTCCGCCGGGTCGTCCCTACTCGGGTCATCCGGATCGTCGCCGAACTCCGCCATCAGGCGGGCCGCCTCCTCGGCGCCGAGCCCGGCCCGCTCGCGCACGCCCGCGCCCCGGAAGTACACCGCGCCGTCCCGCTCGTAGGCGTGACCCAGGCCGATCAGAGCCCGGGCGAGCGCGACGACCTGCGGCACGTACGTGTGCGCCCGCGGCTCGTACGTCACCGGGTGCACGTGCAACGCCGCCATGTCCCGCTCGAAGTGGAACTGCTGCACCGCGGCGAAGCTGTCGTACGGGCTGCCGGCCCGGCGCGCCGCCGAGGTCAGCACGTCGTCCACGTCGGTGACGTTGCGGCACACCTCGACGGGCACGCCGGCGTTGCGCAGCACCCGGGCCGCCGCGTCGGCCCACACGAACGTCCTGGCGTGGCCGAGGTGGGTGGTGTCGTACGGCGTGATCCCGCACACGTACATCCGGGCGCGACCCACGACGGGCAGCGGCCGCCGGTCGATCGTCAGCATGAAACCCCCTTCATCGCGGCCGGAGGAACTCCCGCAGCCGGCCGAGTGGCCAGGTGTTGATTACCCGTTCGGGGGTGAGCCAGCCCCGCTGCGCGGTGCCGACGCCGTACCGCATGACGTCGAGATGCGGCACGGCGTGCGCGTCGCTGTCGATCGAGAACAGCACGCCCCGGGCGGCCGCCCGCCGCACGAGGTCCGCGGGCAGGTCGAGCCGGTCGGGGAAGGCGTCGATCTCCAGCGCCGTCCCGGTGCGGACACAGGCGTCGAACACCCTCGGCCAGTCGGCGTCCACCGGGTCCCGTCTGCCGATGATCCGGGCCGTCGGATGGCCGATGATCTTCACGTACGGGTTCTCGCAGGCCCGGATCAGCCGCCGGGTCATCTCCTCGGGCGGCTGGGTGAAGTGCGAGTGCACCGAGGCCACGCACAGGTCGAACCCGGCCAGGAACTCCGGCGGCCAGTCGACCTCGCCGTCCGGGCCGATGTTGAGCTCGGTGCCGTGCAGCAGCGTCATGCCGGGGCGGGCGGCGCCGAGGCGGCGGAGCCGGTCGCGCTGCTCCAGCGCCTTCTCGCCGGTCATCCGCTGCATGAACAGGTTGGGCGCGTGGTCGGTCACCGCGTAGTAGTCGTAGCCGCGCGCCGCGGCCGCCTCCACCATCTCCTCCAGTGGCGCGAGCCCGTCGGTCAGATCGGTGTGGGTGTGCAGGTCGCCGCGCACGTCGGCCGTGGTCACCACCCTCGGCAGCCCCTCGCCCAGCGCGGCCTCGATCTCCCCGGCGTCCTCGCGCAGCGCGGGCTCGATCCACGGCAGGCCGAGCATGCCGTACACCTCCGCCTCGTCCGCCGAGGCGATCTTCTCGCCGGTCGCCACGTCGAACACGCCGTACTCCGACAGCTTCAGCTTGCGGTGCACGGCGATCTCCCGGGTGCGGATATTGTGCGCCTTCGACCCGGTGAAGTACTGCAGCGCGGCCCCCCAGGAGTCCCTCGGCACCACCCGCAGGTCGACCTGGAGCCCCGCGGCCGTGCGGACCGAGCTCTTCGTCTCGCCGTGCGCGATCACCTCGGTGACGTACGGCAGCGTGGTGAAGGCCACCATCAGGGCGGCCGGGTCACCGGCACCGGCCAGGACGTCGACGTCGCCGATCGTGTCCTTCATCCGGCGCAGCGACCCCGCGTACGCGCACCGCTCGCAGCCCGGCACGGCCGACAACGCGGGGACGACCTCCTCGGCGACCGCCATCGCGATCCCGATGTGCACCCGGCTGCCGGTCTTGCGCATCACCTCGATGCCGTGGAGCAGGTTCTCCTCGGTCTTCGCCCCGAACCCGTGCAGGCCCTGCAGGGCCCCCGCGTGGATCGCGTGCTCCAGCCTCTCCACCGAGTCGACGCCCCGCTCGTGATACAGCACCATGGCCTTCTTCGGCCCGAGCGTGGGGATGGTCGTGAGCAGGCGGACCCCGGCCGGGATCTTCGTCCGCAGCTCCTCCAGCTGGTGGATCGCCCCGGTCCGCAGGTACTCGTCGATCTTCGCGGCGATCGACGCGCCCACGTTCGGTATCCGCCGCAGCTCCGGCACGTCCATGCCGTCGACGTCCCGGCCGTACCCGCCGACCGACCGGGCCGCCTTCTCGTAGACCCGCACCTTGAACGCGTCGCCCCCGGTGATCGCGATCAGGTCGGCGTACTCCTGCAGCAGCCCGGCGACCTCCTCGTTGCACCGTCTCATCGCACGCACCCCCAACGTCAGGCTGCTGCGCGCCCCGGAGACCTCTCCAGGTGCGGAGGTCCCGGCTCGGTGTGACCGAAGACCCGGCCCGGCAAGCCGCAGGCATGTATCGAACATAAATTCGATATTCTCTTGACTGACGTTGTGGTGGTGTGGCTACATCGTGATCGTGATCAACGACTTACGCCAGAGATTTTTCCGTCGCGGACGCCCCCACCGGGGACGATCGGGAGAGGGCCCCGCCGCCCCTCTGACCCGCCGGCTGACCGCGCTCTGCGGCACCATGGTCGTGGCCGCCGGTCTGCTCACCGCCACGGGCCCCGCCGCCCCTCTGACCCGCCGGCTGACCGCGCTCTGCGGCACCATGGTCGTGGCCGCCGGTCTGCTCACCGCCACGGGCCCCGCCGCGTCCGCCGCCGACCGCCTGACGGAACTGCCCTTCAGCGGCGTCAGCGGCATGGCCGCCGATGGCGACAGAGTGTTCCTGTCCGCGGAGGGCCGCATCAGGATCGCGGACGCCCGCGGCACACTCACCGACGCCCCGATCGACCTGTCCGGGACAGACAACCTCGCCATCACGCCGGACGGCACCCGCCTGTACGCGACGTTGAGCGATCCGGCCGCGGTCGTCGAAATCGACACCGCGGACTTCACCGTCCTCCGGAGAATCGACCTGTCCGCCTACTCCTGCCTCGGAAAGCCATCACTCGCCGGCGACCACATGTGGGTCGCGTACTGGTGCGGCTGGGGCGACAAAGGCGGCGTCCTGGGGCTCGACCTGTCGGCGGCGGCACCCGAGCCGGCCGGGATCGCCGAGGGCGTCTACTACGCCACCCCGCGCGTCGCCGCGGGCGGGAGCACGCTGGTGGTGGGTGCGCCGGGGGCCGGAACAACCGACCTGATGGTGTACGACGTGAGCACCACCCCCGGCACGCTGCGCGGCACCATCGCCCGCATCTGGCAGATGAGGGACCTCACCGTCACGCCGGACGGCTCCATGGTCATCGTGCCGGTCGAGGACGGGTACAACGGATGGGACACCAC
Organism: Microbispora sp. NPDC088329; assembly: GCF_040685655.1. Taxonomy (NCBI): domain Bacteria; kingdom Bacillati; phylum Actinomycetota; class Actinomycetes; order Streptosporangiales; family Streptosporangiaceae; genus Microbispora; species Microbispora sp. NPDC088329. The sequence continues at coordinate 571,278 of NZ_JBFBIP010000003.1, forward strand.
CAGCCTGACCAAGGTCCGCACGTACGCCGCCGCAAAAACGCCGGGCACGTACCCCAACGCCGTCGCCGTCAGCCCGGACGGCGAACATCTCGCCGGTGGGTTCGGCTCCGGCGTCATGTTGTACGACACGGCGAGCGCGCAAAGCACGCACACCTACACCTCATTGCCATACAACCGTCTGAACGCGAGTGTCGCCTTCGCCGGCGGCGACGATGTCGTCACCCTGATCGCCGACATGACCACCGACAGGTATTACCTGTGGCGGCTGGACGACGTCTTCCTCCCGTCCACCTCGCTCACCCTGGTCTCTCCGTCCACGGGCGCCGCGTACCAACCGCTCACACTGACCGGCCGGCTGACGCTGCCCGGCGGCGCCGCCCCGGGCGCCCAGCCGATCGTGGTGACGCGTAACCGGCCCGACGACGGCACCAGGACGACGCTGCCCGCTGTGACCACTGCGGAGGACGGCACGTTCACCGTCACCGACATCCCTCCCACCGGCGGGCAGGTCACCTATAGGGCGCTCTGGGAGGGTGATTCGAATTACCGGGGAAGCATCTCCGACTGGGTGTCGGTCACCCTGGCGAAGTATGAGTCGTCGATCATCCTGTCCGGGCCGTCCACCGCGGTCGCGGGGAAGGAGATCCGGATCACCGGGACTTTGGACAACGGTGCGGAGACCGTCGCGCCGGGTGCCTCGCTGACGGTGAGGCGCGCCATCAGATACGACAACGTCTTCCCCAGCTGGAACCTGCCGAAGGCGACGGTCACGGCCGATGGATCGTTCGCCTTCACCGACACCCCACCCCGGACGGGCCAGTACTACTACATCGTCACCTGGGCGGGCGACGACGCGTCTCTGGGTGCGCGAGCCCAGCACCTGATGGCCGTCGGAGAGTAGCCGTACCCGGGCGGCCCGTGCGCGTCACGGGCCGCCCGCCGGCACGCTTCGTCGTCGCCGGACGAGCCGGACTCCTTCGTCTGGGCCATTCGTACCGCCGGGACCGCGATATTCCACTCTGTCCACCGTTATTGGAAGCCGACCATAATGGCGGCCATGGCAGAGGCGGCGGCGCGGGCGGACGAGTGCGGGCCCGGGGTGCGGCGTTCCCGGCCGTGGCCGCCCGCGCGGCTGCCGGGCCGGGTATTCGCTCCCGCGCTCGGGCTGACCGTCCTCCTGCTGACCGCGCCGGCCATCGCCGCGGCGTCGGCAGTTCCCGCCTGGCCCGCGTGGACCCTGGTGGCCGCCGCGGGGTTGTCGTTCGCGGGTGCCGTGCTGACCGCCGGTCGCACCCGCCCGGCCGTACGGCCCCTGCCGCCGGTGTTCGCCGGGCTGCTGGCGGCGACCGCGATCACCGCGAACCTCGCCTACCCCTCGGCGGACGAGTGGCGGACGCTGTTCTCCCTGCTCGCGGTCGCCGTGGCGCTCGTCGCGCCCACACGCGTCGCGGCCTGGGCCGTCGCCGTCACGGCCGTTTCGGCCGCCGCGATCGTCCTGGCCCGGGGCGGTGCCCTCGACGTGGCCCTGTGGGGCACGGCCCTGACCGCCGCGCTCGCCGGGATCACGACGTACGGCTTCCGCCGGATGGGCGAGGTGATCGGGGAGCTCGGCCGGACCAGGGAGAAGCTGGCCGTCGCCGCCGTCTCGGCCGAGCGCCTGCGCTTCTCCCGCGACCTGCACGACCTGCTCGGCCACACGCTCTCGATGGTGGTCGTCAAGGCCGAGGCCGTACGGCGGCTGGCCCCGCGCGACACGGACGCGGCCGTACGGCACGCCGCCGACATCGAGGCAATCGGGCGGCAGGCGCTGACCGAGGTGCGCGAGGCGGTCACGGGATACCGGGACGCGAGCCTCGCCGCCGAGCTGGACAGCGCACGGGCGGCCCTGGCCGCGGCCGGCGTCGACTGCGTGGTGAAGGAGTCGGGGCCCGCGCTGTCGTGGGAGACCGACATGCTGCTGAGCTGGGTCGTGCGGGAGGGGGTCACGAACGTGGTGCGGCACTCCGGCGCCCGGCGCTGCGTCATCACACTCCTCCGCGACCGCGACCCGGTGCTGGTCGAGGTGAGCGACGACGGCGCCGGCGGACCGGCCCGCGAGGAGGACGGCAGCGGCCTGCGCGGACTGCGCGAGCGCCTGACGGCGGCGGGCGGGCGGCTGAGCGCGGTCCGCCTGCCGCGGGGGTTCGTCCTCACCGCCGAGATCCCGCACGCGGGTGTGGACGACGACGACCGGAAGGACGGCCCGTGACCCGCGTGCTGATCGCCGAGGACCAGACGATGATGCGCGACGCGCTCACCGTGCTGCTCGACCTGGAGGACGACTTCGAGGTCGTCGCGCAGGTCGCCACGGCGGGCGAGATCGTTTCCGCCGCGTTGCGGGCCAAGCCCGACGTGGCCCTGCTCGACATCGAGATGCCCGGCGGCAGCGGGCTCGACGCGACCGCCGACCTGCGGGCCGCCCTCCCGGAGTGCGTGGTGGTCATCGTCACGACGTTCGGACGGCCCGGTTACCTGCGCCGGGCGCTGGACGCGGGCGCCCGCGGATTCGTGGTCAAGGACCGGCCCGTCGGCGAACTGGCCCGGGCGATCAGGCGCGTGCTGGCGGGCGAGGTCGTGGTCGACCCCGCCCTGGCCACGGCCGCCCTGAGCGCCGGGCCGAGCCCGCTCACACCGCGCGAGCGCGAGGTGCTCATCGCCGCCGCCGACGGCTCCGCCGCCGCCGACATCTCGCGCCGCCTCCACCTGTCGGAGAGCACCGTACGCAACCACCTGTCGGCGTGCATCACCAAGACCGGCACCCGCAACCGGATGGAGGCCGTCAGGGTCGCCCGCCACAACGGCTGGCTCTGACCCGTCGGCGGGTGGCAGACACTCCTCGCCGAGCGCAGGCAGACGCGTGGGCGCGGACGGGTGGGCGCGGACGGGTGGGCGCGGAGCCATTGCCCCGACGCCCGCCCTGACGTACGTTGACAGCCCCGGTCATCATGCCGAACCCGCGGGGGTGGTCATGAGCACGTCCAGCACGGCGGAGCCCGTCAACCTGTTCGACCCGGCCCTGGTGCGCGATCCGTTCGGGGGCTACTCCCGGCTGCGGGAGCAGGCCCCGATGGTGCGCGGCTCCTTCCCCGGCCTCAACTCCCCGGTCTGGCTCGTCACGCGATACGACGACGTCAAGACCGTGCTGAGCGACCGCCGCTTCGTCAACAACCCCGCCAACGTGCCGGGGGCCGACGTGCGCAACATCCGCGAGGAGCTCATCGAGGCCCGCGGCATCCCGCGCGAGTACGCCGCGTACATCCTGGACAGCGTCCTCGACGCCGACGGCGACGACCACCTTCGGCTGCGCAGGCTGGTCTCCCGCGCCTTCACGGCCCGCCGCGTGGCCGAGCTGCGCCCCCGGGTGGAGGAGATCACCGAGAACCTGCTCGACCGGCTGCACGGCCACGCGGAGGACGGCGTCGTGGACCTGATCGAGCACTTCGCCTACCCCCTGCCGATCACCGTCATCTGCGAGCTGGTCGGCATCCCGGAGGAGGACCGCCCGCTGTGGCGGGAATGGGGCAGGGCCCTGGTCTCGCTCGAACCGGGAGCGGCGGCCGAGCCGCTGCGGCACATGGTGACCTACATCCTGGAGCTCATCGACCGCCGCCGGGCCGAGCCGGCGGGCGACCTGGTGACCGGACTGATCCGCGTTCACGACGAGGACGGCGACCGGCTCACCGACACCGAGATGGTCACCATGGTGCTCACCCTCGTCCTCGCCGGGCACGAGACCACCGCCCACCTGATCGGCAACGGCACCGCCGCGCTGCTGACCCACCCGGACCAGCTCGCCGCGCTGCGGGCCGATCCCGCGCTGCTGCCGCGCGCCGTGCACGAGCTGATGCGCTGGTGCGGGCCCGTCCAGGGCACCCGGATCCGGTACGCCGCCGAGGACGTCGATTTCGGCGGCATGACCGTGCGCCGTGGCGAGCCGGTGATGGCGGTGCTGGTGTCGGCCAACTACGACCCCCGGCGCTTCAACGACGCCGATCGTCTGGACATCGCCCGCGAGGCCGACGGGCACAAGGAGGTCCATGTCGGCTTCGGCCACGGCCTGCACTACTGCCTGGGCGCGGCGCTGGCCCGGCAGGAGGGCGAGGTGGCCTTCGGCGCACTGCTGCGCCGTCACCCCCGGCTCGAACTGGCCGTCGCGCCGCAGGATCTCGACCGGCAGTTTCTCCCGTTCTCCTGGCGCCTCGCCCACCTTCCGGTACGCCTGGGGACATAAAGGACTTCGGTCCGAAACCAGGGTAATCTCCCGTATGCACGTGAAGGGCATACACAGGTGTGCTTTACTGCTTGCGGGCGGGATCCGCACGGCCGCCCGCCTGCAGCCCTGCTCACCCCCGCACACCAGGAGATCCCCCATGCCCGACGTCCCCCGGGCCGCCGTTGCGGCCACCTTGGACGAGGAAGTCGAGGCCCGGCTCGCGGAGGTGAAGCCGCCCGCCGAGGTGGCGGAACTCGTCCGCGCCGCACTCGGCGCCGCGCCGCCCCAGGACTCGCCGGCCGTGTCCGGCGTCTACCTGGGGGCCGTGACCGTCCGGGGGTTTCGCGGCATCGGCCGGGCCGCCCGCCTGTCCCTGACCCCCGGCAACGGGCTCACCCTGGTCACCGGCAGGAACGGCTCGGGGAAGTCCAGCTTCGCCGAGGCCGTCGAGACGGCGCTCACCGGTGAGAACTCCCGGTGGAGGGACAGGTCGCAGATCTGGACCGGCGGCTTCGCCAACCTCCACGCGGGGGTCGCACCGGAGATCGAGGTCGAGCTGGCGATCGCGGGCGACAGCGAACCGAGCGTGGTGAGACGCACCTGGACCGATGACAGGCACGACACCACGGCCGCGACCGTCACCCGTCCCGGTCGTCCGGAGACGCCGCTCGCCGCTCTCGGGCTGGCACGCGCCCTGACGGACTTCCGGCCTTTCCTCCCGTACGCGGAGCTGGGCACCGCGCTCGACAAGCCGACGGAGATCCACGACAAGATCTCCGCGATCCTGGGCCTGGGGCGGCTGGCCGCGGCCTGCACGACCCTGCACGAGCAGGCGCTGGCGCTCGACAAGACGGCACGCACGCCGCGTAAGACTCTTCCTCCGCTGCTCGCGCGGCTCGCGGGCGTGTCCGATTCGAGAGCCGCGGCCGCGCACGCCGAGCTGAGCAAGGCCCACCCCGATCTGTCCGTCGCCGAGGCGCTCGTGACGGGCGAGCGCCCGCGCGGCGCCGAGCACGAGGCACTGCGCCGCCTCGCGGACCTCACCGGGCCCGCCGAGCAGGCGGTCCGGAAGGCCGCCGCGCGCCTGCGCCGCGCCCGTCACGCCGCGGAGCGCGTCAGGGACTCCGCGGCCGAGGACGCCGGAAGGCGGGCCGACCTGCTCGATCTCGCGCTGGCCCACCACCGGCGACACCCGGATGATCCCGCGTGCCCGGCCTGCGGCACCCCTGACGCCCTCGGCGCGGGCTGGGCGGAGCGGGCGGCCGAGGAGGTCGCCCGGCTCCGGCGGGAGGCCGCGGACGCGACGGCGGCCGTGCGGGAGGCACGGGACGCGGGCGAGGCCGCGCGCAGGCTCATCGCCGACCCGCCACCCGGCCTGCCCGAACGGCTGGCCGGTGTCTGGCAGGCGTGGACGGCCTGCCGCGCCCTCGGCGACCCCGGCGTCTTCGAGGCCGCCGGGCTGCGGCTGGCGGCCGAGTGCGCGGCCGTACGAGAGGAGGCCCGCCGCCGGCTGGCCGAGATGGACGGCGACTGGCGGGAGGTCGCACCGGAGCTGGCCGCCTGGTGCCGGGACGCCCGTGCGGGACAGGAGGCGAAGGCGCGCCTCGCGCTGGTGAAGAAGGCCGACGCTCTGGCCCGCGACCTGCACGACACGCTGCGGGCCGAGCGGATGGCGGCACAGGGACAGGAGGCGCGTCTCTGCTGGCAGATCATGCGCGGGCACAGCAACGTGGCGCTGCGGGAGATCCGCCTGGAGGGCAGGGGCAACCAGCGCCGCGCGGAGCTGAGCGTGGCCGTCGACGACATCCCCGGCGCGGCGCTCGGCGTGATGAGCCAGGGCGAGCTGCACGCGCTGGCCCTGTCGCTGTTCCTCCCCCGCGCCCTCGTCGACCACAGCCCCTTCCGCTTCCTGGTCATCGACGACCCCGTCCAGTCGATGGACCCCGAGAAGGTCGACGGCCTGGCGCAGCTGCTCGACGAGGTCGCCAGGAAGCGGCAGGTGATCGTCTTCACGCACGACACGCGGCTGCCGCAGGCGATCCGCCGCCTGGGGATCGAGGCGACCATCCTCGAGGTCAGCCGGGGCGAACGGTCCGAGATCGACATCGCCGTCGACCTCGACCCGGTGGAGCGCGCGCTCCGGGAGGCCCGCGGCGTGGCGCTGAACCCCCGGCTCCCCCGTGACGTGGGCCAGACGGTGCTGCCGGGGCTGTGTCGCGTGGCGCTGGAGACGGCGTTCGTGGAGGCGGCCCGCCGCCGGCTGCTGTCGGAGGGGGTCGACTACACGGTGACCGAACGCGACATCGCCGACGCCCGGTCGACCGCGGAAATCGCCGCCCTCGCCCTCGGCGTACCGCGCGAGGACGTGCCCGCCCAGCTCGACCACCGCTTCGGCGACTGGGCCGGCGCGGTCTACCGCGCGTGCAACCAGGGCAGTCACAATCCGCGGCGATTCCACGAGATCCTGCGTGGGCACGGCAAGGATCCGATCGGCAACGTCACCCGGCTGGCCCGTCGTCTGCGGGAGGCCCGCTGATGTCCCGGTGCCTCACGTTCCTCGACGACGCCGACGCCCTGCTGAGCGGAAGAGGAGACAAGACGTGGCCCAGGGCGGCCGCGTTCCTCATCCGGCTGGCTTTGGAGGCGTGCCTGGCCGACTACTGGTCGAGGACGGCGCCGGGCCTGGAGCGCTGCGACACGCACGCCCAGATCGTCTGCCTCAAGGGCTACCGCGATCCCGGCACCGCCCGGCTGGCGGCGCGGTGCTGGGCCGCGCTCAGCCGCGCCTGCCACTACCACGGCTACGAGCTCAGCCCCACCGCCGCGGAGCTGCGCGGCCTGCACACCGAGGTGCGGGCGCTGGCCGGGCGCCTGTGGTGACGGCCTACAGGCCGGCCAGGATCTCGCGGACCCGCTCGGTGGCGGGGTGGCCGGAGCCGTAGAGCGCCGTGAGGTCGCCGAGCAGGCTGTCCAGCGTCCGCCGGGCCGCCTCGTGCCGTCCGGCGGCGACCTCCAGCTCGCCGACCTGCCGGCGCAGCTCCAGCGTCCGCGGGTCGTCCCCGGGCCAGGCGCGCAGCTCACCCGCCAGCAGGTCACGCGCCAGCCGCAGGGCCGTCTCGGTGTCGCCGAGATGCAGCAAACACGTCGCCTCGCGCATCCTGATCTGGAAGGCCCGCTCGTCGCCGGGGCCGAGTTGCGCGGCGAGCTGGTGGAACGCCTGCGCGGCCGCCAGATGGTCGCCGCCCTCGAAGAGCACGTCGGCGAGGTGGACGCCGAGGCTCAGCACCTCACTGTCGTTCGCGCCGAGTACGCGGCCGGCCGGGGCGACGGCCTCGGCGAGCACGGCGGCCGCCTCCGCGTACCGGGACCCGCGCACGAGCGCGTCCGCACGCTGCCGTGCGCGCCGCAGATCGCCACGGCTGAACCCGTCCTGCCCGTCGCGCCGGTTTCCGGCTGCGTCCGCGGGCGCGGCGGACGCGCCCGCGGGCGGAGCCGTTGCGCCGTCCGTGCCGGTGCGGCCGGCCGCGGCGGCGTACATCCGGGCCGGGCTCGGCGCGGGCGAGGTGAACCCCGGGAGCGGCGCGGTGTCCGCCAGGTACGGCATGAGCCGGTCGTGGACCTCCCGCGCGCTCCCCGGCCGGTCCTCCGGGTTCTTGGCCAGCATCGACAGCAGCAGGTCGTCGAGCCCTGCCGGCACGCCGGCACGCCACCGGCCCGCGGGCGCGGGCGGCACGCTCACCTGCTGCCGCATCACGCTGAAGGCGGTCGGGCCGGTGAACAGCGTCCGCCCGGTGAGCAGTTCGTGCAGCACGCAGCCCAGCGCGTACAGGTCGCTGCGGGCGGTGGGCTCCTCCTGGCGCACCTGCTCGGGCGACATGTACGACTCGGTGCCGAGCATCTCACCGGTCCGGGTCAGCTTCGTCAGCGCGGGGTCGTGCATGATCGCCAGCCCGAAGTCGACCACCTGGACCGAGCCGTCCGGGCGCAGCATCAGGTTGGCCGGTTTGAGATCGCGGTGCAGGATCCCTCCGGCGTGCGCGGCGTCGAGCACCGCGGCCACCTGGGCGCCGATCGACGCCACCCACCCCACGGGCAGGGCCCCGGTCTCGGCCACGACGTCGTCGAGCCCCGCCCCCTCGACGTACTCCATGACGATGAACTGCCGCCGTCCGCGCAGCGGGTCGTCGTAGGCCCCGGCGTCGTGGACGGCGGGCGTGCCCGGGTGACACAGCCTCGCCATGATCGTGGCCTCGTGACGGAAGCGTGCCTCCCAGTCGCGGTCGGGCACACCGCCGGGGAACCTCACGAACTTGATCGCGACCCGGCGTCCCAGCCTCTCGTCGACGGCACCCCAGACCTCGCCCATCCCTCCCCCGCCGGCGCGTGCCGGGTCGAGCCTGTATCTGCCGGCGATGAGGGTCACCCGCGCCTCCCCGGGACTGTCAGATCATTCGAGTCGCAGGGTGCCATCGAACAGGCCGTCGAAGCCGGCCGCAACCAGGCTCTCGCTCATCTCCCGCGCCGCCCGCATCGCGTCCTCGAATTCGAGCAGCCCGCGGAACGCCTCGCCGTACCTGCGCTGCTCCTCGACGGCGAGCCGGGGCAGCTGCGCGCGGCGGGGATCGAAGCGCATCGAGGAGCCGAGCCTCGTCGAGGTGCCGCCGGCCGCGCGCAGGCATCCGGCGAGGAAGTGCGGGTCGAGCCGCTCGGGGTCGGCCCGGATGAGCAGGAGCTGGGCGCCCAGCACCGCGCCGGACTCCGTCATCACCCGCGGGACCGGGCCGCTTCCCGCGATGAGCGGCGCGACCACGTCTCCGGCCTCGATCCGCACCTGGCCCGCCACGTCGGCCGTACGGCCGCTCGGCGCCCGGCCGAGCAGCAGGTCCTTGGCGGTGAGCGCCGGAAGGTCACCCTCGTCGGGCATCTTGAGCGGTCCCTGCATGATCGCCACCACGCCCGCGCGGGCGAGTTCGCCGAGCGTCGTCATCGGCAGTTCCCCGCGTCCGCCGGCGACCAGCCTGGGCAGCCCGGCGCCGAGACCGCGCAGCAGCGCCTCGGCCCGTTCCCGGACGGCCGCGTATCCCGCCGACTCCTGTTGCTCCGGCGACACCACCCGATGACCGGTGGTCAGGTCGACCTCCTCGTCGAGGAGGTCGATGATCCGGACGCTGCCGCTGCCCGCGGGCAGCTCGGCGCCCTCGGTGAACGCCTGCCACGCCTTGTCCGCAAGGACGAGATCGTCACCCGCCCCGACCATCAGCACATCGGACGGCGGGCTGTCCCCCGGCACCGGCCGGCGCAGCACCCACAGGTCGGGCGCGCCGCTGGAGGCGGGGGCCGCTCCCGGAGAGAGCGTGATGACCGCGCGCAGCGCCCCCGCGCGCAGCAGGTTGCCCCGGATCCGCCTGCCGGGACGCCTGGCGGCCGCGGTGCCCGGCATCATGACGACCACCAGGCCGCCGGGTTTCACATGAGAGAGGCAGTGCTGCACCCAGGCGAGCTCCGACTCGCCTCGCGGCGGCAGGCCGTACTCCCACCTCGGGTCGCTGGTCAGCTCCTCGTAACCCCATCCGCGCTCGTTGAACGGGGGGTTGCAGACCACCACGTCGGCGAGCTCGCCGGGGAAGGCGTCGGCCCGCAGCGAGTCACCGGCCGTGACGGTGCCCGCGACGTCCGCGAACCGCAGGCAGATCCCGGCCAGACGCGCCGCGCTCTCGTTGAGCTCCTGGCCGAGGGCGCGCGACGCGCCGGCGGCGAGCAGCAGCGTGCCGATCCCGCAGGCGGGATCGAGGACCGTCGCGCCGGCGGTGCCGCCGAGTCTCGCCATCAGCTCGGCGACGGGACGCGGCGTGGCCAGCAGCCTGCGCGAATGCAGCTCGACATAGCGGTCGCAGATGCCCCGGAAGGCCGCCGCGGGGCCCTCGGCCTCGCCCACCTCGGCGATGGCCCTGACCAGGCCGGCGTCCACGGCGACCCCGTCGGGCGCGGCCTCGGGTAGCCGCTTGAGCAGGGAGTCGTCGTCGAGCTCACGCCAGCCGTCCGGATCCTCCCGCAGGGACAGCAGCAGTGTTCCCGCGTAGGCGACGGCGTCGCCCAGCCGGATGTCGTCGGTGCTGGCCCGCAGCCGCTGCCAGAGCCGCTCGATCGGCGCGACCTCGACGTACCGGCCGTGGCGGCGCAGCCACGCCTCGATGTCCGCGAGCGAGAAGGCCGGGCTGCTCGCCGTGCCGCCGACCGGCTGCGGAAAGTCCTCGAACCGCTTGCGCCAGTTGCTCACCGCGGCCCGGCCGACGTCGGCGAGCCGCGCGATGTCGGCCGCGTTGACCGTCACGTCCTCACGACTCATCGTCGTTCCCCCGGGACCCTGCTGCCCGCCGGAACTGTGCCACCGGAACCCTGCGCTCGTCCGCCGTGCCGCCCATGCGTATGAACCCCCCGGAATCCTTCACGCTCACCAGCATGCCAGGTTCACACCAATCTCGGCGGGTGCCGCCAGCTCAGCCAATCCGTCCCCCACACTATCGGAGGGCCCTTCTCCTGGCCTAGCTTCGGAGGGTTCTATTTGTTTAGCCGATTCACAGAACGGCCACGCCGCGTCCTTGTTACGCTGCCATGTCCGGAAACGCCCTCGAGGGCAAGCGGAAGGATCGGCTCATGGCACCGACGCAGCTGTACCAGGCGCTCCTGCGGGACCCCGGCCGGCCGATCTGGGTGCGGCTGCACCGCGTCTTGTCCGCCTGGGCGCAGTCCAAGGGCTTCCCGCCGCCGGACGCGGGCAGGCCGCGAGTCGACCACGAGCACGCGGGCTCTCGCCTGGTGATGGAGCGGCGCGCCGGGTGCGGTCGCTACACCCTCGAGGAACCGGTGGAAGGCGGACGACTGCGGACCAGAGCGGTGTTCCTCGACGGCGAGCCCGGCTGGGTCCTGGTCACGGTCGAGCGGGAGGGGGACACGCGGCCGGACGTCCGGGCCCCCGGCTTCGTCCCGGCGTACCTGCGCACCGCGCGCATCACCGACGGCGGGATCCACCTGGTGGACCGCGCGGAGCTGCTGGCGGAGGACGAGGTACACCGTTTCCTGCGCGTGCTGACCGAGCCCCGGCGCCGGGTTCCCGTCGTGGTGGTGTCGCCCGGCCAGGGCGATGAGAACACCTCCCGCGCCGACCGGCTGGCGGAGGCGACGGCCGGAGCCGGAGTCGTCGTACGGCTGGCCGACAGGCGCACCGAACACCTCTTCAACCGTCTGATGGGAGACGAGCTGGCGGTGTACGGCGGCGCGATCCGCACGTACGCCGCCCCCTTCGACCCCGCCAGTGAACGCAGTCCCTACCGGCATCCGCCGATGCGGCCCGCCAAGTTACGGGAGGAGGGCGCGCTCGAGAAGATCGCCGACGGCGTGATCGGCCGCGCCTCCGCGATGGATCTGCCTCCCGAGGTCCGGCAGTCCCTGCCCGTCGTGCTGCGGGTCCTGGCGGGCCGTGCGGAGGTCGCGGAACTGGACGGAGCGATGGCGCCGCGCCCCACGCCCGTCGACCCCGCACGGGAGGAACTGCGGCGGAAGATGATGGCGCTGACCGTCCGCCCGGCGCCCTCCGCGGCGCCGCCGGTCGCGGCCGAGCCCGAACCGGCGCCGAAGCCCGAGCCCACGCCGGATCCGGTCGCGGTGGTCGCCGAGTCGCCGGGCCCCGATCTCGCGCATCGGGTGGCCGAGATGGTCGTCAAGGCCATGCGCCAGGACCTGGACACCGCGCTCGGCCTGGCCGCGGGCGCCGACACCGGCCGTGACGTGCTGCGCGAGGTCCGCACCCTGGGCCTGCACCTGGCCGGCCTGCGCGAACTGATCGTCCCCGCCGCTCCCGCGGGGAGCGAGGACGATCTGCGCGTCGCACACGAGTTGCTCCGGGAGGAGTACGCCGAGGCCGTCACCGCCGCCCGCGTGCTTGAGGAACGGGTCCGGTGGCTCGAGCGCACCCTCGCCGAGTCGGGGCATCCCGTCTACGGCCTCGCGACGCCCGGCGAGCCCTTCACCCCCGCGAGCCTCGCCGAGACCCTGGTCGAGGCCCGTTCCCGGCTGACCCACCTCGTCATCGGCCCGACCGACGCCGCCGCGGTCCGGCTCGACCACGCCGACCCGGTGCTCAGCCGTACGTGGGCGGCCAAGGCGTGGGACGCGCTGCTCGCGCTGGACGACTTCGCCCGCGCCCGCTCCTCCGGCGAGTTCGCGGGCGGCTTCTACGACTGGTGCACCGACGGTTCCGGCAGCCGGCGGGTGATTCCGACCGGGATGCTGGCCATGCGTGAATCGGCGTCGGTCACCGGCAACGCCAAGTTCAGTCAGCCGCGCACCTTCCCCGTCCCCGCAGAGGTCCACCCCCACGGAAAGATCGTCATGGAGGCACACGTCAAACTGCGCGCCGTCGGATATCCGGCACCGCGGATGTACTTCCACGACGACTCGGGCGGCGACACCGGCAAGATCTATGTCGGCTACCTCGGCGATCATCTGCCGAACACCCGGACCAACTGAAAGACGCACACCTGGAACGGGCCAAACGCCGAAATTCCCGGCGGACTGATCGCCTATCATGCTGACCCATGCGTCACGGTCCGCCTTATCAGTACGGTCCCCGCGGATCCGGAGGCGACCTGTCGCGCAAGAGCTTCTGGTGGGCACTCGTGCCGCTGCTCACATGCGGGCTGGGGACACCCTTCGTCGTCGCCTTCGCCGCCATCCGGCTGAGAGAACGGCGGCTCGCCCTCGCCGCCGGCGGCTACTCCCTGGGGCTCGTCGCCTTCATCGTCGCGACGAACCTGCTGGAGGGCGTTCCCCGAGACGACTGGCGCAACACCGTCACCGCCGTCGTCTGGTTCGGCGGGATGTGGGCCGGGGGAGCGATTCACACCTTCCTGCTGCGCACCAGGGTCTTCCCCCATATTGCCGTGCAGGCGGTGCCGTCCTACCCCGCTCCGCAGGCCCATCCCGCTCCGCGGGCCTATGCCGCTCCGCGGGCTCATGGCAGTCCGCAGGCTTATGGCACTCCGCCGGCCTACCGTGCCCCGGCGACTCCCCCGACCTGGCCAGTGCCGCACGCCTCCGGCGCGTACCCCCAGTACGTCACCGGCGGCCCGAATCCGGCGTCCGGCCGTAGTGCCGGCGTGGCCTGGGTGGGGCCGTACGCGCTGCTCACGAAGGTCGGCGAGGGCGGGCAGGGGACGGTCTACCTCGGCCAGGCGCCGGACGGGCAGCAGGTTGCGGTCAAGATCCTGCACATCAGGATCGGGCCGGACCTGGGTGAGCGGGACGCCTTCGTCAAAGAGGCGCTCGCCGCCCGGCGCGTGCCGTCGTTCGCCACCGCCCAGGTCATCGACGTCGGCGTCGAGGGCGACCTGGCCTACATCGTGAGCGAGTACGTCCACGGCCCCTCTCTCGAACGGCTCGTCAGGGAGCAGGGCCCGCGCAATCCCGACAGCCTCACCAGGCTGTCCATCTCGACGCTGGCCGCGTTACGCGGAATCCACAACGCGGGCATCGTGCACCGGGACTTCAAGCCCGCCAACGTGCTGCTCGGAGCCGACGGCCCGCGTGTGATCGACTTCGGCATCGCGAGGGCGATGGACCGGCTCACCACGAGCGCCGGGACGAAGGGGACGCCGGCCTTCATGTCCCCCGAGCAGGTGCTCGGCGAGCAGGCCGGCCCGGCTTCCGACGTGTTCAGCTGGGGCAGCACGATGTACTACGCCGCCAGCGGCAGGCTGCCGTTCGACGGGCCCTCGGTCTTCGCGGTCTCCCAGCGGATCTTGGAGCACTCCCCCGACCTCGGCCCGCTGCCCGCCGCGCTGCGGCGGCCGCTCGCCGCCGCCCTGAACAAGGACCCGCGCACCCGCCCCGCCGCCGCCGACCTGCTGCTGGCGCTGTCCGGCTGACCGCCCTTTCGCGCTGACCGGCCTTCACACGGACGCGGCGTACCGGTGGCCGAGCAGGTCCACCGAAGCGGCCCCAAGCCTGGTCACCACCGGCGCCGGTCATCCCACGCATGCACCCGCTTCGGGCCAGAACGCGGAGCGGCGACATGCGTCCCCGTGAGGTCTCGTGTGCGTGATTCAACCAGATCTGCCGCCGTGAGCGCCACGGCCACAAGGTAACGAACAAAGTAAAAGTCAAAGATAAATAGCTTGTGTGTACCGTTCACATGTACTCTACTGGCCATGCCCGTCGCCAACGCGTGGCGGAGAGGAAGGAGAGCCTGTCCGGTGCACCAGAATCCGCAGCAGTACCCACAGCAGCCCCACCCCCAGCCCCCGGCGCAGCACTACCAGCCGACCGTGATCGTGCAGAAGAAGGGCAACGGCTGCCTGAAGGCCGTGCTCGTCGGCGCGGGCGTGCTCATGATCCTGATCGTGGTCGGCGTCGTTCTCGGCGGCCGCGGCGGCGACTCCGAGGTCAGCCTCACGGAGGGTTCCGCGAAGACCACGCACGCGGCCAAGCCACGGAAAACCCCGGTCGCACCCGGAGTGGGCGAGGTCGTGAAGGACGGCAGATTCGCCTTCAAGGTCACCAAGGTGGAGAAGGGGCTGTCCCAAGTCGGCGAGGGCTTCACGGTCCACAAGGCCCAGGGGCAGTACGTCCTGGTGCACCTGACGGTGAAGAACATCGGCGATGAGGCCCAGATGTTCACCGATTCCGCGCAGAAGCTCATCGACACCAAGGGCCGCACGTTCGACGCCGACTCCGGCGCGGCCGTCTGGCTGCAGGACTCCAACGCGTTCCTGGAGAACATCAACCCGGGCAACAGCGTCAAAGGTCTCCTGCTCTTCGACGTGCCGAAGGGCCTGGCCCTCAAGGCCGTCGAACTGCACGACTCGCTCTTCTCCGGCGGCGTCACGGTCTCTCTGCGATGAGGAACTGCTTACGTTGTCCCTGGCCCTTTTTCACATAGTTGGCTTTTGCTTGGCCGCTCGGCTCGGGTAATGCACCCTCCCCCGGGTAACGCGCTCGTATGAATTTCGCCGAATACCAGAATGAGCTGTACGCCCAGGGACGGACCGGCCATCAGCCGCCGTATCCCATGACATTCGCGGAGCTGGAAGACAGGGCGTCGGCCGCGATGAAGCCGAAAGTCTGGGGGTACGTGGCCGGCGGCGCCGGTGACGAGCACACCCAGCGGGCCAACTGCGAGGCGTTCTCACGCTGGGGCTTGTATCCGCGCATGTTGGTCGCTCCCACCGAGCGCGACATGTCGATCGAGTTGTTCGGGGTGAAGCTGCCCGCGCCGGTGTTCATGGCGCCGATCGGTGTGATCGGGGTGTGTGCCCAGGACGGGCACGGCGATCTCGCATGCGCGCGGGCCTCCGTCCGGACGGGCGTTCCGTTCTTCGCGGCGACCCTTTCCGCGGATCCCATGGAAGACGTGGCCGCGGTGCTCGGAGACACGCCGGGATTCTTCCAGCTCTACACGCCCCCCGATCGGGACCTGGCCGCGAGCCTGGTGCACCGGGCCGAGGCGGTGGGTTTCAAGGGCATCGCCGTCACCCTCGACACCTGGGTCACCGGCTGGCGGCCCCGCGACCTGCGCGGCTCGAACTACCCGCAGGTGCCCAGCGGATGCCTGAGCAATTACACCGGCGATCCCGTGTTCCGGAGGAGACTGCGCCCCGGCGAGGACGCCACGGAGGCCGCGGTGCGCACGTTGCCCATCTTCGGTGGACCGTTCAGGTGGGACGACCTGGACTGGCTTCGCTCGCAGACCGGGCTGCCGCTGATGCTCAAGGGCATCTGCCACCCCGACGACGTCCGCCGTGCCAAGGACCACGGCGCGGACGCCGTCTACTGTTCCAATCACGGTGGACGGCAAGCCAACGGAGGGCTGCCCTCCCTGGAGTGCCTGCCCGGCGTGCTCGACGCCGCCGACGGGCTGCCGGTCCTGTTCGACTCGGGCGTACGCAGCGGCGCCGACGTCATCAAGGCGCTGGCGCTGGGCGCCACCGCGGTGGGGATCGGTCGTCCGTACGCGTACGCGCTGGCGGTCGGCGGCGTCGACGGGGTGGTGCACGTGCTGCGCTCCATACTGGCCGAAGCGGACCTCATCATGGCGGTCGACGGATATCCCACCCTGAAGGACCTCACGCCCGAGGCGCTACGCCGCGTGGGATGACCGGCGGAACGCCCGAGCTCATGCCGTCTCCTCCCTTCCGGCGATCAGCTCCTGGAGGCGCCGGGCCTCTCTGACGAAGGCACCGTCGCCGGCCCGCCGCGCGACCGCGGCCAGCCGTGGAATCGGTGAACGGGCTCCGGTGAGGGAGGCGGCGGTCGCGGCGATCCCGAGCAGGCCGGTCATGCCGGTGCGAGGCCGCTCCCGGCCTTCGGGCAGGAGTTCGGCGAGCATGCGCGCGGCGGCGGTCCAGACCTGAGCATGCGCACCCGCCGCCAGGGCGTCGCCGAGAGCGGTGACGACGCGGCCGAGCCTGACCACGTCCGCCGCGGCCAGGACGGACAGGAACCCTCCGAGGTCGCCGCCGTCGAGGTCGCCGCGGGCGGCGTGGACCAGCAGCGCGTCGACCGCGACGCCCCGCGCGCCGTCGTCCTCACATCCCAGACCGTGGGCGAGCGCGGCGGCGGTCACTCCGCCCACCGGTCCCTGCCCGCAGGCCAGCCGGTGCAGCGGTGCCAGATCGGCCCGGCGGGATCCGACCAGCGGGGGCAGCCGCGGCAGGATCCAGGCGGTGATCACCTCCCGGTGCGACGGCATGAGCAGGGGCCACCAGTCCATCCTCTGGGAAGCGAGGTTCACGGCGTGGGCGGGCTCGACCACGCACATGCGCCGGACGAGGTCCGGCAGGTCCTCCTCGCGGGGCCGCACGACCGGGAGGATCCGTGTGACGGTCGGGGCGGAGCCTTCATACCAGGGAAGCCGCACGACCCGGTGGCCGCTCACCGGGTCGGCGAGCCCGCCCCGCCGCAGCCACGCCGCGAGCTCCCGCCCGGCGGCCGATGTCAGCGTCGCGGCCCGGTCGGCCGCCGCCGGGGGGATCGTCCGCGGCAGTCGCAGGAGCGCCTGCTGAAAGTCGGCGTCCAGTGGCTCGGCGCCGGCCGCTTCGAGCCGCTCCATGCGCTCGACCAGCGTCATCGGGTCGATGTGCCCGGACTCGACGGTGGGCGTGGCCAGCAGGACCGGCACGTGCGCGGTCTCGAGCGCACGGACGACCTCTCTCAGGCGCGTCACGACGAGCGTGTCGGGCACCGGCTCCCACTCATGGGGAGGGTAGGACCTCACCCCTTCGCGGAACCTTCTGGCGGCCTCGGGCGCCACCGCGGCGAGCACGGCGCGGACCGTCAGCAGACGCGGGTCCTCGTCCATCCCGCCGATACCGGAGGCGGCGGGCTCGGCATCGAACAGGGCCGGCCAGTCCACGCGGAGCACCGGCTCGACGACCGCGCGCACCGCCTCACGGTCGCGGTGGACGAGCGTCACCAGCCCGGCGAGCAGCCGCTCGACCGTCAGCGGGTCCCGCGCGGTGACGACCAGCTCGGCGAGCTCCTCCGGCGACTCGACGACAGGGACCGGATCGGCCCCCTCGACCGGCGGGGCCGGCAGGGCGACCGGCACGGGGACGGGTGGAGCGTCCAGGCGGAAGACCGGAGCCAGCCGGTCCCGCAGATCGGCGGGGAGAGCGTCGGCCGCCGCGCGGACGGCGGCATGACCGTCCTCGTCCGCGCGGGCGGCCAGCCGTGACGCCGCCGCGGCGGCGCGTTCGGCGATGTCGCGGTGAACGCTGCCGAAGGCCGCGGTCACGGCTCGGAGAGCGGCGCCGGACCGCCCCGGCCGGCCGCGGGCGCCGGCCTCCGCCCAGATGAGAGCCGCCCGGACGTGTTTCTTCTCCGGACGGAACATCAGCGTCTCGGTCGCCTCGGCGAACAGCTCGTCGGTAAGCAGCCCGGCGACGTCCGCACGCCGCAGCTCGGTCACCGCGAGCTGAACGACCGGTCCCGGGGCGGTGGGCACCAGCCGCGCCAGATCCCCGACGGGGATCTCCCGCGGATTCGGCCGCAGGGCGGCGTAGAGGTCGGTGAACGGCCGGGTCTCACCGTCGTAGAACGCGCCGGCGCAGCCCTCCAGCAAGGTGCCGCGCTCGAGGACGCCGTCGCCTGCCAGGCGCGCGACCGCGGCGGCCCACGCGGCGACCGGGTCTCCCGCGCCGCGCAGCCGCGCCGCCAGCCCTCTGCCGCGCAGCAGGCTCCCGGCCAGATGACGGGTAAGCCGCTCATCGGCGACATCGCCGCCGCGGTCGGCCACGGCATACAACCAGCCCAGCACGAAGGCGGCATCGCCGGGCGGCTCGATGCCGCCCTCTTCCGCCAGGCGGGCCGCCGGAAACCACGCCGACAGGCGGTGCGCCCGTCCGCCGTCGGCCTCGTCCCTCCACACTGGCTCTTCCGCCAGCCGGCGGACGAGTTCCGCCCGCCACCGCGCCGGCCGGTCGCGCACCAGGCGGGCGATGCGGCGGGCGTCGTCCTGGTGCCCTTCGAACAACCACAGGCTGGGACGCGTGAGCCAGTCCGCGACCTCGGCCGCTGTGTCGAAACAGGCCGCGGCGGCCGCTCGAAGCGCGGGCGCCTGCGGGTCGTGCGGCGGACCGTCCCACCATCCCCTCCCGAGCCCGCCCTGAGCGGCGAACGTCCGCAGGTGCCCCACCAGTGTGCGCTTCGCCTCGTCGCCCGCCCGTTCGAGCAGATCGGCCGTCCTCTCCGCGTCGCCCGCCCTGATGCCGTCGGCCAACCCGGGCGGCTGCCCGGCTCGCCGGATGATCGCGGCCCAGAAGCTCATCGGCTCACCTGCCGCTGAAGGCGGCGGGCCTCCTGGACCAGCCGGCTGGATCCCCCGCGCGCCGCCGTTTCGGCCAGCCCGGGGACGTCGCCGCGCTCTCCGCTGAGGGTGGCCGCCTTGACCGCGACCGCGAGCAGCTCCCCGAGCCCGGCCCGGGGCCTGTCCCCCGTGCGGGGAAGCAGCGGAGGCAGCGCCGTGAGGAGAGCCCGCCACACCTGCGCGTGGGCGCCCGCCGTCGTCGCCTCGTCCAGCGCGGAGGTGATCCGGTTCAGTTTGACCAGGCCCGCGTCGGTCAGCCCCGCGACCGCCCGGCCGAGATCTCCCGCGGGCAGGTGTCCGCGTGCCGCCAGGGTGATGAGGGCGTCGACGGCCGCGGCCCGCTGGCCGGGATGCCTGTTCCCCATCCCGATGGCGAGCGCGCTCGCGGTGGCCGGGCCCACCGGCCCGTCGCCGTGCGCCAGCGCGGCGAGGACGTGGCCCCCGCCCCGGGTGTCGTCGATGCCGAGGGCGAGGGTCTCCAGCAGGTGGGCGGCGACGACCTCGCGGTGGGAGGGCATGACGGCCGGCCACCACGTCGCCTCCCCGACGTCGTGCAGGATGCGCCGCGACCCGGTGCAGAGTTCGGCGACGGGCTGGGGAACACAGGCCGGTGGCGTGATCTCGGCGAACACCTCCCCGTAGTGGTCCGGGCCGCTGTCCGCGTCCGGCCGCTGCGCCGCCTCCACTTCCACGATCACCTCGGGGTCGGGCAGCCCGCCCCGCCGCAGCCACTCCGCCAGGACCCGGCCCGCCTGGGAGGTCAGTCCATCGGCACGTACGACGGCCCGTGGGTCGATCTCGCGCGGCAGCCGGAGGAGCGCCTGGTGGAAGTCGGCCTGAAGCGGTTCGGCGCCCTTCAGGCGCTCCATCCGCTCGACCAGGATTTCCGCATCGACGTGGCCGGTGGGGGCGGTCGGTGTGGCCAGCAGCACCGCCACACTGCGGCCCCTCTCCAGCATCTCGACGACTTCCCGCAGCCGGCGCTGGACCAGCAGCTGGATCGCCGGCTCATACTCGGGATGGCTGCGGTGGTAGTTCGCCAGCAGGGCCGAGAGCTTCCTGCTGTCGGCGGGCGCGACGACCGCCAGCGCGCACCGCATCAGCAGCGCGTGGGTGTTCCGCCCGAAGCCGCTGATGCCGTACACGTAGGTGGCCGGGTCGAACGGCCGGCGCCAGTGCTTGTCGCACCACGGCCGCAGTGCCTGCGACACGGCGTCCCTGTCACGGTGCGTCAGCTCGACGAGCGCGGCGAGGATGCGCTCGAACTGCGGCGGCCCGGTCCGCCAGTCCAGCGCCTCGATCTCCCAGGCCAGTTCGCCGGGCGAGCCGGGGGTCGCCGGCAGGGCGGGCAGCGGGTTCACCACCAGAGCGGCCGGGGTCATCGGCGGCGGCTCGTCGGCCTCCACCACACCGGCGACGGCCGCGATCTTCTCCCGTAAGTCGGCGGGAAGCCGGGAGGCCGCCGTTCGGACCGCGTCGAGGGCCGGGCCGGACGCGTGCGGGGCGAATTTGACCGCCAGGCGCACTGCCCGGTCCCGCAGCGCGGGGGTGTCCTGGTCGAACACGGCCGCCAGCGCCGCTTCCGCGGCGTCGGCCCTGGACGGCGCGGCGCCGGCGATCCACCGCAGGGCGGCCGTGACGTACTTCTTCTCCGGCCGGAACGCCAGCGCCTCGACCGCCTCACCGAACGACTCGTCACCCAGCAGGCCCGCCTCGTCGAGGCGGCTCAGCTCCTCCAGCACGAGCTCGACGAGCGGCGGCGCGGCCGACGGCAGGAGCCGGGCGAACTCGACGGCGGGGATCTCCTCCGGTTCGGGCCGCAGCCTGCGCCACAGCGTCGCGAACGGGGCGATCTCCTCGGCGCCGCCGCCCGCCAGGAACCGCTCCACGCATCCGCCGACGAGCACCCCGCGCGGCACCCGGCCCTTCTCGGCGAGCGCGACCAGGGCGGCGACGACGCCCTTGTCGCGGTTCCGGACCAGATCCCAGGTCAGCGCCGCCGCGACGCCCGTGGCCCGGAACACCCGGGGGAGCAGACGGCCGAGCAGCGGGTCCACGGCGAGCGCGTCCAGGGTGCCCTGGTTCGCCCCGTGACGCCCGATCAGCCGCCACAGCCACCCGACGGTGAACGCGTCGTTGTCCGGCGGCTCGACACCCGTCTCCAGCACCAGGCCCGCCGCCAGGTCCCACCCCGGGACACCGATGTCCAGCAGCCGCGACGCGGACCTCGACGGCGACCGCAGCCGCTCCACCAGGCGGACGGCCAGATCCTCGCGCCATGTGGCCGGCCGGTCCCCGATCAGCGCCAGGATGCGGGCGGCGTCGGCCTCGGGCCGGCGCACCCAGCGCAGGTCACGCCGGTTCAGCCAGGCCGCGACCTGCGCCGCACCGCTCAGGCAGGCCGCCCCCGCGAGGCGGAACACCTCCGTCTGATTCTGGATCCAGAGTTGGCCCTCCCACCCCTGGGCCAGCCGCTCGGACAGGTATCCGGGGAGCCGCGCGGCGACCGCCCTCCGGCCATCCTCGTCGAGGGTGGCCAGAAAGCGCGCCATCTCCGTGTCGTCGCCCGCCTCGATGCGGCTAGCCACCTCCTTCCAGGGATTCATCGCGTGCCGCCCTCCGGAGCCGCCCCGCCCTGGTCGCGCACCTGCTGGGCGGCCAGGACGTGCTTGCACGGGCCGCGGCTGCCCCGGAAGTCGGCGTACCAGGGGCACGTGCAGACCGGGCCGTCCGAGGTCAGCCGCACCCGCCGCTCCCCCACCACCGCCGTGTCCGGCGCGGTGAAGCGGACGGCTCCCCGCTTCACCAGGTCCCGGGCCGCCTTCAGCCGCGGATTCATCGCCGCCACCCGGCCGGGGTCGTAGGGAAGCTCACGATGGAAGTGCGCCGCCTCCGCCACGTCGTAGCCGACCCGTCCCGCCGTGCCGAGCTGGGTCAGCGCGGCGCGGATCCGGTTCCTGGGCAACCCGGATCGCTCCGCCAGCAGGTCGGCGTCCAGGCGGGGCTCGAACGACAGCATCGCCCCGACCAGGCCGGCGTCCTCCTCCGCGTGCGCGGTGGCCAGGTCGCCCAGCACCGCGCCCTCCCCGGAAAACCCTCTGCGGGCCTCCGGCGACAGGGTCAGCACGTAGCGCATGCCGGGGAGCTCCAGCTCCCACGCGCTCGCGACCGGAAGGCCGTGCGCGGGGACGGCCGGGCCGTACACCCTCAGGCCGGTGGCGAAACGCAGCAGAGGGAGCAGGGTGGCCAGCCGTTCGGGGCCGGGCAGGCAGACGGCGCCCGCCGCCGGACGGGCCGACAGACGCAGCGACCTTCCGGCGGGCACCGCCCACAGCACCCCGCGCCTGGGCAGCGCCCGCAGGAAACGCACCGCCTCCGGCCCGGTCGCCTCCGCGCGCAGGTCGAACCCCGATGCGATGACCTGCACCTCCGCGAAGCCGCGCACCCACCGCTCGGGCAGCGGCACCTTCTTCTCCACCACCGCGCCATCGAGCGTGGTGGCCACCAGTTCCTCGGCGCCGACCCGCAGATGCAGAGGATCGCCGCCGCCCACCCGGACCAGCGCCCGACGCAGCGGGTCGTTGACGTCCACGTTGGTCGTGCCCAGCTCGACCACCTCGCCGTCGAGGCCCTGCTGCAGCACGTCCAGCCGGGCGTATACGCCGCCGCAGGCGGAGAAGGACTCGAAGCGCAACCGGTCGCCGTTGCACGTCACGACCGGATCGCGCACGATCCCGTTGGGGCGGGCGTCGTAGTAGCGGGCCCGGGCCACGTCGGCGACTCCGAGCAGCCCGGCCGCCGCCGGCGCCGCCCGAGTCAGCAGCCCGCTGAAGAACGCGGGATGGGAAGCCGGTCCGCTGGGGGTCACGCCTCCCGAGGTGGACAGGTCGAGCAGACCGGAGGACAGGTCCAGCTCCGAAGAGCGCACATAGGAGTACGCCAGCACCGCATCAGCCATGGCCCGGGACGCTACAGATCAGGACCGACAGATCATGACCGGCACTCCACCGGCGGGCGGAATGTCGGTGGCGGCAGGCAGACTGCGGCCATGAGGAACGGCGACCTGGCGCGCCTGGCCGTCGCGCCCATGACGCAAGCGGACTGCCGGGCTTATGCCGGCCTCGCCCCGGAAGGATGCGTGGTCGTCCGGGACGACGGCACAAACCCGGGGTGTGGCGGATATCGCGGTCAGGCGGTCGCGCCGGGCAGGCCCTGACCGGCGATGAGCGGTTCCAGGGTCAGGCCCGCGTGTTCGCGCTGGATCGAGCGCATGCGCCACTGGTCGGCGAACACGGCGAGCAGTGCCTGGTCACGGCTGCGGGTCAGCACCTCCGCGCCGCGCTGGCGCCGCAGCACCTCGGCGGACTCGGCGTCGGTGCGGAGGGCGAGCGTGTATTCCAGCCGGTCGAGGACGATCTCCGCGCCGAACTCGGTGGCCAGGCGGTGTTGCACGACCTCGAACTGCATGGGCCCGACCGCCGCGAGCACGGGGGCCTGGTCGCCGCGCAGGTCGGAGCGCAGCACCTGGATCACCCCCTCGCCGTCGAGCTGGTCGATGCCGCGGCGGAACTGCTTGGCCTTGGCCGTGCTGCGGGAACGTGCGACGGCGAAGTGCTCGGGGGCGAAGCTGGGGATGGGCGGAAACTCCACCGGCTTGCCCTCGTAAAGGGTGTCTCCCGGCCGCAGCGCGGTGGCGTTGACCAGCCCCACCACGTCACCGGGGTACGCCTCGTCGATGGTGGCGCGTTCCTGGCCGAACACCGACTGGGCGTACTTGGTGGCGAACGGGCGGCCGGTGGCGGCGTGGGTGAGCACCATGCCGCGCTCGAACCGGCCCGAGCAGACCCGGACGAACGCGATGCGGTCGCGGTGGGCGGGGTCCATGTTGGCCTGCACCTTGAAGACCAGGCCGGAGAACGGCGCGTCCAGCGGCTGGGCCGCGCCCTCGACGTCCGCCCGGGGCGCGGGAGCGGGGGCGAGGTCTACGAGCACGTCCAGCAGCCGGGCCACGCCGAAATTGGACAGCGCCGCGCCGAACAGCACCGGCGTGGACTCGTGCGCCTCGAACGCCTTCTGGTCGTGCTCGGCGCCGATCGCGGCGAGCAGGTCGGCCTCCTCCCCCGCGCGGGTCCAGTCGGCGCCGAGTTCGGCCACGGCCTGCTCGGGGGTCAGATCGGTCTCCAGGGCCTTGGTGGCGCCGCCGGGAGTGCGGGTGTAACGGACGATGCGGCCGGCCAGCCGGTCGACCACGCCGTGGAAGTTCCCCGCGGTGCCGATCGGCCAGGTGATCGGCGTGGGACGCAGGCCGGTGCGCTCCTCGATCTCGTCGAGCAGTTCCAGCGGTTCGCGGCCGGGCCGGTCCCACTTGTTGACGAAAGTGATGACGGGGATGCGGCGGTGGCGGCAGACCTCGAACAGCTTCATGGTCTGGGGCTCCATGCCCTTGGCCGCGTCGAGCAGCATGACCGCGCAGTCGACCGCGGCCAGCACGCGATAGGTGTCCTCGGAGAAGTCCGCGTGGCCGGGCGTGTCCACCAGGTTGAACACGTGGTCGCGGTAGTCGAACCGCAGCGCGGCCGAGGTGATCGAGATGCCGCGGGCCCGCTCCATCTCCATCCAGTCGGACGTCACGCCCCGCCGGCCGGCCTTGCCGTGCACGGCGCCGGCCTGGGTGATGGCGGAGGCGTGCAGGGCGAGCGCCTCGGTCATCGTGGACTTTCCGGCGTCCGGGTGGCTGATCACCGCGAACGTGCGGCGGCGTGCCGCCTCACTCGTGACGGCGCTCATCGCCGGGCCTCCCGGCCGCCGCGGGCGCGGGTCGTCGTGGTGCGGTTGTGCGTGCAGGCCATCCGGGCTCCCAAACAGCGGTGGACGGTTGAGGTTACCGCGCCGCGGGCCGCGCTCCGGAATCGGCGGCGCCCGGCCCGCGCCCGCGGATGGTGGCACTCGCGATACCGGCATCGGCCGATTCTGGCCCTCCCCGCCGTGGCCGGGGAGGCTCTGACCGGGACTCCCCCACCAGACCAGGAGACGAAGCATGTCCTCTCTCGTTACGGAACCGGCCGGGACGGTCGTGCGAGGGCGCCGCCGCTGGCTCGCCCTTCCGGTGATCCTCGTCGGCACCTTCATGACGATCCTCGACTTCTTCATCGTGAACGTCGCCATCCCCTCGGCCCAGGCCGAGTTGCGCGCCACCGACGCGCAGATCCAGTTCGTGGTCGCCGGATACGGCATGGCGTACGCGTCGGGCCTGATCACCGGCGGCCGTCTCGGCGACCTGTACGGCAGGCGCAGAGTGTTCGCGATCGGGCTGGCGGGGTTCACCGTGGCGTCGGCGCTGTGCGGCCTGGCGACGGGCCCGGTGATGCTCGTGGCCGCCCGCGTCCTCCAGGGGGTCGCGGCGGCGCTGATGTTCCCGCAGGTCCTGTCGGTCATCACCGTCACCTACACGGGCGGCGACCGACCCAGGGCGTTCGCGGGGTACGGCGCCGCGCTCGGCCTGGCCACGGTCGGCGGTCAGGTCCTCGGCGGCCTGCTCATCGCGGCGGACGTGCTCGGCCTGGGCTGGCGCGCCTGCTTCCTGGTGAACCTGCCCGTCGGCGTGGTCACGCTGCTCCTGCTGCGCCTCGTGCCCGAGTCGCGCTCCGAGACCGCGCGGGGGCTCGACCTGGCGGGCGTGGCCCTCGTCGTGCCCGCGCTGCTGCTCCTGCTGGTGCCGCTCGTGGAGGGCAGGCAGGAGGGGTGGCCGGGCTGGACGTTCGCGTCGCTGGCGGCGAGCGCGATGATGTTCGCCCTGTTCGCGGTCCAGCAGCTGCGCCTGTCGCGGGCGGGCGGCACCCCGCTGGTGGAGCCGTCGTTGTTCCGGTCCCGGTCGTTTCTGGCCGGCCTCGCCACCGTGCTCGCGGTCTACGGCGGCATGGCCTCGTTCATGCTCGTCATCGCGCTGTACGTGCAGGACGGGCTGGGCCGATCCCCTCTCGGCGCCGGCCTGGTGTTCCTCCCGATGGGCGTGGCGTTCTTCGCCACCTCGGCGAACGCCGCGCGGTTCACCCGCCTGCTGGGCCGCCGTACGCTCACGACCGGCGCGGTCCTCATCGTCGCCGGGGAGGGCTGCCTCGCGCTGGTCACCCGGGACGCAGGCGCGGGGGTGAACCTCCCGCTGTACGAGGGGTTGATGGCGGTGGCCGGAGCGGGGATCGGCATGGTCGGCGCCCCGCTGCTGTCGCAGGCGCTGTCCGGCGTCGGCTCCGGCAGCGCGGGCTCGGCCGCGGGCGTGCTGTCCACCGTGCAGCAGATGGCCGGGGCGCTAGGCGTCGCGGTGATCGGGATCGTCTTCTTCGGCGTCCTCGGTGGCGGCTCCTCCCCCGTCGCGTACGGCAGGGCGTTCGCGGCGAGCCTGGTCTGCCTGGGGGCGCTGGCGGCGGCCGCCGCGGTGCTCACGGTGCCGGACCGGTGGTGGGGCGCGCCGGGCTCTTCTGCGGGATCGCCGGCTTCGCGATGATGGACGGACACGGGCGACCGGCGGGGGGCTGATGGGCGAGACCGGGCACGACAACAGGCGCGAGCTGGCGCGTTTCCTGCGCGACCGCCGCTCCCGGGTGGCGCCGCAGGACATGGGTCTGCCGGTCGGGCCCCATCGCCGGACGAAGGGGCTGCGGCGCGAGGAGGTCGCCGTGCTGGCCGGCCTCAGCCCGACCTGGTACACCTACCTGGAGCAGGGCCGCGACATCAATCCCTCGCCCGCGGTGCTCGACAGCCTGGCCCGCGTGCTCGGTCTCAGCGAGGACGAGCGCCGCTATGTCCACCTGCTCGCGCGCACCCGGCCGGTCGCCGCGGACGGAACCGTCGTGGACGGGGACCTCGTCGCGCGGCTGGTCGAGGCCGCCGGGCAGGGCCCCTGGCCGCTCTACGCCGGCAACCGGTATGGCGACGTCGTGGCGTGGAACCGGGCGGCCGCGCGGTGGTACACGGACTTCGGGCGACTGCCGGACGCACGCAGGAACATCCTGTGGTGGCTGCTGACCGACCCCGAGGCCAAGCGCCGGCTGCCCGGCTGGCACGGCGACGCCCTCGACGTCGTCGCCCGGCTGCGCACCGCCTACCCGCCGCTGGCGGGCGACCCGAGGATGAGCGCACTGGTGACCGGCCTGAGCGAGGCCAGCCCCGAGTTCCGCCGCTGGTGGGACGAGCGGCACGTCCACGGTCCGCGCCTGCGGCCCCGCACGATCACGGCCCCCGGCCTGGGGACGCGGACCTTTCACCTCACCCTGGCCGACGTCGTCGACAGCGCGGGACACTCGCTGGTGTTCCATCTGCCCGCGCCGGACGGCGGGGAGCCCGAGGGCTGAGGCCGGGTCAGAGGCGCTCGACGACGGTCACGTCGTCGCCGGGCCGGCCGACCAGGACGGCGTTTCTGGTCCCCGCCGTCCGGAGGTCCGAAGACCTGTTCAGCGGGCGCGGCCGGGCCCGGGGACCGGCTCATTCGCCGGCTGACTCCGGTGCGGAGCCTGTCGCCTTACCGCTCCGTCCTGTACCGGCTCAGTTCCCAGGGGTCGTGGGCGGAGAAGACCTCCACCTCGCCCGCGTGGTCGCGGACGAGTGCGCGTAGCCGGTCGCGGTTGCGCAGCCGCAGCTCCGCGTCGACCTGCGAGCCGGTCTGCACGATGTCCAGCAGCGGGTGCGGCTGCGGCTCCCCCGCCCGCAGCTCGCCGTGGTGGAAGTACGCGTCGCCCGCGTGCAGCAGCCACCGGCCGCCGTCGCGCACGGCCACCGCCGCGTGCCCGGCGGTGTGCCCGCCGAGCGGCACCAGCAGGAACTCCGGCGGCAGCCCCTCCGGCTGCCGTACGCCGCCGAAGCCGAGCCACTCCTCCCCCCGGCCGGGCTCGTACGTCACCCAGTGCGGCCGGTGGGCCCAGTGCGCCGGGCGGTAGCGCCGGCTGGGGGCCTCGGCCATCGCGGCGGCCAGTTCCTCCTCCAGGACGTGCACCCGGGCGTGCCGGAAGTCCGGCAGGCCGCCGGAGTGGTCGACGTCGAGGTGGGTCAGCAGGATGTGCCGCACGTCGGCGGGGGCGTACCCGAGCCGCTCGACCTGGCGTACGGCGGTCTCGGCCGGGTCGAGCAGCGGCTCGGCCATCTCCGTCCACTCCCGTTCGAGCGAGCCCGCCGGGTCGCGTACGTCGCCGAGACCGAGCCCGGTCTCCACCAGCACCAGGCCGTCGTGGTCGGTCTCGACAAGCAGGCAGTGGGCCACCGCGTGCGCGGGCGCCAGGTCGTCATACACGGGCTCGATCTTCCGCATCGAGGCGCAGTTGAGGTGGTGGATCTTCATGCGGAGCCCTTCCCCTGAGCGGTGTCGTCGACCAGAGCGCCGATCCGCCGCGTGACCGAGTGGATGACGCCGGTGTCGCGGCGCACGCGGGCCAGCAGCAGCGCCCCCTGCAGGGAGGACAGCACCAGGTCGGCGAGCGCCTCGGCCTCACCCACACCGTGCCCGCGCAGGTAACGGGTCAGCCCGTCCAGCCAGGAGGCGTACGCCGCGTCGCAGGCCGACCGGATGGGCTCGCTGGCACCGGCGGCTTCCAACGCCACCGTGGCCACCGGACACCCCTCTTGGAACTCCGACTGCTCGAGGTCGTGGGCGAGCAGATCGCCGATCAGGGCGATCGCCTCGGCCGGGCCGGAGGCGGCGGCCACGGCGGCCGTGATCCGCTCCCCCAGGTCGCCGCCGGACAGGGCGACCGCCTCGGCGGCCAGCTGCTCCTTGCCCTCCGGGAAGTGGAAGTACAGCGAGCCCTTGGGCGCCCGGCTCTCCGCCAGCACCTGGTTGAGGCCCGTGGCGTTGTAGCCCTGCCGCTGGAAGAGCCCGGCGGCCGTGCGCAGGACGCGCTCGCGCGTGTCGTTCCTTCGCGTCATGCCGATCACACTAGACCGACCGGTCCAGTAGGCGCAACTAGACCGGTCTATATACGAGCACGGCCGCGCGGGTCGGGCCGAGCAGGGCGGCCAGCGCCGCCGGCGGCTCGGCGAGCCGGTGAAGCCGGTGGGCAGCAGGGTCAGCGGGTGCCCGTCCAGGCCGAACTCCCCATCCTTGGCGTACGCGAGCCGCAGCGCCTCGCCGTCCCAGTCCAACCGGGGATGCAGGTCCGCCAGCTCGGCGCGATCGCCAGCGCGAAATAGCGCCTGGCCTCCCGCACCGTCGCGGCCAGCGCTGCCGCCGGGTCGGCCGCGAACCGCTCGATCTGCGGCGGCGCCCGGTGCCCCGCCCAGGCCCGGTCCACCTCGTACGCGGCCCGGTCGAGCGGGGTGGCGGCCACCACCCGCAGCTCCTGTTCCAGGGTCGGCCGGGCGGCGCCGGGGGCGGGAGTGAGGAAGTCCGGCACATAGCCGGTGGGGCCGGGGACCAGCGCGCCAAGGGTGGTCAGGCCCCGCAGCAGCGGCTCGACCCTGGCCCGCCAGGACGCGGGGACCAGGCGCGCAGAGCGGGACCGCAGCGCGAGGCAACTGGCCACGACCTCCGCCATCGGGCTGTGCGCGAACCTGAGCCGCAACAGGTCGGCGAGGGCGAACTCGATCCGGATCACCTGTCCATTCGAGCACGCTCGAACGGTTAGCGGAGAGCACCCCCCGGTTCCTACGGTCGGCGCATGGAATACACCCGTCTGGGGCGGACCGGCCTGCTCGTCAGCCGCATCTGCCTGGGCACGATGAACTTCGGCTGGCAGATCGGCGAAACCGAAAGCCACGCGATCCTCGACCGGGCGTACGAGAAAGGCGTGAACTTCGTCGACACCGCGACCATGTACGGCCGGGAGACCGGCGACGGCCTGAGCGAGCGGTTCATCGGCCGCTGGTTCGACAAGGCGGGCCACCGGGACCGCATCGTGCTCGCTACGAAGGTGTACGCCCCGATGACCGAGCGGCCGAACGACGGCGGGCTCTCGGCCCGCCACATCATCGCGGCCTGCGAGGCGTCGCTACGCCGCCTGCGGACCGACTGGATCGACCTCTACCAGATGCACCACGTGCAGCGGGACATCCCCTGGGAGGAGATCTGGCAGGCCACGGAAACGCTGGTCGTCCAGGGCAAGGTGCGGTACGTCGGTTCGTCCAACTTCGCCGGCTGGCACCTCGCCCGTGCGCAGGCGGCGGCCGAACGGCGCAACTTCCTCGGCCTGGTCTCGGAACAGTGCAAGTACAACCTGCTCACCCGGCACGTCGAACTGGAGGTGCTGCCCGCGGCGATCGAGCTGGGCATCGGGATCCTGCCCTACTCGCCGCTGCACTTCGGCGCGCTGTCCGGGGCGCTGCGGCAGCTCGACCTGCCGCTGGCCGCGCTGCGTACCGAGCTGTCCGCCGGGACCCTGGCCCGGCTGGAGGAGCTGTTCCCGCCCGTCGGGAACGGCGGCCCCGGCCCGGAGGCCTGGGCCTGGTGAGGCTGCGCCCCGGCCGCGACGCGGGGGCGGCGGCCGGGCCACAGTCAGCCGAGCCACGGTCAGCCAGGCACTTCGACCCCGTGCACGAGTGCTCGATTCCCCGCTTACCGCTCAATGAGCCCACAAGCAGCCTTTGTGACGTTTTCTGCCGCGTTTCCCGCCTGGTTTGGCGCGCGCGTTTCCGCTGCTCCCCCTATGCCTGTAGCTCCAACAAATCACGTTGTGCGGTTGCCCGAGGTGTATCGACCAGGAGAGAATTGATACAGGCTTTCGAATGAATTGGGGGTGTGATGGATCTGTTCGACTGGGATCCCGATCACTCTCGTTGTTCGAATAATGCCGACGGCGACTGGTGGGATCGGTTGACCGCCCGTTCAGCCGATGCTGCCGGGGCCGCTTCCGCGGCTGGTTCCAGTGGTTTTGGTGCCGCCGCCGGTGGTGCCGGGGCTGGTTCGGCTGGTGCCGGGTCTGCCGGGGATGCCGGTGGTGGTGCGGGTCGGGGCCGGGGTCGGCCGTCGGGGGTGCGGTCGTCGTGGGTGTTGGTGGCCTCGTTGCGGGAGTCGGCGCAGGCGTTGGCGCTGGCGCCGGTTCCCGACGATGCCGGTGTCTGCCTGGCCGAGGCCGAGGACCTGTTGTTCGCCCGGGATCGGATCACGTCGGCGTTGGCGGATCGGGTGGGGCGGGTGCATCGGGCGGGGCAGGCTAGGCAGCATGGGCATGCCTCCACTCGCAGTTGGTTGCGTACCGCGGGTGGGTTGAGTGTGGCGGGGGCGGGCCGGCTGCTGACGTTGGGCGTGGAGCTGGCCCGGTTGCCGCGGGTGCGGAAGAAGTTTGCGGACGGTGAGCTGTCGGCGGGGGTGGTGGAGGCCATCTGTGTGGCTACCGAGCACCTGACCGGTGAGCAGGTGGGGCTGGCCGAGCCGATTTTGCTGGAGTTGGCGGGCCGGGCGGGGCCGGCGGAGGTGGCCAGGGCGGGCCGGTATCTGCGGGCGGTGCTGGACCCTGATGGGGACGAGCGTGATGAGCGGGCCGATTACGGGCGGCGGTTTCTGCGGGTCCGTCCCGGCAAAGGGGGTGGGCTGGAGGGGGAGTTTTATCTGCCGCGTGAGGCGGCCGCCCGGTTGCGGGTGTTGCTGGATGCCTATGCCCGGCCCCGGGCGGAGGGTGATGACCGGCCGCTGCGGGTACGTCAGGCCGATGCGTTGATCGCGTTGCTGGAGCAGAAGATCGTCGCCGAGCTTCTGGTGCTGGTCAACGCCGAGTCCCTCCCCACCGACCCGGTCACCGACACCGCCCCCGACCAGGACGACGACGCCAACCACCCCGAGGACGCCACCGCCACCGAGGACAGCGAGAACTGCCAGGAGGACACGGAGGACCTCGAGGACGTCGGCACCAGCGACACCGAGGACACTGAGAACCTCGAGGACGCTGGCACCAGCGACGCCGAGGATCTCGGCAGCCGCCCGGACACTCAGGACGCCGAAGCCACCGCAGACGCCGACAACATCCTGGGCGCCGAGGGCGGCCGGAACGCGGAGAAGGCCGGGGAGACCGGCAGCGTCGAGAACACCGGGGATGTCCGAGACGTTCACGGCGGCCGGGATGGCCGCGGCGGGCAGGCCACCGGAGCCCCCGAGCCGGCCGCCCCCGAGCTCATCGAGCCGGCCGAGTCCGTGGAGCCCGCCGAGGAGGCGGTGTGCTCTGCGTCGAGCGAGGCCCAAGGGACGGACGCG